>NZ_JBNYXX010000010.1:0-9097 GCF_051380905.1 Janthinobacterium darwini
ACATCAAATGCCCACACTTATCGACTGTTAATTGTTAAAGAACTGTGATCGGTACTGCTTTCGCGCTATCGACAAAGCGTTGTGTTTGTCAGCTGCGAAGAAGGAAGAGTATGAAGCATTTCAGCACAATCGTCAACTCCTTCTTTTACTGCCCAGCCCCTGAAGGCTGTCCCTTTTGTGCCGCAAACTAGTGCGTCTCATCGGGGAGTCGAACTATAGCAAAGCCGCCCACGGGCGGCAAGCATTATTTCAACAATGCTGCCACCGCCATCCCCACCTCGGTCGTACTGGCACTGCCACCCATGTCCGGCGTACGTGGACCATGCTCGAGCACCTGCTCGATAGCGCGCACAATCGCGTCATGCGCTGCCGTGTATTGGGCGTCGCCATTGCCGAGGAAATCGAGCATCATGGCGCCCGACCAGATCATGCCGATCGGGTTGGCGATATTCTGGCCATAGATATCGGGTGCGGAACCGTGCACCGGCTCAAACACGGAGGGGAAAGTGCGCTCCGGATTGATATTGGCCGATGGCGCGATGGCAATCGTCCCCGTGCAGGCGGGGCCCAGGTCGGACAAGATGTCGCCAAACAGATTCGACGCGACCACCACGTCGAAGCGCTCAGGGCTGAGCACGAAACGGGCCGCCAGGATGTCGATGTGGTATTTGTCCCAGCGCACATCGGGAAACTCCGGCGCCATCGCTTCCACCCGCTCATCCCAGAATGGCATGCTGATTGCGATGCCATTCGACTTGGTCGCCGATGTCAGGTGTTTTTTTGGCCGGCTTTGCGCCAGCTCAAACGCATATTGCAGGATGCGGTCGACGCCCTTGCGCGTAAACACGGATTCCTGCAGCACTGTTTCACGCTCCGTCCCCTCGAACATGCGCCCACCCACGGACGAATATTCTCCCTCTGTATTTTCACGCACGACATAGAAATCGATATCGCCCGGCTTTTTATTTGCCAGCGGGCACGGCACGCCCGGCATCAGCCGCACGGGGCGCAAATTGACGTATTCATCGAATTCGCGCCGGAATTTCAACAAGGAACCCCATAAGGAAATATGGTCGGGTACTTTGTCCGGCCAGCCCACGGCGCCAAAATAGATGGCGTCGAAATCCTTGAGTTGGGCAAACCAGTCCGAGGGCATCATCTGGCCATGCTCAAGGTAATAATCGCAATTCGCCCATGCCATCGTCGTAAACTGCAAGTCGATATTGAAGCGGCGCGCGGCGGCCTCGACAACACGCAGTCCTTCCGGCATGACTTCATTGCCTATGCCGTCGCCGGCGATGACTGCGATTCTGTGTGCGGGCATGCGCTTCTCCTGTTGATAGATGTAAGCGTTAATGATACTGGCGCCGCATCAGAATACAATCGGTGGATTCATAACCCCAGTATCCACATTTCGTGCTCAATCAATGAAAAATACGCCGCTGCTTGAAGATTTGCGCCTGTTTTGCCAGGTCGCCCATAAAACCAGCTTCGCCGCCACGGCGCTGGAACTGGGCATTTCGAAAGCGGTCGTCAGCAAGCGCATCGGCATGCTGGAAGCGGCGCTGCAAGTCCGTTTGCTGCACCGGACCACGCGCCGGGTCAGCGTCACCGATCACGGCGAGATCGTGCGGCAATGGGCACAGCGCATCCTGGAAGATATCGAACAGATGGCTGAAGCGGTGGCGCAGTCGACATTGCAGCCGCAGGGCATGCTGCGCATTTGCTGCAGTTCCGGTTTCGGGCGCAACCGCCTCGGTCCAGCCCTCTCCCAGCTGGCACGGCAGTATCCAGACCTGAAAGTACAGCTGGAATTACTCGACCGCCCCGTCGACCTGCTGGGAGAAGGTTTCGACCTCGACATTCGCGTTGGCGTGGTGCACGAACCAGACTTGATCGCCCACCATATTGCCCGCAACCAGCGCGTGCTGTGTGCCGCGCCCGCTTACCTGGAGCAACGCGGCACGCCGGACACCCTGGAGCAATTGCGCGAGCATGACTGCATCGTCATCCGCGAGCGCGACCAGGATGGGCGACGCTGGAAACTGCAAGGGCCGCACGGACTGGAAACGGTGAAGGTCGACGGGGCGCTGTCGGCCAACAATGGCGAGATCGTCCATCAATGGGCGCTGGACGGCCACGGCATCATTTTGCGCTCGGCATGGGATGTGGAAAGCAGCCTGGCGCAAGGCAAGCTGGTGCAGATTTTGCCCGCGTATCAACAGGCTGCCGATGTGTGGGCGGTGACCACCTCGCGGCTGTCGAGCTCAGCCAAGGTCAGGGCCTGCGTGCAATTCCTGCAGCAGTGGCTGCAGGCCCCCGCGTGATGAACTACACCAGGCGCGCCACATCCGGATACAGACGCGCCAGGGTATCGGAGGCGATGGCGGCAATCACGGGTTCGACACGCTCTGAGGCTTGCTCAGGTGCTTTTTCTCGGCGCACATCTTTCCACAACTCAAGCAAAGCAGCGTCATGGCGCGCGACCGCTTGCTCGACCTCATCTTGCCAAAATGCTGGCGCCTCGCCTTCCACGAAGTTGCCGCGGCCACGGCCAAAGTGCGCCACCGCCAGATAACGCAGCACGCCTGCCACCACCAAGGTACGCAGGAAGGCATCCGTAAATTGCATGGTAGGTTCATTGCGGTCCGTGCCGGAATTAAATCCCCAGGCTGCGCCCGCAAACGTCAGGGCACCGACCACGCCACCAAGCAAGGCGCCCGTGCCCAGGGTCAGGCCACCGGAAATCAGGTCGGCCGACAAGCCAGTCGCCGCACCGGAAATCATGGCGCCCAATAGCCCCGCTTGCGCCTTGTCAATCGGCGCGCGCACGGCAAAATTATCGCGCACCCGTGTATTGATCTTATGCGCATCTGTGGGGTCAAGTTTGTGCAAGATCAACAGTTCGCGCGTCGTTTCACCGCTGTGCGTATTGAGCCGCGCCACCAGGCTGGCCATCGCCTTCTCCTGGCGTTGCTGCTCGGAATTCTTGCCTATGCCGACTACTTGCAAGGCCGATTTCAGCAAGCCCTTGGAGACGGGCTCGATGGCTTCGCGATCCTGGGCTGCCGCAGCCAGCTGCGTGGCCAGCAAATGCATGGCCTCCCGGAAACGTGCCGTATTCTGCGCTTGCCAGGTACCAAACAAACGCGCATAGCCGGCTTGCTGCGACTGAGGTAACAACTTGCCAACGGCTTCGTAAAACACGCGTTCATGTACCCAGCAGCGAGCAAAGGCATCGAGCGCCAGGACGTCGCGCACAATCGGATATTGCTGTAAATGCTCACGCCAGCGCGCCTGCTCGCTGTGTTCCTCGTTGCCTGGACGTGGTGGCCCCATCTGATTGAGCAAGACCACCACGGGTTTGCCCAGCCATTCGAGGATTTTCATTTCCGCCGGCAAGTAACCCGCATCACTGGGATGCTCCGACGAGTTGACCAGATACAGCACCACGTCGGCCGCGTCCTTGGCCGTGCGCAGCGCTTGCTGACTGAGCCAGAAAGGACGGTCGCGATAACGATCCAGCACTTCACGCAGGAACCAGCCGATGGGATTGCCCGACTGCCCCAGACGCTTGAGCAGGCGCACCGAGTCGCCAAAGCCGGGCGTGTCCCACAATTGCAGGGCATCGCCTTGCGGCGTCGCCAGCAAGGTATGCGATTCCGCAAAAACGGTCACGTGGGCAGCGTCGCGCACTTCGCCGATATCTACGCCCACCAAGGTACGCGCCAGGGTGGTCTTGCCATTATTCGTATGCGAAATCAGTGCAAACTGAATCTGCACCGCATCATCCTGGACATCTTTATTCACATTCATGCTGCTGCCGATACTTTCAAGCCAACACCGGCATCGAGCGGGTGCAAGGCAGGATTGAGCAAATTGACCAGGGTGGCCGGGGTTTGATGGAAGAGGCAGAACTGTTGCCACAAGGCGACTCTTTCCGCCAAGCGGGCGGCATTATCCACCTGCTCGCCAGCGCGCTCCAGGTAGCTGGACTCGTCGATCAGGACGGCGATGCCCCGTGTTGATGATCGCACCAAGTAATCGAGGAAGGCGCCGTGATTTTCTTTTTCCGGCGTCGCCGTCAGATTGAACAGCACGGCCGTGACGTTGACTTGCGGATCATTCAGGTCGGCGCCGCGCAAGACGTCCTGCGGCTCTTCGCCATACGACGTCGATGGACGCAGCATCATGCGCCCCTGCTCGCCAAACAGCATGATGGACAGCTGGCCCAAGCCCTTGTGACGCGCCTCATCGACAGTAAAGCTGTACGGCAAGACGCGCAACATGCCACCCGTGGCCACGCCTATACTTTCATTGAGCTTGCGGAAATACGGTTGATCCAGGTCTAACGGGAAATGTTTCGCCAGCCGTGCGGCGCGCCAGTTGTTGGCCAAAGCCAGGATCAGGCGGGGAACCACGACCAGCAAGAAAATCGTTGCCGCATACAAATGCACCCAGCGCGCGCCCCCTTCCACGGTCGTCGTTTGCGGGAAGCGCAAGGCTTCGATTTCCGCCAGCGAGAAACCTTGCAAATGAAATAGGGCAATGGCTGGTGCAAACAGCGTCGAAAGCAGGCTGTGCACCTGGCTGGCACTCAAAAAGGTGCTTTCCCAGCCGGCCGCGTATTGCGACAGGAAACCGCGTGCATACAGCGAAGCCACGGCGCCGATGGCAAACATGGCGGCGCTCAAATGGATGGTACGGCCCAGGCGCGCGGCCGTCAGCTTGGCGCTCAGGTGCGCCCATTCCCCCATGAAGCTGAGCAAGCCCGAGGACAAGGCGTGCGGGAGTTTGCGCGGCAGGGCCAGGCGGCCCACGCTCAGGTGGCGCACCAGTCCAGCTTTCGGCCAGCCCAGGGAGTGCGAGGGGATGCATAGCCAGATCAGCAAGCCCAGGTAGACCAGCACATTCCAGGCGATTATCAGCAGCAAGGGCGCCGACAGCAAGTCGACGCGGTGCGGATCGGTGATGCGGTCGAGCCCGGCCCCCAGCAGCAGGGCCAGCAATGGCAGGGTCAGTGCCAGGGTCTTCATGCCGTTGCGGCGTTTCGCGAAGGAAGAGAAGGCGGGGGTGCGCTCGGTGATACGCTTGATGATCAGCTCGGACCGCTGCTGCAGGAAGTCGTCACCCGTCACTTCGGCCTGCTTGCCCGAAGCTTGCCATTGCGCAAGCTCACGCGCGCTGCGGCTGGCATACATGCGGTCGTCCTCGCTGAGGACTTCTTTTTTCTGGTCGGCCGTTTCAATGGCCCGTACCAATACCACTTCTCTCGCAATCTGCTCGTTCATGGTGCTCCTGTTTTTGTATGAAACGACAACTCGACAGGCAGATTGTGACGTACTTTTGTATTTCAGGCCAACGCGTCCTCGGTCCGGAACAAGTTATGTAGCAGATGTATCAGGAAAGCAGCGATCCAGGCAGACCACAAGGTGTGCGTGAAAAATTGTGCACCTTGCAACTGTTGCTGCCAGCCTGACGCCAAACCGCACAGCAGCATGACACCGGCGAGCAGAAGCGCAGTGCGGGGCCGTCCAGGCAGCCAGAACAATGGCAAAGCCAGCAGCCACCAGGCAGTGTTTGCCTGGATCGCGGGCAGGCAAACCATGCCAGATGCGCTGGCTGGCAACGTTTCCAGCATGCGCGCGTACGGCTCCAGTCCACCATAGCGCAGCAAATCCGTAGGACAGGGCATATCGCTGAAGGAAGAGAGCAAATAGATGCTTGGCGGCACCAAGACGACCGACAGGGCCACGGAGCGCAAGACGCTGCGGCGTGATGCAAGCCATGCCAGCGGACGCAAGGTGTCCCAGATGGCCAGGCCTATCACGGCGGCGCCAAGCAAGATCATGCCAAACTGGAAACTGCCGGCCAGCGCACTGTCACCGCCGGCAAAGTGCCCACGCTTCCCGTCGAACATACTGTCGGCGATCATGAGATCGAGGTTGCTGTAATTGCCGATCCAGAGGATCAGCATGGCCGACAGCATCAGGACGCTATCGATGCCTTTGGGAGTTTTGACGAGTTTAAGCTTGGCCAGCATGGGTGCACATATTATTTGGTGAGATGAAAGGTACTGACCACACAGGACTGCAGCCATGGAAGTCATCGTACAGTGTCAATATGAAGAGAACATGATGTTCCCCACCATTAACCACGCGGACGGAGCAAGACGAGCTTCCGGCCTCACCTTACAAGTGCCCGCATGAATTACGCGTCGACAGGGCATTGATTTTTCGTTAAGTAAATGCAAAAAGCAGGCTTAGATGAAATCGATCCGCAGCACGCTGCCGCCAGGCGGCGGGCAATGAATCCCGGTTCCGCGCGCAGCCAAATAGATGCGCCCGGAAGCGGAGCGTACCAGCGGTGCTTACGCGCCTTGCGTCATCAGGATTTCCGCCGCGCCCTTGATCACGCTCAGCGGCGTGCGCAGTTCATGACTGACATCGCCCCTAAAAAAGCATTCGCGATCACCAACTTCGCTCAACTCCGCCTTACGTACAGCAAAAGTGCGCACCAGCATTCCCAATTCATCGGCGCTGTCCTGCTGTGGCAAGGCCACCTGGCCGCCTTATGTAAGCGACATGATCGGCGTGATCAAGCAATTGGCGGTTGGCGATGAAGGCGCCAAGCAGCGAAGCGCAAACCTATAAAACGATAAAAGCGAGGGCCAGCGTGCCATACACACAGCATGCTCAAACCGCAAATATCAGCATTAGCCCTGGCTCCGGAAATGCCGTCTATTCTTGCAATAACGGGAGCTGGGCCTTCCAGTCGGAAAACTGTATGTCACCGCCTGCAGGTTGCTCGGCAACTACTGTCTATTGATCTAGCTCCACATCCTGCAATGGCTACAATACAGCGATGTCGCACGGCGCGGGTCGATGGGTTAACGCGTCCAACGACAATAACGGGAGCGTGTACGCCAGCTGCAATAATGGCAGCATCAATACAAGCAGCGGAAGCTGTACTTCGTCTTCGCGCACGCTCTACAACCGTACGGACAAATCTGGTCAGGCGTTAGCCGCGAATCCAGGGAATCGTGCCAGCTTCTGCCAAGCACAGGGCATGAATGTCGTCGGGAACGGGCAGCAATCGGACTTCGGGGGCAACGATATTCCTCACTGCTACTCAGCCGATAGCTCTCTGCGTTGTATGAACCCTGCAACACCAGGCGCTGCCAGCCGCTAGACCGTCGCATACGGCAATCCAGGCTGCTTCATTCAAACTGCTGTCACTTGCCAATAAATGTGTTCTAATTCCGCATGGTACTTATTAAATAAGTAATCTAGCTAACTCGGCAATCTTAATTATGCTGCGGTAGCAGTATTAACAAAGCAAACAACACAATAGGAGATGTAATGAAAACTTTGGCTGACTACATTGAACAATACGGTTTTGACGGTTGGAAATCTGGTCCTCTCGCCCAACATCCAATCGTCATGATGTTGCGTGATGAAATCGCTAATCCTGGCTCGACCTCGCTGGCTTCTCTCGATAGGTCGAGTCTGGAAATCGCTGTTAAAGTATTAAAAAACAATCCCGAAGATGGGCACACTTTGTCGTCTGGTAGCCTGCCGTTTATCTCGCTGACCATTAACTATAGCAATATTGAACCGTACAAATTCGACGGCAACATGGTTCCATATCGAGCGCACATGGACACGAATTTAAAAAAACATGGTTCGATCACTTACGTGCGGGGCGAGAAGGACAATCCGTTCACGCAACATACCGACACCATCAGCAATACCGGCGTGGTGGTCAAAGATGTCGCGATAAGCACCAACTTTGACGCACTCAAAGTGTGTTACAACGGCGCCCTTAGTTCGGTCGCGCTCGGCTCGGACCTTTTTGCCACGAACAAGGTCGTGACCTCGAAGGAAATACTGCAGAACATGCTGGAACTGGTCCTGCAGTACGGAATTGATACACCCGAGCACATGAAGTCGGCTTTCGGTTCCTGGGCATACGCAGATGGTGTCGTTGATGCTGCGATCCAGCAGGAGGCGAAATTGCCGCTTTACTCACAGCTTAATGATCCTGCCTCCGACGCAATCATTAAGGGCTATCTCGCGTATTTTGGCCGTCCAGCTGATACTGCTGGTCTGCAATATTGGGTGGATGCCACCAACCGCACTGGTGGCGATGCTACTGCGATGATTAACAACTTTGGCAACAGTGCCGAATACCGTAGTATGTACGGCAACTCTACCTCGATGGAAGTCGTCAATTCGCTGTACCAGCATCTGTTCAACCGTGACGCGGAAAAGGGGGGGTTGGAATTCTGGTCACATCACCTGGAAACCGGGGCCTTGACCCTTGCGGATCTCGCTTTCTCGGTCGTCAACGCGGCACAGGGTAGCGATTCGAAAGCCATTGTGGAAAAAGTCGCGGCATCCCGCGTCTTCACCGGAAATCTGGATACCCAGCGAGAGGTGGACCTGTACAGCAATAACCAGTCTGCGCTGAACGCCCGCAAGTGGCTGTCCCTCTTCAGCGAAAACGATTTTAGGAACAGCAAGCTTTTGAACGTGACTGTTGATGTTATCAATAAGCTGCAGGGCGATGTAGAGCCGATCCTGATTGGCCAAGGCTTCGACCCACTCTACTATTAATCGGGACTAATCCGTGACTCGTAAAAATGCTCTTATTCTGGCGCCTGGCTTTCTGGCCTCGATCCGAGCATCTCGCGCGGCGCCAACTTGGGTGCCTCGCTCATCAGGCACTTCAGGATGATGTAGCCGATCCTTCGAAATGCAGCTCATCCACGGCTAGCACGGCGGCGGCCGTCATTTACCCGCGTGCGGCGCAGCAAGGCTTTCAGGCGGATTTCCAATTCCAGCAGCGAAAATGGCTTGAGCAGATAATCGGCATAGCCATTCACGGCCGAATCGAGCGCAGGCCCCTTCGGCTCCGGATAGGCACATTGTTGGAAGAATTGAAGAATGCAAAACAAAAGCAGCAGACGAAAAAAAATCCCACCGGATTCCGGTGGGGTTTTCTTCTACTGCGAATAACAAGCCTGACGATAACCTACTTTCACACTGGTTGCAGCACTATCATCGGCGCAAAGTTGTTTCACGGTCCTGTTCGG
>NZ_JBNYXX010000011.1:0-9061 GCF_051380905.1 Janthinobacterium darwini
CTCATAATCCGTTGGTGCCGTGTTCGACTCACGGGAGGCCCACCATTTTTACGTAGCTGCTCATGGGCAGCTATGATCCGCACTACTTCGTCTGCAGGGACGCCCGACTCTTCAATGATCTTTATGGTCGTATGGAAGTCGGGCACTCTCTCGCCATTCACATAGCGATCCAGTGTCTTCTGAGGCACGCCCCACGCCTTCGCTACAGGTAGCACTTTTCTACCCTGCAACGCTCTTGCTATCAATTCCTGATATTCCATAGTATTTTCTCATTGGAAATTAGTCCAAATGGACTTTAATATCGCTCTTAGTTAGTCCGAACGGACATTTTAATTTGTCCGATTGGACGAAGTTAACGATAGCACAGTTGCGTCTGCCGTCAACCATATCGAGCGTTATGCATTGCCATTAGCTGGTCTTCGATATCGCGTCGTATCTGTTCTGTTGTTGGAATGCTCGGGTAGCGAATGGTGGTGTATCCGGCTTGTTTGAGCATGGCGTCTCGCTCTCGGTCGTGATGCTCCCGGCCAATGTGGCTACGGTCGTCTAGCTCGATCACTGCAATGACGTTCATTTGTTTGCTGCATAAAACGAAGTCGGCCATTTTCCGGTTAAAGCGATTTCGTGATTGCCAGCCTTCGGCGGTGACGAGTGCTGAAAACGAGACCTGAGCAAGTACGACGCATTCCGGTAGGGCTGCTGACAGTACGGAAAACATTTGTTGTTCGCGGTTTGTAAGTAGCTGTTTCCGCTTCAGTGTTAATGGCTCCGCTGGCTTCTTGCGTTTTTCATTTACGAGGCTGGTGACGATAAAAATGATCGCCACAGCGACGACGAAAAATTGAAGTTGGCTCATAGGTTTGTAGTAGTTCAATTTGTTGGTGAAGTTGTTAAAACCATAGCACAACCGTGCTCCATTGCTCTAGCGGGCAAATCTACTAAAGAGGGAAAAATATGAAAAATACCATTCAAATTCTGCATGTCACCCAAGTGGCTGGCCGTTCGAAAAAAACCGGCAATGACTACGATATGCGCATGGCGCAATGCATCGTCCACAAGCCAAACCGCGATACCGGCGTCATCGAGCCGTTAATCGGTGAACTGGTGTTGCCGGAGCGCTTCAAAGACACTCAACCGGGCATGTATGAGGTCGAATTCGAAGTATCGATCTCGCAAGACAAGCGTGTCGGCGCACAGGTCTTTTCTATCACTCCAATTTCCGCTGCTTCTCAAGCAAAACCCGCTGCAGCAGCTCCCGCCGTCAAGGCGAACCCAGGTCAACAAACCGCCTCGTAATTTCCCATGCCTTCCTGCGTCGATTCCACACAAATGACGGGGCCAGATGCTCCGTCTGGTGCCGTGCTGTACACGGTGTCGAGCGCTCCCACAGAGTTGTCTAAATGCGCCTATGTGGTTGAGTCAGGCCCCGAGTATTCGGCTGCTTTGGCTGCGCAGGATAAGGCCCTGGATATATTTTTCGTGGCGGCGGTGGTCGTGCTGTTCGCCTTGGGTTGGATTGCAGGGGCGCAACGATGATTTTGCTGAAAAATTTGTGGCCTGTTCTGTTTTTAGCCGGGTTGTTCGTCTGTGCTGTGTACCTGGCGAAGTACATTATTTCCCGTTTTTTGGAGCACAAATAATGTCTATTGCCGCTGCTGTCGGCTACGCGTTGAGTGCCTTTGGTGTTGGGTATGCGGCTGGTGCGATACAGCGAATTATCCGTCGCTCTATTGAAATTTTGGATTAGCAGTATTTTGACGCTCGGTCGTCGTCAATCTTATGTAGACCGCTATTTTTTAGGGATGTGCAAATGAACAAAAATATCATTCGTGGTTTGGCTCTGGTGGGTGCTGTTGCCGTTTCGGGCGCTGCTTTGGCGGTTGATGATCCGGGTATCGCTGCTATCACGGCCCTGTCCGGCCAAGCCGGTAGCTACATCACTGCGGCCTTCGCTGTCGCCGTTCTGGTCGCTGGTGGCTTCTGGGGTATCAAGATGATGAAAAAAGCGTTTTCGAAGGCTGGTTAATTCGTCGGCGTTCGGGCGTGCAGGGCGGCTTATGTCGCCCTTTTTTATTGGATAGAAATGAAAAATATTTTATTCCTTCTGACGTTGTTATGCATACAGCCAGCCTTTGCCGGTGGATTTTATTATCGGGATAATTACGGGATGATCTATACCAGTGTCGAGGAAGCATGTCAGAAAAGTGGCACTAATGGCACTGAGTTAAATAAAATCCTTAACAAAGAAGAGTATGCGCCTGACAAGTTTATCTGTGATATCTTGCGTTTTGGTTATACGGATAACAAATATAAAGAACAACGATATATTGAAAAGGTTGGTGATTGTCTTGATGGTGATAGTGCGGGAACTTATAAAATTCCATCTGCGTACTATAAGCGGTTACCTGACGGCGATCATAAAGTCGTGCAAACGATTGTCCCGGATCATGCCCTGATGGAATCCTCTTACTGCATCGATAAGTGTATTGCTAAGGTTAAAAGTAAGGAGGATTTAGTAAAAGCTATTGAGGGGCCTACTGATGCCAACGGCATTTATTTGCTTTCCTGGAATATGAGATTGACACAAAACGGTGCGCGTTGCAGTTCTAAAAAACTGCCTGATACAGTCGCTCCTCCCTATACCGGTGGTGGTGATCCGGTTACCCCAACTGATCCAACTGACCCGACTAAGCCGACTGACCCCACTAATCCTACTGATCCCGGCACTCCTGGCGGGAATCCTGGTGGCACTCCTGGTGGTACTCCTGGCGGCACTCCTGGCGGTACTCCTGGCGGCACTCCTGGCGGTACTCCTGGTGGTACTCCTGGCGGTACTCCTGGCGGTACTCCTGGTACGGGCACGCCTGGTGACGGTAAGGGGAATGGATGTGGCGCTCCTGGTCAACCTGCATGTCGAATTGATGAAACTGGAATACCTAAGATCGATGAAGATATGGGCGAAAAAGGGTATCGCGCTGTGGAATCTTCCAATAAAGATAATATCGAAGGAGTTAAAGATATAACTAAGGAAAAGCTTGGTTTAGGTGATTGGTTCCCGTCAATTCCTACGGCTGCTTGTAGTAATCCATATGTGCCTAATCCTATTTCGGGGATAGCCGTAAAAGTTGATATTTGTGATTATGTAAATATATTCGCCAAGTTTATAAGTGGCGTAATTTGTTTCTTTGCGCTTATCGGCTCCGTTCAACAGGTTCAATCTGCAATGAAAGCTTAATATGCCTTTGCTTGGTACTCTGCTTATCAATTTATGCGTCTTTCTCATTAATTTATTTTCCAGATTTATGATATTGGAGAAAGCTTTTAGGCTGTCTGCAATGATTCTGATGCTGTCGCTTGCTAGCGTTATGATCGGGCTTATGTATACCTGCGCTAAGGGCGTTTGTTCCCAGGGCATTTCCAGCATGGCATCTTCGCATCCTAGTTTCGCTGTCGGCCTTGGGATTGCTTTTAATTCCACCACTTTCACTGCCGCTACTTGCTACGTCACTGTTTGGCTTGGTTGCCAGCTATACGTTATGCAGAAAAAAGGTCTGAATCTGGTCGTCAAATAGGCAAATGATATGGCTGTTTATGCGATTACTGGCAAGTTAGGAAGCGGCAAGGGCAAGGCTGCTATAGATCAAATTCGCCGTTATTTGCGCGATGGCAAGCGTGTTGCCACAAACTGCGATGTGTTCCTAGAGCACCTGATGCCAGCGCGGGATAGGAGCGTCGTGATAAGGGTGCCGGATAAGCCGTCTGCCGTGGATTTGTACATGATTGGCAGCGGTAACCGGTTTATCGATTTTGAGCCAATTTTGCAGCATGGCCGTGCCGGGATCACCGCTGTTGCACCTTCGCCTAAGTTGTTGCCAGGATTTGACGAATCGCACAATGGCGCACTTCTCCTGGATGAGTGTGGTTCGTGGTTGAACACTCGGAACTTTCAAGACAAGGGCCGGGCTGAAATGCTGGAATGGGCTATCCATGCGCGCAAGTATGGATGGGATGTATTTTTCATCATGCAAAACATCAGCCAGGTTGATAAACAGTTGCGCGATTCCTTGCTGGAGTATGTCGTAAGGTTGAACCGTTTAGATCGTATGCGGGTGCCTGTTTTAAGCCCCGCTATTGCGTTGATGACTGCGGGGGCGTCGAACGGTAGCATGCCGCGCTTGCACATCGGTGTGGTGCGATTGGGTGCCTCTCCTGACGCTTTGGTGGCGGATCGCTGGTACTTCCGTGGCGATGATCTCAACAGGGCATACAACACGACGCAAGTTTTTTCGGATACCTATCCGCACGGCACGCATTCTTTGCTCTCGGCTTGGCATTTGTCTGCCGTTGCTGGTGTTCCTCCCGATTTCATCGGGCCATTGCAGGCGACGCCTGCCGCTCTTCCTATGTTGAGCTATCGCGCTCTTCCTCCTAAGCCACCTCACAAACATATGACTAAATTTCTCTTTGCTTCACTGTGCCTCGGTGCCGCCCTGGGCGTGTTTGGCTATCATTTTGGCAAGCCAGTTCTGGCGCCGACTATTGCCCAAAAACAGCCCGAAATAGTTGTATCGAAAAATCTTACCGGTATCGGTTATATCTCGAGCGGAAGTGTCTATGTTGTCACTTTGTCGGATGGCCGCACTGTTACCGCGTCGCGCTTTCGCTTCATTGACGGCGGTTGGCTTGCATTGATCGATGCTGATACCTGGGTCAAGGGCGTGTCATGAAAAAACTGTTTATTCTGTTTATCTGGCTGCCGTGTGTCGCGTTCGCTGCTGGTCAGCCTGTTTCGATACAGCTTTCTTCTGTGTCGCTCGGCGCGTTCGCACAAGCCACATACAAGAACATGCTTGCGCGTGATTTCGTAATTTCACCGGATGCGTTTGCCCTTGATCGCAAGCTTACGGTGTCCGTGTCTTCCCTCGATGCTGACCGGTTGCCAACGTTTGTCGAGGGCATTTTGCGCGATCAGGGCATATCGTCTGAACTGCGCGATGGCGTCTACTATCTGCGTGCCGTACAGGCCCCTGGTTCTGCCTCACTTGCTATCCGTTTACCTTCTCCAGATGTTCCGGTTATCGGTTCCGCTCCGCCTTCGACCGATAGGCCCGGGCCGCGTGCTGCGCGATTCGATGTTGAAGAGAGCGCCGTTGATTCGATGGTCATTGCTGCTGGCCGGCGGCGTGATACTGAGTTTGAGGTGTACGTGCCGGCGAGTCGTTCGGCTGATTTTTTGGTGCAGGTTGTGGCTACTGCCTTCGGCCCTGGTAGTGCGGTTGCTGCTGGCCATCAAATTGTGCTTGCCGGTAGTCCTTCGGAGGTGAAGAAGATGCGTGTGTTGCTCGGTGCGCTCGATCAGTTGCCGCGTATGGTTGATGTGTCCGCGTCGTGGGTTGAGGTCACGGATAACGCCAGTTCGGGCCGCGGCATTTCTATCATGGCCAATGTATTGGGCGCGAAGTTTGGCGCATCGCTTGGCAGTGTCAATTCGGCTTCTGCTATCAGTCTGCGCAACACCAATTTCCAGTTGGTCATCGATGCGCTCAATACCGATGGGCGCTTCAAGCAAGTGTCGAACAGCCGCATTGTGGGTGACGACTATCAAAAGATGGTGCTTACCGTGGGCGATGAAACGCCAACGATTTCCAGCACGGGTAAAGACAATTCCGGTAACAGTGTTCAAAACATCGTCTACCGTCCTTCCGGCGTCATTGTCGACGTGCTGCCTAAGGTGCTTGGTAACGGCAAAATCAATCTCGCCATCGATGGGCAAATTTCCAGCTTCAAACCAACGGCCAGCGGCGTGACGGGTTCGCCTACGCTGATTAAGCGCCAGGTGAAAACAGCGGTCACTGTCAACGATGGTGAGGTGCTGTTGATTGGCGGTTTGAACGATGCGCAAACCGTCGATAGCTCCTCTGGCTTCTCTTTCCTGCCGTCTTCGTGGGCCGCTCGATCAGGTACAAAGCTGCATACCGATCTGGTGCTGATCTTGAGCGCACAAGTTCCGCGTACATCAGAAAAACGGTGACTTGTCACGCTAATTCCGGGGTGGTGGCACAAGCGGCCCGAAGGGCAAAATCTTTGAGGGCATATTGAAGTCGGCGGTTGATTTTGAAGTGAAGGATTCAGAAGGCCCGTGCGCATCGGAGCGAGGAGCGACACGTTTTCAAAGTTTTAGCGGGTAGTCTGCCGCCTCGTTTAGTGCCTCGTTGTCGCACCTCGGCCAGTACGGCCCATTCTGAAAAACCGTTTTGAAAGTATGCCCATGAAACAGCTTGAGGATGACAAGGCGATTGATCTACTCGGCCCGATTAAACGAGGCAGGGGGCGTCCGGCAACTGGCGCGGCAAAGACAAGCGCACAGCGGCAAAAAGATCGCAGGGATCGCTTGCGTGATGATGGCAAGGCATTTTTGACGGTGCATGTAGATGCGCAGGTGCTGGAAGGATTGAAGGCGTATATCCGCTTCAAGGACATTACGCCGGATCAGGTGATAGAGAAATTACTGCGTCAGCAATTGTTGCGCAAACGGTAGCGGAAAGCTTCGGGCCGCTATCTGCGCGCAGCGCGGGTGGCGGCGCGAAGCGCCGCTAAACTTGTATTAGGGACACTTAAGAACACAGCAGTAGAAATCGCAGTTACGGGCACGTGCAGTACAGAATTTCAGACCAGTTTTTGATGGACAAAAAAAAGCCCCAGGCATCTACTAAATGTCCGGGGCCTTCGATAAACCTGCCGTTACAGGACTACCGAATGACCGAATTAGATTATGAAAACGCTTTAGCGTCAATTGATTTCTCGCCTATAGAGCCATCTGCGCAACATCGCCCGGAGTGGTGGGACGATGACGGGATCAAGAATACATGGAACGATAACTATACGGCCCGTAAGCGCGTTTTTCCTGACGGACAGTGCGAAGTCACAGTAACGAAGGAACGGCACTTTGTAGGCCCGGCTAGGCTTCTCAAAACGAAGGCTAAGCGCGGCGAGTCCGAGAACCGCGAAGCAAACGATGATGATGCTGGCCGCCGTGCGAAAAAGAACGTCAAACACTGCTGCAAACAGATTGGCGCTGATCGCATGGTCACGCTGACGTATCGAGAAAATATGGTGGATCGTGAGACAGCACTCAAGCACTGGAAAGCATTTTGCCGCAAGCTCGGCAAGCACAAACAATTTCATTATGTCGCTGTCATCGAGGAGCAAGAGCGCGGCGCGCTGCACTTCCATGTGGCGGTTGCCGGTCGGCAAATGTATGCGCTCTTGCGCTCGATCTGGCAAAGCGTACTGGGTCGTGGGCCGAACGGTGAACAGATGGGGCAAGTCAACGTCCGCGATCCGCATCGCTTCGGTTTTGGCGTCACTGGTGCGCACAAGATCGCCAGCTACATTGCTAAATACTGCGGCAAGGAAATGCAATGCAGGGCGCTTGATCAAAAGCGTTATTTCCGGTCTAAGGGCATCGTGGTGCCCGAAGTCCACTCTTGGCGACTGCTTGGCTGTACATCGATGCTTGGCGCTGCTCAGGCAGCGTTTGCCGCCATTGCTGGGCATTCTATGGAAGGTTTGCAGACCTGGTGCAATAACGGCCTTGGGGTCGTTTATTTGGCGACTGCCCCTGGTCTGCCCAAGTTCTTAGATGACTGTCCGTTTTAATGGTTATTCACTTCCACGCGGGTGTCTATGTCTGTGGATGTCTATGATGATTTGGTTTAGTAGTGCATCAGTGTGGGATGTGGTTTCAGATTTTTCTGATTGGATGACCAACACTAATAATTGTATTTCTATGTCAAGTAACTGCACTTCAGTTACGGAGTTTTTTATGATTGTAGCGAGGTTTTTCGCCACTCCTATATATGTCAGACTATCAATGGAATTTGCATCGATAGAGCCGTTTTTGATCACATTTTCCGTGTTCATGATTTCTCTTCTGTGAAATTAAGAACAAGTTGAAATCCTGAATGGGGTATCAGAATTCATATTGATCTTTGTCAAGTTTAACAAAGATTGATGTATTTTTAAGCACACTTTTTAACTTAGCGCAAATAATTTCGTTGTTGTATAGTTTATCTGTGGCAATATTTGAGGATTTTTAGATGGCTGGATTAGTTCTTGAAACTTTGCATGGAAAGACTTGGTTGGACGCCGTCGAGCGCTGGCTTTCTGAAAAAGCGGACAAGGCTTCCTTAAATTCAGATAAGTGCATTTTTCGATGGTTAGAGCCGCTGCTGGGTGAATACGGTATAAACGATATAAATCGTTCTGTGGTTGATGCCGTCACCAGGAAAAAACGTGCTACCGGCGTAAAAAACGGTACGGTAAATAGAACATTAGCCCTTTTGCGCTCTGTGTTGATCAGGGCTTGCGTCGATTGGGAGTGGGTTGATGCCATACCTAAAGTTCGACTGCTTAAGGAGCCTGATCGTAGGGTGCGTTACTTGACTCAAGATGAGGCGTGCGCGCTCTTGGTTGAGCTGCCAGAACATTTGTCGCATATGGTGGCGTTTAGTCTTGCAACGGGATTGCGCAAGGGAAACGTGATTGGCTTATGTTGGTCTCAGGTCGATCTTGTGCGGCGGGTCGCCTGGATTCATCCTGATCAAAGTAAGACACGTAAGGCAATTGTTGTGCCTCTCAATGACGATGCTATGCGCGTGCTTACATTGCAGCATGGCCGTCATGCGGTGCGCGTTTTTACGTACAATGGTGAGCCGGTAATTGCTGCTACAACGGCAGCTTGGTATAAGGCGCTTAAGCGCTGTGGTATTGATGATTTTCGCTGGCATGATTTGCGACATACTTGGGCCAGTTGGCATGTGCAGCGAGGCACGCCATTGCATGTATTGCAGGAGTTAGGCGGTTGGCAGTCGGCTCAGATGGTGAGGCGGTATGCGCATTTTTCGGCGGGGCATTTGGCTGCTCATGCTGCAAATTTGCCGGTGTTGATGGCGAAGAACGCTAGAATGACAGCTGTGGGGTAGAACGCTTCGGCATGATGATGTCGATGATGTGTCTCATAATCCGTTGGTGCCGTGTTCGACTCACGGGAGGCCCACCA
>NZ_JBNYXX010000012.1:0-4162 GCF_051380905.1 Janthinobacterium darwini
GCACCCCCGCACCGTAGAAAACTGAAAGGTATTATTGTGATATAGAGGTGTTTTTACAATTTGAAAGGAGAGAGAAAACCAAATCACGGCTTAAAGAAAGCCTCATGACGGTTGCAATTTTGTACGTATGATACATGAATGATATTTTTGCTTCGATAGTATATAAGCTGGTCAAACTCTAGTGTATCATAAATGTAAAAAAATACCTGACGCATTGTTAAATAAGCACTCCTCTTGATATGAAAATCAGCCGCACAACCTGACATATGCTGCGAATTATCAACGCCACCGACTAACCGATTAACTTGCGGGCATCGATAGCCTGAGGTAATTATAACCGGAATGCCAAATTTATCCCTGACGGGGTCTAATACATTGTCTACAAGCAAATTGATATTGCGTACTATTGTAGCCCTTTCATCGATGCTAGGCTCATTTTTGATACCATTTTTCGCAGCAGTAGATGAGCGAAAAAACTCTGATAAATTGAAGTGTTTCATGACGAATGATTTTAAAATTAAACATATGATTATGTATACCTCCGCGCTTCGCTTGGGGTGTTTTTACAATTTGAAAGGAGAGAGAATTTAGTCCTGACTACTACACCATTCAAGGTATTGATAGTACATATTTAGCGAATCGTCCGCTAGCGAGCACGTGAAATTTTCTAGGTTATCTTTATCGGGGTTCTGATACGCGTATGAATAGCGAACCTTGCCCAACGCCTCAACAAGCGCAAAGTATTCTATATAACCTTGCCCTTTGAATTGTACGCCCTTGAAAGCTTCGATACCTTGAATCTCTTTAGCTAGCTTTTCTTTAGCGTATTTGATACCCGCAACCTCAGATATGAATGTAATACAACGAGAGAGCGCACTAGAGTATTCTTGTGAGAGGTCTGAATATTGACAAGATAGCCTACTGAGTGTACTTACACATATTTTTTCAGTGCGACCAGTATCAGCATTAACGCATACCTTTTTTGGCTTGCACGTGATAATAGGAGAGTTTTCGAACAACTCTATGCGGTCATAATCACGAACACGAGTATGCTTACCCTTGCGGTGAAATCGAAACATTCTAGCCGCATAGAAATGGAACAATTTTTCAATAGCCGGCTGTGATTGTAAGTATTCAGGAGATAACTTGAAGAGTTCGCCAGTAGACATGTTAAGTAAGTCCATACCGTCACACTTGATAGAGATTTCAGCACGATACACATGGGTTTTTTCGTCTGAAATTAAGCCGTTTTCTCGCCAGTATTGACGAATCCAAGGCTTATCTTTTACTTCTTGCAGTTCACGCGTCTTGTCGTATATGTAGCAGCGCTTAGAGGACTTTCCGCTACCAAACTCTATACCAGTGAACTTCGTAGTAGAGGAAACACTCTTGCCACCATATACACGGAATTGTTTCGCACCCACTTTATATATATATCTGGGCGAATCAAATTCAGCGGTGACAAATTCCTTAATGAACTTATGTGGCTTAAGACCGTTATGAAAGCTATTGCAATCATAACATAAGTCAAGACGAGTTAAGCCCTTGATAGACAACTTAAATGTAGCACATATATTATACAACAACTTGATGTAATTCTGACTGTAGAGGAATCTGTTATGAATCTTGACTAGCACAATATTGCTATTGAGCATGGTAGAACGAGGAACTGCTAAGATATCAGCACAGTACCGCCAATCGTTACCCACCTTGGTATGAACACGAATAAAGCGGGCAAAATTGCGTGTTTCCAAAGGTTGCAACTCTAGCCAATATGGGAGAGAATCAACTTTGTTGTAATAGTCATTATTAAGGAGATACGCTAAGTTGTTAGAATAGCAGCAAACTTGCAGCCAATCCACTGATATACAATACTTTTCCATATAGTTGTTTATTTAACAGTTGTTGTTACGAAATGCCCTAAAACAAGAACAGCTAGGTATTACCCTAGCTGTTTCTCTCACCTTTTGCCGGTATTGTTCGGGAGGGGCACCACCCACCTCCGTATCTTTACGGCATCCCAAAAATAACTAACACTTATCGAATAAACAAGAGTATATTAAAAATATACCAGTTATCCCAACAATTAAACCACAATTATGATATTGCGGACCAACCTAATGCACCGGCTATAGCCGATAGCACTGCAATTGCTACTTTGATGATTTTTTGCCACATAAGTATTATTCACCGATTTTATCTGAAATAATCATGTAAGAATCTATAACAGAAGAACCTGCGCTTGCGCTAGGTAAGTACTCATTGGCTTGTTCCTGCAAGGATTTTCCGTAGGTCATAATTGAGGTAGTAGCCTGCAAACCCGCTGAATCCCTATAAGATAAGCAGATTGCAACACCGTTCGTAATGTCAGACGAAGCGGCATTGCCTGAACCAAACAGTATACCCGTAATACCCGTCAACTGAATTTTCTTATCACCCGCACCTGAGGTATAGCTAGCAGCCTGAGGTATAATTTTGGCTTGCAACTCTGCAAGTGTAGGAGGCTCAGCACCACGGGGGAACTGAACACAGCGCAATGTATCTGTAGAATCAGCCGCACAATTGACTGTATAGGTATAATATGAAGGTGCTACGTTACCCTGAATACATTCGATGAATGACAGGGCGAATTGTGCAGGCAAATTGTAAGGGTTAGTAGTACCTACAAGAGCCTGATATATTTCCGCACCAGTATACAGACCCACGATATCACCAACAACAGTACGAGGGCTGTTAACATCACCACCAGCAATAGCCAACCCCCAATAATACCCTAGTGTATTTTCTTCATTACCAAGCGGTTTGAACGGTATGATAGAGGGCACGGTATTGAAATTGACTGAACCGTTCGCAAACACGAAGTTCTGAGATCCACCCTCACCCAATTCTACCATCTCCTTATCCGCAACAGTAAGGCACAAAGGAAAATTTCTCTTAACAAAAGCGTTAAAAGGCGACTGTGAAGATTTTTCAGCCTTGAATAATGACTTGACAAATACAGATGTACCACGGAACACGGCAACCATGTTATTAAACTTAGTACGCTGGAGTGCCTGCGCACGTGTTTTCGGATTCTTAATTTTAGCCACATACGAACGCGTGCGTTGCTCTCCGCCTGCACGATAATAAACAGCCTCGCCCAACTTACCTGAAGCTTGTCCCCAAAATAATGAACGTTTACTCATAACAATACTATTAATAATGAAACACTATATGAAAATGATTTGTCCGGAGCGGGGTTGCCTGATTCAGGTAGCCCACCCCTGAAGTTGCCGCAATGTACAAATTATTCCGATACGGTGCAAATGAGGAGCGGGGGCGGCACGGATATGGGGCGGGTGCTGACAAATTGACAATATGAAACGCAAATGTTAATCATACGTAACAAATTGTCAGGTATCGTGTATTAACCGAATTGTCATTAATTAACGTTAATTGTCCGTCATTAACGTTGAATCAGATTCATCACCGCCAGTCGTATGCGTCAACTTCAAGCTGGCGGGGCGGGCGGGCGGAGGCGAAATACAGCCCGACAACCAAAACTACAGAGGCGGTGCAGGGGCGGGTGCAGTCCGCCCGATGTCGGGGCGAAGCCGCGGGGGAGGGCGGGGGGCACAGTGCCCCTGCTGCGCCGTGCGCGCAGACCGTAGCCCCTATGGAAACCGTACACGAACGGACGCACGAAACGCCAGCTAACTACGCGGAGGTCAGCAAGTTAGGGTAATTTGGCACGACAAACGAACGGCGGTAATACCATACCGCCGAAGACGTGGCGGCTCGCCGCCACAACCATGAAGCGGGCAACTGCACCGCATAGAGGCACACACATAGGAAGCACGACAATAGTTGCATACGCAACGGTTGCAGCAACAACGTTTCACGTGGAACACTACCTAGCAAGACGCACGCAGGGAGGGCGGGGATAGCTGGAGGGAAGCAGTGCAGGGGCGGGTGCAGTCCGCCCGATGTCGGGGCGAAGCCGCGGGGGAGGGCGGGGAGCACAGTGCCCCTGCTGCGCTGACTGGAAGCTAGCCCCGCCCTCCCTGCACCCCCGCACCGTAGAAAACTGAAAGGTATTATTGTGATATAGAGGTGTTTTTACAATTTGAAAGGAGAGAGAAAACCAAATCACGGCTTAAAGAAAGCCTCATGACGGTTGCAA
>NZ_JBNYXX010000013.1:0-1862 GCF_051380905.1 Janthinobacterium darwini
CCTGCATATACTGGCAAACCGGGTTTCCCTTTCCGGGGAACTGTACCGGGATAACTGGATAGGGAAAAAGGCAACGGAAGCCGCCAACGCCATAGCCAAGGAACGGAACTTTGTACAGTCGCAGGACATCGGCAAAGCCAACAAAGCGGAAATCAAGGAAGCCATGGACGACGTATTGAAGAAGATGCAGGGCTTTGACTTGACTAAATTCAAGGAAGAACTTGGTAGGAGAGGTTTTAAAGTTCGGGAAGCCAGGGCAAGCACCGGAAAACTTAACGGCTACTACGTCACAGCCCGAAGCGGTACGGAGTATAAGGCGAGCGAGATAGGGAAAGGCTACACTCTCGCCCATATCGAGCGGACACAAAGCAAACTGAAATATAACTCAATGAACATATCTCATGGAAACAAACTCACATCCGGAAGCGGTAGCTTCCACCGTTAAGCAGGGACAGTACAGCCCCCGGAAAAGAAAAGACACAGCACCAAAGGTTAACCCGCAGCTTGCGATAGAACTGTTTTTTCAAGAAATGGGACGTATTGAAGCCTATACAAAGCGCATAGAGGATGCAACATCCCGAAAGGTACAAATAGACGGGAAAAGCCTCGAAAGTGCCGAAAATCGCCTAAAAAACGTATTGTCGGACTTTGAACGGCAGGGGTACAGAATGAAAAACGGCGGTTATGTGGACAAACGGATTTCGTTCTACTCAATCCTTTGTGCTGTTATCTCCCTATTGTTCGCTTGTTTCATGTGCTATCTTTGGACGGATGCAGCCAAAGACCGGGACAACTACAAGCAGTATTATGAATACTTCCAAGAGCAGGCAAGGGAACAAAAGGGAAACAAATAAACTCTAACTTTACGAATTATGGGAACAACGGAACACGAAGAACCCCGGTTCTTCTTCATACTGAACAAGGGTGCGAAGTCCGGCGGCGAAATCACCCATGCTGTCCTAAACGGTAGTATCGTTTCGAAGCCGGCAGGCTGGGACGCCTTTCATGGGCTTGTACTGGCGAAAGAGAAACTAAGCAGCGAGGAAATACAGCGGCAGATGAAAGAGCTTGGTGTAGAAATGGAAATCGTTCCTCTGATTTGACAAGATTACCCCGGCTGAAATATACCGGGGTAATCTTGTCACTTATCCTTGATTTTCCCTTTAAGGGCGTTTATAATCCACCCTTTTGGATTTGTTTTTGTCCTTGATTTTCCTCTAAGTATGGCGAGTTCTGTCATGATGTCTGGAAGTTCCATTTGTGCTGTTACAAATAAATCCCGGTTGTTTTTGATTTCTTTATCGGAGAACTCCAAAGATGTTTTTAAGTAACTTATCACTTGCCTACCTAAATCCCATGAAAGCCCGGTTTGCTTTTGTAGCTCTTTTTTGTATAGCTCTGCATCACGATGCTCTGGCTTGAATATTGGATAGAAGTTGAAACTTACAATTTTTTTCCCCTCCTTGTTTGCGGACCATTCGAATGTATAAGGACTTAGTTCGTCCAGCTCATTTTTTGCAGGTTCAATTACTTTCCGGACAAAATCGTTTGTCTTTGCGTATTTATCTTGTACTTTAAACATTTCTTTGAGCTGTTCAAGTGGATAGATTAGTTTTGTTTTCTGACCGCTTAAAAGTTCGTAGAACCGCATAGAATATACACTCTTAAACTTCATCGCAGTGGCTAATTCGTATTTGCGAAACCCTTTTGAAAAATCTAAGCAGCAGTCCCATATGTGTGAGTCTATTTGGAATGATACAACAGATGAACGCTTCTTTATCTTTGGCAATGCAATAATAGAAATGCTTATCCATTCTTTTTCATCCTCATAGGTAAAGATTTTCTTTTGTAGAGATAACAGT
>NZ_JBNYXX010000014.1:0-1734 GCF_051380905.1 Janthinobacterium darwini
ATATATATGGTAGGAGAGCGTTCTGTAAGCCTGCGAAGGTGTCTTGTAAAGGATGCTGGAGGTATCAGAAGTGCGAATGCTGACATGAGTAGCGATAATGGGGGTGAAAAGCCTCCACGCCGTAAGCCCAAGGTTTCCTGTTCAACGTTCATCGGAGCAGGGTGAGTCGGCCCCTAAGGCGAGGCAGAGATGCGTAGCTGATGGGAAGCAGGTTAATATTCCTGCACCGTCGTATGATGCGATGGGGGGACGGATCGCGGAAGGTTGTCCAACTGTTGGAATAGTTGGTTTTTGGCTCATAGAAGGCACTTAGGCAAATCCGGGTGCGGAATTCAAGGGGTTGAGACGAGTGAACTTGTTCACGAAGCAATCGGAAGTGGTTCCAAGAAAAGCCTCTAAGCTTCAGTCATACGAGACCGTACCGCAAACCGACACAGGTGGGCGAGATGAGTATTCTAAGGCGCTTGAGAGAACTCGGGAGAAGGAACTCGGCAAATTGGTACCGTAACTTCGGGAAAAGGTACGCCCCGGTAGCTTGATTGGTTTACTCCATGAGGGTGAAAGGGTTGCAATAAACTGGTGGCTGCGACTGTTTAATAAAAACACAGCACTCTGCAAACACGAAAGTGGACGTATAGGGTGTGACGCCTGCCCGGTGCTGGAAGATTAAATGATGGGGTGCAAGCTCTTGATTGAAGTCCCAGTAAACGGCGGCCGTAACTATAACGGTCCTAAGGTAGCGAAATTCCTTGTCGGGTAAGTTCCGACCTGCACGAATGGCGTAACGATGGCCACACTGTCTCCTCCCGAGACTCAGCGAAGTTGAAATGTTTGTGATGATGCAATCTACCCGCGGCTAGACGGAAAGACCCCATGAACCTTTACTGTAGCTTTGCATTGGACTTTGAACCAATCTGTGTAGGATAGGTGGGAGGCTTTGAAGCGGGGACGCTAGTTCTCGTGGAGCCAACCTTGAAATACCACCCTGGTTTGTTTGAGGTTCTAACCTTGGTCCGTTATCCGGATCGGGGACAGTGCATGGTAGGCAGTTTGACTGGGGCGGTCTCCTCCTAAAGTGTAACGGAGGAGTTCGAAGGTACGCTAGATACGGTCGGACATCGTGTTGATAGTGCAATGGCATAAGCGTGCTTAACTGCGAGACTGACAAGTCGAGCAGGTACGAAAGTAGGACATAGTGATCCGGTGGTTCTGTATGGAAGGGCCATCGCTCAACGGATAAAAGGTACTCTGGGGATAACAGGCTGATTCCTCCCAAGAGTTCATATCGACGGGGGAGTTTGGCACCTCGATGTCGGCTCATCACATCCTGGGGCTGTAGCCGGTCCCAAGGGTATGGCTGTTCGCCATTTAAAGTGGTACGTGAGCTGGGTTTAAAACGTCGTGAGACAGTTTGGTCCCTATCTGCCGTGGGCGTTGGAAATTTGAAGGGGGCTGCTCCTAGTACGAGAGGACCGGAGTGGACGAACCTCTGGTGTACCGGTTGTCACGCCAGTGGCATTGCCGGGTAGCTAAGTTCGGAAGAGATAACCGCTGAAAGCATCTAAGCGGGAAACTTGCCTTGAGATGAGATTTCCCAGAGCCTTGAGCTCTTTGAAGGGTCGTTCGAGACCAGGACGTTGATAGGCTGGGTGTGGAAGTGCAGTAATGCATTAAGCTAACCAGTACTAATTGCCCGTACGGCTTGTCCCTATAACCTTAGCAGGTACAGAGGAT
>NZ_JBNYXX010000015.1:0-1003 GCF_051380905.1 Janthinobacterium darwini
ATTTGGCAATCACCTTATCCACCCCGTCGGAAACCCTAATTGTGTACATCATAGACTGTCGAAATAAGCATCAATATCCTCACTGCTTTTGAGGGTAACACACTTTCCGGATTTGATTTCTTCCCTTGCCTTGTCAATCCTTGCTTGCAGTTCCGGGGTTATCATCAAATCTTCACGACCAACTTTTACCAAAGCGTAAATCTCGTTTTTCCTGCGAATTAGTACCTGCTCGCCATTGTCAGCTTTGGTGAAAGACGCTGCGAGGTTGTTACGGTATTCTCTTACTGATAATGCTTCCATATCTGTTTGCTTTTAAATTCAGTACAAAGATAGCTATATTTCAATAAAATACAAACTTTTTGTACACAAATGTGTACACGCCATAAAAAGCCGTTCACAGTCCTACCGCCCGTTGGTTGGTTTTGCTTTGCTTTTTTTCCCTATTGTTTTTCTTTTTCCGACAGTAAATCAACCACTTATCCGTAAAAAATCAATGACTTGTTATAAAGCATAACTTGTTTATATGCTTATCAGCTTTTTTTTTTAACTAAAAATCACGCTGAAATCCAACCGCTTACACAATTCATTTAACACATTACTACGACTTTTTGAATGCTATTTAACACATTACTACGACTTTTTGAATGTTATTTTCTCTTCCAAATACGACTTTTTGAATGTTATTTTGCATCATCTACGATTTCCATTTGCACAAGTCGTAATTACTTATTATATTTGCGCAACATACTAATAATCAATAAAGGATGAAGAAAATCATAGTTCATTTTAAGAAAGAAGAATTTGAAAGGGTAAAAAACGCAATTTCTATCCTCGCAAAATTTTCTGAAATATACGCTCCTCACATAGATAAAGCCAACAGTATTTTATCCTTTCGTGTAGATGATGAAAACGAAACAACAGAAGAACAACAGTGTAACAGTCGTCAATAAAGACCAAATACAAAGCTATATTATGACGACAGCCAAGTATGACTTTTCCGTTT
>NZ_JBNYXX010000001.1:0-651995 GCF_051380905.1 Janthinobacterium darwini
GTTGATGGCGAAGAACGCTAGAATGACAGCTGTGGGGTAGAACGCTTCGGCATGATGATGTCGATGATGTGTCTCATAATCCGTTGGTGCCGTGTTCGACTCACGGGAGGCCCACCAGAATATTCATTATAAACAAGGGGTTACGATTTTTCGTAGCCCCTTTTTTATTATTTTTTCGAAAAGGTTCAACCAAAGTTCAACCAACCTCAATAGCAGTTGACTTCGCTTAGCTTGCCAAATACATTGTCGGAGACATAAGGAGGTGATATGAGCGAAAAAGGAAGACTTGAGAAAATTGGGGGAAGTGCAGCTGTTACGGTAGGGCTGGCTGGCATCGCAGCAGCGATTCCTCTCGGGCTTGGTGCCGAGACCGTCACCGCTACACTGGGGATCGCTACCATTGTTGCAAGCGTCTTACCTCCAGCGCTTCAGAAAGTAGTGTCTGACAAAACGGAAGCCCGTCTAGAAGAGAAATTGCAGGCGATCCGTCGAGATATCGAGGAGCTTCGCCTAGACGTTTCACAGGTCTCAGACGACCAAATCAAACTGACACTTGATTGTGCCAGTGCGATTTATTTCACTATCGATCCAGCGAAGCTTGAGTATCTACGGCATGCTATTAGGAATAATCTTGCCGATCCTACCGTCTCAGGCGGCGTTCCAGAAGCGTTAGGACGCCTCATTCGAGATATCACTGTTCCGGAAGTTAAGTTGGTAGAGGAGCTATTCCACTTCACTGGAATATATGTTGTGGAAAAAGATACATTTAAGTTACCCAATGGTACATATTCTGTGGAAAAAGGCTCGGCGGACGAGATTGCTGTGACCGGCCTCATTAGGTTGGGACTGTTGACTGCTCTGTCCCCTAGCTGGGACGCTACCAAGTATAGCTGGTCGCCAATGGCCGCCAAGCTTATTGCGTTGATAAAACAGAAATCGAATTAGTTTTGTCAGGGTTGCTGTCCGATACCTTGGCCGCAACGCGAACAACAGCACCACACCTTACTAGCCCTCGCGCCCCGCTCTCAATACCCACTATGTATGGGAGACTGCTTTCGCCCCGTGCGGCCGTTCGTAGTTGCGCCAATCACGCTCATCGCACAGTTACATGTGCTCGCGAGCCACATCTCAAGCTCGAACCGGCTGGTCGCAGGGCATGCACGGGTCAGCGCATTTGACTGGCCCACCGTCCAGCCAGCGCTTAAGGTGAACGCTTTGCTGCCTCGGAACTTTCCATGCGCGTTTTACTTTCTATTCAATGGGTGACTGAAACGATAGAATTGCAGAATTGCATTTTTGGAAACCCATCGTGAAAGTCGAAACTCCTTTGCTCGTTCCCGTGCTGGCCGCACTGCCCGTGTGCGCCTGCATGGCCATCCTCGGCCTGCCCGCCGTCGGTCATGGGCATGCGACTGCCTTCCGCACGCTTTTCTTTGTCGCCTGCCTGGCGTGGCTGATTCCGCTGACGCTGCTGCAGCGGGCCATGTGGCGCCGCGAATGGCCCTGGCTGCGGATGGCGTTGATGCTGCTGGCAAGCACCTACGTGATGTCCGTCCTGAACGCCGTGCTGGGGCAGCGCCTGGCCATCTCGCGAGGACTGGGAACCGGCTACGAATTGGCCGATCTCCTCCGGGACCTGGATGGCTGCTGGCTGGCGCTGATCGCGTTCTGCGCGGCCCATGCGGTAGCGGTCTATTACCTGTCGCTGCAACAGGTCCGCTTGCATCTCGCCCAGGCGCAAGGCGCTGCGCGCGACGCCGAGCTGCGCGCGCTGCGCCTGCAGGTCAATCCGCACTTCCTGTTCAACTCCCTGAACGCGATCTCCGCGCTGGTGTCGACCCAGTCCAACCGCGAAGCCAACCGCATGCTCGCGTGCCTGTCCGACTTCCTGCGCGCCACCCTCGCGCACGATGGCCGCCACGAGCATACACTGGCCGATGAATTGGCCCTGCTCGACGCCTACCTCGCTATCGAAAAGGCGCGGCTAGGCGAGCGCCTGCGCCTGACGATGAAGGCCGGCCCAGACCTGCTGGACAGCGTCGTGCCCTACCTCATGCTACAGCCGCTGGTGGAGAATGCGATCCGCCACGGCATCGCGCCGTTGTCCGCTCCCGGGCGGCTCGATATTCTGGTCGAGCGCGCCGGGGCGCGCCTGCTCATCGACGTGCAGAACGATGGCCAACAGCGGGCGCACGCGGAAAGCGGTATCGGCCTGGCTAACGTAAGGGAGCGCCTGCGCCACCTGTACGGCGAGGGTCAAGACGTGAACGCGGGTTGGGGTACCGACGGTCGCTTCCACGTGCGCATCGCCATGCCGCTGCGCAGTATAGGGGCAGTAGCATGAACATCCGGGTCGTTATCATCGACGACGAGCCACTGGCCAGGCTGGCGGTCAAAGTCAGGCTGGCCCGGCGCGATGCCTTCGAGCTGGTAGGCGAATTCGGTGACGGAGCCAGCGCCTACGAAGGTATTGTGGCGCTGAAGCCCGACCTGGTGTTCGTCGACGTCGAAATGCCGGGCAAGTCCGGCCTCGACATGCTGGCTGCACTTCCGCCGGCGCAGCGGCCGATGGCGATCCTGCTCACCGCCTACGACGGCTTCGCCCTGCAAGCCTTTGAACTGGCCGCCCTCGATTACCTGCTCAAGCCCGTCGATGACGAACGCTTCGACGAAGCCCTTGACCGTGCTCAGCAGGCTTTTCCCTACCGCGGCCATGCCCGTGCCGCAGCTTTGGTGTCACCGAAAGCGCGCACTTTCAGCGTGCGTGTCGGATCGCGCACGGTGCTGGTGCCGGTTGCGGAGGTCGAACGCATCGAGGCCGACGGCGACTACGCCTCTCTGTATGCGAATGGGAAGACCTGGCTGGTGCGTGAACGCCTGCACAACCTGGCCATGCAGCTCGATCCGCGCCAGTTCCATCGCGTGCACCGCTCGTCCATCGTACGGCTGGACATGATCGCCGAGCTGCGCTCGCTCACCAACCGGGACGCCATGCTGCGCCTGCGCGACGGCAGTGTGCTGCGCGCCAGTCGCTCCTATATGCCCGCTTTGACGGAAGCACTGCAACACCTCGACAAGAAACCCGAATGATGGAGGCATGCCTGCCCAAGCACCGATTCGATGACGCTCCCAGGGGCGCATCACGCGCATTTGTTCACACAACAATCAAACGATTCGTAGTCCAACTTGGAGGAATGTATGTCAGGTAGCAAGAAGTTTGTCGCAGCTGTCGTATTGGGCACGCTGTTGTCGTTTCACGCCTTTGCGGCGCAGGAAACCGCGTTGAATGCATCCGCTCGCAGTGCAATCGTGCAAACACTGGTAACAAAAATGAACGCGAATTACATCGAGCCAGCAGTGGCCGAACGGGTCAGCATTGCGATCGCCAGGAAAAATGCCGAAGGAGGTTATGCGACCGCCGCCAGCGTGCAGACGTTCAGTGAGGCGCTGGCGAATGACTTGCGCGAATTCAGCGGCGACTTACATTTCGGCACCGCAGTTTACGCGGGTTTGCGTGAGCGCAGCGGTCCCGCTGAACTGCCTGGCCGCGCCAGGATGGACGAAGCGCGCGATCAAACCGCGCGGCGCGGCTATGACATCGAGAAGATCGAACGTCTTCCCGGCAACGTCGGCTATATCGAGCTGCGCGGCTTCGGAGGCCCGGAATTCGTCGGCGCGGCGTACACGGCGGCGATGTCGCTCATGGCGGGGACGGATGCGCTGATCCTCGACCTGCGCCGCAACGGCGGCGGCAGCCCGGCCAGCGTGGCTTACCTGATGAGTCATTTCTTTCCGCTCGGCGATGAGCGTCACCTGATCGACATGTACGATCGCCCGACCGGTACGACGCGGCAGTACTGGACCGTGAAGACGGTCGCACAGCGTTACGACAAGCCCGTGTACGTGCTGACCTCGGCCCGCACGTTTTCCGGCGGGGAGGACTTCTCCTATGGCATCCAGGCGCAGAAGCGCGGCACGGTGGTCGGAGAAACCACAGGCGGCGGTTCCAATCCCGTGAGCTGGTACAACGTGGGGCAGGACATCATTGTCTCGATCCCGACCGCGCGCACGACCAATGTCGTCACCAAAACCAACTGGGAGCACGTCGGCGTGAAACCGGACATCGCCGTGCCCGCAGCACAGGCGCTGCAGACGGCGCACGTCGCCATCCTGCGCAATCTGGTGTCATCCGCAAACGGCGGCAACGCACGCACGGAACTGCAGCGCCTGCTTGCGATGGCGGAGAAAGGGGAGTCCGAGAAGCCGGTCTACACGCTCAGGGGCGAGCCTTAATCGAACCGGTGCGCATGCAGGATGGGCCTGCCCTGCGCGCTGGTTACAATCGTGACCAGCGCGCGCCTGCGGCCAAGCCGGCGCGGGCGCCGGTACCCTAGCCGCTGCGCACGGTCAGGCGATTCAGAATGTACACGACGGTCATACGACCGCGTGGCAGCGTTTGCCAGGCAGTGGAAGGCGTGTCGGGCAGAATGGGTCAATTGCCGTCGTAGTGGCGGTCTGCAGCACGTCTAATCATAAATCTGTGGAAACGTGGCAAGGCAAAATTTGGCGTGGGGTAGTCGTGGCCGTGGTGCTGGATACAACCGACTTCCACCCAACCGACAAGGAGTGGGTTTCCTCCGTGCAGTATGACGAACAGCGCGATTTCGGCATGCGTATGGCACGCGTGCACATCTCATCCGGCTGGAATTCCATGATGGTCAATGTCAACGTACCCCGACAGCGTCGAATTTGCCCAGATTCCAAAAGGAACTCTGGCCGACATCATCACACAGACCGGTCCGGACATGAATTTTCCCAGGCAGCGCTTTACCCGCATTATCCGGGTCGAATGCGCCAAGGATGACGACAAATGTCTGGACGTCGAAAGTAAAGCCAAGCGTATCCGGGCCGTCATCGACGAGCAACTCGGCGATGTCAACAAAGAGTACGCTCTGACCTTCAATCGTCATATTACTAAAGAAGATGTTGCCAGGTACAAGTAAGTGCCGTCTCCCAGGAAGCAGTTGTATCGAAATTTTCTAACATTCATGTCAGTTGAGAGGCTACGTCTGCGTGTAACACTCGTTTGCTGCACTCACCGCTAGCGAGGTCCCGGAGGGCGGCCTGCTTCGCTATTGCCCTCACTGCCTAACCGGCTTTGGGGCTTTTTTCATGCTGTCGTACAATCGCGGCATGGCGATTGATGAAGGATGAAACGAGATGACTGCTGAAGTGAAGATTGACGATATCGTGGCGGGCGATGGCAAGGCGGCTGCGCGTGGCGCGCTGGTGACGGCCCATTACCGGGGCTGGCTGGAAGATGGGACGGAGTTTGACTCGTCGCATCAGCGGGGGGAGCCTTTCCGCTGTGTGTTGAGCAATAACAAGGTCATTCAGGGCTGGATTTTGGGTTTGCATGGCATGCAGGCCGGCGGCACGCGCAAGCTGTGGGTGCCGGCGGCGCTGGCGTACGGCGAGCGGCAGGTGGGCTTGATTCCGCCGCATTCCAATTTGATCTTCGAGATTGAGCTGCTGGAAGTGCTGACGCGCGATTGATCTCTTGACGCGACGTCAGGCGGGCAGGGTACTTGCCTTCACTCCCGCTTTTTGCACGAGCAGTTGCTCGACATCGGCGCGCAGCGCCTGCTGGGTGGGGAAGTTTACATAGCGCAAGGTGACATAGCCTGCCAGCCTGAGCATGGCGTCGCGCTCCTTGTCGTGGCGTTCGCGACCAGCGTGGCTGCGGTCGTCTAGCTCAATGATGGCGATGACGTTCAGTTGCTGGCTGCACAGGACAAAATCGGCCACCTTGCGGTCGAAACGTTTCTGTTTGCCCATCCCTTCGCCGTCACCAGCGCGGAAAACGCCACTTGCGCCAGCACCGTGCATTCCGGCAAGGCCGTCTGCAGCAGCTGGTACATCTGTTGTTCGCGCGCCGTCATGACGGGTTTTCTTTGCAGCCTCAGCGCCCTGCGGGACTTGGCAGTCTGGCGCGTGGCCAGCATGACAAAGAACAGGAGCAAGGCCGCGATGGCGAGCAGGACGATGAAGGGAGGCATGGGCTGGCACCAGGATGGGCGAGTCCTGATGGTACGCGAGAAGCGGCATGTTTTCGTGCCGCTGCCAGCATATTTCAGGTGGTGCGCTTGTGGAAGATCAAGCCTGTTTCAGCTTGACTTGCATCAGGTCCAGCACCGGCACGATGTCATGCAGGCTGGCCACTTCACAGGTGGGGATGGCGGCCGAGGTATTGGCCATGCTGTCCGGGTTGAACCAGCAGCTGTCGATGCCGTAGCGGTTCGCGCCGAGGATGTCGGCGTCCAGCCGGTCGCCGATGATGATCGTTGTTTCCTTGCGGAAGGCGCGCGCCATGTTGGCCGCGTATTCGAAGAAGCGCACGTCCGGCTTGGCGTGGCCGCACGCTTCGGAGGTGGCGACGAAGGAGATGTAGTCGCTCAGGCCGGATGCGGCGATACGGCGGTTCTGGATGGACTCGACGCCGTTGGTGATGATGCCCACTTCGCCGATACGCGACAGCGTTTCGCACACATGCTTGGCGCCATCGATGAGCACGACCGTGTCCGGCAGGGACTCCAGATACAAACGGCTGGCCAGTTCCGGGTCGATGGCTATACCGTTCAGTGCAAACGTCTTGCGGAAGCGCTCCACTTTCAGGAAATCCTTGCTCACGTCACCCGTCTCGAAACGTTTCCACAGATCGACGTTGATCGCCTGGTATTGGGTGAACAGATCGTCGATGCCGTCGCGCAAGTTCAGCTCGTGCATGGTATGCAGGAACGAGCGTTTTTCGGAAGCCCTGAAATCGAGCAGGGTATCGTCCAGGTCAAACAGGAATAATTTGTATTTCATGGCATGTTGTTGAAAGCGTGGAAATCTATCTTGCATCGTAGCACGTAGCGCTGAGTTCGGTTGGCCGTGCCCTGTGCGGGCGATCCGCTACAATCGCTGCCAGACCCGTTACTTTCACTCCATTCATTTTCATGACCCAGCTCTCTGTCAACGTCAATAAAATCGCCCTGCTGCGCAATTCGCGCGGCCGCAACTTCCCGGACCTGCTGGCGTTTTCCGCGCGCTTTCTCGACTTGGGCGCCGCCGGCATCACCTTGCATCCGCGCCCGGACCAGCGCCATGCGCGCTACGACGATGTTGCGCCATTGCAGCGTCTGTGCGCGGAGCGGGGACGCGAGCTGAATGTGGAGGGCTATCCGGCGGCGGAATTTCTGCAGGTCGTGAAAGACGCGCGTCCGGCGCAATGCACCCTGGTGCCCGACATGCCGGGCCAACTGACGTCCGATCACGGCTGGGACATCGAGCAGCATGCAGCGTTGTTGCGTCCCGCCATTGCGCAATTGAACGACCTGGGCATCCGCGTCAGCCTGTTTGTCGATGCAGATTATCGGGCGCTGGAATGGGCGCGCGAGGTGGGCGCGGCGCGCGTTGAACTGTACACGGAGCAGTTTGCCGAAAGTCATGGCAGCGAGCAAGGCGATGCCGTATTTGACACCTATCTGCAGGCGGCGCGGCGCGCGCAGGCGTTGGGCCTGGGCGTGAATGCCGGGCATGACCTCGATTTGCACAACCTGGCGCGCTTCCTGGATATTCCCGGCATCCTGGAAGTGTCGATCGGCCATGCGTTGGTAGTTGAATGCATCGAGCTGGGCATGGACAAGGTGCTGGGCAGCTACCTTGAGATATGTCAATCGTAGGGGACTTGGGCAGCGATGCTGGCCGGCCACTGCAGCCTGAGCGGGACTGGCCCTTCTTCGATGCCGACGTCTCCATTCCGACACAGATGCTGGCGCAGGTGCAGGCGCTGACGCCCGATGCTGCGGCGCTACTGTGGACGCGCCATGTGTCGGCCCATCCCGATGAAATACACCCCATGCGGCTGCGAAAGGGGCATCTTCTGCACCTGACAGTATCGGGCCCGGACTGGCTGGCCGAGTTCGATGCTGTTTCTAGCGAGCGCCCGGCGCAGGATGGCCGTGTGGCCGCGTTTCTCTCTTCCCACTTTCACGCTGCCGAGGCGGCACCCGTCTTTTTCATGGCCAGCCGCGCGCTCGCCTACGCGCTGACACCGGGCGCGCTTGCCACATGCTGGCCTTGTCTGCTGGCCATTTTTGACGAGGGCCCCTTGCTGTACCAGCCCGCCACGGGCAAGTTCGTCTGGTGCCGGCCACAGGGGGCGCTGGCGGGCGGTGAGGACAGGCTGCAGCCCATTTAACGGGATAACGGGCCCGATCTATTCATGCGCCCATTCGGCAGCGGTATCAGCTCCGCTGAATGCCAGCCGCCTTGCCTATTTGCACTGAAACCTGACCATTTTCGTTCGCTGTGTAACGGCTGCGACGCACTGTTTGACGCCTGGCAAAGCCATGCGCAGGTAGCGCTCGGTACCGGCATACAGGCAGTCCACCTGGAACAGATATTGGGGGGTATCAAAATTGATGTCCCAGCGTTGATACAAGGTGCCGGCGCGTGTCCATTCCCTGACCGGGGCCAGGATAGGCAGGGCTTCACCGTCTGCCGGCGGCTGATCCGCCGGATAGGACAGCACGCGCACGCCGTCGAGCTTGGCGGCTGGCAGGTTCCCGGTTGATGGTGCTGCTTGTGGGCAAGAAACGGACGCAACGGGGGCTGCGGCAGCTGGCCGCATCGCCGCGGCAGCGATGAGCAATGCCAGCAGTGCGAGCGGCTTCATTCCACCACCGAATAGAGTTCGGGGCGATTCGATGCCCCTGCCGCCGAACGGCCAAAGTAAATCACGCGGGCGCTGGGTTTGTGGTTGCGCCACTGGTCGAAAATTTCAATGCCGCCAGGCACCTGGCGAATGAAGAGCGCCGCATGGTTGCCCTGCCCCAGATTCTGATAGTGGCCATTGACGAAGGTGGCAATCAGCGTGCCTTTCGCGATGCCACCTTTTTCCAGCAGGTCCGGCACTTTGTCGCCTTCGCGCCAAAGCGATGAGGCGCGGGCGCCAGTGAGGTGCGTGACCAAGGTGACGCACTCACCATTTCCCACTATTTCCTTTTGCTTTGCATAGTCGGCACGCGCAATGTAAGGCATATCGTTTCTCTCTGTGGTTGACGATACAGAGAGCGTACGCAAGGGGCGGGAACGCAGCTTGACGTGTGCCAGAGCAATATGGCGCATTGACCTGCGTCATGGCCTCGCCTGGCGTACGGGCAAGCTTACCTATCCACCCACCAGTTGAGCAAGGTTTCATCATCGTCGTCATCGAGGTTGACGTAGATGTTGGCGAAGTACCATTCCACGCCCGTCGCCGTGCGGAAGGCGTCGAAGGGGCCGTTGACGTTGTAGATGCCGTGGTGGCCCGGCACGCTGAAGGTAAGATTGCCCTTGTACTGGCCGTCGAGCGTGCCGCCCAATTGCTCCTGTACGTCGCGCTCGAGCCGGTCGACTGCGGCTTGGTCCACGGTATCGGCGTCGTAGATCTGGATGCAGAAGTTGCCGCCCCGCTTTAATACTTCGGCGGGGGCGAGCGGGTCGGCGATGTTGATGATGTCGCCGCGCGCCAGGTTCATGGTCAGGCCAGGCGAGGCCAGCAGTTCGTAGACGTGCTCGTCAATCTGGCGCGCCGGCAGGGTTTCATACACGGGGCCGTGGGTGTTTTCGCCTGCCAGTACGCGGATGTGCGGCAAGCCTTCGCAATTGATGTCTTCCATTCATTCTTTCAAAGTGCCGGCACGCTGGTTTGCGGGTCGCGCCGGGTTGGGGTTTATGGCAATATTGTACCGGGACGTGCCAGCTGGCGAGGTACGCAACGGTGCAAACGAGGAGAGGCAATGGAGAACGCGGTACAGGCAGGCGGCTGTTTATGTGGCGCCGTGCGCTTCGAAGTGACAGGCGAGGGCAGCAATCCGCACAGTTGTTCCTGTCGTAATTGCCAGCAGCACACGGGCGCGCCGACTGTGGTGTGGATGGAGTTTGCGCGCGATCAGGTGCGCTGGACGGGCACGTCCGGTGTACCTGCCACTTATCGCTCTTCCGAGTATTCCAGTCGGGCCTTTTGCGCCGTTTGCGGCAGTTCCATCGGCGCCATCGACGATGCGCCCACGGTGGCCTTGCTGGTGGGAAGTTTTGATGACCCTGTCCAGCCGGCCTTTGCGCCTGAATATCACTCGTTTGAAGATCGCAAGCCGCACTGGTGGCGGGTCGCCAGTACCGCTTGTGATGAGGCGAGTCTGGTTTGCAGCGGAGTCAACACCCCGGAATGAAAAAAGCACGCCGAAGCGTGCTCGCGCGGATGACTTGGCGCTGATGACTTAGTTATGCGCGCTGATGGCGCTGCGGAACTGTTCGAAACCGGCACGTGCTGCCTTGTAGCAATTGCCGGCTGCCGCCTCCAGGCCTTCGCGGTCGAGCACTTCGACCGTGCCACGGCGGTACTGGATCAAGCCTTCGTCCTGCAGCTTGCGCGCCGTGACGGTGACGCTTTCACGCCGCACGCCCAGCATATTGGCCATGGTGTCTTGCGTGACCTTCAGCTCATTCGACAGCGAACGGTCGAGGCGGTCCAGCAGCCAGCGGCACAGTTTCTGTTCGATGCTGCAATGGCGGCCGCCCACCACGTTCTGTGCCATTTGCGCAAACATGGCGCTGGTGTAGCGCATCAGCAATTGTGCCAGCGCGCCGCCTTCATTGAAGACTTCGCGCAGGAAGGCCGTTTTCAGGCGGTAGCCGTAGCCGGCCGTTTGCACGATGGCGGTGCAGGTGGCGCGCTCGGCTTCGTACAGCACCACGCCAGCGACGCCTTCGCGGCCGATGACGGCGATCTCGGTGGTGGCGCCGTCTTCCATCACATACAGCAGGGAAACGATGGCGTTGGTGGGGAAGTAGGTGTATTCAATCTTGCCGCCGCAATCAAACAAGTGCTTGCCGGCAGGCAGAGCGACCAGTTCCAATTGGCAAAACAGGCGCTCCAGATCGGCGCGTGACAAGGCGCGCAGCAATTCGTTCTGTTGGGCGCCAGTGATGCTGATCATGGGCGTGGCCGGCGCGGCTTGCCAGTTGTGCTGGGCGGCGGCGTGGCTATTCGTTGCTGGGGTCAGGTTGCTATAAGCTTTGTACATGGTAGGGCCTCGTCTTCTGATTTTGTTGGATGGCGCTGCTTTTCTGGCTTGCTAGCGTTGTGCTGAATCTTGTATCCACTATAGGGCCAGGGGCTGCGGGCGGGCATCGGATGAGCCGACGCGCTTATGTAGGCTAGGAACATTGCCTCGTGTCATCCGACTCCTACGCTTGCTTCTGTTTTCTCCCGTGGAAACAATTGCGACTGGGCAAAAATGCGACACGCAGACCGCTACATGCGAATTTTGGCCACAGGCCGCAGTCAAATCACTCTGCGTGCTAGTACGGCGGTGATAAGATGTTGCCTTGTGGAAATTTGACGCGCGTTCGATAGGAGTTGCGGCACCTGCCGTTCGACCCTGCTCACTTCCGCTTCATCCTGCGACGCCTGCGATGGTCGCTTCACTGCCCGCGCCGTGCATGTGCCGGTTCGCGCGCCTGCCTTGTCCCGTATTTCCGTTTAATGAAGGAAGCAACGCATGAAATGGTTTTTTGATTTGAAAATTGCCACCAAGCTGATCTTGACGTTTGGTGCCGTGCTGTTGTTGACGGCGGCTTTGGGTGTGTCGGCGATCTTTTCCATGGCGCGCATCAATACCGCGTCGACGGACCTGTCCGCCAACTGGATGCCCAGCGTGCTGGCCGCCATGTCCATGCGCAGCGATGTCAGCGATTTCCGCCGCTGGGAACTGGCGCACATGCTGGCCGCGCAGGATGCCGACATGACGCAGAATGAAGCACGCATGACGGAAACGCAGACCAAGCTGAAGGCGGACGGTGACAACTACCGCCGCCTGATTTCGGAGCCGGGCGAGAACGAAGTCTTCGAACGCTTCCTGGCGCTCAACGATGAATTCATGCGCTTGCACGCAACCATGATGAGCCTGTCGCGTGAAATGAAAAAGGAAGAGGCGCGCGCGCTGGCCGTTGGACCGTCGGCCAAGGTCATGGCGGACATGATGGTGGCCCTCGATAAGCTGGTGTCCATTAACACGGACGGCGGCCTGCGCTCGAGCGCCAGCGCCGATGCAACGTATGCGGCCTCGCGCGCCAGCCTGATCGGCTTGCTGGTGGGCATCGTCGTCATCGGCATGCTGCTGGCGCTGTGGGTGGCGCGCAGCGTGGCGCGTCCGCTGATCGCGGCCGTCGGCGTGGCGCGCCAGGTGGCTGCCGGCGACTTGACGGCGCATATTGTTGTGCAATCGCAAGACGAAACGGGGCAATTGATGCAGGCGCTGAAAGACATGAATGCCAGCCTGCAGAACCTGGTGGGCCAGGTACGCAGCGGCACCGATACCATTGCTACGGCGTCGAGTCAGATCGCCGCCGGCAACCAGGATCTGTCGTCGCGAACGGAAGAGCAGGCCAGTTCGCTGGAAGAAACGGCGTCGTCGATGGAAGAACTGACCTCGACCGTGAAGCAGAATGCGGACAACGCGCGCCAAGCCAACACCATGGCGCTGACCTCGTCGAGCATCGCCATCGAGGGCGGCAAGGTCGTCAGCGAAGTGGTGGGCACAATGGCGTCGATCAATGCGTCGTCGCGCAAGATCGTCGACATCATCGCCGTCATCGACGGCATTGCTTTCCAGACCAATATCCTGGCCTTGAATGCTGCCGTCGAGGCGGCGCGGGCAGGCGAGCAGGGGCGCGGCTTTGCCGTCGTGGCCACGGAAGTGCGCAACCTGGCGCAACGCTCGGCCGCGGCGGCCAAGGATATCAAGGTTTTGATCGGCGATTCCGTCGAGAAAGTCGAAGCGGGATCAGCACTGGTGGACCAGGCGGGCCGCACGATGGACGACATCGTTGCCAGCATTACTCGCGTGACGGACATTATGAGTGAGATTACGGCCGCCAGCAGCGAGCAGAGCGCCGGTATCGAGCAGGTCAACCAGGCCATCGCCCAGATGGACCAGGTGACGCAGCAAAATGCGGCCCTGGTGGAAGAGGCGGCCGCGGCGGCCGAATCGATGCAGGAGCAGGCGGCCAGCCTGAGCGCCGTGGTCAGCATCTTCAAGCTTGACGTTGCCAATGCCACTGGAAACCGGCAGCGTGCGCCCGTCAAGGCGCCAGCAGCCGTAGCGCCCGCACCGGCACCGCGTCAATTGGCCAGCAGCACTGCACGTCGCACGGCTTCAGCGGAGGAGTGGGAAAGCTTTTAATGAATACATTAAGCGCGCTTGCGCGCTTTTTTGATGCCTTGGCTGGCAGGCGCTGCAGCGGCTTGCTGGCGCTGCTGCCACGCCCTCAGGGCAGCTTCGTAGGCGGCCAGCTCTTCCTGGTACATTTCCAGCACGCAAAAGGTGCAACCGCTGTGGCAACACTCGTCGTTGCCGGGTTTGCTGGGCGCTTGCGGTTGCGGATCATGGGGGAGAGGCGGGGTGGGCATGGTGAGGGAAGGCGACGGCGGAGCTGGCATCATACGGCATTCCGGCGTGCCATCGCTGGAACGCTTTTTGCTCAAAAATGACGGTTTCCGTGTACAGTTGCGGTGAATTAGGGTATCGTTTACAGCACTGATATTGTATCTTCTGCGCGCGATGTTCCGCCGGCGCGATCTCCGCCGCCATCGCAGCACATCTCTTCGACGCTTCCGCATACGCCATACAGCATGTCCCGGAGCACGGAGGTGCCGCAAGAACGATGATCCATGGCTTGCAAGACGGAGCTGCCTGTGCCCCGAAATGTTGTTTATTGAGAAAGCATGGCTTCCGCAGTGCGGAGGCACACCAGAAAATTTATGTCTGAAACCGAATCGACTCCTACGCCCAGCCCGGCGAATGCCCCTGAAGCGGCGCCCGCTGCCGTTACCGCTGCACCTGCACCTGCCGCATCCGTTGCCCCCACCCTGACTTTTGCCGACTTTGGCCTCGCGCCTGAAATCCAGCGCGCACTGACCGATCAAGGCTACACCCATCCGACACCGATCCAGGAACAAGCGATCCCCGTGGTGCTGCAAGGCCGCGATGTGATGGGTGCCGCGCAAACGGGCACAGGCAAGACGGCAGGTTTTTCCTTGCCGATCATCCAGTTGCTGCTGGCGCATGCCAGTAGCAGCATGTCGCCGGCACGCCATCCGGTGCGCGCGCTGATCCTGACACCGACCCGTGAACTGGCGGTGCAGGTGGCGGAAAACGTCAAGGCCTACGCCAAGCATACGCCACTGCGTTCGACCGTCGTTTTCGGCGGCATGGACATGAAGCCACAAACCGTTCTCCTGCGCGGGGGCGTGGAAATCGTCATCGCCACGCCGGGCCGCTTGCTCGATCATATCGAGCAAAAGAACATCAGCCTGAGCCAGGTGCAGATGCTGGTCATGGATGAGGCCGACCGCATGCTGGACATGGGTTTCTTGCCGGACTTGCAGCGCATTATCAACTTGCTGCCGAAACAGCGCCAGAACCTGATGTTCTCGGCTACGTTCTCGCCAGAAATCAAGAAGCTGGCCGCAACCTTCCTCAACGATCCGCTGACGATCGAAGTGGCGCGCAGCAACCAGACGGCCGACAAGGTCACGCAAGTGGTCTACAAGGTGACGGAAGATCAGAAGCATGCCCTGGTCGCCCATCTGCTGCGCCAGCGCGACCTGAAGCAGGTCATTGTATTCTCGAACACCAAGATCGGCGCCTCGCGCCTGGCCCGCGTGCTGGAACAGGAAGGCATGAGCGCCACGGCAATTCACGGCGACAAGAGCCAGCAGGAGCGCATGGCGGCGCTGGAAGCGTTCAAGAAGGGCGAAATCGACGTGCTGGTCGCCACCGACGTGGCAGCGCGCGGCCTGGATATTTCTGACTTGCCTTGCGTCATCAACTTCGACTTGCCGTACAACGCGGAAGACTATGTGCACCGCATCGGTCGTACGGGCCGTGCAGGCGCCTCGGGCGACGCCATTTCGATCTATTCGGATAAAGACGAGCGCTTGCTGGCCGACATTGAAAAACTCATCAAGCAAAGCATCAAGCGTGGTGAATTGACGGGCTTCAATCCGGCTCCCGCCCGCAGCAGCGACAGCGAGCGCCGCCCTCCGCGCCGGACCGAAGGTAGCGAGGCGCGTCCTGCGCGCGCGCCCGAGAGCCGCCATGTTGGCGAGAGCCGCGACAGCCGCTCCGCCGAGCGCGGTACGCGTCCCGCCTTTGGCCCTGGCGCCCGTCGCGAAAAGGCCGATCCCTGGTTCCTGAAGCCGTATGAGCCCGCCAAGGCAGCCGCTCCCGCTGCCGCCAGCATGGCGCCTGTGGCCGCCAAGCCGAAGCAAAAGGTGGCGGCGTTGCTGGGTGGATTGCTGAAGAGTTGACGCTTTTTGCCGCGGCTGAGTGTTGCCCGTTATTGTACGGAAAGCAAAGGCCCATGCATTTATGAATAAAACCCAAAAAGTTCCATGCGAACTTTTTGGGTTTTTTTATGCTGCTGCTGATGGGGGGCGACCGTGCACCATGTTTTGGCTGTGGCCGCCGCGCGGCAGGAAATCCAGGCGCTGTGCCGGCGACAGCCCAAAGCGAAGGCTGGCAAACCAGTTAGCGGAGCCGGCGCCGCGTGTGCTATCGCAATCAGCCTTGCAGTTGTTGACGGTTATTCTGCCACCAACGACGTCCAAGCACGAAAAAGATAGAGATCCCCAAGCCTGCCAGCAGGCTGCCTAGCAGGGCAATTGACGTACGGGTTGTCCGATTCTTGGGCAGGCTGGGACCGGCAATAAATCGTGTTTTTTCCAGATAGAGACTAATGGCGGAACTATTATCGACACTGATCTTGTTATAGACTTCCTTGATCGTTTCGTCTTCCATATCCTTGTTGCTAAAAACCGTTTTCTTGATTGGCTCCAGTCCTCGCAGAATGGCCTCGCCAGATTTTGTGCTCTCAGCCAATGCTTTTGCGCGGCCATAGTACTCTTCGAGTATCTTGTACTGCTTTTGTTCCCGCTTTGCCTTGTAAATGGCTTCATTCGCTTCAGTAATCTCGACTTCGCTAGTCATCAGCTGGCTTAGCGGAGAGAGGTAGCGCGCTGTATCTTCGGTGATTGAAACCAACTGGCGGGAAGCCTGGCTGGCAGCGTCCGGGTAGCGTGTAACGATTTGCTTCAGCTTGTTGCCCTTGCGTTCATACGAATCGATTTTTTCCTTGTTTTCAATGATTTTATTATCCAACTTGGTAATGGCAACGGAAATTTCGGAATTCTTGAAGCGTAAAATATCCGTATAAATCATGTAGACAATAGTGTCGACTGTATATCGCCCAAGCAAACTCACCCCTTGTTGTGCGCTTTCCGGCGTATTGGCCGCGTAGTTGATGGACACCGCGATGACATTGTTTTCGGCATCCTTGGTGCTGGCCATCAATTCTTTCGCATCAAGCTTGGTGAATGGAAATATTGGTTCGATGACTTTGGTAATTCCGCCGCGCGAGCTAAATGTCTGGGTCAAAGCGATTACGGCAGGGTCGTTTTCTATATTATTTTGCCTGACAAATTCGTAAAAACGTTCGCTGGTGTTTAATGCCGAGGAATAACGCTTGTAGTCAGCCAAGGCAATGCCAGGCGGCGGTTCTTTTACTTCCTTCGCGTCCTTATCTATTTTTTTTTCAGGAATGGCGCCGCCGAATTGTAAAAAACCCTCGCTTTGGTATTTCCCGAGAAACAAAGCGCTGGAAGTGCCGAGCAGCGTCACCAATGCAGTTCCCGCGATGATCACGCCACGCGATTGCCATAAGACTGCAAGGAAATTTGTCAAATTGAAGTCATCATCTTCAACGTAAAATTCCGCGTTATTCAATTCGTCATATTTTTCCATCATTTCGCTTTCTAATTTCAGCTTGCAATTTTTTTAAGGCAGGTAAGGATGTTTCAAAGGACCAGGCCGTTATATTGTTCAGTTCCGCCGGAAGATGCAGGGTGGATATGACCTTTCGCAATATGCCTTGCCTGAATAATATGTGTTCTGTAATGCTATTCTTGCTGAATGGATTGATTTCTATTGAGTGCAAACACTGAGGCAACGATTTTTTCGGAGCAATCTGGATGAAAAACGATATTGTTTTTTTTGAGGCATGGAGAGCAGATTGTTTCACAAAAATATCATAGGGAATAATGCGGGAATGTAATAGGCATTTTCTATAATTTCTTGGCTTTCCTGTCTCATTGCCTATACATTCCCCGCTCCACTGCTAGTCAAAGCAGTCTTCAGTGAGTTGCTCGTTTCATGTCAAAAAATTGGACTCCTTGAGTGATGGCAGCTTATCTAGCGGTTCGGACTGCTGACGCTGCTGTTCCGTCCAGATCAGGTCTTCGATACCACATTGCGGTACATATTCGTGCACAGCCTGCAGCAGCAGATTGCGTAGCATCTCGAAATTGAAGTTATTGCACGCCAGATCCATTTCCTCCAAGATTTTTTTCAAATCTTGCCAAGGTATTTCCGACTCTTCTGCACGCATGATGAGAGGATGCTCAGTCCCTTCTACATTGCCCCCAATCAATAGCTCTTCATAGAGCTTCTCTCCGGGGCGCAGACCTACATGTTGTATTTCAATACCGTCGGGGGCAGCCTTGCTCTTCACTTCCAGGCCACTCAAATGGATCATGCGTTCAGCCAGATCCATGATCTTCACGGGCTCGCCCATGTCAAGAACGAACACATCGCCGCCGGTGCCCATGGCGCCGGCCTGCAAGACAAGCTGGGCGGCCTCTGGAATGGTCATGAAATAGCGTGTGATTTCCGGATGCGTCAGGGTGATCGGACCACCGGCCTCGATCTGCCGGCGGAACAGGGGAACGACGGAACCGGACGAGCCCAGGACATTGCCAAAACGTACCATGCAAAAGCGCGTGTGGCTCTGCTCGCGTGTAAATGCCTGCAAAATGAGTTCCGCAAGGCGCTTGGTAGTGCCCATTACATTGGTTGGGCGTACCGCTTTGTCCGTGGAAATCAAGACAAAAGATTTGACATGGGCCGCCATCGCCGCCTTGGCAATGCTGAGTGTGCCAAAGACATTGTTACGTACTCCCTCAATGGGATTATGCTCGACCAATGGCACGTGTTTGTAGGCCGCCGCATGATACAGCGTCTCCACCGAGAAGGACTGCAAGATGCGCTGAGCTTTTTCCGTATCGAGCACGCTGCCGAGGAAGGGGAGTATGTCCACACCCAACTCATATCCCTCATTGATGCTTTTTAACTCCTGCTTGATGGAATAAAGAGCAAATTCGGACATATCCAGCAAGACGAGGCGTGCAGGTTTCAATCGGATGATCTGTCGACACAGTTCGGAACCGATTGAACCACCTGCGCCCGTGACCATGACGGATTTGCCGACAATGCAACTGGATATCAGCGACAGATCGGGCGATACCTGGTCACGGCCCAGCAAATCTTCAATTTCGATGTCGCGGACATCTTGCACGCGTAACTCGCCACTGACCAGGCTTTCAACGGGCGGGGTAACCTTGATCTTCACTTTCAGGTGTTCAAGGCTATTGAGGATTTTTTTCTGTTCGCCTTTGTTCAATGCAGGCATGGCCAGCAGTATCTCGTTCACACCATATTTTTCGATCACGTCGGCAAGGGCATTGGACGGATGTACTTTGATGCCAGAAATAGTTGCATCGCGCAATTCTTTCATATCATCGATGAACGCCACTGGCAGATACTCGCGGCCTGCACGCAAGGCACTGGCCAGTTGCACGCCCGCTTTGCCTGCACCATAGATGGCGACGCGAGTACAGCGACGTCCCATCTGGTGTAATAGCACACCTCGCGCGAGAAAGCGGCTGGCCACTACGTAGGTCAAGGCACTCACCCAATAAATGCCAAATACGCCGCGTGAGACTCCTGCCATATGCGTCAATAGCCCCGCCAATGCCAGTAAAAAAGCGACCGACAGCGTGACACCGAAGACGACCACATACACGATTTTCTGATCGATGAAGCGGATGACGGCGCGGTACAGGCCAATTTTGATAAAGATGGGGATGGCAACGATGGGGGCCGCAACAATGATCCAAAAATAGCCGAGGAACAGGTTCAGGTTGACGACATCGTAGCGCAAAATAATCGCCAGACAAAAGGTCAATGGCAAGAATATCAAATCAGCTGTAACAGCAATCAGCTGTTTTTTAAAGCGTGACAAATCAATAATTAATTTCATTTTGACGAATAATTACTTTAGAAAGGATAAGGGCAGCATTGGCTTTGCTGCATGTCGTTGAAACATTGCAATAACTGTACTGTTTCCAATGTAAAACTCATCAATGCGTGACGCCATCACGGCGTACAACTTTGAGTGCCGTCAGGACGATAATTTTCAAGTCAAATAAGAACGACTGCTGCTGCATATAGGCCAGATCGAGTTTGACCTTCTCCGGAATCGGCAATTCATCGCGGCCATTGATCTGCGCCCAGCCGGTCAGGCCGGGCAGTATGCGGTCGACGCCGTATTCTGTCCGTAGCGCGATCAAATCCTGTTGGTTGAACAAGGCGGGGCGGGGGCCGACAAAGCTCATGTCGCCGCGCAGAATGCTCCACAATTGCGGTAACTCATCAAGGCTGGACTTGCGCAGGAAGGAGCCTATCGGTGTGAGGAACTGCCCAGGGTTATTGAGCAGGTGCGTTGCCACGGCCGGTGTATCTGTACGCATCGTACGGAACTTTGGCATGCGGAAGATCTTGTTACGCACCCCGATCCGGTCTGACCAGTAAATGGCAGGCCCTGGTGAGGTCAGCTTGACAAGGATGGTAACGATGAGAATAGGGATGGCAAAGGCCAGCAGCAGTACCACCGAAAGGGCGAAATCAAATAGTCTTTTCATTGGAGTATTTTTATTGTTTTGAAGTAAAAGAAGTCACCGTCTTATTGATGGCGTCCTGCATTGCATGGGGGGGCTGCCAGTTCAGTGTGCGTTTGGTTTCGCTAATATCAACCTGCAAGGAGTCAAGCAAGCGGCTCGCATCCATCGATCTTCCTGCCAGGCGCGCCAACGCCACAATCAGGCTGGGAGGAATGGGTATCAGCCAAATATGTTTTTTCATGCCGCTTGCCAACATGCGCAGCAACTGTGCAATGCTGACATCGTGGTCATCTGACACAAGGAATATTTTTCCCGGTGCCTGTGCATGCCATGTACTGAGAGCAATCAAATCTACAAAATTTTCTAGTGCAACCATGCTGCGGGCATTGTGTACAGCGCCGAATGGCAATGGTACACCGCGCTGTACCAAACGCATCAAACGTTCAAAATTAGCGCGTACGCCAGGCCCATAGATTAGCGGGGGGCGCAGAATAACGATTTCCATGCCCGTTTCGCGTCCCATGGCCAGCAGGGCCTGTTCGGCTTCGTGTTTGGAGATGCCGTAAGGATCTTGTGGATTCGCGGCATCAGTGGCCTGGAAAGGGTGTCCAGGAAGTGTCTGTTCGCCATTCACCTTTAAGGAACTGATGAAGATGAATCTGCGGACGCCTGCATCCGCTGCTTGGCGGGCCACATTGATGCTGCCTTGTACGTTAACACGACGAAATTCATCCGCGGGAGACGCCGCCGTATCTCGCATGACGTGGACTCTTGCTGCAAGATGAATGACCACCTCCACACCGTTGAGCGCCGGGCGCCAGTCCTGTGTTTCAAGCTCGTCGCCGCACTGGAAGTACACCATGTTTGGCGCCGGGCATGGGATGTGGCTACGTGCAGCGCACACCACACGCGTTCCGGCCTGTACGCCAAGGTGTTGTGTCAGTGCCCTGCCGACAAAGCCCGAGGCACCCGTTACGAGAAAACTGCGGGGATTAAAAGATGTTTGCATAGCCGCTCGAAATTCTGTCCCATGTATACAATTGATCCGCCAACTGTTTCATCTGCTGTCCCAGGAGCGTCAGTTTTGCTTCATCCAGATTGTTCAGCAGTTCAGTTAATTCTACTGACGTATTGAAAAAGCAAGCCTGCTGCTTGGTAGTTTCGCGGTTGAAGATGCAGCCATACGCGAGCACTGCCAAGCCAAGGCTCATCGCCTCGACCAGCGATGGATTGGTGCCGCCGGCGCTGTGGCCGTGGACATACACCTGGCAGGCAGCGCGTAGCTGATTCAGGATAGTGTGATCGTAGATTGGGTCGAGTAAATGTAAATGGGCAATGCCGGAATATTTTTGCCTTAATTGCTTGCCATATTCGCTATTGTCCCAGTTTCCTACAATGACAAGATCCATCGTGGGCGCGCTGGCGAATGCCTCGATAATCATGTCGATATTGTTTTCAGGTTCGATGCGGCATACTTTAAATGCGTATTTCACGCGATCAAGCTTGTATGCTGCCAAAATGGCATCATCCCGTTGTGGACGTACGGCATGGTCCCCACCGTAGGCGATCAATGCACTATCGCGTCCATATTGCGTTTTGACATAATCTTGAATCGCTTTGTTGTCGGTCACTACCTGGTCGGCAAAGCGTACGGCGGCCGATTCCGATAGTTTCAAAAACCATTTGGCAAAGCCACTCCATTTGGCCCTGCGCCACTCCAGGCCATCAATATTGATGACAAATTTTTTGCGCGATATGAGTTTCAGCACAGGCATGAAGACGCAGCCGGACACCCCCAAGACCACGATCGTATCGGCATAACGGATAGCTTTCAGCATCGACCACAGGTCATAGATAATGCTTTGCATGCCGTTGGCATCCAGGTTGATATAAACCAGCTTGGCGCCATTATAGGTTGCCAGTTTCTCCGGGTATTTTTCAGCGCAGCAATACACGGTGAAATCGAAGGAGGTGGACAAGCGCGCCGTCAGGTGGTCGACAAGTGTTTCCCATCCTCCATATTTTGCTGGCAATCCGACGGAACCTACGATAGCGATTTTTTTCATATTAATGTAAACCTGTTTTTTTTGTTGCAAGAAAACTTGAGAAATAGCCTAACACGATGTAACAGAATACGGATTCATTGCTGAAGATACCGCAGATCACCATATTGGACAGTAACAGTCCTGCGATGCTGCCAAGTATCATGACTCTGCCACGGGGATCGACACAGTGTTTGGCACGCTTGAATATTTTTACCAGGAAAGTTAGATAACACAGCATGCCGATCAATCCACTCTTGATCAGAATGTAAAGATAACCATTGTGCATCCAGGGAATTTCGGAATACTCGCCACCACCCAGCACGACTGAAAAATCCAAATGCACCAAGGCGCCAAACCCACCGCCAAAGATTTTACTGATAAAAGGATAGTTTTTAAATTCATTAAACGCGGCAAAAATCTCGTAGGCACGATAACTGGTACCCATGTCTTCCTGAGTCCAATCGTCATTGAAATGCAGTTCAGACATGGCTTTATGCAGAGTCTCGCCGATTAAATCATACAAGCCAAAAGCTCCCGCTATGAGCGTGGCGATGACAAAAAAGGCGATGGCGCGCCATATTATTTTGGCGTCCACGATTTTTTTTCCGGATAGAAAGAAAAATGCCGCCAGAATAATTACATAAGTGCGTGAAAATTGTGCGAGGAAAACGGCGTGCACGGCAATAAACCAGGGGTTATGCAAGAGATTTTGCCATGATTTTCGTTTTTCATACAGCAGTACGATACAGTAAACCAGCAAGAAGCTGCCAGGGCTGACAAAATCACGTATCTCCAGTACGCCTATGAATCCCATTTCATACCATAAGCAACATAGAAGCAACAGGAAAATAACGCAGTATATTTTTGAGTAGCCAAAAATCAATGCCCGAATATTTCCGCCTTGCTTGAAGAACCTTTTACCCGCCAAAAAATAAATGTATGGAATGAGAAAGAATAAAATATCCCGGACCGCATCGGCGAGATGGTTTTTCCAGGCAAAAACAATACCAATGACGCATGGTAAAAGCAAATAAAATTCGAGCTTTTCCCCATGGTAGAGCCGGACCTTTTTTACGGGCAGAAAAATATAGATTCCCATCAGGAACAGGCTGCCCAGCTTGAGATAGTTGGAACTGAAAAAGAGGCCAAGCACAGACAGCAGGAGTCCCCAGAATAGGAATTGCGACGGCGCACCGATCTGACGTGGGGTATGGATTATTTTACTGATTAACAAACTATTTCCCGTTATATTGGAAGGGCACGTCTTATTATTGGGCCGGTGTGTTGCGCTTTATTACAGTTTTTGCATGACGCTTCTGAGCGCCTGAGAAAATTTTTCTTTTGAAAAATTGTCCGCTCTGCGACGTGCGGCTTCCGACATGGATTTGCACAGGGCCGTATCGTCTGCCAGGGTGAGCGTTCTTTGCTTTAACTTGGCGAAGTCACGTGAATCGACTAGAAAACCTTCTTGCATATCGTTAACCAGTTCGGCGGGTCCGCCCACTGGCGGTACCAGCACCGGTATTCCAAATGCCATTCCTTCCAGCACCGTGAGGCCGAATGTTTCAATCCAGCTGTCGATGCGCGAGAGATTGAACAGGAGGCCGGCGCGTTGGTAAAACATGGCCGGATTGTCGGTGCGAGGATAAATTCGCAGGTTAGCCGTGACCGGTCTATTGGCGAAATATTGATCGATGGCAGCCTGATCATCATTGACAACCAGTTCAAATTGCACGTCCGTGCGGTCAGCAAGCGCCACTGCAAGCGCCACCATTTCTGGTACGCCTTTATAGTCGCGCAGCGAAGCCAGCATCAGCACCGTAAATATGCCGTCGTGGCGCGCCTGATAGACGGCTTGGGCAGCGATTGCCGTGAAATCATCATCAAGCGCATTGTAGATTTGCACGGACGGCACGCCAGCGATGGGCAAGGCATCCGCATGCGACTTTGACACATAAATGTTATAGGCAGAGCAAAGGCGCGCGATAGTGCATAAGAATACGCGCAACGGCTTCGGTTCTATCGAAATTTCATGCACATGATAGATGACCTTGCGTCCGGTGAGCTTGCCATACAGTGCACCGCCGAATGGTAGCAGGGTATTCACATAGATAACGGCATCCTTGGCAATCTGTCGCTCGCACAGCAACGAAAACAGCAGAAATAGCTGGCTGAGTATCAAATTGCACAGGGTAATGATACGAAACTGTGAGCGGTGGTACCAATAGCGGCGGATGGGAATACCGCAGTTTTCCAGCACGCCGCGGCCCTGGGAGCCGACAAACAGCATGGCGCGCGCAGGATCGTCCACCAATGCCTTGATCGTTCCACGCAGAACGCGTGGACTGCCCGACGCATCATTTAACAAATGACAAAAAACCAGGCCGATTTTTGCGTGGTCCGCGCGAGGGATGGGAGTAGCTTGTGTCATGCGATGAGTGATCTCAATTTGCGCGCAGGAATACCGCCATATACGGCATTACCTTCATATTCTCCCGCCGTGACGACCGCACCGGCGGCGATCACGGCGTGGTCGCCGATACTTGCGCCGTCAAGTATAGTGGCCTTGGCGCCGATCCAGCAGTTTTTCCCGATGCGTATGCCTTGCTGGGTAACGCCTTGCAGGCGGATAGGGATATCAAGGCGTTCGAAATTATGGTTTTCGGAATGTATGCTGACAAAATTTCCCAGTATCGTGTCATCGCCTATGCTGACGCCACCTGCACAACCCAGGAAACTGAAGGAACCAATGCCGACGTTATTGCCCGCGGAAAAACCTACGCCTAAGGTGGCCAGGGAACCCGTACATTCAATGGACGCACCCCGCCCCAGGGAGAAATTGTTACCCAGCCTGATGCCATCGCGCGACAGGGCATCGACATAGCATCCGGGAGCGAATTTAATGAAGCGACCCGTACTGATTTTCGACGCGCACAAAATCTCGGCTTTCTTGCCGATAAAAATACGTGCATTCAGTCGCCGGAAGACGAGCACGCCCCGCAGGAGGTCAATGACCTTAGCCGAGAAAAAACGCAGCAGGTAGGAGCGAGGCACGTCAGGATCAATGGCAAATTTCTCCTTTCTCGCCCGTGAGGCCAGTGCCGAGAAAAAATCACTCATGTGATACCTTTTCGTAGAGGTCGCGCACCTGGCGAAGGCTGATATCCCAATGTAATTCCTTTTGGCGGAGCAGGACATTGGTCTTCATCAAGTCGACGGTGGCGTGGTTATCGAGACAGAACGTTATATGCTGTGCCAATTGCTCGATGATTTCTTCCAGTGAATTAACGCTCACTTTGAAGCCAGTTTCTGCCGTTATCAGGTCATGCGCGCCAAATTGGTCCAGAGCAATACTTGGCAAGCCCATTTCAAACGCTTCCAGTAAGACAGTCGGATTGCTGTCCATGATCGAGGGCATGATGTGCACATCTGCTTCGCGCATGATACGCAGCACTTCCTCGCGCTGGACCTGGCCATGCCAGACTATCTGCTTGTCCAGCCCGGATGCCACGGCCCTGGCCTGCAGCATGGATTTGCTCGGTCCGTCGCCGATCACGTGCAAGCACCAGTCTGAACGGGACGGCAATTGCTCGAGGGCACTGAGCAGCAGATTTAATGCCTTGCGTTCGTCGACGCTGCCGGCCCAGACGAACTGCACCTTGGCACCTGTAGGCTTGATCGCTTCCTTCATGTTCAGCACTGAATTTTCACGGATAACCTGGCAATCCACATTGAGAAACCGTCTGAAATTGTCGCTGTCCGCCGAGGTGGCGCAAAAAACCGCCTTGGCAGCTGTTGCGGCATTCCTGACGCGTGCGGAATGCCGCAGAAAATACCAGTTTGTCCAGTTACGCAGCTTATTTCGCAGGTAATTTCCTCTGCTGAGGATGGGGAAGAAGATATCGTTCAAATCCGAACTTCCGCCTACCGGGCCCCAGACATAGGGCAGGTCGAGTTTCCACAAAAAACCAGGATGACGAAAACCGATGGTATTCAACTGATGCACCAGGCTGTAATCTTCATTTTTCTTTAACTTTTTTGCAGTTGCCAGTACTTGTCGTTGCCATAACATGTAAGAAAAGGAGAAAAACAGCGGCGTCACCGAACGGTTCATCCAGTCGAAGAGGCGCACCAGTGCATTTGGCTCAACGTAGACATACTTGACGCCGTCCGCAGGCTGGGATTGCAGATAGGCGAGCATGGCATCACGATTGCCCATGCAGACTCCCGAGGTGCCGTACATGACGGTAATGTCATAAAATTCGCTTAACTTGGAAACAAAATTCCACCCCACGCCGAATTCCGAACCGGAATACGGAGAAATAGCGTAGGCAGCAATCAGTATCTTTTTCTTCTGCGAAATTTTGGAAGTCATGAATTTATTTTTTTATAAAAGTATTGCTGAACGTATTTCAATATAGCTGCGATCTGGTTACCGGGAAACGAGCAGCCACAGACGCAATGCCAGCCGGCTAAAATGGTAAAACGGAAAGACTGGCAAATCCGTCAAGCCGTGTTCACGGCGCAGGCGATCCAGGTCAAGCTCGACATTCCAGAAGCTTTTATATTGTTTTATCGTGGTCAACGCATAGAGTTGTGCATAAATGCGCAACAGCGAAGGCGGCGCCTTGACATGCTGTTCAAGGCTGCTGCGTAATTGCAGATTTTTTGCGATAAAACCTTCACCGGTACTCGGGTTGGCGGTCTCATTTTCATGTATGCGGTAATAAGCCAGGGTCTTGTTCAGCCTGCTGGCACCAAAGCGCAGGAAATACATCGTGAAAAATACGTAGTCCGAACTCGGAAAGGCCGACGCTTTATAGCCACCTATCTCCATAGCATTGCTGCGCTTGAAAATGAGGCCGAGAGCGCTTGATGGCGCATCCATATACACATGCGAAATCGGGATCGTGCTCAGCTGCGGCATCAGCCAGGTATTCTTGATATTTTTCAGGCCCTGTTTTACCGTGCTTTTGAGCTTTCTGGCAAAATTACCGCGATCATCCATGAAAATGGAACGACAGTACAGCATGCTAATCGCTGGTTTTTTCTCCAGTACTGAAAACATTTCGTCGACAAAATTTGGATGCAATAAATCATCATCATTCAAAATGGAAATCCATTCGCTGCGCGCCAGTTCAATGCAGCGGTTCCAATTACCGAACATACCCAGGTTCTCACTGTTGCGGAACAGGCGTAGACGATCATCGCCAAATTGACGAACCAGCTCGTCGATTTGCTCGCTCATTGAGTGATCGTTGTCCACCACGACGATTTCGAAGTCGATATCGCTTGTTTGGGCCAGTACCGAACGAATCGCCTGCGCCAGCATGGCTGGGCGGCGATAGGTCGGGATCATGATGGACAGTGTTGGCAAGATGTGCTTGCCACCATCAATGATGAGTGACGAAGGGCGATCTGCACAAATGGCAAACTGGTCTTCAATATCAAGAATGTTCAAACGTTACACTTTCATTTGATGTTGCGAGGAGGCCGCAGGCGACGCTTTATTGCGATACAGTTCGAGCCAGACCATGTATGGCCATTTCCAATTGTTATAGATGAGTTGTACTGTAAATTGACTTGCAATGAGCCACGTCAGACCCATTCCTCCAAAACGCAGGCCGAGCCATGAGAGCGTGACAATAGCTATTCCAGAAACGAGTGCTGGTTTGACAAATGGCACTCGGTTACCGGTGACAATGACGCTGGCGGCCAATGAGTGGTTCAATTCCAGTAGGACCATGATTCCAACCCAAATCAGCAGCGGTAGTGCTACCAGTCCGGTTTGACCTCCGATCCATTTAATCATGGCCGGGCCAAAACATATTAGGATGACCGCTCCACAGAGAAAGATCCCGAGTGCGTAGCCGATGCCTAGCTGTATTGTGTGACGCAGGCGCTCTGGGTCATTGGCGACACGGTATTGCGCAAGTTTAGGTTGCTGGATATTGAACAAAACCATCGACATATTTTGCAAGACGGAATAGACCTGCAGCGTCAATGCATACGCGGCGGTGGTGGCCAAGCCCAGATAGGCCGACGATAGCAGGGTATTGGCTCTTAGTATCAGGAAAGCGCCGATAACCCCAAGGCCCATGCGCCAGGCGTTATGCCAGAGAATACCGAAAATATCACGCGTGGAGATGCTGGAAGGCGGCGCCTGATGCAGGGCTGCCTGGAAAGACTGGTCGTGAAAATAATACCAGCTGAGCCAGCGTCCAATGAGCGCCGAAGCAAGGTATCCCAAAGCCACCGCTAGTAAGGTCAGTCCGCATTGCAAAAGAATGGCCGTGACAATCACGAAGCCGAGATTGGAAAGAGCACTCGATTTGTAGAAGGCAGAATACAGGCCGCGGCCTTGCAGCAACGGCGTATAGTATTTGTAATACAGATTGATTACTGTAGCGACAACAAACACACCCCAGGCAAGCAACACTTCTTGCGCGGCGATCTGCCCTTGCGATACATGCACGATGTACCAGCTACCCAGAGTGGCCAGCAAGACGAAGGCGCAGCCGGCCAATACCATGAAGATGTGCCGTGCTGCGTGAATGATGGCGTTGAACAGGCTATAGTCGACAGGGGACGGTGTGCTCAGCACCTCGAAACCATCCTTGAGCAGGCGTTTCGCGCCGCCCAGGACATAACTGACATTGCGAGCAAGCGTGGGCGTGAATCCGAGGTCGAGCATCGTCACCAGAGCCGATATCGTCATGAAGACATACCAGATGCCTAGTTCGGCACTACTCAGTTTTCTCAGTAATAATGGCAGAACCAGCAAAGCTGCTCCGTACTGTAGAAACTGAGACAGGTAGCCCCAGATCATGTCTTTTTTCATTTGCTTGGCCCGACCAGCAAGCCGTCGATGAGCGTGTCGGCTTCCATGCGTGCGATCCCCTGCTGCAAACTGATATGTGGCTGCCAACCTGGCAGGCGTGGCTGATGTGTACACGGTTGCATCGTTTCACGTGGACGGTAGGGAAGGCCACCCCATTCTATCTGCAGGTCTTTGCCTACGACGGCGCCGTAGACCTGCACCAGATCTTTCAATGTCAGACGTTCGGGGTTGCTGACGGCATAGCATTCCGCTGCGCCAATCGAGGGGAGGCGGTGCATGGCCAACAGGTAGGCATCGAGTACGTCATCGATGTACACGAGGTCGAGCAGTTGCTCTCCCGGCGACATGCGCAGCATGACGCCGCTGCGGGCTGTCTTGCGCAACAGGCTGAACAATTTTGCACGGGTATCGCCGGGGCCGTACGTGTCGAACAGCTTCAATGTGATGGCCTGAAAACCATGCGCTGATACATAGTAAGCCAGCAAATTCTCGAATGCTTGTTTGGTCGCCGCATACAGGTTCACGGGGTTGTAGGCAGCGTCCTCAAAGTGCTGCCAGGACGTGCCGGTATTAATCAGGCGACGCAGGCCCAACTGTTGCATGGCCTCAAGCAACTGCGTTGGCATGCCGAGATTTGACTCGATCAGGCGGGTCACATCTTCCGGTTGATGCTGTGCCAGGAACAAGGAGGCAACGTGACACACGACGTCTGGCTGAGTTTGCGCCAGTGCCGCATGTAATGAGAGATAGCTGCCATCATGAATATGCACGCTGATCTTTGGTAAAGCGTCATGCAATACGCTGAGATCAGAGTGCTCGCGTACCAGGATTGCAACCTCGTGATTATCGCCAAGCAGACGTTTGACCAGCTGACTGCCTATAAAACCGGTAGCGCCTGTAAGAAATACTTTCACGTAACATATCCTATTAAAACGGAGAAATGAAATCGGCAAAGACGCCGTGCTGCTCATCGCGCGCCGACAGGAGGGGGCGCGTCACTTGCCAATCGAATCCGAAGCTGTCCCAGTGGATGCCGTAGTCGGCGGACGGGGCATGCACCGTGCTGGTCTTGTACAGCATCAACGCTTCCTCTGTCAGCGCAACAAAACCATGGGCTATTCCTTTGGGAATAAAGACCATCAGGCCGTTTTCTCCAGACAGGTCGACTGAAGCTACTTTGCCGTAATTTGGTCCTTTTCGCAGGTCTAGCAGCACATCGCGGACGGCGCCGCGGGTACAGTAAACCAACTTCTCATGATCGTGCGGCGGTAGCTGAAAGTGCATGCCGCGAATTACGTCCTTGCGTGAAACAGAATAGAACTCCTCTTGGATATCCAGATTGACGCCTAAACTTTTGCAGATGCCTTCATGATAGGTTTTAACAAAGGTGCCACGCGCATCTTCAAAGCGGCTAGGCTCAAGCAAAAAACAGGCGGGAAGGAGTTCTTCTATTAGTTTCATGATGTAATTTAGAAATTCACACCAAAAAATTCTTCAATCTTGCTGATCGAGAAGTCCATCATTTCCTTGGTCAAACCCGGGAAAACGCCAATCCACAGCGTGTCGTGCATGATGCGGTCGGTATTCGTCAGTTCACCCGAGACGCGGTAGTTACGACCAATCATGTACGGCTGGCGCGTCAGGTTGCCGGCGAACAGCAGACGGGTACCAATCTTGTTTTGATCGAGGAACGTCAGCAGGCTGACACGGTCCACATTGGCTTCCGGGCGCAACGTGATCGGGAAGCCGAACCACGATGGATCCGAGTTTGGCGTCGCTTCCGGCAGGATCAGGAATTCCGCACAGCTTTGCAGGCCATCTTTCATATAGGCGAAGTTATCCTTGCGTGCCTGCACAAAGCCAGCCGCGCGGTCCATCTGCGCCAGGCCGCAAGCGGCCTGCATGTCGGTGATTTTCAGGTTGTAGCCCAGGTGGCTGTAGGTGTACTTGTGGTCATAGCCTTCCGGCAGCGTGCCCAGCTTGCAGCAGAAGCGCTGGCCGCAGGTATTATCCTTGCCCGGCGCGCAATAGCAGTCGCGGCCCCAGTCGCGGAACGATTCGGCAATCGCTTTCAGTTCCGGATTGTTGGTGAAGACCGCGCCGCCTTCGCCCATGGTGATATGGTGCGCAGGGTAGAAACTCATGGTGCCGATATCGCCAAAAGTGCCGCACATCTGGCCGTTGTACGTGGCGCCCAGGGCGTCACAGCAATCTTCCACCAGCCACAGATTGTATTTCTTGCACAGCGCGACGATGACTTCCAGATTGAATGGATTGCCCAGGGTATGGGCCAGCATGATGGCCTTGGTCTTGTCCGTGATGGCCGCTTCGATTTTCGAGGCATCGATATTGTAGGTGCCAAGTTCGACATCGACGAAGACGGGCACGGCGCCAAACTGCAAAATAGGATTGACGGTAGTCGGGAAGCCAGCGGCCACGCCGATGACTTCGTCACCGGGCTGGATGGCACGCGCGCCCAATTTAGGTGAGGTCAGGGCGGAGAAGGCGACCAGGTTGGCCGACGAACCGGAGTTCACGGTGATCAGAAATTCGACGCCGATGAATTTGGCCAGGCGCTTTTCGAACTCGTCATTGAAACGGCCCGTCGTCAACCAGGCGTCGAGCGACGCTTCGACCATCAGGCCCATTTCAGGTGCACCGACCACTTTGCCGGCAGGTGGAATCACCGTCACGCCCGGTTCGAATGGTTTCGGTATGCTGGCCAGTGCGCCATATTGCGCCACGAGTGCAGCGATCTGTTCGCGGATTTGTTGTTGGGTCAGTTGTTCGCTCATGATACAGCCTTCAATTTGTTGGATGATTTATTAGGTATTTTGATAAGTGGCGATTTGCGCCAGGGTGAACGCACGCATGTCTGCACCCTGGTCGAACGCCTTATGCCACTCGACAATGTTGGCGATGGTCCGGCCAATGTCCCAACGCGGATGCCAGCCCAGCGTGCTGCGGGCCTTGGAACAATCGAGTTTCAGATAGCTTGCTTCGTGCGGATGGTCCTGGCCATCGAGCGACCAGGAAGCACCAGCGCCCCATTCTTGCGTCATGCGCTCGATGATCCACTCCACCGGTTTGGCATCGGTATCGTACGGACCGAAATTCCAGCCTTCGGCATGGACGGGACCTTCCGTGTACAGTTTTTCCGCCAGGGTCAGATAGCCGCTGAGCGGCTCGAGCACGTGCTGCCACGGACGAATGGCGTGGGGGTTGCGGATCATGACGGGTTCACCGGCGCCGATGGCGCGCAGCATGTCCGGAATCAAGCGATCCAGCGCCCAGTCGCCACCGCCGATGACGTTGCCGGCGCGGCCGCTGCCCAGGGCAATACCGTGCTCCGCATATTTCTCCGCATTGAAGAAGGAACTGCGATAGCCGGCCGTGACGAGTTCCGCACAGCCCTTGCTGTTGCTATACGGGTCATAACCGCCCATGGCTTCGTTTTCGCGGTAGCCCCAGGGCCACTCGCGGTTTTCGTAACATTTGTCGCTGGTGACATTCACCACTGCGCGCACGCCTGGCGTGGCGCGCACGGCTTCGAGCAGGTTGACCACGCCCATCACGTTGGTGGCATACGTTTCCACCGGGTTCACGTACGAGTAGCGCACCAGCGGCTGAGCCGCCATGTGAATCACGATGTCCGGGCGCGCGGCAGCCATGGCGCGTTTGACGGCGTCGCCATCGCGCACGTCGCCAATGACCGACTGCATGCCGTGCGCTACATTAGCCACCTCAAACAGGCTGGGCTTAGTGGGCGCTTCCAGCGCGTAACCGGTCACGTCGGCACCAAGCTGCTGCAACCACAGGCTCAGCCAGCCTCCCTTGAAGCCGGTATGGCCGGTGAGGAAAACACGTTTCCCTTGCCAGAATGTGGAATTCATCACTTCGCCTTCCAGGGCGCCTTGCCCGATTGCCACAGTTCTTCCAGATGCACTTTATCGCGCAAGGTATCCATCGGTTGCCAGAAGCCGTGATGGAAGAAGGCATTCATTTCACCTTGTTTGGCCAGGCTCTCCATCGGTTCCTTTTCCCAGACGGTAGCATCATTGCTGATGAAGTCGATGACTTTTGGTGAAAGGACAAAATAGCCGCCATTGATCCAGGCGCCGTCGCCTTGCGGCTTTTCCTGGAAACTGTTGATCTTGTGGCCGTCCAGGCTCAGGGCGCCAAAGCGGCCCGGTGGCTGGGTCGCGGTGACGGTGGCGAGCTTGCCATTCGCGCGGTGGAATTCGACCAGCGCGGTGATGTCGACATCGCTGACACCGTCGCCATAGGTGAAGCAGAACATTTCTTCATCATTCAGATATTCGCGGACGCGCTTCAATCGGCCCCCCGTCATGGTTTCGTCACCAGTATCGACCAAGGTCACCTTCCAGGGCTCGGCATTGCGTGCGTGTACCTCCATCTGATTGTTTTGCATATCGAAAGTGACATCGGATGTATGCAAAAAATAATTGGCGAAATATTCCTTGATCACATAGCCCTTGTAGCCACAGCAAATCACGAAATCATTAATGCCGTGCGCTGAGTAGCTCTGCATGATGTGCCACAGGATTGGTTTGCCACCAATTTCAATCATCGGTTTTGGCTTGAGATGTGTCTCTTCGGAAATTCGGGTGCCAAGGCCGCCGGCAAGAATGACTGCTTTCATTATTAATTATTCCTCTTGATCGAAGTGGTGGCTGCTAGCGCCGTTATTTTTATTGAATTGACAACTTCTGTTGCTTACTGATTGTTGTCTTTGGCCATGCCATCGAGGCAAAGCGTGAGTGCATCATGCCAATCCGGCAACGCACAGAAGGTCTTGATAAACCGCGCGCTGGACAACACCGAGTAGGCCGGCCGTTCTGCCGGCAATGGGTAGTCTTGCGTGGCAATAGGGACGACTGGTGGTTTCCTGGACGTTGATGGATGGTCCAAGATGGCTTTGGAAAAGCCATACCAGGTGGTTTCCCCTTGTGCAGTCAGATGATACAGGCCGGAGTGTTGTTTCCACGCATCAGTCCTGGCGTCTTCTGCCGTCGCGAAACCGGAGGGCGAACCGAGTTTGGCAATGGCGCAGGCCGTTGCATCGGCAATACTGGCGCTGCAGGTGGGCGCTCCATGTTGATCGGCAACGATGCGCAGCTCATCCCGCGCCTGTGCCAGGCGGAGCACCGTTTTTAGAAAATTGTTGCCATGCTCACCGTATATCCAGCTTGTGCGCAATATCAGGTGGCTTGCGCCGCTTTCGCGCACCGCCTGCTCGCCCGCCAGCTTGCTGCGGCCATAGGCATTGAGCGGCCCCGTTGCATCGTCTTCCGTGTATGGACTGCCCTTGCTGCCGTCGAAGACATAGTCAGTCGAGTAGTGGATGATGGCTGCACCGAGCCGCTTGGCTTCTTGCGCCATGACTCCTGGCGCTTCGCCATTGATGCGCATCGCCAGCGCCAGCTCGGTCTCTGCCTTGTCGACGGCCGTATAGGCCGCCGGATTGATGATCAGGTCTGGCTCGATTGCGCGGATCACGCTTCGAACCTGATCGAGGTCGGCCAAGTCCATTTGCGAGCGGTCCAGCGCTATCACTTCACCCATGTCCTGCAGGCGTTTCTGCAATGCATATCCGAGCTGCCCGGTCTTGCCAGTAATGAGGATTTTCATGCGAAGACCTCGGCAGCTGCCAGTTGCTTGCCCAGTTGATCTTTTGCCGACAGCATGGGTGCGTCGCCATGCAATGGCCAGTCAATGCCGATATCCGCATCATTCCAGGCAATGCTGCGCTCAAACTCGGGTGCCCAATAGTCCGTGCACTTGTAGAGAAATTCGGCGCTCTCGCTGGTCACCATGAAGCCGTGGGCAAATCCTTCAGGTATCCAGAGCTGACGTTTGTTCTCGGCAGACAGCACGACGCCGACCCATTTACCAAACGTCGGGGAGGAGGCGCGGATATCGACGGCGACATCGAAGACCTCGCCTGCCACGACACGCACCAGCTTGCCTTGCGGTTGCTGGATCTGGTAATGCAGGCCGCGCAGGACATTCCTGCTGGACTTGGAGTGGTTATCCTGGACGAAATTGGCGGTAATGCCCGTCAAGTCGGCAAAGCGCTGCAGGTTGAAGCTTTCGTAAAAAAAGCCCCGATCGTCGCCAAATACTTTGGGTTCGAGGATCAATACGTCGGGAATGACAGTGGTTTGAATATGCATGGCTTAAAAAATATTATCATTCAACAGGCGTAACAAATATTGTCCGTAACCGTTTTTTTTCAGCGGTTGAGCAAGCTGTTCCAACTGGTTGGCGGTAATGTAGCCTTTACGGTAAGCAATTTCCTCAGGGCAAGCAACTTTCAAGCCTTGGCGGTGTTCGATGGTGGCAATAAATTGGCTTGCTTCGAGCAGTGACTCGTGCGTACCTGTATCGAGCCAGGCCATGCCGCGCCCCATGCGTTCCACCTTGAGCGTTCCGCGGTTCAGATAGACGCGGTTGACATCGGTAATTTCTAGCTCTCCCCGTTCGGAGGGCTTGATCGATGCGGCGATATCGGCAATGTCCTTGTCGTAAAAATACAGGCCAGTGACGGCATAGTTCGACTTTGGCTGCAATGGCTTTTCTTCTATGCTGATGGCTTGCTGATTGGCGTCGAATTCCACCACGCCATATCGCTCCGGATCTTGCACATGATAGGCAAATACGGTTGCGCCGTCAGTGCGCTCGGTCGCGGCAGACAGGCTCGATTCAAAATCATGCCCATAATAAATATTGTCGCCCAAGATTAATGCCGAGGGCGCATCGCCCAGAAACTCGCGGCCGATGAGAAACGCCTGCGCCAGGCCATCGGGTGATGGCTGTACCGCATAGCTCAGCTTAATCCCCCATTGGCTACCGTCACCCAGCAACTCTTGAAAGCGGGGCGTATCGGAGGGCGTGGAAATGACCAGGATGTCGCGTATTCCCGCCAGCATCAATGTTGTCAGCGGATAATAAATCATCGGCTTGTCGTACACGGGCAACAGTTGCTTCGAGACCGACATGGTCACGGGATACAGGCGTGTGCCTGAACCTCCAGCCAGGATGATGCCTTTGCGGGCCAGTTTGGCTTCCATCAGGCCTCCGCCTTCTGTTCGGCGCGGGCCACATAGTTTTTTTCCAGCCAGGTCAGGTAAGCGCCGGATTGTACGTCGCGCACCCATGCATCGTTGTCCAGATACCATTGCACCGTCTTGCGTATGCCGGTGTCGAAGGTTTCTGCCGGCTTCCAGCCCAGTTCGCGCTCAATCTTGCGTGCATCGATGGCATAGCGCCGGTCATGTCCGGGCCTGTCGGCAACATAGCTGATTTGCTCGCGATAGCTGCCGCCAGCTGCCTTCGGTTGCAGTTCATCGAGGATGTCGCACAGGATATGCACGACGTCGAGATTGGCTTTTTCGTTCCAGCCGCCGATATTGTAGGTTTCTCCCGTACGTCCGCTTTCCAGTACCCGGCGAATGGCCGTGCAGTGATCGCTGACATACAGCCAGTCGCGCACCTGCTGGCCATCGCCATAAATAGGCAAGGGCTTGCCAGCGCGCGCGTTGGCAATGATTAAGGGAATCAGCTTTTCCGGGAAATGATAGGAACCATAATTGTTCGAGCAATTGGTGGTCAGCGTCGGCAAGCCATAGGTATGATGATAGGAGCGCACCAAATGGTCCGAGGCTGCTTTTGTTGCCGAGTAAGGGCTGTTGGGCGCATAAGGCGTGGTTTCGGTAAACGGAGCATCATCCGGCCCCAGTGTCCCGTACACTTCATCGGTCGAGACATGCAGGAAGCGAAATGCCATACGTTCTGCTTCAGGCAGTGCTTGCCAATGGGTGCGCACGGCTTCCAACAGGCTGAAGGTGCCATTGATATTGGTGCTGATAAAATCTGCAGGTCCATGAATCGAGCGGTCGACATGGCTCTCCGCTGCAAAATGCACGATGGCACGTGGCTTATGCTGTGCCAATAACTGTGCCAGCAAGGCACCGTCATTGATATCGCCTTTGACAAACTGGTGACGTGGGTCGTTTTGTACCGCTAGCAAGTTATTTAAATTTCCTGCATACGTCAGCTTATCCAGATTAATTACCGGTTCATTACTTTGCGCGAGCCAATCCAGAACGAAATTCGATCCGATAAAGCCTGCGCCACCTGTCACTAAAATCATCTGAGCTTCCTGAGCAAAAAAATACAAATAAGAGATGCTGTCAATTCATTTCTCTAATAATAGTAGGCAACGAGAATTTGTCTATCCAAGATGCGTATATTTCATGAGGTTAATAACTGAAAAAATCAATCAATCCTTAACTCTTGATTATAATTCAGAACCCCATAAATTGCCGAATTTACAGCAGTTTTCCCGCGTACTAGTGAGCGCTTTCCACAGGGCGTGTTGTTGTTTTCCCATAGGCAAGCCGCCTGTGGGCAGTTCGGCACGAAGCAGCTGGCAATTGAATATTTCACATGACTCAATGAGCCAAAGAAAGCGAGTGTTTATGAGAATGGCAAACAAATCCAATATTGTTACATTTGTTTGCTTCTTTGAGCCGCCTGGACAGCGCCAGGCCTGGCAGAGAAAATGCTGATCAATTGCTATTTTGAATTGATTTTTTTGAAAGATTCCGCCTGGGAAATGGCGAAATCGTAAGCACATCAAGGCATCGTTTTATCGTGGCAGTTTGGGCAAGACACTTCATACACATATTCCGGCGCCAATTGCTGACGCGGCGTAACGACGGCGCGGCACACAAAACACTGCACCGTTTCCGTCGGTTCCAGTTTCGGGTTCAGGGCGGTGCGGTAATCGAACACGAAACAGTCGCCCGTATAGTGCTCGCCGCCCACTTCCTCGAAATACTTCAGGATGCCGCCGTCGAGCTGGTACACGCTGTCGTAACCGATTTCCTTCATGTGGATGGCGGCCTTTTCGCAGCGGATGCCGCCTGTGCAGAAGGTGACGACGGTCTTGCCTTCCAGTTCGTCCTTGTGCGCTGCGGCGACGGCCGGGAATTCCGTGAACTTGTCAATGCGGTAATCAAGCGTGTTGTTGAACGTACCCACGTCCACTTCAAAGGCGTTGCGCGTTTCCATCATGACCACGGGTTTGCCCGCGTCGTCCACGCCGGCGTCGAGCCAGCGCTTGAGCGTATGCGCGTCGACTGACGGGGCGCGGCCCAGTTCCGGCTTGATCAGCGGCATGCGCATGGTGATGATTTCTTTTTTCAGCTTGACCAGCATGCGCTTGTGCGATTGCTCGTTCGACAAGCTTTCCTTCCACTCCAGATCGGCCAGGCGTTCGTCGCTGCGCACCCAGGCGAGGAAGGCATCGATATGCTCGCGCGTGCCGGACAGGAACATATTGATGCCTTCCGGCGTCAGCAGGATCGTGCCCTTCAGTTCCAGTGCCAGGCATTGCTCCTGATACAAGGGGCGCATGGCTTCCGTATCGGCCAGCGTAATGAATTTATACGCGGCGATATTGACAAACGTGGCGGCCAGCGGGCTGACGGCGGCGGAAACGGCGGGTGTTGCTGGGGTGATGGCTTGCATGATGGCGATCGGCTTAGACTGAACAGCCGATATTATAAGCCCGACAGGCCTGGCAGGATACCCGGTCCGTACCCGCGACGCGGTAGAATAGACCCCATTGAATTTTGCACGAAACGGTACACAGGATGGAAATGGTAATGCAAGAGGCCGGCGCTCCGGCAGGTTCACCGCAAGCGATGCAGCAAGCCCCGCAAGGACCCGCCTTCGTCCACTTGCGCGTGCACTCGGAGTATTCGATCGTCGATGGCCTGGTGCGTATCGACGATGTGGTCAAGGCGGCGGCGAAGGACAAGCAGGTGGCGCTGGCCGTTACCGACTTGTCGAACCTGTTTGGCATGGTCAAGTTCTACAAGGAAGCGCGCGGCAAGGGCATCAAGCCCATCGTCGGCGTCGATGTGTGGATCACGAATGACGACAACCGTGAAAAGCCGTCGCGGCTGTTGTTGCTGGCGAAGAACCGCATGGGCTATCTGCAGTTGTGCGAACTGCTGTCGATGGCCTGGCTGACCAACCAGTACAAGGGACGCGCCGAGCTGCGCATCGAGTGGCTGCAGGCGCTGGCGACGAATACCTATGATCTGTATCCGGGCGAAAGCGCGGCCAATGGCCTGATCGCCCTGTCCGGCGCGCATTTCGGCGATGTTGGTATTGCTATCGAGAATGGCAACCTGGCCTTGGCCGAACGCAATGCCCAGCGCTGGGCCGAGATTTTCCCTGGCCATTTCTATATTGAAATCCAGCGCGGCGGCCAGGCCAACCAAGAGGCACAGGTGCGTCATGCGGTGGCGCTGGCGGCCAAGCTGGGTTTACCAGTGGTGGCCACGCATCCCGTGCAATTCATTTCCCCTGAAGAATTCATTGCCCACGAAGCCCGCACCTGTATCGCCGAAGGCGAAATGCTGGCCAACGCCAAGCGCGTGAAACGCTTCAACGACAGCCAGCGCTTCCTGTCGCAGGCTGACATGGCGGAATTGTTCGCCGACTTGCCGGCCGCGCTGGCCAATTCCGTGGAAATCGCCAAACGCTGTAACTTGACCTTGACCCTGGGCAAGCCGCAACTGCCGAATTTCCCCACGCCGCCCGGCATGACGATCGACCAGTTCCTCGTCGCCGAATCGCAGGCTGGCCTGGAAAAACGCTTGTTACAGCTGTATCCCGATCCCGAGCGCCGTGAAAAGGAACGGCCGCGCTACGAATCGCGTTTGAAATTCGAGACGGACACGATTTGCAACATGAAATTCCCTGGCTACTTCCTCATCGTGGCCGAGTTTATCCAGTGGGCCAAGGAAAACGGCGTGCCCGTCGGCCCGGGCCGTGGTTCGGGTGCGGGTTCGCTGGTGGCGTATTCGCTGCTCATTACCGACCTCGATCCATTGCAGTACAACCTGCTGTTCGAGCGTTTCCTGAATCCCGAACGCGTCTCGATGCCCGACTTCGATATCGACTTTTGCCAGGAAGGGCGCGACCGCGTCATTCAGCACGTCAAGGATTTGTATGGCAAGGAGGCGGTCTCGCAGATCGCCACCTTCGGTACCATGGCGGCCAAGGGGGCGATCCGCGACGTGGGCCGCGTAATGGATTTCGGCTATAACTTCTGCGACGGCATTTCCAAGCTGATCCCGTTCAAACCGGGCAAACCCGTGTCGATCGCCGATGCCATTGAGGAAGAGCCGCTGCTCAAGGAGCGCCTGGAAAACGAGGAAGAGGTCAAGCAGTTGCTGGAGCTGGCGCAGCAAGTGGAAGGCATCACGCGCAATATCGGCATGCACGCCGGGGGCGTGCTGATCGCCCCGGGCAAGCTGACGGATTTCTGCCCGCTGTACACGCAGGGCGGCGACTCGGGCGTCGTGTCGCAGTACGACAAGGACGATGTGGAAGCCGTCGGCCTGGTGAAGTTCGACTTTTTGGGCTTGACCACGCTGACGATTCTCGACCGCGCCGTGCGCTACATCAAGCAGCTCGATCCCGCGCAAGCCGATTTCGACCTGGCTACCTTGCCACTGAACGACAAGCCGTCCTACGACTTGCTGACCAAGGCCAAGACTGTGGCCGTGTTCCAGCTTGAGTCGCGCGGCATGCAGGGCATGCTGAAAGATGCGCGTCCCGACCGTTTCGAAGACATTATTGCGCTGGTGGCCCTGTATCGTCCGGGCCCGATGGACCTGATTCCCGACTTTTGCAAGCGCAAGCACGGTGAGCGCTTCGATTATCCCGACCCGCGTACGGAATCGATTCTGTCCGAAACCTACGGCATCATGGTGTATCAGGAGCAAGTGATGCAGATGGCGCAGATCGTCGGCGGCTACTCGCTGGGCGGCGCCGACATGCTGCGCCGCGCCATGGGTAAGAAGAAGGCCGAGGAAATGGCCGAGCACCGCGAGATCTTCCGCGCGGGGGCGGCGAAAGACGGCTTGACGGCGGAAAAGGCCGACGAGATCTTCGACTTGATGGAAAAGTTCGCCGGCTACGGTTTCAACAAATCGCACGCCGCCGCCTACGCCTTGCTGTCGTACCACACGGCGTATTTGAAAGCGCACCACACTGCCGCCTTCATGGCCGCCAACTTGTCGCTGGCCATGGACGACACGGACAAGATCAAGATCCTGGTGGAAGACTCGCTGGAAATCTGCAAGCTGACCTTGTTGCCGCCCGATATCAACGAATCGGACTACCGCTTCACGCCGAGCGGCGAAGCGCCGTCCGTGAGCGGTAAAAAGGTCACGCAAATCCGTTATGGCCTGGGCGCCGTGAAAGGCTCGGGCCAGAACGCCATCGAAGCGATCATCGCCGCTCGCGAGGCGGGCGGACCGTTCACCAGCCTGTTCGATTTCTGCAAGCGTGTCGATAAAAAGCAAATCAACCGCCGCACCATCGAGTCACTGATACGCAGCGGTGCCTTCGACTGCCTGAAGGTCGACCGCGCCATCCTGCTCGCGTCCGTGGCGTTCGCCATGGAATGCGCGGACCAGGCCGCCAAGGCGGCGAACCAGGTGAGCCTGTTCGGCGGCGACGACAGCGACATGGTGGCGCCGCCCGAGTACGTCAAGGTGCCCGTGTGGACCGACAAGCAGCGCCTGACGGAAGAAAAGATCGCGCTGGGCTTCTACCTTTCCGGCCACTTGTTCGATTCGTATGCGCCCGAGGCGCGCCGTTTTGCGCGCACGAAATTGTCCGAATTGTCGCCATCGCGCGAACCGCGCATGATGGCCGGCGTCATCACGGGCTTGCGCACGCAGATGACGCAGCGCGGCAAGATCCTCATCGTCACCCTGGACGACAAGAGTGGCACGGTGGAAGTGACGGTATATGGCGAATTGTTCGACGCCAACCGGAAAATCTTCAAGGAAGATGAATTCCTGGCCGTCGTGGGCAAGGTGTCGGAAGACCGTTTTTCGGGCGGCTTGCGCATCACGGCCGAGAGCGCTTTCGACATCATCGCCGCGCGCGTACAGTATGGCCGCCAGTTGGGCCTGACGTTGCCGGCGACCCTGGACGCCAAGCGCATCCGTGATGTGATCATGCCGCACCGTGCCGAGACGGGCTTGCCTATCGCTGCGCGGGTCAGCCCGCAAGGCGTCAGTTGCGTGCTGCAGTTTGGGGACGAGTGGAAAGTGGCGCCATCGGATGAATTGCAGATGGCACTGGAGCAAATGCTGGGTGCGCAAGAGGTGGCGGTCGAATACTGACCGGCTGCAGCGCAGGCGCTACGCCAAAGCCAAACCGGATGTGAATCGGGTTTGGCTTTTGACGTTTACATGTCTTTCAGGCCCGTGATCGCATAGCCTTTGGCAGCGATCTGCTGGTGCGGCTGTTCGATATGAAAGTCGGGCAAGGCCTTGGCATCGTCGGCCACTTCGCTGGCACGTACTTCGAGCTGCCAGTCTGTATTGGTAACTTCTTCCGGAATGAGCTTTCCTTCCGGCACGGCGAGGTAGGAAAAAATGCCGTCGTGCTCGGCCCGGCGGTAGATGTCTACGCGCATGACTTGCCTCCTAGTAAGCGTTGGGGGAACCGGCGCACCGTAATGCATGACCGATAGCGCTAGCGTAACAGGATTGCGCCACGCATGGGTTCTAGCGTGTGGCGCAAGAGGGAAGGCGGTGTGGCTAGTGACGGCGAGCAACGACGCGGGGGCGGGGCGCCGTGTGGGGCCAGGGACGCTCAGGCGGCAGCGGAAACGTAGTCGTCGTCGTCGAGGCCGGCTGATTGCCGTACATCGTTGGCGGCTACCGCAGCGCTAGGCGTGGCGACCTGCACCGTGCTGCGATGGGCGTCGAGACCGCTGCGCAGGCTGGCGATCATGGCTAGTGTCAGTTCGTGGCGTTTGCGCGCTTCCGAGCGTTTTTTTGAAGGAATTTCTTGCAGCGCAGGCAAGGGCAGGTCTTCGCACGCCAACTCAAAATCGCCATCCTGGCGCGCTTGCGCTCCCAGTTCTTGCCATAACGCATTGTAGTCGGCGAACAAACGGCCTTTCTTGGCGGAGTGGTGCACGGCGCGGTTGATATTGCCGACAAGTAGCATCTTGCGGCAGCCGTGTTCGTATCCCAACTGGCGTACCAGGCGCACCATCAGCGTCTTGGGACGCATGCCATGCAGGTCGCGCGTTGCTTCACGCACGCGGTGGGCGCTTTCCTGGCCCTTCGGGCCTTGCACGCAGCCGACGCTCACGCCCAGGGTGGAGCGCAAGGGGCAGCCAAAGAAAGAAAAGGCGATCGAATAGAGCACGTCATCCTCATGCATCAGTTGCAGCACCATCTCGCCTTCGCGGTCCATGGGGTGCAGCGAACACAGTTGCAGATGGTAGGGCGCTCCCGACTTGCCCGGCACCGTGGCCAGTCGCACGGGCCCGTGCGCCGCTTGGCTCATCAGCTTGCCCCAGCCTTGCTGCAAGATGAAGCGGTAGTGTTCGGCAAGCAATGCCACGCGCTGGCCGCAATTCAGCGTCAGGCTCAGATAAGGGCGGTAGACCTTGTGGATCATGTGCGGATAGGCTTGTACCAGATCATGAAAGACCGGATGCGAGTTCAGCAGTTGTAGCCATAGCCGGGTTTGGCGCTGTTGCACGCGGGCGCGCAGATGCAGCTTGAGCATTTCGCGCCAGCGGCGCATGCCGCTTGGCATCGCCATCAAGCCGTCAGATAGGGTAATAGTTGGCATCATCGTGCGCATGTCCATGATAAAGAGAGAACGTCCAAGCCGTTTTGGCTCAGACGGGTACCGGGCTGCTGACGCCCTCGTGGTTTGCCAGCAAGATGGTGGTGCTGCGGGTGCTGCGCGCCAGTCTGGCGGCCAGTCCGCCCGAAAAATGCCGGGGCCAGCCGCTATGCCTGTGCGCGGGCAAGATAACTTCATGGCAGCCCAGCAGTTCAGCCGTGTCGAGTATCGTGAAAAGCAGCTCGCCGGCGAAAATATGGGTGCTGAAGGCGAGATGGGAACGGCTCAGGTAGAGTCCCGCCTCGTGCATCATCTGCTGTGTAGCCAGGTCCAGCGCATGGCAGTCGCTGGCGCTGTGCTGGGGCAAGCCATCGGCCTGGTACGGCAGCGCCGGTGTCACGTGCAGCAGGCTGACGCGAACCTTGATGCCCCATTCCTGCAAGCGCCTGGCGTAGCGCGCACCGTAGATGATGTCGCTGGCGCGCTTGACGGGCAAGAGCAGCAGCAGGGTATCCTGGTCCGGATTGCCGCCCGCGCCTTCGCCCTCGGCGCTATCTTGGGCGCGGTGGCGTTGCGGGGCAAGGCGCGATGCATGCATGGAAAAGATGACCGTGGCAGGAAAACCGTATCATCTTATCCATGCCCTCACCCCCTGTAAATTGGCGAAACAGCGTACGTGTTTCCCTTATGCCTGCCCTGTTTTAATAGCGGTAGGTGACATATACGGCACCAATCGGCGCCGTCTTGCGTTGCACGATGGGGCTCTTGGCTGCGTCGCCCATGCGGTGTTCGACGCCGACCAGGGTATTGATGCCCCAGCGCGCATCGAAGCGGTGCTCCCAGTTGACGGTGGCCTGCGCTTCATAGAACCCGCCCTTGGGCGTGTATTGCTTGAACGAGGTATTCGCGGCCTGGGTGGCTGTTACGCCATACATGGTCTGCACATACTTGCGTTCGCCCCAGCCCAGCTCGCCACTGATGCTCACACTGTCCTGCTGCACGCCCTTGGCATCGGCGCGGCCGTAGATCTGGCCTGTCGCGCCGAAATGCACGTTCGCGCCATTTTCGCGATTCGACAGGGGAATGTCGCTTGAAATGCTCAGCGACAGGCCCGGCAATGGAGAATAACCCGCGCTGAGCAGGGCGCTGGCGTTGCCCTTGACCTCTCCCATGCCCTTCAGATAATCGCTGCCGCCCCAGCCGTTGGCGCCATTGCGCTTGTGGTCTTCGCGGTTGCCGCGGTAGCCCAATGCAGCGCTATAGCTGAAGGGGCCGGCCTGGCCGCCATAGCCGATGCCGCGCGAGGTGCTGATGAACAGGCCATTGGCCATGGCGTAGTCGAGGATGATCAGCGGCGAGGCCGACAGCTTGTCGGAGCCGGAATAGCTGGATACTGCGGCGACGCCGCCACCGATGGTGAAGACATTTTCCGCCGGCGGTTCGGCCGCCACGGCGGCCAGGGGGTTGAAGATCATGCCGCTGGCAAGTGCCAGCGAGGTCAGCAGGGTTGTGGGTGCGTGCATGGGTTTTCCGTCAGGTGGAGAACCGAGTCCGGAGTGGCTCGATTGACTGCTGACAGTATCGGCCTGTGCCATGAAGGAAAAATGAGCCCTTTATTAAGATTGCATGAAGAGCGCGTCTTTACCCATTCTTCAGCTTGTGATGGTTTAATACTCACCATGAAGATACTGCTGATTGAAGACGATATGGACCTGGGCAATGGCGTGCGGATCGCCTTGCGCGACCAGGGCATGCAAGTGGTCTGGGTGCGCAGCCTGGAGGATGCGGCGCGCAGCATCGAGCACGACAGCTGCGAGCTGGTGTTGCTGGACCTGGGCTTGCCGGATGGTGATGGCCTCGATTTGCTGGCTCGGCTGCGCGCGGCCCGCTTGCCGGTGCTGATCCTCAGCGCCCGCGACACGCTGGAACAGCGCTTGCGGGGCCTCGATGGCGGTGCCGACGATTACCTGGTGAAGCCCTTCGTGCTGGCCGAGCTGCTGTCGCGCGTGCGTGCCCTGGCGCGCCGTAGCTATGGCTTCGATGGCGACACCATCGAGTTGCGCGGTCTGCTGCTGCAGGTGCCCACGCGCCGCGTCAGCGTGCATGGGCGTCCGGTGGAGCTGACCGCCAGTGAATATGCCTTGCTGAAGACCTTGCTGATGCGCGCCAACAGAGTCATCACGCGCCGCGTGCTGGAGGAGCATATCCTGCCCGGCGGGTTGGCCAATGCCAGTAATACACTGGATGTGCATATGGGTAACCTGCGCCGCAAGATAGGCGAAGGTTATATCCGTACCGTGCGCGGCGTTGGCTATGTCATCGATCAGCAAGGCGAGACATTCACTCCGCCGGGTGCCGCCGCATGATGGGGCGTTTCTGGGTCATGCTGCGCCGGCCTACCCTGGTGCGCCGCCTGATGATGGCGCAAATGCTGATGCTGACCGTGCTGTGGAGCCTGGCCGTGGCTTATGTGCTGTTCGAGGGAACGGGTGAAGCGAGCAACGTGAGTCGGGGTGTCTTGCACGCCATTATCAGCGTGGCCGACAATTTGGCCGAACAGCCGCAGCGCCAGGAGCAGAGCTTGCGCGCGATCGACGAAGCCTTGCGCGAAGAGTTTGAAATGGGGAAAGTGCCGGAGCTGGCGCCGCGCATCCTGGTCTGGCGCGATGGCAAGCTGGTCTACAAGGCCCCCGCAGCGCCCAGCGGTATCCGCAGCGCCGGCCCCGACCAGATGGAAGTGATCTACATCAAGGGGCAGGCCTGGCGCAGCCGCAGCCTGACCGAGGGGACTACGCGTGTGACGGTACTGGAAGTGGGCGGGGCCTGGCAGTTTTTCATCACGATCAATTCACACGGCTACTACCTGCTGCCGCTATTGATCAGCCTGCCATTCTTGCTGGTGCCGGCCTGGCTGTCGATCCGCCTTGCCATGCGCCCCTGGCGCAAGGTGGCGCAGGAGGTAGCGGCGCGCGGGCCGCAGGATTTGCGTCCGCTGGCGTTCAAGCCGCCGCATGGCGAACTGGCGGGACTGGTCGACAATATCAATGCCCTGCTGCAGCGGGTCGATGCCAGTGCCGCGCGTGAACGCAGCTTCATCGCCGACGCTACGCATGAGCTGCGCACGCCGCTGGCGGCCATGCGCGTGAATGTCGAGGCATTGCAGGGCCAGGCGCATGACGCACGCCAGCAAGAGTTGCTGGACGGTATCTTGAACAGTGGCAACCGTGCCGCGCGTCTGGTGGGCCAGTTGCTGCAGCTGACGCGCAGCGAAGTGCAGGCTGGCGCTGGCGAGCTGCCGCAGCGGCAGGCGCTCGATAGTTTGCTGCAAGACCGGTTGGCGGCCCTGTCCGGCCTGGCTCAGGCTGGCGGTATCGAGCTCGAGTTGCAAGCCAGCGTCTCGCTCAGCGTACCCGGACAGCGCGAGAGCCTGGTGTCGCTGATCGACAACCTGGTGGAAAACGCCATCAAGTACAGCCCGCCTGGCAGCAGCGTGACGGTGTCGCTGCATGCGGAGCGGGGCCAGGCCGTGCTGCATGTGGCCGATCAGGGACCGGGTATCGCGCCGGCGCTGTATGCGCGCGTGTTCGACCGCTTTTTCCGCGCCCCGCAGCAGGCGCAGGCGGGCAGCGGCCTGGGCTTGTCCATCGTCGCTTCTGTCGTGCGCCTGCACGGCGGCACGATTCAGCTGCATAGCGGTAATGGCGGCCTGGGCTTGCTGGTGGAGGTCCGTTTGCCCTTGGCCGATGCCTGAGTGTACTGGCGGACTTCGTGATATGGCATGAAGATATGTGCACATAACGCAAGATGGCATGGCGTGGCGCACGCCTGCGATGCATAATGCAGGACAGTCAAAAAACACCGTTATGCGCCCATTCCTGTCCCGCTACCTGCAATACCCCGCCTTTGTCGGCCTGTATCTGCTGTTTGACTGGGCGACCTATATCGACCCGATGTACGGGCTGAACATCACCCCTTGGAATCCCGATCCCGCGCTGGGTCTGGTGTTTTGGTTGATCCATGGCCGCAAGGCGGCGCTGCCGTGGTTTGTCGCCTTGCTGGCTGGCGAGGTGCTGGTGCGCGGCATGCCGGCAGGTCTGCCCCTGACTTTGCTCTGTTCGGCCTGGCTGGTGCTTGGCTATGGTGCTATCGGCGCAGTCTTGCGCCGCAGTTTCAGCAGCAGCGATATCTTCGACAACCGGAGCCGCCTGGGCACCTGGGTCGCCGTCGTGCTGATGGGCACCGTGCTCAATGCGCTGGGCTATATCTCCTTGCTGTCGCTGACGGGGCGTATCCCGGCCGGCGAATGGGGGACGGCAGTATGGCGTTTCGGCATCGGCGACACGGTAGGCATGCTGGTATCGATGCCGCTGATCTGGGTGCTGTTCAGCGAGCGGGGGCGGGAGCGCCTGCATGCTGCCGTCTGGCGCTGGGAAACCCTGGCTTATCTGGCCCTGGCCTGCTTTGTGCTGTGGAGCGTCTTCGGTTCCATCGTGCGTTCCGAATACAAGCATTTCTATTTCCTGTTTCTCCCCGTGATCTGGGCCGCCTCGCGTCAGGGCTTGCATGGTGCCGTGCTGGCTGTATTTGTATTGCAGTTATGCATCATCACCCTGGTGAAATGGACGCATGCGGTCGATATCCAGTTTTATGAATTGCAACTGCTCGATGCCGTGCTGGCGCTGGTGGGATTTTTTATCGGCATCGTCGTCGATGAAATGCGCCAGGTGGCCGACGAACTGAAACACACGATGCGCCTGGCGGCCGCCGGCGAGATGGCAGCGGCGATCGCGCATGAGCTGAACCAGCCGCTGACGGCCTTGTCCACCTATGGCAAGGCGTGTGAATACCTGCTGGAACGGGGGGAGACTGGTGCCTTGCTGCAAGGTGCGGTAGGGCATATGATTGTTGAATCGGGACGCGCCGCGGATGTGGTGCGTCGCCTGCGCGACTTTTTCCGCACGGGCGCGATGCAACTCGAAGCGGTGGAGGCGGGCGCCTTGATCGAGGGCATGGCACGCCAGTTCACGCCGCTGTTTCATGAGCATGGCATCGAGCTAGTGCTGGCGCCGCCGTCGCCGCTGGCGGTCAATGCCGATCGCCTGCAAATCGAGCTGGTACTGCGTAATTTGCTGGCCAATGCGCAGGATGCGGTGATGTGCCAGCCGCGTGGCCAGCGCCGCATCACGGTGTCGGCCGAGCGGCTCGAGGGCGGACGCTTGCGCCTGTCCGTGGAAGATAGCGGCCCCGGTATTTCCAATAGCCTGGCGGCACGCCTGTTCGAACCCTTTGTCTCGACCAAGGCCAGCGGCCTGGGGTTGGGCCTGGTACTCAGCCGCACCATAGTCGAAGCGCATGGCGGCCAGCTCTGGGCCGAAGTGGGCAGGCATGGTATTTTTCGTTTTATCCTGCCCCTGGCGCGTGCCAGTGCGGCCGCGACAGGAGAACATGGTGACAAGTAACTTGACGGTGTTTATCGTGGACGACGATCCCGCCGTGCGCGATGCGCTGGGTTTGCTGTTGGGTATACGCGGCTATCGTACGGCCCTGTTTTCCTGCGGCGAGGATTTCCTGCAAAGCTGGCGGCCAGAGTGGGCCGGCTGTCTGCTGATCGATATCCGCATGTCGGGCATGGATGGTCTGAGCCTGCAGCGCCGCCTGCTGGAGCTCAAATGCATGCTGCCCATCATCATTATCACGGGACACGGCGACGTGGCCCTGGCACGTCAGGCCTTCAAGGCACAGGCCAGCGATTTCCTGGAAAAACCATTTGACCACGACAAGTTGTTGGCAGCCATCGAGGAAGCATTTTCGCGCGAGGCACATGCGCGCGGCCAGTTGCAGCGGCAAGCGGCGGGGCAAGCCTTGCTGCGCGCGTTGACGCCGCGTGAGCGGGAAGTGATGCACCTGGTGGTGACGGGCCAGCACAACCGCGATATCGCACCGGTGCTGGGTATTTCCGTGCGCACGGTGGAAGTGCACAAGGCGCGCCTGATGGACAAGCTGGGGGTCGATAATGTGGCCGACCTGGTGCGCATCAGCATGCTGGGCACCGGCTAAGCGTTAGCAATTATCTAGGTGATGGTTTTCAATACCTGATCGACTGATATCGCCTTGACCCACTCGCTGCGCCGCGCCACCGTGATGACGGTGCTGTTGCCGCTGTCGAAGGGAGCCCATTCGGGATTTTTCTTGCGCATCAATGCCACCACGGGCACATGCACGGCGTTCGCCAGATGCATGATCGACGTTTCCACCGAGATAATCAGGTCGCATTGCGCCAGCATCGCCGGCAGCTGGAAAAAGTTGTCGACGGCACTGAAGGCTTGCGTGCGCGGCAAGTTGTGCGCCTGCACGACGGCATTCACCTTGGCCAGTTCCTGCGGCATGGCATTGATCAGGAAGCAGGCGTTTTGCCATTTGGGCATCGTTTGCATGCGTGCGATCATCTCGGCGATGCGCTCCAGCGGCCAGCTGCGCTTGTGCGATTTGGCGAACGGATTCAGGAGTACGAGCGGACCGTGGCGCGGGGCGAAGCCCCAGGCGCTCAGCTGTTCCCGCGCCTGTTGCAACGCGAACTCGGGGATGTGCACGAAGGGATAGCGCTCGGCCACGGGAATGTCGAGTCCCGTCAATTGACGGAACCAGTCCGCATACACGCTGCTGATATGGTGCTCACCCGCATCCTGTCCCGCATACGAGGCCAGCACGGCATCGATCTTGCGGTAGGCCAGGTAATGCCAGGGGCGCAAGGGGCTGAACGGTTTGCGCGTGCCGATCACCAGCCCGTTCGGGCTGATCTCGCGGGCAAGATCCGCGTACTGCTGTGGCCGTACGTGGGCCAATGATACGACGACAGGATAGTGTTCCGCTTTGGCTTCGCGCAGTGACTCTTCGTACAGCGCGGGGCTGTAGGTCTTGCGGTACACCTTGGCGAACAGGCCCGACTGTTCGACCCAGTCGTATAGCGAATAGGTACGCAAGCCTTCCCATTGCCTGGCGTCGGACGTGCGGCGGACTTCGTCGACCCACAGGTGGATCTGAATATGGGGATAGGCCGCGGCAAAGGCGCGGAAGCCGTTCTGCAGGTAGGTAAAGTCTCCCAGCGCCAGATGGGCGATGAAAAGAATTTTGTCCGACTTTTGTAGAAGTTCGGCGGGAATCAAAGGCGTCATGTATCAGTACGATTTCAGGTATTCATTCGATGGTGTCAAAGCACTTGCTGGGAAAATTGCAGGCGGTGCAGATTGGCATACGCGCCGTTGGCATCCAATAATTGCTGGTGACTGCCGGTTTCCATTATTTTCCCGTGTGACAATACCACGATACGGTCCGCACGTTCAATTGTTGATAGCCTATGAGCAATAACCAGGGTGGTTTTACCTTGCATCAGGTGCTCCAGCGCCGCTTGTACGGCCCGTTCCGCCTCCGTATCCAGTGCCGAGGTGGCTTCATCGAGAATCAGGATGGGCGCATCCTTGTAGATGGCGCGGGCGATCGCCACGCGCTGGCGCTGGCCACCGGACAGGCGCGAGCCGTTGTCGCCCAGGCGCGTTTCCAGGCCTTCTGGCAAGCCATCGATAACGTCAGACAGGAAGGCGGCGGCAGCGGCCGCTTCGACCCGCTGCCGGTCAGGGGATGCATCGCCATACGCGATATTGGCGGCCAGGGTATCGTCGAACAACACCACCTGCTGACTGACCATGGCGATCTGGCTGCGCAAGCTCGTCAGGGAGATGGTGTCGATATTTTGTTCATCTAGCAATATTTCACCACTGCTGGCCGAGTAAAAACCGGGCAGCAGGCTGACCAGGGTCGATTTGCCGCCACCGGACATGCCGACAAAGGCGACCGTTTGTCCTGGCGCGATGCTCAGATCGATGTGTCGCAGGGCCGGCTCCTGATGTCCGGGGTAGGCAAAGCTCACGTCCTTGAATTCGATGTTGCCGTTGCAGCGGCCAGCGAGCGGCTTGCCGCCCGTGCGTTCCGGTGTCTTGTCAATCAGCTGGAAGACTTCCTCGGCGGCGGCCATGCCGCGCTGCAGGGGCCCGTTGACTTCGGCCAGTTGCTTCAAGGGCGTCAGCAGCATCAGCATGGCCGTGATGAAGGAAACAAAACCACCGACCGTGATTTGCCCCTGTTCCGACTGGAGCAGCGCCATCACGATGACCAGGGCCACGGCGGCTGCCGTGATCACTTGCGTGATGGGCACGGTGGCGGAAAAGGTCGTCGTCATGCGCATGCTGTAGCGTCGCAATTGTTCGGCGCGCTCTTCGAAGCGCGCCTTTTCGTAGTCCTGGCCGCCGAAGATCTTGATCACCTGTTGCGCGCGCGTGGTTTCCTCGATGACCTGGGTCAGCTCGGCATTGACGGCCAGCGAGTCGCGGTTGAGTTTTTTCAGGCGCTTGCCCGTGGTGCGCACGACGATGGTCAGCAGAGGCAGCAGCACCAGGGTGACCAGGGTCAGCACCCAGTTCAGGTACAGCAGCCACGCCAGCAGTCCCAGTACGGTCAGCGAGGAGCGCACGATCGAGGTAAACACCTTGGTCACCATCTCAATGATCTGCTGCACTTCAAACATGATGGAATTGATGACTTTGCCAACCGTATGCGTGTTGTAGAAGTCGATGGGCAAGTTCAGCATGCTGGCAAACATCCTGCGCCGCAACTCGTTGAGGATGCGTGTGGAGACATAGCTCATCAGGTAACTGCTGGCAAACGTCGATGCGCCGCGCATGGCAAAGATACCGATGACGATCAGCGGCACCAGCCAGAAGGAAAAATCGACCTTGCCACCGAAGCCATTGTCGAGCAATAACTTGAGCGCATACGGCAACAGTGGCTCCGTGGCGGCCGTGACGACCATTGCCAGCAGAGCCAGGGCCAGATGTTTTTTATACGGCGCGTGCAGCGCGGTGAGGCGCTTCAGGTCGGGCGTGAGCATCGGTATGATTCCTTGCAGGGGATAGCAAAAACGGTCAGACGGAAAACGAATCAGCTCATGCGCTTTTGATGGCGCAGCAGAGACCACAATATCACCATCGGGAAGACCAGCATGATGATGCCGATGTTCAGGGTGAGCGAACTCGTCGTCAGGCCAAAAATCATATAGCAAGTGCACAGCATCACGCCAGCCAGCGCAAATGGGCGGGCTGCAGCGGCGCTGCGCAGCAGTGCCTGCGCAAACAGGGTCAACGGCAGCAGGAAAAGCAGCAGCAGGGCCAGCAAGCCGAAGATGCCACGCTTGACCAGGGAGTCGATGTAATCGTTATGCGCATTGGTGTAATTCAGGACGATCTCGCTCATTTTTCCTTCGGCCGACAGCTCTTGCTTTGCCTCTAAGTAGCCGTTACGCCCCATGCCTAGCCATATATGGTCATTTGATAAAGTGAGTGCGGTACGCCACATTTCCAGCCTTTGGCCGACGGACGTGCTGACGTTGTCGCTGTCTTCAAATTTTTTCAAATCTTCTACGGCATCTGCCGCTCGCTCAAGCACAGGTGAATTGGGCACTGCGTAAGACAGTACGGCCACGGCCAGTAGCACCGCCACCAGCCCAGTCATATAGTGCTTGCCGCGTGTTCTCGCATAGTGGACGACAAATATGCATCCACAGACGGGCAGCGCCAGCCAGCCGCCGCGGCTGCCGCTGATAACGGAGCCGAAAATTCCGATAAGGCCGCCGGCCAGCACTAATACGCTCCAGGCGATTCGGTGGCGCTGTTTGATGGCCCATTCGAGCCCACATAACGATAACATGCCAAACAGCATGCTGACATTGCCATAGTGAATAGCATTGCTGGTGGCGGCCTGTGGCCGGAAGGGGCTGCTTGGGATATATTGTGTGGCAGCCAAGGCGGCGCCCGCGATAGCGCCGATTGCCAAACCGCCCCACCACGCCTCAGGCCGCGGTGGATAGGCAATCAGCAGCAGCAGTACGGGTATAGCCAGCAGCGCCCGCAGGGGCATGTCGAGTTCGCGTGCCGGATCGCCGTGGTACAGCATATTGGCGGAAAAGATGAGGAAGTACAGCAGCAGGGCGCCGAGCATCAGATAATCCTGGCGTTGCAGATTCAGGCGGGGACGTTTCCATAGCAGGAAGGTGCTGGCGAGCAGAAGGGTCAGGGCTCCGAATGAATATCCGCTATTGACAGCCAGCGCCAATGCCAAGAAAAGAAAAACAGAAACAGAAGTCAGGCCGAGCATGAAAATCCTTGGTAACGCACATCATCGCCATCCTGGCAAATGTAGCAACATAAAGTAGGCATCATTGTAATCGAAGGCACTGGCAGGAACGCCCCTGAGAAATATGCTTCCGTATAGCTATTTAGGCGGTTTCAAGGGCAAAAATGAAAAAAACCATGGTTTTTAGCCATGGTTTTTTTTGTAAGCAATGGTAACTTGCCGTTAATTTGCCAAGGCCGGCAGGCCTGTCATGCGTATCAGGCGCTGGCCGGTACGCGGGTAGCCACGCCGGTGGCGATGGCCGCTTGCGATACGGCAGGCGCGACCCAGCTGCGCAGACGCTCGTCGAACGGCGACGGAATCAGTTGCAGCGGCGTCAGCGCGCTGGTGGTGTGGCCCGGCAACGGTTCTTTTGCCAGCGCGGCGATGGCGCGCACGCAGGCCAGCTTCATCTCTTCGTTGATGGTGGTGGCGCCCACGTCGAGCGCGCCGCGGAAGATGTACGGGAAGCACAGCACGTTGTTGATCTGGTTCGGGTAATCCGAGCGGCCCGTGGCGACGATGGCGTCGTCGCGCACGGCATGCACTTTTTCCGGGGCGATTTCCGGATGGGGGTTGGCCAGGGCGAAAATCAGCGGCTTGGCGGCCATCGATTCGACCATCTGCGCGCTCACCACGCCGCCCTTCGAGACGCCGATGAAGATGTCGGCACCGACCATGGCATCGGCCAGGTCACGGTCGCTCGTGTCATTCGCGTAGCGCGCCTTGTTCTCTTCCATGCTGGCATCGCGGCCCGGGTAGATCACGCCCTGGCTGTCGCATACCTTCAGCAGCGACTTGTTCAGGCCCAGCGAGACGAGCAAGTCGAGGCAGGCGATCGAGGCGGCGCCGGCGCCCGAGACGGCCACTTTCACGTTGCCGATATCCTTGCCCACCAGCTCCAGGCCGTTCAGGATGCCGGCCGCGACGATGATGGCCGTGCCGTGCTGGTCGTCGTGGAAGACGGGAATGTTCATGCGCTTGCGCAATTGCTGCTCGATATAGAAGCAGTCCGGCGCCTTGATGTCTTCCAGGTTGATGCCGCCGAAGGTCGGCTCCATGCGCACCACGGTGTCGATGAACAGGTCGGGATCGTTCTCGGCCAGTTCGATGTCGAACACATCGACGTCGGCAAATTGCTTGAACAGGCAAGCCTTGCCTTCCATGACCGGTTTGCTGGCCAGCGGGCCGATATCGCCCAGGCCCAGCACCGCCGTGCCATTCGTGATCACGGCCACCAGGTTGCTGCGCGAGGTGTAGATGCCGGCCGTGCGCGGATCTTCCACGATGGCTTCGCAGGCGAAGGCCACGCCCGGCGAGTACGCCAGGGTCAGGGCGCGGGCGTCGCCCAGCGGTTTGGTTGGCGTGACGGAAATCTTGCCTGCGCGGGGTTCGGCGTGATAGGCGAGGGCGGCTTCTTTCAGGTTGAAGGTTTCGCCGTTCTGGTCGGCGTGCTTGCTGTGGGAAGTAGACATAAGAATTCTGGGAAGGGCATACAGGGCCCGAGTGGTCAATCCGGGCCATGGTATGCAAGCGTTTGCACGCTGTCAAGGCTGGATTGTGCTTAAGAGTCCCAAAACCGCTTTGGGCAACGGCTTTATTTCAATGCAAGCGTTTGCTCGGTTTTTGACGGAATGGGGAATTTTTACGATAAAATCACGGTATTGCGATCCGGGAAGCCCATGACAAACAAGAACCCCACTTTAAGTGACGTCGCGCGGGCCAGCGGCGTGCACTTTTCCACCGTCTCGCGCGTGATGAACCCGGCAACGCGGCAAATGGTCAGCGCCGAGGTGGCTGCGCGCGTGCTTGCCGAGGCGGGCCGGCTCGGCTACCGGCCCAACCGCGCCGCCTCTACGCTCGTCACGCGCAAGTCGCGCATCATCGGCGTGGTCTTGCCCGACATTACCAATGCTGTGTTTCCACCGATTCTGCTGGGCATCGAGGAAGGCTTGCGCAAGCATGGCTACCTGGCCATCGTCGCCAATGTGGGCGCCGATGAGGAAGAGCAGCTGTTCGTCATCAACCGGCTGCTGGGGCAGCAGGTCGATGGCCTGATCCTGGCCACGGCGCGCCGCCACGATCCCGTCATCAAGATGTGCATCGACCAGAATGTGCCTGTCGTCACTGTCAACCGCAGCGACGAGACGGGCGTCGCTTCCTGCGTCGTCAGCGACGACGTGGTCGGCATGCGCCTGGCCGTGGAGCACTTGCTGGCGCTGGGCCACCGCCATATCGCGCACATTGCCGGTCCGGAAAACCTGTCCACGGGCCACGTGCGCCGCCTGGGTTTCCTGGCCGCCATCCAGGCCAGCGAACTCGATCCTTCGCAGGCGTTTGTCTTTGAAAGCAGCGGCTATTCACGCGAATGCGGCAAGGCAGCACTGCTGGAACTGCTGCGCCAGTCGCCACAGACGACGGCCGTGGTGACAGGCAGCGACCTGGTGGCCATCGGCTGCTACGATGCCATCCGCGAACTGGGTTTGAGCTGCCCCGAAGATATTTCCGTGCTGGGCCACAACGACATGCCTTACATGGACATGATCCGTCCGCCCCTGACCACCATCCGCATCCGCCACCATGGCATCGGCACGGAAGCGGCCCGGCTGATCCTGCAAACCATCGATTCGCCCGATTCCCCCGTGCTCGACGTGCGCCTGAAACCCGAACTGGTGGTGCGTGAATCGACTGCCGCCCCCAGGGGCTGATGCAACGCCTGGGGCCGCCCCGCTGCAAGGTGGTACACTGGCGCCCCTCAACGTATTTTGCCCTCCATCGCCATGACCAAAACCACCACGCCTTCCCCCAAACGCCGCGAAGAGGGCGCCGTCAAGCTGACCGTCAATCCCTTCCTGGACGCCGAGTTTTACGCACGCATGCGCGACTACACGGAGCGCGACGCGGCCATCATCAAGGAATTGAAAGCGATCGCCGAGATCCGCGCCGGCAACAAGCAGCCTGACCCGCGCCAGGCGCCGTCGTTACAAGCATTGCGCGATACCGTCAAGAAAGGCCTGACGTTTGGCGAAATGCTGGACCGTATTGCCGCTGGCAAGGAAAAAGGCCTGTGGGAACCATGGATGACGACCTTCGGCATCGAGATCCGCGCCGTCAACTACGGCGCCGGCCCGCGCAACGCCTGCCTGGTGCTGGACCTGGCCGCGAATGCCCCGGCCCACGCCATGTTTGCCAAGGCCGGCATCCAGAACTGGCGCAGCATGGCCGCCGACGACTGCTCCGTCGTGCGCTCGGAAAAGGCGACGGAAACCACGCCCTTGAAAGTGTATGCCGTGTTTTATCTGGACCCGCTGCCCGCCTGACCCGTCAGACGCTGCTGCTGGCGATATTCGCCAGCAGCGCCACCGCCAGCACGATCAGCATGACGCCAGATAACCGTTCCAGCAGCGGTAGCGCGCGCGCAAAGCGCTGGCGCAGCGTGGCGCTGCCGATCGCCAGCGCCACCGCCATATCCCACGCCAGTACGGCAAAGACCATCCAGGCGCCATACGCCACCATCGCACCGTGGCTCGTCTGCCTGCTGGCCAGCACGGTGGCCAGGCTGACATAGAACAGCGCATTCTTCGGGTTCAGGATGGCGCAGACAAACCCCATCACAACACCGCCGCGCCAGTGCGCCTTGCCGGCGGCAGACACGGCTTCCAGGCTGCCCTTGCCTGCATGGCGCAGGAACAGCCAGCCCAGGTAGAAAAGATAGCCACAACCCGCCAGTTGCACCATAACAAAGGTTTTGCTGTCCGCTTGCAGCACCGACAAGCCGCCAAACGCTGCGACGATAAACACACCATTGGCCAGCGTAATGCCGACACAGGCGCCCACCGCGCCGCGCCAGCCCTGCGCCAGCGCGCTGCGGGCGACGAGGAAAAAATCGGGACCGGGCGACAGCAGGGCCAGGAAGTGGGCGGCGGCGATAAAGAAGAAATCCTGCATGTAAGTCGGCTCCGGCAATGGCGATGCGCGAGTATGCAGGGGCTGGCTACAGCCTGTATTGAAGAAAATTGCAGGCGCTTCAGCCGCGATAGCGCCCTGGGGTGGTGCCCGCATGCGCCTTGAAGACGCGCTGCAGATGGCTCTGATCCGCAAAGCCGAGTTCACAGGCGATATCGGCCAGCGCCACGCCTGCATGCAAGCGATGGCGCGCGCGGTTCACGCTCAGGTTCAGCTGATACGCATGCGGCGTCATGCCGGTGGCGGCACGGAAGGCGCGGATCAGCTGGTAGCGGCTCATGCCAGCCAGTTGCGACAGGTGTTCCAGGCTGGCCGGCGGCTGCCCCTGGAGTCGCTGCAGGACGGGGCGCAGCTGTGCAGGTATGACTGCCATCCCGGAGGGAAGGGGCGTCGTCTCGCTGGCGTTGACGCAAGCGTGCAGGAATGCCAGCAGTGCGGCGTTTTTCGCGTGCGTGCCGGCGCTGGAAAACAGCAGCGCATTCATGCTGCAGAATTGCGCGTACAGGACGGGAGCATGCAGCACGCTGGCGTTGTCCATGCACAGCTGCGGCACCTTGCCCTGTAGCCATACTGCATCGAGATGCAGCATCTGGTAGCTCCAGAGGGTGTCAGGCAGGGGATTGCAGGCGTGTACGCAGCCGGCTGGTACCAGCACCAGGCTGCCGGCGCTGAGAGCGCTCTGGCGGCCATGGCTGCCCGTGAATACGCTGGCGCCCGCGTCGACGGCGCCGATGGAAAATGTGGGATGGCTGTGGGGCTTGTAGCACGCCCGGCTGTGGCAGGCGCGCCGGCTCTCCACATGGGGTAAAAACGGGTCGCGCCAGAAGGAAGCAGTGCCGGGCATGACTACATCAAAATGACGTCGTACTGCTCCTGGTGGTAGGCGTTTTCCACCTGCAGCGAAATCTTCTTGCCGATGAAGTCGCCCAGCATGGCCAGGTGCTGCGATTCTTCCTCCAGGAATAGATCGACCACTTCCTGTGACGCGAGGATGCGGAACTCGCGCGGGTTGAACTGTTTTGCCTCGCGCAACAGTTCGCGCAGGATTTCATAGCAGATCGTGCGAGAGGTCTTGACTTGACCCTTGCCGGCGCAGGCTGGGCACGGTTCGCACAGGATGTGGGCCAGCGACTCGCGCGTGCGCTTGCGCGTCATTTCCACCAGGCCCAGCGGCGAGAAATTGCTCACCGACACCTTGGTGCGGTCGCGCGACAGTGTGCGTTTCAGCTCGGCCAGCACGGCGTTGCGGTGCTCGGCGTTGTCCATGTCGATGAAGTCGAGGATGATGATGCCGCCCAGGTTGCGCAGGCGCAGCTGGCGCGCGATGGCGTGCGCTGCTTCCAGGTTGGTCTTGAAGATGGTGTCGGCAAAATTGCGCCCGCCCACAAAGCCACCCGTGTTGACGTCAATGGTGGTCATCGCTTCCGTCTGGTCGACGATCAGGTAGCCGCCCGATTTCAGGTCGACTCTGCGCCCCAGCGCGCGCAGGATTTCTTCTTCCACGCCATATAAATCGAATAGGGGGCGCTCGCCCGTGTAGTGCTGCAAACGCGTCAGTTCGCTGGGTGTGTAGATTTCCGCGAATTCGCGCAATTTCACATAATTTTCGCGCGAGTCGACCTGGATGGTGGCCGTTTCATCGCCGACGAAGTCGCGCAGCACGCGCTGCGCCAGGCTCAAGTCCTGGTGCAGCAGGCTGGTGGCGGGACGCGTGCGCGCGCCGTGTGTGATGGTGCTCCAGGTCTTGCGCAGGTAGTCGACGTCCGCCTTCAGGTCCGCGTCAGAAGCGTCCTCGGCCATGGTGCGCACGATGTAGCCGCCCTTTTCATCGGGCGGCAGCAGGCTTTGCAGACGCACGCGCAATTGCTCGCGCTCCGCTTCCTTTTCGATTTTCTGCGAGATACCGATGTGCTTGTCTTGCGGCAGGTACACCAGCATGCGCCCGGCGATGGAAATCTGCGTCGACAGGCGCGCCCCCTTGGTGCCGATCGGGTCCTTGATCACCTGAACCGTCAGCACCTGGCCGTCGAACAGGATTTTTTCGATCGGCGCCGGTGTCGCGTTCTGGCCATCGTGGCCGCGCGCTTCCCAGATGTCGGCCACGTGCAAAAAGGCGGCGCGCTCCAGGCCGATGTCGATGAAGGCCGATTGCATTCCTGGCAACACCCGCACCACTTTGCCGGAATACACATTGCCAGCCAGGCCGCGCGTGAGCGTGCGCTCGATGTGCAATTCCTGCACGGCGCCCTGCAGGATGAGGGCGACGCGCGTTTCTTGCGGCGTGATATTGATCAGGATGTCTTCGTTCATGGAGGCGGGGAGTGGAGGCAACGAATGACATCATACCCGGGATCAGGGCAGGGGCAAACCCGCCAGCCTTAGCAACTGTGCAGTTTCGTAAAGAGGCAGGCCCATGATGCCGGAATGGCTGCCTTCGATATGCTCGACAAACAGCGCTGCGCTGCCCTGGATGCCGTAGCCGCCGGCCTTGTCGTACGGTTCTGGCGTGGCGCAATACGCGGCGATGGCGGCGGGCGTCAACGCGCCGAAGCGCACTTGCGACACCTGCGTGCGCTGCTCGGCGAAGTCCTTGTAGTGCACGGCGATCGAGGTGAGTACCTGGTGCGTGCGGCCCGACAGTTGCTGCAGCATGGCCACGGCCTCAAGGCGGTCGGCCGGCTTGCCGAGGATGATGCCGTCGATGGTGACGGTAGTGTCGGCCGCCAGCACGGGACGCGGGGTCAGGTGGCGGCGGCGCACCAGGTCCCAGGCAAAGGCGGCTTTTTCATTCGACACGCGGGCGACATAGTCGAGCGCCGATTCGCCAGCGAGGACTTCCTCGGTGACGTCGGCGCCGCGCGGGCCGTCGCTGCGCAGCAGCAGCAATTCGAAATCGATGCCGATCTGGCGCAGCAGTTCGCGCCGGCGCGGACTTTTGGAAGCAAGGTAGATCTTGTGATCAGCCGTTTTCATGGGGGTCAGACACGATGGTAGGGGTGGTTTTGCGTGATCGACCAGGCGCGGTACAACTGCTCGGCAAGGATCACCCGCACCACGCCGTGCGGCAGGGTCATGCTGGAAATGCGCAGCATGCCTTCAGCACGCGCCTTGAGTTGCGGATCGAGGCCGTCGGCGCCGCCGATCAGGAAGGCCGTATCACGGCCATCCTGCTGCCACGCCATCAATTGCTGCGACAGACCTACGCTGGTCAGGTCCTTGCCGCGTTCGTCGAGGGCGATGATGCGCACGCCCTTGGGCAGGACGGCTTCGATGCGTTCGCGTTCCAGCGCCATCGCCGTGGCGGCGGTCTTGCTGCCGGAACGTTCCACCGGCTTGATTTCTTTCAGCACGATGCGCAGTTCCGGCGGCATGCGCTTCGCGTATTCCGCGAAGCCCGTCTCTATCCAGGCCGGCATTTTATGGCCGACTGCAGCGATGATGAGCTGCATCGAGGCTTACGCTTCGACTTTTTTGATACGCTTGATCACGGTTTTTGCCGGTGCAGCATCGGCTGCCGGCTTGGCCGCGCGTGGGGCGCGCACTTTTTTCTCTGGCAGTGCTTTCAAGGCTTTCACTGCAGCTGCTTCGGTCTTGGTAGGCGCGACTTTCACGGTCTTGCCGACGGCTTTGGAAGCGGCGGCTTTTTTCGCCGGGGCTTTCTTGGCGGCGGTGGCTGCCGTGGCTTTCTTGGCCGGTGTCTTTTTCTCGATCACGGGCGAAGCTTCCACATTGGCCTTGCTCGCTGCCAGATGGCCGCTGACCTTTTTCGGCTCGTCGCCGGCCGCTTTTTTCGGCGCGCGCTTGGCGGCACCCAGCTTGACCGGGGTGTCGCCCCAGATTTCTTCCAGACGGTAGTAAGCGCGGATAGGCGCTTGCATGATGTGAACGATCATGTCGCCCAGATCGACGAGCACCCATTCACCCGTTTCCTCGCCTTCCATGCCGATGATTTGGCCGCCGGCGTCCTTGACCTTGTCGCGTACCGAGGCGGCCAGCGCCTTGGTTTGACGGTTCGAGGTGCCGGAGACGATCGCGATGCGGTCGAACAGGCTGGTCAGGTGACTCGTTTCGAATACGGCGATGTCTTGGCCTTTGACGTCTTCAAGGGCGTCAACGACGAGAGTTTGCAGTTTTTTGATGTCCATTTAGCTTTTGTATAAATTGTGTTGTTCAATATAGTCTAGCACTAGCGGGGAAACAAGCGAGTTTGCCCGATTCCCCCGTTGTAATGCCGCACGTATTTCGGTGGCGGAGATATCCACCGCGAAGTCCTGTGCCAGATAAGTCAGACCGTGCGGCGTGTTGCGGATGCTTTCCAGTGACCCCAGGCGGCGCGAAAATTCTTCGGCGACCACTTGCGGCACTGCGGTGTCATTCAGCGCGAAGCCGGGGCGGGCCGCGACGCAGATATGCGCGTATTCAAATAATTGCTGCCATTCGCGCCAAGTCGCGAGCCGCTGCAGCTGGTCGGCGCCCATCAGGAAAACGATGGAAGCGCGCGCTCCCAGCTCGGCGCGTACCTGGCGCAAGGTATCGATGGTGTAGCTGGCCTGGCCATGTTCGCTGCGCTCGATTTCCTGGCGGTCGACCACGACCGGCAGGGGCAGGCCGGCAAACGCCAGGCTGGCCATCTCGGCGCGCTGCTGGCCGCTGGCGCCCAAGTTACCCTTTTGCCAGGGCGCGCCGGCCGGAATCACGCGCAGTTCATCGGCGTGCAGCAGGCAGGAAAAATGCGTGCCCAGCGCGACATGGCCCATATGCACCGGGTCGTAGCTGCCACCGAGTAGCGCCACGCATGCCGTACCACTTTCCTTCACGCCTGCAGCCAGTCGCGATGCACGAGGAAGTCAGTATACAACGCCGCTTCGGGACTGCCCTCTTCCGGGTGCCAGTCGTAACGCCACTTGACCACGGGCGGCATCGACATCAGGATCGCCTCGGTGCGTCCGCCCGATTGCAGCCCGAACAGGGTGCCGCGGTCGAACACCAGATTGAACTCGACATAGCGTCCGCGCCGGTAGCATTGGAAATCGCGTTCGCGTTCGCCGTAGGGCGTGTCCTTGCGCCGTGCCAGGATCGGCACATAGGCGTCGATGAAGGCATCGCCGGCGCTGCGCAGCATCGCAAAGCTGTTGTCAAAGCCCAGGGCATTGAAGTCGTCGAAGAAGATGCCACCGGCGCCGCGCGCTTCGCGCCGGTGTTTCAGGTAGAAATAATCGTCGCACCACTGCTTGAACTTCGGATGCAGCTCCGCGCCAAACGGCGCCAGCGCATCATGGCACACCTGGTGAAAGTGCTTCACGTCGCCCGCGTCGCCGTAGTACGGCGTCAGGTCCATGCCGCCGCCGAACCACCATACGGGGGCGCCATCGGCATTCACCGTGCTGAAAAAGCGCACGTTCATGTGCACCGTTGGTGCGTAGGGATTACGCGGATGCAGCACCAGCGACACGCCCATTGCTTCCCATGCCTTGCCACCCAATTCAGGGCGCGCGGCCGCGGCCGATGGCGGCAGTGCGGCGCCGGTGACGTGCGAAAAATTCACGCCGCCACGCTCGAACACATTGCCTTCCTCGATCAGCCGCGAAATACCGCCACCGCCCTCGGGACGTTGCCAGGTATCGGTCAGAAAAGGCTTGCCATCCTGCGCTTCGAGCGCCTGCACGATACGGCTTTGCAAATCGAGCAAATACGCCTTGACGGCCGAAGGAGAGGGAGTTGACGACATCGCGTGGGCCGACGAGGCCGGAATAAAAAAGTAAGGACGGATTGTACCCTGTAACGGATTTTTGTGATAGCAAAACCGGCGATGGGCTTGCTGTCGAGGATTCAGGGCCTGGTTGGCGGCGCCTTGCCCTGTATCAGCTGCACCTCGAACTGGGGCGCATCCGCGCCCGGCTGGCGGGCACCTTCGACGACGTCCGCGGCGCGCTGCTGCAAGTCCGTGCGTTCGACCGTGTCGGCCGGCTGCGCGGCCGGCGCTGGCTGCTCGCGCTTGAACCACAACTGCCCCGCAACCGCCACGACCATCAGCATCACCAGCGTGGCCGCCACCAGCATCACGTGCAAGGGGCGCGCTGCGCGCCGGCCATACCGGGTCGGCGGTTTGCCGGCGGCGTCGACGATCACGCGTGCCAGTGCCGAGCCATGCGAACGCACGCGCGTTTGCATCGTCTGGTAATCCTGCTGCGACAAGGTGCCCTGTTTCAGCATATGGCGCAAGGCCGCCACGGGCGAGGCGGTCAGGCAGTCGTCCGGCAAGCAGTCATGAAAAGCGTCGCGCTGCCACTGGTTGATCACGTTTTCGTCGTACAGCGTGTCGACCGCCTCGCGGTTCACCTGCTGCAGCGCTGCGGTGGCCAGTTGCCGGCGCTGGTCGCCGACGGGCAGCTTGTGCAGCATCTGGAAAAAACGGTTCTCGGGCACCAGTTCCGTGCTCAGTAGCCAAGCCAGCGTCTTGACCTGGTCCGCAGTCATCGCCAGTTCGGGTACATCGATGTCTTCGGCGGCATTGTGCGCTCGCTGCAGTTCGATGATTTGCAGCTCGGCCAGCGTGTCGTCGTATTCGTCACTGTTGATCAGGCCCAGATGCTGGAGTTCGCCGAGCGGCTTGAGGCGCGGATCGCTGCTCATGCTAGCCATCCTGTGACGGCGCGGTAAATCACCGACATCACCAGTATCATGCCCAGCACGATCAAGGCGCCTTTCCATGCCGGCGGGCGCTTGTAAGGAATAATGTCGTGGCCGTGCCGCAGCCTGGCCGCTTGCATGATTTCGCGCGCCAGTTCGCTGCCGTGTGTGCGCACGCGCTCTTCGAGCGCCTCGAACTGCGGCGTCGGCAGGACGCCGTTGACCACCAGCCAGCGCATGGCGATCCAAGCTGAATAGAACATGCGGTCGGCTGGCACCGCCGCGTGTGCCGCATCGCGCTGGAACTGGTTCAGCAAATCGAGTTCGTACAGGGCGTCGACCTCGCGGCGGTTGTAGTGCCGCACCCCCTCAGCTGCAAGCGCCTGTTGCCGGGGTGGCAGTCTGGCCACGCGCTTGTCGAAGTCATTCTTGGGCAGCAGATCGGTGAGCAGCAGCCAGCCCAGGGTGCTGACCAGATCGGCGTCCTGCGCCAGTTCCGGCATGTCGACCGGATCCTCGGGCGGGTGCAGGCGCTCATGGGCGGCGACATTGCGTTCCGAATTGGCCTCGTCCAGTTCCTGTGCGGTGATCAGGCCAAGCTGGTGCAGCTGGCCCAGCGATGCGTGAGGCGGTTCGATATGCATGGACTTACTCTTTTACTTTGGCCTGGCGCAGTTCGCCGGCAAATTGCGGCGTCACCGACCAGCCCTTGCCGGCGCTTTCTGCGCTGCTGCGCTGGAAGGTGAAGTCGCCTTCCAGCATGACCGCCGATCCGCCGTTGAGCATGCTCAGCACGGCGTCATTGCTTTCGATCAGCAGGCGGCAGGAATATACGCCCGGCGAGATTTCCTTGCATGGCGCCAGCGGTTCGATTTCGGCGATTTCGCGCGTGCGCTCCATCGATCGCGTCAGCGAAAACGCTTGCCGTGGCTGGGGCATGATGCGCGCTCCATCCATGCCGGCGCGAAACGCTTTTTCCATCGCCTCGCGTCCCAGGGGCTTGGCTTGCTGGGCAAAGTCGCCATCCTGGATTTTGCCAAAGCGCGCCTGGACCAGCAACGGTTGCGCGCCCACATAGCTGATGCGGCTCTTGCTGCTGCTGTCGTCGCGCGCGACGGTATAGGCATAGTCCATCTTCTCGCCATCGAGTGCTATCGTGGCCAGGCAGCCACGGATATTTTGTTTCGAGGCGTAACCCGCTTCTTTCACGTCGTGCAGGCTTGCTTTGCCCGTGCCTTCCGGCGCCGCCTTGTTGAGCATGCGCGTCACGGTGGTGATCGTGTTGGTGGAGTCGCACTCGGGCACAGAATTGCCGCTGAGCAGGTACCAGGCCATGCCGGCAAGCGCCAGCGGCGCGACGATTACCCAGGTCAGGCGCGAACCGGGAAACAGGCCATCGAGGATCACGCCGCGTACCGCCTTTTTATGTTCATCCTGGCGCCCTTGCGCATGCTGGATCACGCGCTTTGCCTCATCACTGCCGCCGGACTCGATGCGCCGGGCCATGGACTTGAATTCTGCGCGCGGCAGCAGTCCCACATGCAGCATCCAGTTCAGCGCCTCGCCCGGCGTGGGCAGCAAAACGTCGCCGGGCAGGTGTGCCAGTGCCCGCTGGTACAGCTCCGGCGTGATCAGCATGTCGTCACGCAGATGATCGAGCGATACGCGATTGAGCACTTCCACCAGCTGCTGCAATATCGACAAACGCAGTGCCAGCTCATCGCCGCTGAAGTGGCGCGCCACGCTCAAGGACAGGCTTGTCACATCCTCGGACGTAACGATCTGGCGCCGGTACAACCACATCAAGGTGTCGGGTAGCGGCGTACCGATGGCGAGCTGTGGCAAGTCGGGATGCGCCAGCGCCTGCTCGCGCTGGCGGCGCGTGAGCAGCTTCAGCACGTGCAGCGCCTCGACAGAAGTATGCGGGGACACAGGTAGATTGCTTGTCATCGGGAGGGGGGTGATCAGGAACCAAGATGATAAACTTTACAATGCAATCTCCTTTCCCTAGCGCACTATTGAATCTGTGCCTGATCCAGTTCTTTCCTGAACTGCGGTATTACTGGCCAGTTCTTGCCATTTCACCGCTCGCGCCCGATGGGCTGGCCCTGCTGCGCAAAGCCGCCATGCCAGGCGAGGTGGCCAGGCAGCCTGGGGTTCTTTCCGGCCAGGCATAGCTGCTGAACCAGTATCAGGCGAGGCCGGCAGCGAGGATCAGCCAGATCAGGGGACTCAGCGGGGCATCCTTATCGGGTGCGGCAAGGCCGGCAGCAGTGCTCAAGGAGAGGGATGGGCAATGACAATCAAAATGAAAACGGGCCGGGGCGGATGATTCCGCGCCGGCCCGCCGTGTGATCACTATGGGGTGATCAATGCTTCAAACCGCGCCAGCCGATGTCGCGGCGGTACTGCGCGCCGTCGAAATGGATTTTTTCCACGGTTTCATACGCCTGCTTCTGCGCCATCTTGATGCTGTCGCCCAGGCCCACCACGCACAGCACGCGGCCGCCGTTGGTGACCAGGCGCTCGCCCTCGATGCGGGTGCCCGCATGGAAGGTGACGGAGTCGGCCGTTTCGGCCGGGATGTCGCCGATCGGCGTGCCCTTGACGGGATCGTCCGGGTAGCCGGCGGCAGCCATGACGACGCCGACAGCCGTGCGGCGGTCCCATTCCAGTTCCACCGCGTCGAGCGTGCCGTTCACGGCATGTTCCATGACGGTGACCAGGTCGGTTTTCAGGCGCGCCATGATGGGCTGCGTTTCCGGGTCGCCCATGCGGCAGTTGAATTCCAGCGTCTTCGGCGTGCCCTTGTCGTCGATCATCAGGCCCGCATACAGGAAGCCCGTGAACGTGATGCCATCCTTGGCCATGCCCTGGATGGTCGGCACGATGATCTCGCGCATGACGCGCGCATGCATGGCCGGCGTGACGATCGGTGCCGGCGAGTACGCGCCCATGCCGCCCGTGTTCGGGCCCTGGTCGTGATCCTTCAGTCGTTTATGGTCCTGGCTGGTGGCCAGCGGCAGGATGTTCTTGCCGTCGCACATGACGATGAAGCTGGCTTCTTCGCCGGCGAGGAATTCCTCGATGACGATGCGCGCGCCTGCGTCGCCGAACTGATTGTCAGACAGCATCATGTCAACTGCCTGATGCGCTTCTTCGAGGGTCATGGCAACGACGACGCCCTTGCCGGCGGCCAGGCCGTCGGCCTTGATGACGATCGGTGCACCCATGGCATCGATGTAGGCATGCGCTGGCGCGACGTCAGAGAACGTCTGGTAGGCGGCTGTCGGGATGCCGTGGCGCTGCATGAAAGCCTTGGCGAAGTCTTTCGACGACTCCAGCTGCGCCGCTTCTTTCGTCGGGCCGAAGATTTTCAGGCCGCGCGAGCGGAACAGGTTGACAATGCCCGCCGCCAGCGGCACTTCCGGACCGACGACCGTGAGACCGATGTGTTCTTGCTGAACGAAGTCGGCCAGCAATTGCGGGTCGCTGATATCGAGATTGACCAGGCGCGCATCGCGCGCGGTGCCGCCGTTACCCGGCGCGACATACACCATCTGTATGCGTTCGGACTGGGCCAGTTTCCAGGCCAGGGCGTGTTCGCGGCCGCCAGAGCCGACTACCAGAATTTTCATAGGGACCGTTCGTTCAGTGTGGGTTGCAGGGCGGCGGTGCCGCCCTTGTGTGCGAAGTGATTAATTCTCTATCAATGCATTGGTGAAGACTTCCTGGACGTCGTCCAGCAGTTCCAGCGCATCGATCAGTTTTTGCATCTTGATGGCGTCGTCGCCCGCATACACGGTTTCCGTTGCCGGCTTCATGATGACTTCGGCCACTTCGGCCTTGAAGCCGGCCGCTTCCAGCGCTTCCTTGACGGTGGCGAAATCGTGCACGGGGGTCAGCACTTCGAAGCCGCCTTCCTCGTCGGCGATGACGTCGTCGGCACCCGCTTCCAGGGCTGCTTCCATCAGCTTGTCTTCATCGGTGCCCGGCGCGAACAGCAACTGGCCGCAGTGCTGGAACATGAAGGCGACGGAGCCTTCATTGCCCATGTTGCCGCCATTCTTGTTGAAGGCGTTGCGCACTTCGGCCACCGTGCGGACCTTGTTGTCGGTCATGCATTCAACGATGACGGCCGCGCCGCCCACGCCGTAGCCTTCGTAGCGCACTTCTTCGTAGTTGGCGCCATCGACGCCGCCGCTGCCGCGGTTGATTGCGCGCTGGACGTTGTCTTTCGGCATATTCGCGTCGGCCGCCTTGTCGACCGCCAGGCGCAGGCGCGGATTGGCCGCGATATCGGCGCCGCCCATGCGGGCCGCGACCGTGATTTCCTTGATCAGGCGCGTCCAGATTTTGCCGCGCTTGGCATCGGTGGCAGCCTTTTTATGCTTGATATTGGCCCATTTGCTATGTCCTGCCATGTCGAATCTTCCTTAGACGGGTGTTCAATTGTGGCCGACATTTTAGCATATTGCCCCCCTGCGAAGCGGCATGGCCCCGTCATCAAGCCGACACATTTTGTTGTTAAAGTGATGCGCTTTCATGTTATGCATCATCCCACCACTCCAATAATCAAGATTAAGGGCGCGACATCATGGCAAGTCAAATGGATAGACGGCAATTTCTGAAATTGGGCGGTTTTATCACTGTTTCTGTCGCCACTGTCGGCCTCGCCGCCTGCGGCAGCACCGATTACAGCGATCCTGGCGTGCCGCTGGCATCGGGCAGCGACTGGAAATTCCCGCAAAGCGTGGCCTCGGGCGATCCGCGCGCCGACAGCGCCATGCTGTGGACGCGCGTCGTGCCCGCCAGCTTCGATGCCGTCGCGCCCGCCGTGGCCGGCAAGGAAGAGGTCGCTGTACGCCTGATCGTCAGCGTGGCGGACAATACGGCCGCCCTGGGCAGCAATACGGCCCTGGCCGGCACACCCATCGTCGATGCGAAATTGCCGCTGAAAGCCGATTTCGACAATACCCTGCGCCACAAAGTGACGGGCTTGCAGCCGGGCCAGGTGTATTTTTACCAGTTCATCGCCGGCGACGTGCGCTCGAACGTGGGCCGCTTCAAGACGGCCCCTGCCGCCACGGCCGACGTGAGCCAGTTGCAGTTCGCCTACCTGACGTGCCAGGACTGGAGCATCAACCACTGGGGCGCGCTGTCGCACATCGCCGCCAACGAATCGCTCGATTTCATCGTCCACCTGGGCGATTACATCTATGAAACGGTGGGCGAGGCCTTCCAGAGCGGCGCCGTGGAAAGCCGGCACGACCAGCTGAAGTTGCCGGACGGCACGTTTAAAAGCGGCAGCGCGGGCGCCAAGTACGCGACCACGGTGGCCGACTACCGCTACCTGTACAAGAAGTACCGTACCGACACGCGCCTGCAAGCCGTGCACGAGCGCTTCGCCTTCATCGCCATCTGGGATGACCACGAATTCACGGACGACGCCTGGCAGGACGCCTCAACCTATGAAAACATCGTGGCAGCCGATGGCAGCGACCTGCATCAGCCAAATCGTCGCCGCAGCGCCAACCAGGCCTGGTTCGAATACATGCCGGCCGACGTCACCTTCGATGCCGCCGCGACAACGTTCCAGAACATCCAGATTTACCGCGATTTCCAGTTCGGCAAACTGATGCAGCTGGTGATGACGGATGAGCGGCTGTACCGCGCCGACCATGCGATCGCCGAGTCGACCATCAACCCCGCCACGGGCAAGCCGCTGGGCAGCATCGGCAGCCGCTACCTGGTGCCGCAAGCGCTGTTCGACAGCGTGGAAGGGCAGAAAATGGCGGCCGCCACGAAGGCCGGTGCCGACCCGCTGGCAGCGGTGGGCATGCTGGGCAGCACGCAGCGCGACTGGTGGAAAAGCAAGATGAAGGCGGCCACGTCGACCTGGAAGCTGTGGGGCAATGAAGTGTCCTTGCTGCGCATGGGCTTGAATGGCACGGATGCGATTGCCACCTTGCTGGCCCTGAGCGCCATGTCGAATGTGGGCAAGGCCATTGCCAGCACCCTGCCTTTGGTCGGCGGCAGCGTGCCGCTGGCCTGCGCCATCGTGGCCGCCTCGACGGCGGGCGCCTCAGCGAGCGTGGCGCAGGCAGCGGCCATGGCCATTGCCGGTGCCGCCGCCAATGCCAGCGCACAGGGCGCCGCTGCCGTGGGCGCCGGCTTGAGCGCGGCCCAGGCCGGCATCACGGTGGCCGCCTACAACAGTGGCTCGCCGACGGCAGCCGCGCAAGTGATCGCCTTTGGCTGGATCAAGCCCGACGTGCAGGCCAAAGGCGCAGCATCGAGCTTTGTCGCCGCATCGGGCCAGCAAGCCGCGCTGACGCCATTCTTCACGCGCTTCCTGCTTAATTGCGACCAGTGGGATGGCTATAACAGCGAGCGCAAGAATCTGATGGCGCACCTGAAAACGAATGCCATCGGCAATGTGGTGGCCATCACGGGTGATATCCACTCCTTCTTTGCCGGTACGGTCAGCGACGATTTCGACGCGGCAGGCGGCGGCACGCCCGTCATGGTGGACCTGGTGTCGGCCGGCGTCAGCTCGGATTCCTTCTTCAGCTACCTGAAGTCGGCGGCTGGCAGCATGGGCGACATTGGTACCCTCGTCAGCTACCCGCTGGCGATTCCCGTCACGGGCCTGGGCACCGTCAATCTCGACGTCAACCTGCTCGACTACACCATGGGCAAAGCCGTACCCACCGTCGACAGCCTGCTGGAGCAGTTGCGCGTGCAGCTGCGCGGCGCGCTGGCCGCCAAGGGCGTGCCGGAGGCGCAACTGGATGCAACGGTCGCGGCCGTGCAGGCTGGCTTGAAAGCGAGCACTGACTTCAATACCACCCTGCTGGGCCTGGCACAACAATTGTCCGGCCTGGGCAACAATCCGTGGATCAAGCATTTGAATACGGATGCGCAGGGTTACACGGTGGTCACCTTGACGCCGGGCAAGCTGGTGGCGCAGTTCAAGCAGGTGAATAAACTGATCGGCACGGCGGCGCCGGCGAACGTGATTGCGCGCGTGACGACGGCCACGGTGGCGGCGGGCGCGGCGGCGGTGGTGGTGTCTTAAATTTGTTTCTAATTTATGGGGTCAGACCCTCAATGCCGCTAACTCAGAGGCTTGCGCTGTCGCTTGCGGGGATCTGACCCCAGCTTTTGCCTTACAATCTTGGCATGAGCTCCAGTCCCCCGCAAGCAACCCCTACATCGCTTCCCCGTTCCGTCTATCTCGGTGGCCTGGCCATCGCCGTGGGCGGGGCGGTGTTGTTTTCCACCAAGGCCATCGTCGCCAAGCTGCTGTACCGCTACCAGATCGACGCCGTCACCCTGATCGCCTTCAGGATGATCTTTTCGCTACCCGTGTTCGCCGTCATCGCCTGGTGGAAGATGCGCACGGAGCCGCCGCTGTCGACCAGCGACCGTTGGCGCCTCGTCGGTTTGGGTTTGGTCGGCTATTACTTGTCCAGCTACCTGGATTTCCTGGGCCTGCAATATATCTCCGTGGGGCTGGAGCGGCTGATTCTGTTTCTCACGCCCACTTTCGTGCTCCTGATTACCACCGTGTACTTCAAGCAGAGCATCAGCCGCCTCCAATGGCTGGCGCTGCTCACCTCGTATTGCGGTATCGTGCTGGTCTTCGTGCACGACTTGCAGGGTGGCGCCAGCAATGTGGCGCTCGGCTCGACCCTGGTGCTGGGATCGGCCTGTTCGTATGCCGTGTATCTGCTGGGATCCGGCGAACTGGTGAAACGCATCGGTTCGATGCGGCTCGTTTCCTACGCGATGTGCGTGGCCAGCTTTGCCTGCATTGCCCAGTTCTTCATCCTGCGCCCTGTCGAGCTGCTGATCCAGCCCATGCCCGTATATGGCTTGTCTTTGCTTAATGGCATCTTTTGCACGGTGATGCCCGTCTTCATGACGATGATCGCCGTCGAACGCATCGGCGCGCCCGTCGCTTCGCAGGCAGGCATGATCGGCCCCGTCTCGACCCTGTTCCTGGGCGCGATGATCCTCGATGAACCGATCACCAACTGGCAACTGGCTGGCACCAGCCTTGTATTAGCCGGTATTTACTTGCTGTCGAAAAAGAAATAATTCCTCCACCCACTGAAATGATCCTCACCATGAAAACACGCATCGCCCTGATTGCCCACGACAAGAAAAAAGATGACATGATTACCCTGGCGGGCGAATACCTGGACTTTCTCAAGGGCTGCGAACTGTCGGCCACGGGTACCACGGGCGGCCGCCTGATCAACGAGCTGGGCTTGCAAGTGGAGCGCAAGCATTCCGGCCCGTTCGGCGGCGACTTGCAGATCGGCTCCCTGCTGGTGGAAGGCTTGATCGATTGCGTGATCTTCCTGCGCGACCCGATGACGCCGCAGCCGCACGAGCCGGACATCAACGCCCTGGTGCGCGCCTGCGACGTACACAACGTGGCGTGCGCGACGAATCTGTCCTCGGCGCACCTGGTGCTGTCGCAGCTGCAGGCGCAGGCCGTTGCTGCCGACTGACGTTTTCCCGATTCTTCTTCAAGGAGCATATTGTGAGCGCAACGATTACCACCAAAGCCATCCGTGTACAGCGCGTGGGCGGCCCGGACGTGATGGAATATGTGGATGTGGAACTGCCGCCGCCCGGCCCCGGCGAAGCGCGCGTGAAACACGAGGCGATCGGCCTCAATTTCATCGATGTGTATTTCCGCACGGGCCTGTATCCGCAGCCGCTGCCCAATGGCCTAGGTGTCGAGGGGGCTGGCATCGTCGAGGCGGTGGGCGAGGGCGTCACGGAAGTGAAAGTGGGCGACCGCGTGGCCTATGCGGCGCGCATCAATGGCGCGTATGCGCAGCAGCGCAACTTGCCTGCGGCCCTGTTGCTGGTGCTGCCCGAGCGCATCGGCTTCGATACGGCAGCCGCCATGATGCTGCAGGGCTTGACGGTGCAATACCTGTTTCACCGCACGGTGGCGCTGAAGGCGGGCGATACCATTCTGTTTCACGCGGCGGCGGGCGGCGTGGGCCTGATCGCCTGCCAGTGGGCGAAGGTGCTGGGCGTGAACCTGATCGGCACGGCCGGTTCCGATGAAAAGGCGGCGCTGGCCAAGGCGCATGGCGCGGCCCACGTCATTAACTACAACAGGGAAAACTTCGTCGAGCGCGTGCGCGAGATTACGGGTTGCAAGGGCGTCTCCGTGGTCTACGATTCCATCGGCAAGGATACGTTTACGGGCTCGCTCGACTGCCTGGCGCCGCTGGGCATGATGGTCAGCTTCGGCAATGCGTCCGGGCCCGTGCCCGCGTTCACCCTCAGCGAGCTGGCCTCGCGCGGTTCGCTCTTCATCACGCGCCCGGCCTTGTTCAGCTATGCATCGAACCGCGCGAATCTGGAAGAGATGTCTGCCTCGCTGTTCGGTGTTGTCAGCAGCGGTGAAGTCAAAATCGAGATCAACCAGCGCTACGGCCTGGCCCATGTCGCCCAGGCGCACGCAGACCTGGAAGGGCGCAAGACCACCGGCTCGACCATCATCGTGCCATGAGCGGCGGTAGCGAAAACGACGGCACGCCGAAGTTCGGCCGCCTGTTGATCGTGTTGGTATTGGCCGTGGCCCTGATCGGCGTGCTCACTTTTGCCGCCGAGGCATATTATTCGTAGACATGAAAAAACCGGCTTGCGCATCGCTGCACAAGCCGGTTTCTTAAAAATACTCCAGACTTCTCGCGCCTGACAAAACCGTAGCGAGCGGAAGGGAGCTGCGGTCGAGAAGCGCAACTGTACGAAGTACGTGGCCGCCGAGGCAGTGAGCATCGCAGGCCGTAGATCACGACGCGCAGTAGGTTTTGACTGGCGCTTTCAGTTATTCCACCTTGACTTCGACTTTACGGGGCACGCCGCTCTGGCCGGGGAAGTCGGCAAAGGCGCTGGCCACCATGGCCGGCATCACTTGCGAGGTGGCGCGCTTGTTGCTGGTCGATTGCACGGTCACGTCGTACAGTTTCTTGCCGTTGCGGTCATTGATCGTCACGCGCAATTCGCGTTCGTATTTATGGCGCACGCTTTCTTCCACGTCCATCGGACCATACCAGTAAGGGTTGTAACCGAAGCGGCCATAGCCTGGCCATGCGCCGTAGCGATAGCCGTAGCGGCCAGGCCAGTAGCCGGGTCCATACCAGAATGGATCGGTGGCTTGCAGCACGCGCTCAGGATAGTCGACGGTGGAAAAATTCATCGCCACGCGCAAATTGGCTGCCGCAGGGCCGGAAGCTTCGCCGAAGCCGTGTTTTGCCAGTTCCGCGCGCACCAGGTTCTGATAGCTGCGGTATTCCAGCGTATCGTTTTCCGCCGCTGGCGCTTCAAATGCATATGATTTGTCCTGCAATTGCGCAGGCCACTCATGGAAGACGGTCACATCGCTGCGTATGGTGGTGGCGCATCCGGTCAGCAACACGGTCAATGCGGCCATCATGATGGTGAGATATCGTTTCATTGCATGATCTCCTGATAGTAGACGCAATTCATCACTTGGTATTATAAGAATAGTTCTATTTGTTTCCATGCATTATTACAGAATGTTACCTGGTATGTCTGCGTGTAAGGGAATCCAACATTCCTGAGTTGAATCGCGACTATCGGGGGGCTGGTGTTGGTAAAATAGGCTTTTGCCTCCGCTCCCACCCAAATCCCTATGCGCACAGACAGCCCTCAGACGATTTACCGCAAAGATTACACGCCGCCCAGCTTCCTGGTTGACAGCGTCGAACTTGGTTTCGATCTTGATCCCGCCCGCACAGTGGTGGCGAGCCGGATCCGCATGCGCCATAACCCGGCCAGCAGCAGCCGCAGCATCGAATTGCATGGCGAACACATTGAACTGGTGCAGGTACGCCTGAACGGCAAGCTGCTGAAACCGTCGCAGTACAAGCTGACGGCCAGCATGCTGACCATTCCCAAGGCACCGGATGAGGTGCTGCTCGATATCGAGACCGTGCTGGCGCCGCAGGACAATACCTCGCTGTCCGGCCTGTATGTGTCGAACCATAACTTCTTCACGCAGTGCGAAGCGGAAGGCTTCCGCCGCATCACCTTCTTCCCGGACCGCCCGGACGTGATGGCCAGGTACACCGTCATGCTGCGCGCCGACAAGGATAAGTATCCGGTGCTGCTATCGAATGGCAACCTGATCGAAGAGGGCGACCTCGGTGACGGACGCCATTACGCCAAGTGGGAAGACCCGTTCAAGAAGCCGTCTTACCTGTTCGCCCTGGTGGCGGCGCGCCTGGTATGCCAGGAAGAGCATTACAGGCTCAAGTCCGGCCGCGAAGTGCTGCTGCAGGTGTGGGTGGAAGAAGGCAACCTGGATAAAACCGATTACGCCATGCAGTCGCTGAAGAACTCGATCCGCTGGGACGAGGAGCGCTTCGGCCTGGAACTGGACCTGGACCGCTTCATGATCGTCGCCGTGGGCGATTTCAACATGGGCGCCATGGAAAACAAGGGTTTGAATATTTTCAATACCAAGTACGTGCTGGCCAACTCGCGCGTGGCGACCGACGTCGATTACGCGGGCATCGAAGCGGTGGTGGGCCACGAGTACTTCCATAACTGGACCGGCAACCGCGTGACGTGCCGCGACTGGTTCCAGCTGTCGCTGAAAGAAGGCTTGACGGTGTTCCGCGACCAGGAATTTTCGGCCGACATGATCGGTACGGACACGGGCCGCGCCGTCACGCGCATCGATCAGGTGCGCACGCTGCGCCAGGCGCAGTTCCCCGAAGATGCCGGTCCGATGGCGCATCCCGTGCGTCCCGATTCTTTTGTAGAGATCAATAACTTTTATACCGTCACCATCTACGAAAAGGGCGCCGAAGTGGTGCGCATGGTCCAGACGCTGGTGGGCCGCGACGGTTTCCGCAAGGGCATGGACCTGTACTTTGAACGTCACGATGGCCAGGCCGTGCAGTGCGACGACTTCCGCGCCGCCATGGCGGACGCGAATGGCCGTGATTTCACCCAGTTCGAGCGCTGGTACAGCCAGGCCGGCACGCCCATCGTCACCGCTTCCACGTGCTACGACGCTGCCAGCCAGACGTTTGAACTGACGCTGGCGCAAAGCTGCCCCGCCACGCCGGGCCAGCCGAAAAAACTGCCATTCCACCTTCCCGTCACCGTCGGCTTGCTGGCTGCCGATGGCCGCGACCTGCCGCTGCACGTGGACGGCGTGGCATCGAATGGCGCTACCAGCGTGGTGCTGGAATTGACCGAAGCGTCGCAAACCTTCCGTTTCACGAACGTGACGCAAGCACCCGTGCCTTCGCTGCTGCGCGATTTTTCCGCGCCCGTGGTGCTGGAGTACGACTATACCGATGCGCAGCTGCTGCACCTGTTCCGTCACGACAGCGACCCGGTGAACCGATGGGAAGCGGGCCAGCGCCTGGCCATGGAACGCCTGCTGAAACTGACCGGCGCCGTGGCCGCTGGCGAAGCGCTGGCGCTGGATGAGACCTTCATCGAAGCGCAGCGCGCCTTGCTGGCCGACGAAACGCTCGATCCTGCCTTCCGCGAGCTGGCCCTGATCCTGCCATCGGAAACCATCATCGCCGAGCGCATGGCGCAAGTCGACCCGCAGGCGATCCACGCGGCGCGCCAGTTCATGCGCCGCACTATCGCGGCAGCCATGAAACCTGAATTGCTGGCGCAGTACCACGCCAACCAGACGCCGGGCGACTACAGCCCCGACGCCCTGTCGGCCGGCAAGCGGGCCTTGAAAAACCTGGCCCTGTCCTATTTGCTGATCGCACCGGGCGAAGCGGAGCTGGCGCTGGCGCAGCAGCAGTTCGACGGCGCCGGCAACATGACGGACCGCGCGGCCGCCCTGGGCGCCCTGATACATTCGGGTTCGCCATCGCACGCGCAGGCGGCCCTGGCCAGTTTCTATCGCGACTTCGAGAACGAGGCGCTGGTGATCGACAAGTGGTTCGCCATGCAGGCGGCCGCACCAACGACCGACGTGCAAGCCGTGCGCCAGCTGATGACGCACCATGCGTTCACCTTGAAAAATCCGAACCGCGCGCGCAGCCTGATCTTCAATTTCACCAACGCCAATCCATCGCAATTCCACGCGGCAGATGGCAGTGGCTACGCATTCTGGGCCGAGCAAGTCATCGCGCTCGACGCCCTGAACCCGCAAGTGGCCGCCCGCCTGGCGCGCTCCATGGACCGCTGGCGCCGTTACGTGCCTGCGCTGCAAAGCCATATGCGTAGCGCGCTGGAAAAAGTCGCCGGCCAGGCCAGCCTGTCGAATGACGTGATGGAAGTGGTCAGCAAGGCTTTAGCGAACTAGCACAGCAAATCATCACCAAAAACAAAAGGGAATTCATGAAACGCATCAGTCTTACGCAATACCTGGTTGAAGAGCAGCGCTCGAACAACAGCATTCCGGCCGAACTGCGCCTGCTGATCGAAGTCGTCGCGCGCGCGTGCAAAACCATCAGCCATGCTGTCGGCAAGGGCGCCCTCGGTGAAGTGCTGGGCACGGCCGACACGGAAAACGTGCAGGGCGAAGTACAGAAAAAACTCGACATCATCTCCAACGAGATCCTGCTCGAAGCGAACGAATGGGGCGGCCACCTGGCGGCCATGGCGTCGGAAGAAATGGAATCGATTCACCCAATCCCGAACCGCTATCCGAAGGGTGAATACATGCTGCTGTTCGACCCACTCGATGGCTCGTCGAACATCGACGTCAACGTTTCCATCGGCACCATCTTCTCGGTGCTCAAAGCCCCGGAAGGCATGGGGCAGCCGACGGAGCAGGACTTCATGCAGGCAGGCACCAAGCAGGTTGCCGCCGGCTACGCCGTGTATGGCCCGCAAACCATGCTGGTACTGACCTTCGGCAATGGCGTGAACTGCTTCACCCTGGACCGCGAAATGGGTTCATGGGTCCTCACGCAAAGCAATATGCAGATTCCGCCGACGACGAAGGAATTCGCCATCAACATGTCGAACGCGCGCCACTGGCATCCGCCCGTGAAACGCTATGTCGACGAGCTGCTGGCCGGCGACACGGGTCCGCGCGGCAGCAACTTCAACATGCGCTGGATCGCCTCGATGGTGGCCGACGTGCACCGCATCCTGAACCGCGGCGGCATCTTCATGTACCCGGCCGACCTGCGCGACACCTCGATGCCGGGCAAGCTGCGCCTGATGTACGAAGCGAACCCGATGGCCTTCATCGTCGAGCAAGCCGGCGGCGCGGCCACCGATGGCCAGCAGCGCATCATGGACATCGCCCCGCACAAGCTGCATCAGCGCGTGCCCGTCTTCCTTGGCTCGAAAGACGAAGTGGCCCGCGTCACGGCTTACCACGCGGAGTAAAAAGCCGCACTTTTCCATGGATTTCAGCGGCCCGCAGCCGGGCCGCGAAAAAAAATGCAAAAAAGTTCGCGTTGACACTAGCAAATTTTGTGCATTGTTTGTAGAATGTGGGTCTTCGCCGTTGTAGCTCAGTTGGTAGAGCAGCACATTCGTAATGTGAAGGTCGCCAGTTCGATTCCGGCCAACGGCACCAAGTATTCGCAGTAGAAAAAAACCACCGCTCAAACGGTGGTTTTTTTTCGTCTGCAACTTTGTCGCCGCCAGCCTGCACTGGCGGGATCTCAGCCACCTCGCGCCTCCGGAGCAGCTCTTGCCATTGCAGGAGGAAGACGCCCCGCCCGCCACACTTGGCCGGCGGGGATTGCTATTTCCAACAGGAATTTAAGCCTGTGCCTCAAGGTGTGGCAGCGCACAGTGGCGCGCGGCGGGTGCGGTTAAGGTAGCGCTAACAGCTTGCTGCTGATCCACCGTTTGATATGGCTCAGCCCGGCAGCGTTTAGCCGCTTCTTTTCCCCTGAAGCGAGGAGAATCATGATTCGGTCACGGCATCGAGCATGGTTGAAATTATTCACTGTTAAAGGAAACCATCATGAACGCGATTGAAAAAACCAGCTCCGATTTGAATGGCAACGTCCAGGATACCCGCCAGGATTTGCACCGCACCATCGACAAGGTGGCTAGCCAAGCCCAGCCCCTGGCCGACAAGGTGGCCACGCGCGCGCATGACGGCGTGGATCAGGTAGGCGACCGCATCGACCAGGTCAGCGATACCGTCAGCAAGGCTTCCGAAACCCTGATGGCCCGCGGCAAGCAATTGGGCGCTGCCTGCCAGCGCGCCGGCGAGACGGGCCGTGGCTATGTGCGCGAGCGTCCGGCCGTATCCTTGCTGATTGCGGCAGCGGCCGGTTATGGCCTGTCGAAACTGCTGGGTTCGCGTAAATAAGTTTTACGCCTTCCTGGAAGGTGCTGTCGTGGGCGCTGTTCCCTGCGCCGTCATGGCGGGGCGGGCCAGCGCCCACGCGCACAAGACAGTAGCAAGCAGTAAAGGGGCGTGATGATGCGCTCCGTTTTGTCGTGTTTAATCGGCATACCTATTCCCATCCTTATTTTGATTGCCCTGTTCGTGCGCTGAATGAGGGAGTTGTAGCGTTCTCCCGGGGCGAATTTCTCACAGGAGATGACATGGCTAGCAACAAGAAAACGCCGTCCACGGACGGTGCGGGTTCCGTTTTAAGCAGCATGTCCGGTCCATCCGACAGCAAGGCGCCGCACAGCCTGGGCTCGGATAATGACGTGACCCGCGCACTGCTGCAAAAAACGGCCGCCGGCCAGGAGCTGGCCGCCGCCATGGCTGTCAATCCCAAGGAAGATGGCCAGTATGGCGAGGCGGCGCGCACGCCTGCCGAAGGCGTGCATGTGGCAGCGGGTGAACCGCTGGCAACGGCCAGCACCACGGGTGAAACGACAGCATCAGCGAAGACGGGCGATGGCCAGCCAGCGCTGGGCGAGAATGCGCGTAATGCCTCGCTGGACGGCGCCCGCAGCGACGACAACGGCTGTGTGTTGACGACCAATCAGGGCGTGCCCGTGGGTGACAACCAGAATTCGCTGAAGGCGGGTTTGCGCGGCCCCACCCTGATGGAAGACTTCATTTTGCGTGAAAAGCTCACGCATTTCGACCACGAGCGCATCCCCGAGCGCGTCGTGCATGCGCGCGGTTCGGCCGCCCATGGTTACTTTGAATGCTACAAGGAGCAAGGCAAGCTGACGCGTGCCGCGCTGTTCGCCAAGGCGGGCAAGCGCACACCCGTCTTCGTGCGCTTTTCCACCGTGGCCGGCGAACGGGGTTCGACCGATACGGCACGCGATGTGCGCGGCTTCGCCGTGAAGTTTTATACGGACGAGGGCAACTGGGACCTGGTGGGCAATAACATTCCCGTCTTCTTCATCCAGGATGCGATGAAATTTCCCGACCTGATCCACGCCGTCAAGCCCGAGCCGCACCATGGCATGCCGCAGGCGGCCAGCGCACACGACACCTTCTGGGATTTCGCCTCGCTGTCGCCTGAAATCACGCACATGCTGATGTGGGCCATGTCCGACCGCGCCATTCCGCGCAGCTACCGCATGATGCAGGGCTTTGGCGTGCACACCTTCCGTCTCGTGAATGCCAAGGGCCAGTCCGTCTTCTGCAAATTCCACTGGTCGCCGATGGCCGGCACGCATTCCCTTGTGTGGGACGAAGCCGTCAAGATCAGCGGCGCAGATTCCGACTTCCACCGGCGCGACCTGTGGGAAGCCATCGAGTGCGGCGAGTATCCCGAGTACGAGCTGTCCTTCCAGGTGTTCACGGAAGCGCAGGCCGAAGCATTTCCCTTCGACGTACTCGATCCCACCAAGCTGATCCCCGAAGAGCTGGTGCCGCTTGTCCCCGTCGGCAAAATGGTCTTGAACCGCAACCCGGACAATTTTTTCGCCGAGACGGAGCAGGTGGCCTTTTGCACGGCGCACATCGTGCCCGGCATCGATTTTTCCAACGATCCGCTGCTGCAGGGCCGCATTCACTCGTACATGGACACGCAGATCACGCGCCTGGGCGGCGCCAACTTCCATGAAATTCCCATCAATGCTCCGCTGGCGCCCCTGCACAACAACCAGCGCGACGGCATCCACCGCCAGGCCATCAACCGTGGCCGGGTGGCCTACGAACCCAATTCGCTGGCGGGTGGCTGCCCGTTCCAGGCGGGTACGAAGGGTTTTAACAGTTTTCCCGCGCCCGCCGAAGGCGACAAGGTGCGCGGCAAGCCCGAGAAGTTCGCCGAGCACTATGGCCAGGCGCGTTTGTTCTGGATCAGCCAGACGCCTGTCGAACAAGACCATATCGTGCACGCCTTCCGCTTTGAACTGAGCAAGGTACAGACGGTGGTGATCCGCCAGCGCATCGTCGCCATGCTGCGCAATGTCGACGAAACCCTGGCACAGCGCCTGGCTGATGCACTGGGCCTGGCGCTGCCGCCCGTCATGCCGCGCGCCTCCCTGCAGCCGCTGCCCGCGTATGCGCCGTCGCCGGCACTGTCGCTCTTTTTCCGTCCCGGCAAGACGGGCATCCATACCCTGCGCGTGGCCATCCTGGTGGGGCCGGGCAGCGATGGCGCGCAGGTGCGCAACATCTATGCATCGTTGCTCTCCGATGGCGCCGTGCCACGGCTGGTGGGCAGCCTCCTGGGGAAAGTCGACACCAGCGGCGGTGCGCCACTCGACGTGGAAATCTCGCTCGAAGCGGGACCGTCCGTGCTGTTCGACGCCGTCGTGCTTCCCGATGGCCAGGGCGCCGTGCAGCAACTGGCTGACGACGCCAACGCGCTCGACTTCCTGCGCCTGCAATACCGACACTGCAAGCCGATGCTTGCCGTCGGCGCGGGCAAGGGTTTGCTGGACAAGGCTGGTGTGCCGGCGGCCCTGCCCGATGGCAAGCCTGATCCAGCCGTCATCGTCGCGCCGTCCGGCGACGTGGTGAAAGCCGTGGCGGCCTTTAAAAAGGCGCTGGCGGCGCACCGGGCATTCGCGCGCGAAACGGATCCGCCAAGGGTGTGAGTGGCTGGATCAGCAACGGGGCCGGATCCGCCTGTCCCGTTGCATACCCTGTTTGCTCTGCATGCGCAACGCCATGCAACAATGTAAACAATAAAAACGTCCTGCGGTGATATGCTGCTGACTAGAACTGTTCATTTGCAACCATTTCCATAACACCAGCGAAGAACGGCTTCAGCAAACCGGATCGCGATTACTGCATGGACAAGTACACACCTCGCACCTGGGGGCCGGGCGAACGCCCGACCTTGCCCGGGTCGCCATCGATGCCCGAACATTCGACGCCCAAGCGTGTCGCGTATTTCATCGTCGGCCTGATCGTCGCGCTGACGGGGGGGCTGGGCAACGGCCTGGTGACTGCCAATTTGCTGAACCTGCAAGGTTCGCTGGCCGCCTATGCCTACCAGATGCAGTGGCTGCCGGCTGCCTACGTGATGACCATCGTGTCCATGAATTTGCTGCTGGTGAAGTTCCGCCAGCAGTTCGGCCTGCGCCTGTTCACCGAAGCGTTCCTGGTGCTGTATGCGCTGGTGACGTTCGCCCACCTGTATGCCAATACCTTGCCGTCGGCGATCGCCGTGCGCGCCGCGCATGGCATGGTGGGCGGCGCGCTGGGGGTGCTGGGCCTGTACTACACCCTGCAGGCGTTTCCCGCGCGGCACCGCCTGAAGGGGGTGGTGCTGGGCCTGGGCTTTGCCCAGCTGGCCTTGCCGCTGGCGCGCATCTTTACCTCCGAACTGCTGCAGATCGGCGAATGGCACGGCCTGTACCTGTTTGAGCTGGGCCTGGCCCTGCTGGCGCTCGGTTGCGTGCTGGCCCTGAAACTGCCGCCCGGCGACCGCGTGCAGACCTTCGAGCCGCTCGATTTCCTCACCTTCATCCTGTTCGCGCCCGGCGTGGCCCTGCTGTGCGCGGTGCTGGCGCAGGGACGCACGGCGTGGTGGATGGAATCCGATTGGGTGGGCGTGTGCCTGGCGTGCTCCATTGTGCTGATCGCCGCCTCGCTGGCCATCGAGCATAACCGCGCACGCCCGCTGCTCAACACGCGCTGGCTCACCACGGGCAAGATCGCCAAGCTATTTTTATCCGTGCTGCTGTTTCGCATCGTGCTGTCCGAATCGACGGGGGCGGTCGGCTTCCTGCAGGCGCTGGGCTTGAATACGGACCAGATGCAGAACCTGTTCATCGTGGTGCTCCTGGGCAGTGTGGCGGGCCTGCTGGTCAGCGCGCTGACGATCAATCCGGCGACCCTCCACCGTTCGCTGATGTTCGCGCTGCTGCTGATCGCCGCCGGGGCGTTGATCGACGCGCACACCACCAGCCAGACGCGCCCCGTCAACATGTATGTCAGCCAGTTCCTGCTGGCCTTTGGCGGCACGTATTTCCTCGGCCCCACCATGGTGGCCGGCATGGGCGCCGTGATCGCCGAACCGCGCAACCTGGTGAGTTTTTCCGTGATGTTTACCATGACGCAGAACCTGGGCGGCTTGCTCGGTTCGGCCATCGTCGGCACCATCCAGACGGCGCGCGAAAAATACCATTCCAGCTACCTGGTCGAGCACCTGACCATGCTCGACCCACAGGTGGCCGCGCGCGTGCAGTCCGGTGCCGCAAGCTACGGCGGCGTGCTGATGGACCCCGCCCTGCGCGGCGCCCAGGGCGTGGCGCGCCTCGGCGCCATCGCCACGCGCGAAGCCAATGTGCTGGCCTATAACGATGTTTTTTTGATGATCGCGGGCGTCGCCATCGCCACCTTGATCTGGATGCTGGTCAGCCAGTCCTGGACCCGCATCACCACCGGCGCGCGCCGGCTGGTCGGCCCAGTGCGCGATGCGCAGACGGCCATGGCCATCGTCCCCATTACCAATTCGGAACCGAGCAATGACAGAAAATAACACCACGCCGCCAGTACCGCCATCCGCACCTGCAGCGCCTCCTGCGCCAGTCCCCGCGGCTACCACCACGCCACCGCAACCGGACCGGCGCCACCAGTGGCTGTCCGCGCTGGCCTTTGCCGCCGTGGCCCTGGTGGGCGTGCTGATCGTGCTGTATGCGTGGCGTTTGCCGCCGTTCACCAGTCCCATCGTGACGACGGAAAACGCCACCGTGCGGGGACAGGTGACCATCATCGGCACGCAGCTGTCCGGCTATGTGGTGGAAGTGACTGTGCAGGATTTCATGGATGTGAAGGAAGGCCAGCTGCTGGTGCGCATCGACGACCGCATCTACCAGCAGCGCTACGAGCAGGCGCAGGCGCAGCTGGCGGCGCAGCAGGCGGCGCTGTCGAACTGGGCGCAGCAGAAGGCCAGCGCGCAGGCGGGGATTTCGGTCAGCGAGGCGGCCCTGGCCAACGCGGAAGCGCAGGCGCGCAAGGCCAGCGCCGACTTGAATCGCGTGGAGCAGCTGGTGGCCGACGGTTCGCTGTCGCAGCGCGAACACGACCAGTCGCGCGCCACGCAGGCGCAGATGGCGGCCGCGCTGGCGCAGGCCCGCGCCAATCTCGACATCGCCCAGCAAAGCGTACATAGCGTGGTGGTCAACAAGCAGGCCCTGGAAGCGGCGGTGGCAAACGCGCAGGCGGCCGTCAAGGCGGCAAAGATCGACCTCGATAACACGCGCATCGTCGCGCCATCCGACGGCCAACTGGGCCAGGTGACGGTGCGCCAGGGCGCCTACGTGAATTCGGGCGCGCAGCTGATGGCGCTGGTGCCGCGCCAGATGTGGGTGATCGCCAATTTCAAGGAAACGCAGATGAACGGTGTGCAGGAAGGGCAGAGCGCCACCTTCCACGTCGACGCGCTCGATGGCGCCGTGCTGACGGGGCAGGTGGAACGCATATCTCCAGCCACCGGTTCCGAGTTTTCCGTGCTGCCAGCCGATAACGCGACGGGTAATTACCTGAAGATTGCCCAGCGCATTCCCGTGCGCATCCGCATCGATGCGGGGCAGGCGAATGCGCGCCGACTCGTGCCGGGCATGTCGGTGGTGGTCAGCGTCGACACCTCCGCCGTATTGAACGACTCGGCGGACAATCCCGCACCACCGCCTGCACCGAAAAAGGCGGCCGCAAAGGCCAAGCCATGAAGCGCCGCCTCCTGCTGATTACCGGCGTGCTGGCGCTGGCTGGCTGCGCCGCCAATGCGCCACCGCAGCCCCCGTCGGCCCTGCAACTGCCGTCCGGCTGGCGCGCGCACGGCGAGGGCGGCGCAGTGTCCGCGCATGGCACGCAGGTGGAGCAGCTGTGGTGGCAGGCGTTCGGCGATCCTGTTTTAAGTGATCTGGTGGGAGAGGCGCTGGCGCGCAATGGCGACTTGCGCGTGGCGCGCGCCCGCATGCAGGAATACCGCGCACGCCTGGCGCAGGCCGATGCGAACCGCGCGCCGAACCTGGCCTTTGACGGCTCGCCCACGCGCACGCGCACGCTGGCCTACAACGGCGTGCCGTATGTGACGAATGTCTTCCAGGCAGAACTGCAGGCCAGCTATGAAATCGATGTGTGGGGCCGGCTGGCCAGTCTGAGCGATGCGGCCGGAGAGAGCTACCGCGCCGAGCAGGCCAGCCTCGATGCGGCGGCCCTGTCGATCGCCGCCAGCGTGGCCACGGCCTACCTGAACCTGCGCGGACTCGACGCGCAGCTGGCGCTGACGCAATCGACCCTGCAGCTGCGCGAACAGTCGCGCGAGCTGGCGCGCAAGCAGTTCGAGGTGGGCTACAGCTCGCGGCTGGAATGGCTGCAGGCGCAATCGGAATACCATGCGGCGGCCGAACAGGTGCCGCAGCTGCAGCGGCAGATTTTTGAACAGGAAAACGCGCTGGCCGTCCTCGTCGGTGGCAATCCCGGCCCCATCGCGCGCGGCTTGCCGCTGGCCGAACTGTCGGCGCCTGGCGTGCCGGCCGGCCTGCCGTCCGAACTGCTGCGCCGGCGGCCCGACATCGCGCGCGCGGAACACAATCTGGCGGCCGCCAATGCCAGCCTGGCAGCCACGCGCGACCAGCTGCTGCCCTCGTTCAAGCTGACGGCGACCGGCGGCGGGCAAGCCACCACCTTGACTGATTTCCTGCATGCGCCGACGGCGCTGTGGCGGCTGACGGCGCTGGCGGCCGGCCCCCTGTTCGACGGCGGGCGGGTGCAGGCGCAGACGGATGCGGCCGGCGCGCAGCGCGACCAGCTCGTGTATACCTATGAAAACGTGGTGAGGAATGCTTTCGCCGAAACGGAAAACAGCCTGGGTGCCATCTATCGGCTCCAGCAGCAAGCCGTGGAAAACGACGCGCGCCGCGCCACGGCGGCTGATACCCTGCGCATCGCGCATAACCGCTACCGCAATGGCTACGCATCGTACCTGGAAGAACTCGATGCGCAGCGTACCCTGTACAGCGCCGATGTGGGCTTGCTGCAGCTGAAAACGCGCATCCTCGTCGCTTCGGTCGACCTGTACCGGGCCATGGGCGGCGGCTGGTCCGCTGGTGGACGATAGCGCCCGCGTGTCCGGCGCAACCTGTGCCACCGGCCGGTGATCGCCACGAGTCTGCCAGACACTGGCGAGCCGTTCAAAATGCCTACGCTCAAACTCTGCGGGCCAAAGCCTGTCATGCAATCCATGAGGGCGCTTCGGATTGTAGAACATCTCGATATAGTCGAAGATGCCTTGCCTGGCGTCGTCCCGGGTTGCATGGGTCTTGCGCTTGATACGCTGGAAAAGCTTTCAGCGACGGCATTATCATGGCAGTTGCCACGCCGGCTCATGCTTGGCACGCCGCCGCCTTGCCACTGGCGCTTGCCGTATCCGGTCTGAGAGCGTCAGCTCCGCTGAGCGCATGATGCGGGAACGCGATGGATGCCGCATCGCTCGCGCAGGTCTACGGATACCTTGCGATAGCCGTAGACCGCGCCGCTTTCCAGCCATGACTGCTGTGTGTTCAAGCGGTCATCGCAACAGTGCTGTTTGAATGGCGATTCAGTGATGCGACACTGCGCTATTCTGGCAACGCACAGGGCCATTGATGTAGCGCCACTGCCGATCCGTATCATGGTAATGATTGTCGCTCGCCAGCCTATTGCCCGTACCGCATAGCTGCTCGTCGACTTTCGTGTTGGCCGGGTTGTACAGGGTCTTGATGGCGCGGCCGCCGAAATTGAAGGTATAGATCAGCTCCTGCTGGAGGTAGGTCTCAAGATGTCCGCTACGCTCGACAAAGATTTCTGGTTCCGGATTCACCAGGCCGGGCGCCCGCTGCATGATCCATTTGCAGAGCGGGCTCAGTTCGACATAGTTATAGCGTTTGGCCTCGGCAGTGCAAACGGCCTGCACCAGAACGACGCCGAACAGTAGCGCCACCGGCCAGCGAGGGAGCGTGCGCAAACGCCAGAACAGGGCGAACAGGAAGGGCATGCTGGCCCAGAAGGCGTAGCGCATGACGCCGGCAGCGTCCGAATTCCAGTTGTGTATGGCCATCGCCGGTATCGCCAGCGCCATGGTAAACAGCACGCAGCTCAACAGTAACAGCGCCTGGTGAACTATTTGCCCGGTTGCCAGCTTGCGCCAGCCCCAGAGCAAGAGCATGGCCATTACGCCGGGGATGCCCATAATCATGCCTTGGTTCAGGTCGAAATAGAAGGAGTGCAGGCGTATCAAGCTGATCAGGGCTGGGTCGGAGGCGCGCTGGGCAATAATGCTAGGCACGCCAAATTGATACAGATTCCACAGCACCGGCAGCAGGGCCAGCAAGACGCCGATCGCCAGGCCCAGCAGATACCGCCGCTGCAGCATGGCGCGCAGACTGACGCGCCAGCCAGCATCGGCGCGATAGTGCAGGCCGGCGCGCAACAGGGGAGCGTAAGCGAAGAAAAATACGATGGTCGGATTTTGCAGTGCAGCCAGGCCGGCCAGCACCCCGCCTGCGATGGGCGCATCGTCGCAATACAGTATCAGCGCCGCCAGCAGCGCCGCTGCGCTCAGGCATTCTGGGCTGCCCCAGCCGCCATAGTGCCAGCCGCCACACAGCATGAACAGCAGCACACCCAGCAGCGCCCTGGGCGCCGAGCCGAACAGGCGGAACAGGCTCAGACCGAGCACGAAGACCATGCCAAGGTTGATGATTTGGTAGGCTTTGAAGGGAGGCAGGCCCAGCGCATGCAGCAATTTGAACGGCGGCGCGGCCAGCAGTGAATAGCCAAAAAAATGGATGGAATAGGCTTTGCCATCCTTGCCAATGGCAAAGGCGGGATACAGATCCTTGCCGTTTTGCCGCAGACCGGGTTCGACGAGGTCGTACACGCCTTGCAGGGCGGGTGCTAATGACCTGGCCAGAGTGATGTCGCTCGGGCGCACGTCCGGCGTACCGTGGGTGGCCAGGGCAACGGTGACAAGGGAATACTCGACCGCATCGCCACGATGCTGAGCTTCGGTGCTGATGAGCAAAGCACTCAGCAGCAAGGCGAGCAGGAAAGCAAAACGCCACCAGGCGGCGGACAATTTGTTGAACGTCACATTATCTCCAAAGTAAAGGTCGGGACGGGCCCGGTCGTTAGGGTGCCGTCAGTGTATTGCACAAATAGCATGTATGTCGATGCAGGCAGTAAATTTGGCAGCCGCGGACAGTCTTCAATCGTACAGGCGGGAATCGAGGCGGCCATGCCGGTATTGCGGGGCATGACGACGCCTGCACAGGTTAACGCGGCCGGTTTAGCGCGTCAGAATGAAGGCGCCGGCCGCGATCAGGGCCATGCCGGCCAGCTTGCCGGCATGCAGCGGCTCATTGAGCAGCGTGGCGCCGATCAGCGCCACCAGGCACATGGTGGCGGCGGTCATCACCGGGTAGGCTAGGCTGATCTGTAATTTCTGCAGGGCGATCGAATAGCAGACAAAGCCCAGCGCATAGGTAGTGCAGGCGCCGCCCAGCCAGCCTATGCGGGCCAGGGTCCAGCCGACGCCGGCATGGGCGGACAGCTTGATCAGCAGGGTGGCGAGGGCGCTGGCGACGGCGGCCAAGCCGCACCACAGGTAGCCGTTCAGATTTGAGGACATGGTTGGAATCGATGGTGAGTGAGGAGGTCAGAATGCGGCGCCGGCAACGAACAGTATGCACAGGCCGATCACGACCAGTGAGACCGCATCCTTGCTGACATACAGGACCGGGTCTTCATTGACCTGGCCGCGAAAGCCCAGCGTCCACAGGCGGCCCAGCCAGTACACCAGCAGGGGTACGACAGCCAGCAGCCAGTGCTGGCTGGGGTACAGTTTTTGCACGTTCGGCGAATTAATGTACAGCATGAAGATCAGCACCGATAACATGCCGCTATTGATGCCCATGGCGCCTATGGCTGGCTTGTCGGCCACCGAGTAGCCGCGGCCGCTGGTTTTATCCTTGCCCTGGCGCTTCAGATTGAACAGTTCGCTATATCGTTTCAGCAGCGCCAGGGACAGAAAGAGGAAGAAGGAAAATGCCAGTAGCCAGAACGACGGTTCAATCTGCGTTGCGGCAGCGCCGCCCAGGATGCGGACCGTGTACAGCAGTGCCAGTGTGACGATGTCGATCATCAGCAAGCGCTTCAGCACGAAGGAATAGGAAAGCGTGGCGACGAAATACACCAGCACCACGGCCAGCAGCAGCGGATTGAAGATGGCGCACAGTAGTATCGCGGCCAGCGCCAGCAGCGGGCTGCTGATCATCGCCAGCGCCAATGGCAGCGTGCCGGCGGCAATCGGGCGCTTGCATTTGGTCGGATGCAGGCGGTCGTCGTGGGCATCGAGCGCATCGTTGAGCAGATAGGCGCTGGATGCACACAGCGAAAACGCAACAAAGGCCAGCAGCGATTGCAAGAATGTGGGCAGGTCCAGCGCATGGCCGGCCAGCATCGGCAGAAATACCAGCAGGTTTTTCAGCCATTGGCGCGGCCGCATGGCTTTCAGCAGCGCGCGCATGACCGGCTTGCGCGGGGTGCCCATATGCGTCGTGGCGGTGCCCCCGCCCAGAGCGAACGGTTTCATGGTGACGCTGTAGGCTTGGCGGCTGGCTTGCCAGACCGGCACGTCGACGGGCGAGTTGCCGATGTAATCGAAGCCGCGCGGACCGTAGCGTGCCGTCAGCGCGTCGGCCTTGTTGTGCGAGGTCAGGTTGACGCCTTCGTCGTCGGTCGCCATCACGTCGTCGAACAGGCCAGTATGGCTTGCGATCTGCTCAGCGAAGCGGCGCTGCGAACCCGTGGCCAGCACCAGTCGGCGGCCGGCTTGGCGCTGTTCGGCCAGCGTGGCCAGCAAGCCCTGGTCGTAAGGCAGCGTGGCAGGATCAAATGCGATATGCAGTGCCAGTTGCTGCTTGAAGCCGGACTTGCCACGCAGCAGCCAGAACGGCAGGCGCCAGATTTTCCAGAAATGCTGCTTCATGAACAGCAGCATGGCTTCCCACAGCAAGTCGGAATAAATCAGTGTGCCGTCCAGGTCTACCACCAGCGGCGGGGAGGTGGCGGAACTGGTGGCGGGAAGGGTGCTTGATTCGTTTGAGGACATGTGGCTTTGCAATGAGCGCCGGCCTGGCGGAGATGCCAGGAGCCGAACGCTTATATTGTTAAATGAGAAAGTATAATCGCAATTGGCTGCACCATAGCGCTAGTGCGTGGTATCGCTGCCGCCTGGCAACTCCTTATACCATTGCTGCTGCAGCACCACGTCCAGCAGTTGCTGGGCGCTGTCGTTCCAGGTCAGCCAGGGCAAGGCGCGTGAATCCGGCGCCGTGCCTGCTTGTAGTGCAGCAAGCCACTGGTGCAGGGTGGCCGCCAGTTCGGCCGGTGTCGCCGCCGTAAAATAGCTGGCATGTCCCTGCGCCACTTCGCGGAACACGGGCAAGTCGCGCGCCAGGATGGGAATGCCTTGCTGTGCGGCTTCGATCAGCGGCAGGCCAAAACCTTCACCCTCGGACGCCGCCAGCAGGCCGGAGGCTTCCTTGTACAGGCGCTGCAACATTTCGTCGGACACGCCGGGCAGCCAGAACAGATGTTGTTCGCGCTGGGGATGCTGCTTCAGGCGCTGCGCCAGGGCGTCGACCATCCAGCCTTCCTTACCGACGATCACCAGATTGACTTGCTCGCCCTGTTCCCACAGCAGGTCGAAGGCGGCCAGGGCCAGGGCGTGTCCCTTGCGCGGTTCGAGCGTGCCGACCATCAGCACGCTGGGGCGCGCCGCCACGCTGGCAAATACGTGGTCGGCATTCGGCGGCAGGCCAAAGCTGGGCTTGCTGGCATCGATGTCGGCGCCCAGATGGAAATAGCCGAGCTGCAGCGGCGCGCGGCGGAGCTGCGGGCGCGTTGCCGTCCAGGCCGCCAACTCGTCGGCCACGGCGCGCGAAATGCAGATAATGCCATTGGCGGCGTGCGTCACGGTGTCCAGGTAAATGCCGAAATAATCCTCGGTGCCGTGCGGGAACCATTCCGGCCGCAGCATCGGCAAAATGTCATACACCACGAAATACACGGCGATGCCGCGCTTGCGCATGTCGAGCAATAACTGGCGATTCTGCGACGTGCCATTGGTAAACAGGTCGAGTCCGAGGAAGATATCGCCGTGGCGGGCCTCGATCGGCGCATCCTCCATTTGCAACTCGCTGACGCCGAGCAGCTCCAGCGTGAAGCGGCGCGCATAGCGATATGGGCGATTACCGCCATTGCCATACACGGGCTCGACGCGGTAACCGGGCGGCGGCTGATCGATCAAGACTTGCAACACGCTGCGCACCACGCGCTGGATGCCCGTTTTCAAGTCGGTATCCATCAGCGCGGAGACGTCGACGAAGAGCTGTCGCGGCGCCGTCGGTGCTTGATTGTAGGCAATCGCCCGGGCGGCGGACAGCAGCTCCGCCGGGCCCGGCGCAGGTGTGGCCACGCGCGCCAGCGCCAGGGTCAGCGCGCGGTAGCGGCTGCGCGTATGCTGCGTGGCAAAATGTTCTATCGCCTCGTGGTAGCAATGTGCGGCGGCGGCCGGCGAATGGTCGCTACGTATCAGTCCGGCGGCGGCTTCGCCCAGGCGCTGGCGCAGGGCGGGATCGCCGTGCAGCAGCGTCAGCGCAGCGCTCAGCTCGGCCACGCTACAGGCGTCCGGCAGCTTTAACAGTGCGCTGTCGGGCAGCTCGGCGCCGGCGCCGTGGGCGTTGATGATAGTCGGCGCGCCGTAGAGCATGCAGTCGAGGATGGCTGCCGAGGTTTCGCCGCGCGTCATGCTGCGCAACTGGACCGCGATGTCGGTAGCGGCGGCGTAGTCCGCATACTGCTCGGCGCTGACGAAACCGGTGATGCCGATGCGTTCGCGGGCGGGGCTGCTGGCGATCTGCCGTTCGATATCGTAGCCGTAATCGGTGCTGGCGTTCTGCCCCACGAACAGCAGGCGGCAATGCGCGTCGCTGCCCAGCGGCGACGCTTCGAAAGCCGCGATCAATTCCGCATTGAGTTTGGTCGCCCCCAGCATGCCGAAAGTTGATACGACGAAGTCGTTCGGGCCCAGCCCCAGGCGGCTGCGCGCCGCAGCGCGGCGTTCGGCAGCGCTGGCGCCTATCTGTTGTGCCAGCGGACGGCGCGGCAGCGGCGCCGTGCGCCATTGGGCAGGGTAGTCGGCGCCATACCAGCGTGCCGCCAGTTGGCAGGCGAACGCGGAATGGACGATGACGCCGGCGGCCTGGTCGAGTACCGCCTTGTTGGTTGGAAAGGCCCAGATCGTATCGTTGCGTCCCAGGCGCTGCTGTTCCAGCAAGCCCTTGTAGCCGTGCGACTGGTACAGCGCCTGGAAAAAGGCGCTGTCCTGATAGCCGCCGCGCTCCATCTGGTCGACCACGCCCGACAGATAAAAGTCATGCAGGATCACCACGCCCGGATGCCGCTGCAGCATGTCGAACATGTAGCGATGCATGTGATTGTTGCCGAAGTGGTAGACGATACGGTCGAATTCGTGGGCGTGCTCGTCGAACCAGGTGGGGGTGCGCAGCGGGAAGTTGGCACTCAGGGCTATGTCACTGATACTGTCCTGTTCCGCAATCAGTTCGATGTCATAGTATTGCGCCAGCGCCGGAATGACGTCGGCGCTGTAGTCGGCGATGCCGGAGCGTTCCGGCGGCAGTGGCGACAGGTAGGCCAGGCGCGGCCGGCGCGTGGCAGCTTCGGCAGGCGAGGGTTGTGCGGCGACGGCGTCAAACAACTGCCATAGCTGTGGCGTGGCGGGCAGCACTGCAAGCTGCTGCGGCTGCTTGTCGCAAGCCGTCTGCAAGCGCTGGGCCAGTGCCGGCGTGGCTGCGAGCAACAAGTCGGCTGTGCGCAAACTGGTCTGCAGGCGCTGCCAGGATTCGAGCTGCGCCGCATTGGCGTTCTTCGGTGCGGCCAGCAGCGTGTCCGATTCCAGGCTGAAGACGGTCCGCAGGCCGGCCAGCGGACGCGCCGCGCACACCGGCGTGCCGCTGTCGGACTCGAACAGGGCTGGTGTATAGACCAGGTCGGGGGCCAGCCCAAGCAGGAAATTGTCGCGCACCAGTTCGGCTGCGCGGCGCTGCCACGGCGTGGCATCTTTCGTCAGCGGCACATCGTAAGTGCGCACCTGTCCGGAGGGCAACAGGCCGCTGAACGCGGCGCGCAATTGTTCCAGCTGGTCAGGCTGGCCTGCCTGCAGCACGATCCAGACCTCGTGCGTGCCGGCACTGCGGGCCAGTTCCTGCGCCTGGGCCAGCGCTTGCGCTGCCGGGCTGGATGGAAGGGTATGGCTGCCGTCCTGGCAGGCTTGCAAATCGATGACGAGACGCATAATGAATTATCGTGAAGAAGAGTGCATGGCCGAGGCCAAGTCGGCCAGCACGGCGCGCACCGACAGCGGCAGTGCTGCCAGTTCGGCTGGAACGGCCAGATGGGCAGCCTGGGTCGGTACTTTTACTTGCGGCGAGGCCTGCTGGCGGCTGATTTGCATCAAGCGCTCGGTGACAGCGGGGAAACGCTTCTTGAGCGGCATCAGCAAGCGCCGCGCTTTTTCATTGCTGCTGATGCGGCGCAGCACCAGGCGGGCGCCGTTACGGCCGCGCGCATACAGCTTGCGCGGCAGTTGCGTCACGTGGCGCAGGGACAGTATGGCGCGCCAGGTCAAGCTCGTTTCGATCTGCACCAAACGCTGTTGCAGGCCGTTGGCCCACTGTTCCATTTGCTGGTAGGCGGCGACACGGGCCTTCAGCTGCTCAGCCTCGCGTTCGCTTGTCTCCAGGCGCTGCTGCGCCTGTGACAGCACGCTCTCGAGCGTATTGACTGCCTGGCCAAGCGAGGCAATGGCGCTGCCCGCGCTGAGCTGTGCCTGGATTGCCGCGGCCGCTTGCTGCTCGGCTTGCGCGCGCAGCGCCACCGCCTCGGCTGTTGCAAGCTGGGCCTGCTGCGCCACCGTGGTAATGCGGGTATTTTCCTTCCAGGCCGCGTCCAGGTGATAGCTGATGAAGTCATCGAAGACATTGGCCTGCAGATTGAGCACGTTGAGCAGGGCGCGCTGTTCGTCGGCCACGTAATAGCGGTTCAAGCCATCGAAATAAGCGTAATGGTAAGCGTGGTCGGTGACCAGTGCCTCCCAGTCGGCGTGGTTGCTCACGCGGCTGCCGGGCAGGGTCGCCTCGATCACCAGCACCCACGGGCGCCAGCGTTGCAGGTCGAAGCCGCGCAGCACTTCGCCCTCGAAGCCTTCGACATCGATTTTCAGGAAATGAATGGTGCCGCGCACGTGTTCGGCGCAGATATCGCTGAGGGTGCGCAGCGGCACCACCGTTTCCACCACGGCGTAGCCTTCGGCGATATGCTCGCGCGCCACGGCGCTGTCGGTCGAGGCCCAGCCGTTCATGGCCGGCACATCGAACAGCGTGATCTCGCCGGCTGCGGCGCCGGCCGCCACGGCCAGGTTGATGTCGCGCGGACGCTGCTGTTCGAACACCTGGTGGTAGGACGGCATCGGCTCGATGTTGATGCCGCTCCAGCCATGGTCATAAAAGGCCTTGGTCACGGAGTGCAGCACCGGGTCGTTGGCGCCAACGTCGATGTAAAAGCCGTTCTTGACGTGCTGCAGGGCGCGCCACAGCAGCACGTCTTCGAAGTTTTGAGCGTAGGTGAGGAAGGTCATAGGTGGACGATATTGACAGTAGGGTCTATCCAGGCCGTACCTTCGAAGTGCGGCCGGTGCATGTTCATCACGGTAAATACCAGCGCCAAGTCGCGCCATTCATAGTTGTTGACCAGGTGGGTGTCGGTGCTGACGATGGCGGTCGAGACCGAATACGTGCCCGGCCCCAGGTTCATCGCGAACGCGAAGCAATAGCGCAGCCGCGCGCCGGCCTTGACCTCTTCGAGCGGCATCTGCTTGAGGTGGGTATTCGTGCCATACATGGCCTGGCCCAAACGGTCCTTGATCATATAGCCCAGCACCATGCGCGGGATATCGGCATGCGCCTGCACCGTCACTTCCAGCGTCACGGTGCTGCCGACGTCCACCACTTCGACGCGCGCGCCATGCTCGTCGAGCAGGGCGATATCGGCCACGCTGGCCTCGCCAGTGCCGGAAATGGTCTGCACCTTGCCGTCGGCCCGTTCATTGACGCGCACGGTCTGGTTCTCGCGCTCGGCGATCATGGCGTTGTAATAATCCATGATCTCTTCCGGCTTGCCCACGCGCGCCAGCCGTCCGCCATCGAGCAGGATGGCGCGGTCGCATACCGACTGGATGGCTTGCTTGTCGTGCGACACCAGCAGCAGCGTGGTGCCCAGGCGCCGGTACTGACGGATGCGCTCAAAGCTCTTGTGCTGAAAATACGTATCGCCGACCGACAAGGCCTCGTCCACGATCAAAATATCAGGACGGCGCGCGGTGGCCACGGAAAACGCCACCCGCATTTGCATGCCGCTGGAATAGACCCGCACCGGCTGGTCGATATAGTCGCCGATTTCGGCGAAGGCCTCGATCTCCGGCATCAAGCGGGTGATCTCGTCGACCGACATGCCCAGGAGCTGGCCGGCCATGTAGACGTTCTGGCGACCGGTAAAGTCCGGATGAAAACCCATGCCCAGTTCCAGCAGCGCCGCCACGCGGCCCTGCATCGTCACGCTGCCGGTGGTCGGCTGGGTGGTGCCGGTAATGAGTTTCAGCAGCGTGCTCTTGCCGGCGCCGTTGATGCCGATCAGGCCGACGGCTTCACCCGGCGCAACGTGGAAATTAATGTCTTGTAAAATCCACTTGAGCTGGTGGCGCGGGCCGCGAAACGGCAGCAGCCATTCGGCCAGGCGCGACCAGCGCGTGGGATATTGCTTGTAGGCCTTGCCCAGGTGACTGACTTTTATCGAGCCCATCAGAGTTCATCCACCATTTCTCCGGCACGTTTGCGGAATAATTGCATGCCCAGCACGCACAGCAGCACGGCGCAGATGGCGGCAGGCAGCAGGCTGCCCCAATCGGGCGCCTGGCCTGTCACCAGTATCGTCTGGTAAGCCTGGGTGATCGCGGCCATCGGATTCCAGGCCAGGTAATGGCGCATTTCCGGTGGCAGGATAGACGCCGGATACACGATAGGCGTCAGCCAGAACCAGAACTGGATGAAGATCGCAAAAAACTGGCCGACGTCGCGGAAGAATACATTGAGCACGCCCAGCACCATGCCCAGGCCGATGGCAAACAGGATCTGCAGCAGCAGCACGGGCGCTACGGCAATGAAAATCCAGCCTGGAAATTGACCCGAGAAAATCAGGAACAGGACGAACAGGGCGAAGATGATGACAAAGTTGAGGCCGGCATTGAGGACCACGATGACGGGCAGGCAAATGCGCGGAAAACTGATCTTCTTGAGCAGGTTGGCGTGCTCCAGGAACATGTTCTGGGCGCGCGTGACGATCTCGGAAAACAGGCCCCAGGTCAGGATGCCGGCGCACAAATAGATGCTGTAGCCAAATTCAGAGGTGACGCCGGGCAGTCTGCTATGCATTACCTGGGAGAAGATCAAGGTGTACACCAGGATCAGGGCCAGTGGGCTCAGTACGGTCCAGGCCGCACCCAGCATCGCTTGACGGTATTTGGACTGGAATTCACGCTTTACGCTGCCGATGACGAAGCCGCGATACGACCACAGGGCCCGCAGCATCGTGCTGGGAATCATGCCCAGCCCCGCAGCCGGCTGGACGGCAATGCCGCTAAAACTGTCACCATGGAGAAAATTGCGCTACCGTTACGGCAGGCAGCACCCTAGAATTGATAAGAGCGGAATTATACCGTACCCACCCCAGGGCCCGAATACCGGAGCAATACCTTCTTGCAAAGAAATTACCCTCCTTGCACCAGTTTTTTCAGGGCTTCGGGGTCTTTGATGAAGAGTCGGTGCGCCTCTTTTTGCACGATGCCTTGCTGTACCAGCATCAGCAGCGCGCGGGTGACCGTTTCGCGGCTGGTGTTGATCATGTTGGCAATGTCCTGGTGCGTAGGCAGGTTTTCCACCACGATGCCGTCCGGCTGCGTCGTCTGCATCAGTGCCAGGTAGGCATAGATGCGCCTGGCCGTGTTGCTGATACTCAGCAGCGCGCGAAATTCCGAGTCGCGCTGGATTTTTTGCGCCAGGTATTTCAGCATCTGCTTGGCCACCGATGGCGAATGCGAAAACAGGTGCATCGCGGTCGGCGCCGGCAGGAAGGCCACCAGCACCGGGCTCATCGCCAGCACCGAGGCGGAACGCGTCGAATTGTTGATCAGGGCGATTTCGCCGAAAAAGTCGCCCGGCTCCAGCATGCGCAGGCCGACCGCGCGCCCGTCTTCGGTCACGTCGATGACTTGTAGCTGGCCCGACAGCAGGAACAGCAGGCCATCGCCGCTGCCACCCTTGTGCAACACCACTTCGCGCCTGGCATAGTGGCGGATGCGCACCTCGCTCTTGACGAGCGTGATTTCGTCCTCGCTGAGTTCGGCCAGCAGCGGGATCTTGCGCAGGTGAATTTGAATGTGGCGCTGTTCTTCCGGCGCAGCAGTGCCGCTTGCTTCATTGTTCAGTGCGTTTGCATCCAGCTTCCGAAGTGTCATAGGTGTCGTGTCAGGTATCAAAGGGGCGGCGCAGGCGCAAGGCGCCATGCCGCATTACGCGAACAGGCTGCTGCATGCGACGACGAAAGCCACCAGGGCAATGCCGGCCGTGTTCGCCAGTATGTCTTTCCAGCAGAAGGCGCGGGTCGGTACCAGCGCCTGCAGGCATTCGATGAGCCAGCCGGCGATGAGCAGGCCCAGCAGCCACAGCGCCGTTTCGCCCGGTCCACTGGCGATGCGCGCGGCAATCGCGCTGAGCAGGGCGAAGCCGGCGAAGTGCATCAGTTTATCGTTAGGCAAAGGCGGCAGCCAGCGGTTCGGCACCAGGCAGCCTGCCGACATGGCAGCAGCGATGGCGATGAACAGCATCAATTCCCAGTGCATTACATTCCAGATCAAAAGGTTGAACAGGCCTGATTGTATACGTTCAAGGACTTTGCCACTGGTAGCTCAATTGCAGTTGCCGGTTGTTGTACTGGAATAGTGAAATATCCTTATTGTTGCGCACGAAGCGCGCTTCCAGTTGCAGGGCCTGATTTTTGCCGAGCGGATAGATCAGCGTGCCGCGCATGACGTGGGTAGCCTGGTGCCGCACTTCATTGATCATGCCCGGCGCGTAGGGTAGTTCGCTGTCCCACTTTTGGTAGACGTATGCCATCTCGCCGATATAACTGGCCCACAGCAGGCGGCGCGCCAGCAGGTTCAGCGCCATGCCGCGGCGGTCGCCGCCCGGCCGGTCGCTGACCGCACGGTCCTGCACATAAGCGAGGCTGGCGTTGCCGTACAAATCGTCTTTGCGGTAGCTGAGCTGGCCGCGCAGCTCGAAGGTGTTGGCGTCGAAGTTGGCCAATGTTACGTGTTGGATATGCGTGATGCCGCCCATCAGCGTGACCTGCAGGCTGTCGGGCAGCGGCAGCGGCGGGACGATGCGGGCCTGCAACTGGGCCTGGCGCTGGTACAGGCTGCCGCCCAGGGTAGTGAGGCCGAGCATGGCCGTGCTGCGGGCGGTCCAGCTCCCGAGGCGGTAGGGCGACTCCACGCCCAGGTACAGCGAATTGCTGTCGTACTGCCGCAGTGTATCGTTGCGGCGGCTCTGGAACTGGGCGAAGCCGATGCTGCCGTTGGGCGTGATTTCGCGCATGTAGTCGGCGCCAAGCAAGCTGTACTGGTCGGACTTGGGCAGGAAATCGGTCAGCAACATCAACTCGCCCTGCACATTGGAGTAATAGGGGTTCGTTGCGCCCTGGTTAACATTCTGGTCGAAGCCGCGCCCGAAGATGAACGACGACGAGGATAGCGCCGGCCTGCCGTGGCAGCCGGTACGGCGTTCCGTGGTGATCAGTTCGATGATGCCGGGCGGCGGACTGAAGCGCAGTTCGATCTCCAGAAACAGGCGTTCTGCTTCGCTGATATTGCCCATGCTGCACTGGATCAGCGCGATTTCAAGCATGGCGCCGGCGTGCATCGGCTCTTCGTCGATGGCACGTTGGAATTGCTTCAATGCATCATTCTTGCGTCCCTCGGACAGCGATTGCAGCGCTTCCTGATACGGATCGGAGTGGGCCGGCGGCGGCTCCTGCGCGACTGCAGGGACGGCAAGCAGCATGCAAAACAAGGCCAGGACGGACGGCAGTACGCCGCGCCGAAGGCTCATGCTGCGTCGTCCAGGCTGCTGCTGCTGGCAGGCGTGATGCCTTGGGTAATACGGGGGGCAGGGGGTATGGGAAGGGCAGGTGCCATGCTCAAATCAAGAGTATATAAGGTAATTGGTTTTTCTTTGCCACGCAATATGCGCTCACCCAGCACGATGAAACGGTGGCGCCGTGCGCGCTCGACCGTGCCGGTGCCGATGATGATGTCATGGCTGAAGTCGCGCGCCGCCTGTTCCAGGCGCGAGGCGGTGTTGACGCTGTCGCCGACCGCGGTATAAATGCTGCGAAATGAGGTGCCAAAATCGCCGGCCATGGCCCGTCCGCTTTCGATGCCGATGCGCACCCGCAGGGGCGGGTGTCCGTTGAGGCAGCGTTCGGCGCTCAGGCCTGCCACGCGGCGCAGGATCTCGTGCGCCGCGTCCAGCGCCAGGTCGGCGTGGTGTTCGATCGGCAAGGGTGCGCCCCAGAATGCCACCAGGCCATCGCCGGTGTATTTGTCCAGCGTGCCTTGCTGGTCGATCACGGGAGCGGTCAGGCAATCGAGAAAGTCGCGCGTCAGCCGTGCCGCTTCTTCCACCGGCAGCGATTCGACGTGGGTGGTGTAGCCTTCCATGTCGGCAATCAGGGTGGTCACGTCAAGCAGGCGCGGTTTGAGCGGGTCCTTCACATCGCTGCGCATGAGCTGCTCGACCACTTTCGGCGCCACGTAGAGTCGCAGGGTATCGAGCAGGTAGCGCGATTTGCGCTGGCTCAGCTGCCAATGGTAGGGAACGGCAAACGTCAGCAGGAACAGATTCGTGGCGAGCGGCCCGGTGGTTGAAAAGTCCGGATCGTGGGGGCTGATGACATACGCGAGCGCCAGCCACAGCACGGATGCGCCGCCCAGCAAGCCGACGCTCCAGGTTGCCGACAGCCGCGGGAAGGCGTAACTGGCGCCCAGCGTGACGATAATGGCAAACAGGACGCCCAGCAGGCGACCGGGCCAGGACGCCGGCGCCAGTCCGGCTTGCTGGTCCAGCAAGGTGGAAAGCGCGGCGGCCTGTACCCCGAGGCCGGGGCGGTCGCCATGGAAGGGGGTGATGACGCGGTCGCCTATGCCCAGCGAGGAGGAACCCACCAGTACCAGGCGGCCGGCGGCGCTGGCCGGATCGATCGCCTGGTCGAGGATGTCGGCGGCCGACACCACGGTGTAGGCGCTCCAGTCGCGCTTGTAGGCTACGCGCATCAGGCCGGTGTCCGGCAGCGCCAGTGCGCCGCCGCCCTGGCAGCAGTTGACGATGGCCAGCGCCAGTGCGGGGTAGTGCTGGCCTTCCAGGGTGGTCATCAGCGGCACGCGGCGCAGTGCGCCGTCGGCGTCCGGAATGAAGCCGATATTGCCGACGTGGCGAGCCTGTGCCAGGCCTGCATGGTTGGCGATGTAGCCGGCAGCCTGCACCTGGCCGCCGGGGTAGCGGGTGCTGGCGCCGGCTGGCTGGCCGTCGCGCACCGGCTCGGGACGGCCAAAGTTGTAATCGAACATCTGCGCCAGCACCAGCGGGCCGTGCTGGGCCAGGAGTGCCAGGCGCTGGTCGCCCTGGCCCTCCGAAGGTTTGGGCAGGACGATATCGAGCGCCACTGCGCGCGCACTGTAATGTGTCAACAAGGTTTCGACCAGTTCGGCCAGTCGGTCGCGCGGCCAGGGCCATGGCCCCAGCTTGGCCAGGCTGGCCTCATCGATATCGACCACCAATATGCGCGGCTCGGGCGCCTTGCTGGCCTGCAGGCGCACGAAAACATCGCGCACCCATTCGTTGGCAAACACGGAGGCGCTGGGTGTGCTGCCCCATTGCGCCCAGATCGTCAGCAGGATGGCCAGCAGGGCGATGGCCGAGCGGACCAGGCCTGGGCGGGCGGTGCGTCTTATGGCAGGGGAAGGTGGGCGGGGATCAAGCACGTCTGGCCGGGAAAGTGCGGGTACACTTGCAGTGAATAAATAGTAAGTATATCGTGTTGTGTCCGCTGCCACATAGCAGTTGCAGCAGTTGATACAAATTGTAACTGCGGGCACAGGCCTGGGGAATTCGATAAAATGTGATCCTCATCACTGATCTAATTCCCGGCAGGCCGGATAATGGGGAAAATGGAGAACTCATGTTGCGTAAATTGTTAGTTACAGCCAGCATTGCGCTTTGCGCGCAGCTAGCCCACGCCGCGGAAGCGGGCAAGATCATCTTTGTTGCCGGGATGGCGCAGGTGGTGGACCGCCCGGCGCTGCAGGACGCTGCCGTGCAGGAAGGCGAGCTGCTGACGACCGGCGCGGATGGCTTTATCTATATCAAGACGCTCGACAATGGCCTGTTCATCCTGCGCCCGAATACCCGGGCGCGCATCGTGACTTACCATATCGACGCCAAGACCCCCGAGAACACCCGCATCAAGCTGGAGTTGCTGAGCGGCGTTGCGCGCAGCAAGTCGGGCGACGCCGTCAAGCTGGCGCGCCAGAACTTCCGTTTCAACACGCCGGTGGCCGCGATTGGCGTGCGCGGCACCGACTTCACGGTCTTTACCGACCAGGACACCTCGCGCGTGGCCGTCATTTCCGGCGGCATCGTGGTCAGTGGTTTTGCCGGCGCCTGCAGCCGGGAAGGCGTCGGCCCTTGCGAGGGGATGGCCAGCCGCGAATTGTCGGCCAGCCAGCGTGGCCTGCTGCTGCAGATTCAGCGCGGCCAAGGTGCGCCGCAATTGATGTCGAGTGCTAATGTTGGCCCCGACAACATTGCTCCACCGCGCAGCGATGAACCGCTGGCCAAGAGCGGCGGCATGAATAATGCGCCTGCCGCCATCGTGGTCGAGCCGAACCTGGATGCGAAGAAAAACGAAAGCCTGGCCCAGGCTGTGGTTCCCCGCGTGCCGCAGGAGCCTGTGCCTCCCGTCGTGACGCCGCCACCGGTGGTCGACTCGGGCCACAAGCCTGATCCAGTGCTGCCGCCAGTGCTGCCACCCGTGGTGCCGCCCGTGATCGTGCCGCAAAAGGACAGCGGTATCCTGTGGGGGCGCTGGCAGAGCGTTGGGCCTTCCCCCACGATGATCGACTTGACCGAGGAGCGCAGTCGCTCGGAACTGCTGGCCGTGAAAGGCAATTTCGCCCTGTTCCGCACGCCCGGCAAGGAATACGTGGCGCGCGAAAATGGCAGCGTGGGGTTCAGCATGGCCGCCAGCGATGCATATGTGTATACCGACTACGGCTATGGCAACCGGACGACGGCCACCGCCAGCCTGTCAAATGGCCGCCTGGACGTGAATTTCGGTAGCAAGACTTTTGCCACCTCCTTCGATTTGACCAGCAAGGATGAATCGTTCAAGTTCCAGGCGCAGGGCGCACTGTCGGCCGATGGCCGGCTGTACGGCGAGAATGCAAACGGCCGCGCCGGCCATATGAATGTCGATGGCGTATTGAGCAATGAAAAGGGCGGTACCGCCGCGTATATCTTTGACGGGCGCATCGATGCCCGCCGAACCATTAATGGCGGGACGTCTTGGCGCATTAAAAATCAATAAGCAGCATACGGCGGCATGATTATGCATGCCGCGCATGTGAACCGAACCCCGAAAGTTGGACGCCAACTTTCGGGGTTTTTCATTGCGGGGTGTTTTATGTTGCGACTCACGCACTTGCCCCTCCATGCATGGGTGTCACATGGCTGAGTGTTTCCCTGGGGCATGGCACGTCACAAGCGGATTTTCCCCTGATCTATTCGCAGCCTTGTTGATTACTCTATAGTTGCATTAATATTAATAATTTTCTTTGCTACTGATATTGCCAATAGTAATATCGAAAAAAACCAATGTTTTAGAGAAATTTATTTCCATTTTGTGATCGTGGTCACATTAATGCGCATTGCCTTCTGTCATGATGCGGAACGTTGGGCTGCAAGACACAGTGTGTGGCTGCAGAATCGATTTACTTAATGATCTTTTTGATCTACTCAGGAGCAATACATGGCAACTTATACCGATGCAATCCAAAAGCTGTACGTCGCTTACTTCACCCGTCCTGCTGATGCAGCTGGCCTGGCTTACTGGGAAGGCGTAGTTGCTGCAGCTAAGGGCGATACCTCGGCTGTTTCCGCCGCATTCGCAGCGTCGACCGAATACCAGACCGAATACGCTCAAATCACCACCGGCGGCGTGATCTCGAAGATCTACGCTAACCTGTTTGGTCACGCTCCTGATGATGCTGGCCTGGCATACTGGATCGATGCAATCAACAACAAGGTATTCACCATCGACCAAGCCGTGACCAAAATCGCTGCCGGCGCACAAGGTACCGATAAAGTTGCTTACGACAGCAAAGTACTGGTCGCTACCAGCTTCACCGCTGCACTGGACACCGATGCTGAAAAAGCTGGCTACAGCGGCAAGGGCGCGAACGATGCTGCCAAGACCTTCCTGAAAGGCATCACTGACGCCGATGGCGCAACCGCAGCGATCGTACCAGCTGCCCTGGATGCGCAAGTTTCCAAAGTAGTTAAGGCTGGCGTTCCATTCACCGTCACTGGCGCCCTGGCCGCTCTGGATGCTGCGCACGCTGCCGTGGATGCTTTCCTGGTTACCGCCGATGGCGACAACGATGCCAAGACTTCCACCGACAGCGCTACGCTGAATACGAATGCTCTCACGGCATTGAACAATCTGGATGCTAAGATCGGTGGTTCTTCGTACGCCGCTGCGTCCGACGTCTTGAAAGCAGCGCTGATGGCTGATCAAGTCGCAGCGAACAAACTGGTTCTCGATACCGCGAAAACCAGCGTCAAGACCGCTAGCGACGCTGTTGCTAAAGTCGCAGGTCTGGGCCAAGCGATTGCTGCGTCTGCCGCTGCCGTTGCTGCCGACAAGGTTGCCACTGATGGCGTGACCGCCACTGATATCAAATTGGCAGGTGCTCTGGCATCGTACAATAAAGCTGCTGGTGCTACCGCAACCGTTGGCGCAGACGGTACCGTTACCGATCTGATCAAGGTAGACGCTACTAGCGGCAAGCTGGTGCTGGTAACTGGCATCACCGAAAAGACCAACCCAGGCATCACCGATCTGCTGAATGCAAGCATCGCCAAAGAAGCGGCTGATGTGGTTTCGACCGATGCAGCTGCCGCAAAACTGGCCGCTGCCGCTGCCGTTACTGCACTGGATTCGGGCAATACGTTGTCGGGTGCCCTGGCTACTGCAAACGATGCAGTGACAGCTGCTAACAAGACCATCACCGATCTGGCTACGCTGGTCACCAAGCTGGGTGCTGCCGATGCGCTGGTTGCTCAATTGAAAGGCCTGACGGATGGTGTTACTGATGCCGAGAACACCTTCGTGAGCCACGATTTTGTCAAGCCATTGACTTTGGGTGCCACCGCTCTTGCTACTGATGCAGCTGACATTTTTGTCGCAGGCAAGGTCGATAGCCAAATTACCGGTATGGACAAGAAAGACGTGCTGTTCGTGGGCACCGACTACCAGCTGAACACCGGCAAACTGGCTGCAGGCAACAATGCAGTTCTGGAAATCTTCCTGGAGCAAACTGGTAAAAACACCGTCGTCACGGTGGAAACCAAGGCATACGGTTCCGAAACAGCTGATGTCATCCACATCACCCTGGTAGGTGTGAACTCGACCGACGTGCATTTCGCAAACGGCATCGTCACTGTATAAGTGATGCCGTAGGCGAGCAGCGGCCGGCCCTGCCGGCTTGCTGATCCCTGAACCCCGCTACCGCAAGGTGGCGGGGTTTTTTGTCTTCCAGAGGCGACATTTCGATTGCTCATGGGTAAAATTTGTGATGTGCATCACAAATTTTTGTATTTTTGAGCGATAATGGCAATGCTCAATAATCTTTGGCCAGCCAAGCCGGGCTGCCAGGCTGCCGGACATGATTGGGTACTTCGAGCCGATGGCTCGTATCTTACCGCTGACCTGCCACGATAAAATGACCAATAAAATTTCCCACGCCAAGACCGAACTCGCGAGTGTGCTGCAGGGTTTCAAGAGCACCTTCATGACGATCGGCGTCTTCAGTGCCATCAGCAACCTGCTGATGCTTGTTCCGTCGCTGTACATGCTGCAGGTCTATGACCGCGTGCTGGGCAGCCGCAACGAAATCACCCTGCTGATGCTCACCCTGCTGATGCTGGGAGCCTATCTGTTTGTGGCCGGCCTGGAGCTGGTGCGCAGCTTCATCCTGGTGCGCGTCGGTGCCATGTTCGACATGCAGCTCAACAAGCGCGTCTACACGGCGGCCTTCGAGCAGAATTTGAAGCAGATAGGCGCCAATGCCGGCCAGTCCCTGTCGGACCTGACCAGCGTGCGCCAGTTCCTGACCGGCAACGCCCTGTTCGCCTTCTTCGATGCGCCCTGGTTCCCCGTCTACCTGATCGTTATTTTCTTCTTTGAACCCCAGCTGGGTGTCTTCGCCCTGTGTGGCACGGCGATTCTGGTGGTGCTGGCCTATGTTAACGAGCGCGTCACCAAGGCCCCGCTCGCGGCTGCAAACAGCATGGCGATCGAGGCCGGCACCCTGGCCACCAACAACTTGCGCAACGCCGAAGTGATCGAGTCGATGGGCATGCTGCCCAATTTGATGGGGCGCTGGTACAAGCTGCACTCAAAATTCCTGAAGTTGCAGGCCGAGGCCAGCGAGAAGGCCAGCAAGATCCAGGCGACCACCAAATTCGTGCAGACTTCCTTGCAGTCGCTGGTGCTGGGCTTCGGCGCACTGCTGGTACTTGAAAATAAAATTACGGCCGGCATGATGATTGCCGCCTCCATCCTGATGGGGCGCGCGCTGGCACCAGTGCAGCAAGTGATTGGCGTGTGGAAGAGCTTCAGCAGCACCCGCAGCGCCTATGATCGCCTGACCAGCCTGCTGAACGACAACCCTGCACGCGATGCGGGCATGCCCTTGCCCAAGCCGAGCGGCGCCCTGAGCGTGGAAGGCGTGACTGCCGCGCCACCAGGCACCCGCAATGCGGTGATCCGGAATATTAACTTTGCGATCATGCCGGGCGACGTGCTGGGCGTCATCGGCGCCAGCGGCTCGGGCAAGTCGACACTGGCGCGCCTGCTGGTGGGCGTGTGGCCTGCGGCGCTGGGCAAGGTGCGTCTCGATGGTGCCGATATCTATCAGTGGAACAAGGCCGAACTGGGCCCTAACATGGGCTATCTGCCGCAGGATATTGAATTGTTCGGTGGCACGGTGAGCGAAAATATCGCCCGCTTCGGCGACATCGATCCTGAAAAAGTGGTGCTTGCGGCCCAGCGCGCCGGCGTGCACGACATGATTTTGCACCTGCCGGAAGGGTATGACACCCGTTTGGGCGACGGCGGCGCCGGCCTGTCCGGCGGGCAGAAGCAGCGTTTGGGACTGGCGCGCGCGATGTATGGCGATCCGTCCGTGATCGTGCTCGACGAGCCCAACTCGAATCTGGATGAAGTGGGCGAACAAGCCCTGGTGAAAGCCATTGCCGACCTGCGGGCCCGCGGCAAGACCATCATCATGATTACCCACCGTACCAACATCATCGGCGCCACCACCAAGCTGTTGCTGTTGCGTGAAGGCGAGGTGCAGATGTTCGGCCCCACCGACAAGGTGCTGGCGGCATTGACGGAGCAGGCGCAGAAGGCAGCGCTGGCGCAGCAGGAGGCGGCCCACCGGCATGCGGCCCAACTGGCTGCAGCGCAACTGGCTGCCACGCAGGCGGCGGCAGAAGTAACGACGGAACAGGATCAATAATGCGCAATTTGATGAAACAACAAACAGAGGCGGCCGAGGTCGTCACGCATGAAGTCACGCCGGTCACGGTGGATACCGATGCCAGGAGCTACACCAGATTCGGCTGGTTCCTGGTGCTGTTCGGCTTTGGCGGTTTCATGCTGTGGGCCTTGTTTGCACCGCTCGACAAGGGCGTGCCCCTGTCTGGCGTGGTGGCGAGCGAATCGAACCGCCAGGCGGTGCAGCATTTGTCCGGCGGCACGGTGCGCGAAATACTGGTGCATGAAGGTTCGGTGGTGAAGGCGGGCCAGGTGCTTGTGCGCATGAATCCGGTGACGGCGCAGTCGCAGACGGACATCTCGCGCGGGCAGTATCTGACGGCGCGCGCCACCGAGGCGCGCCTGGTCGCCGAACGCGACGGCGCCAAGCAGCCTGCTTTTTCGGCCGAATTGCTGGCCAAGAAGGACGATCCGCGGGTCATGGAAGTGATGGGTTTGCAGCGTCAGTTGTTCAGCTCGCGCCAGTCTTCGCTGCAAAATGAGCTGGGCGCGTTCGACCAGACCGTCGCCGGCTTGACGCTGCAGTTGGCCGGCATCAAGGAATCTCTTGCAAACAAGAAACTTCAGCTGGGCATGTTGACGGAGCAGCTGGCCGGCATGCGCGACTTGGCCAAGGAAGGCTATGTGGCCCGCAACCGCTTGCTCGAACTCGAGCGTACCTACGCCCAGGTGAATGCTTCCGTGTCGGACGATCTCGGCCAGATCGGCCGCGTACAGCACCAGATCATCGAATACGGCTTGCGCCGCAGCCAGCGCATACAGGATTATCAAAAAGAAGTGCGCACCACCCTGTCCGACGTGCAGAGGGAAGCGGAAGCGCTGGCCAGCCGCATGGATGCGCAGGAATATGAATTGGCCAATGCGGATGTCAAGGCGCCGGTCGACGGCATCGTGGTCGGTCTGAATGTATTCACCAACGGCGGCGTCGTGCCCTCGGGCTTTCGCATGATGGATATCGTGCCTAGCGGCGCCCCCCTAGTCGTCGAGGGGCAATTGCCGGTCAACCTGGTGGACCGGGTGCATGCCGGCTTGCCGGTGGAGCTGATATTCTCGGCTTTTAATACCAACCGCACGCCGCATATTCCGGGACAGGTCGTCAACGTCGCCGCCGACCGGACAGTCGACGAGCGCACCGGCTTTGCCTACTATAAAGTGCGCGTCAAGGTGACGCCCGCAGGTGCGGTGCTGATCGCCAAGCATAAGCTGGCCATTCAGTCCGGCATGCCGGTGGAGCTGTTCGTCAAGACGGGCGAACGCACGATGATGAACTATCTGTTGAAGCCTGTCTTCGACCGGTCGAAGTCGTCGCTGAGCGAGGAATAACCGTGCCGATTTTGACCAAGACGACTCAACAGTTTCGCCTGCGCGCCATGGCGTGTGCCCTTGGCGCCATGATGGCCATGGGGGCCGGCTCTGCCGCAGCGCTCAATCTGCAGCAGGCATACGATGCGGCGCTGAAGAACGACCCGACCTACAAGATGGGTTTTTACGAAAGCGAGGCAGGCAAGGAGAGCCGCGTCATCGGGCGCGCCGGCCTGTTGCCCAGCTTGAGTGCAAGTTACAGCGGCAGCCGCAATCGTGCCGACCAGACCGTAATCCAGACCCTGCCCAAGGGCCTGGGCACGTATAAGTCAGAGAGCCATCCGCAATACCTCAGCCGTTCCGCCGTGCTGCAGCTGCGCCAGCCGCTGTTTGCCATGGACGCGCTGGCGCGCTATCGCCAGGGCGTTGCGCAAAGCAAGGAAGCCGAGGCCAAGTACGAACTCAGCGGCAGCGATGTGGCCATGCGTGTGGTGAGCGCCTACTTCGACATGCTGTTTGCGAGTGACCAGGTGGCGCTGGTGCTGGCGCAGCGCGATGCACTTGAAGAGCACAGGAAGGTCACCAAGCGCATGTTTGAAAAAGGCGAGGGGACCAAGACCGACATGCTGGAAATCGAGGCCCGGCTGGATTTGGCGGAGGCCCAGGTGATAGAAGGGCGCGACGCCGTGACCGCCGCGCGTAACGCGCTCGAAGGCGTGGTCGGCATGGAAGTGGATAACCTTGCGCCGCTGGCGCCGAATTTCCGAGTCGAGCGTTTGCTGCCGGCCAGCTACGAGGAGTGGCGCACCATCGCGATGGCGAACAATCCGGAGCTGAGGGCGGCGCGTCATACCGTGGAAATCTACGAGCAGGAAATCCAGAAGGCGCGGGCCGGCCACATGCCGCGCCTCGACTTTGTTGCGACCTACAGCAACAGCGATTCCGACTCCATCACCACGGTTAACCAGAGTACGCTGAACCGCTCGCTTGGTTTCCAGTTGAATATTCCCCTGTATTCCGGCGGGCAGGTGAGTGCGACATCGCGCCAGGCAGTTGCCACGACCGAGCGCTACAAGTCCGAGCTCGATGTGCGCACCAACCGGATGCTGGTAGAGCTGCGCAAGGCCCACAGCGTGGTGGTGAGCAGCATGGACAAGGTCGACGCGCTGCTCAAGGCGGTCGATTCGGGCACCATGCTGATGAAGGCGACCGAGCAAAGCATCAAGGGCGGGGTGCGCATCAACCTCGACCTGCTGAATGCGCAGCAGCAACTGGTGACCAGCCAGCGCGACCTGGCGCAGGCGCGCTATAGCTATCTGCTCGGTGTGGTGCGCCTGAAGGCCGCCGCCGGTACCTTGAACGGCGCCGACGTGACGGAAATCGCCAACTATTTCCGTTGATGCCCAGCATCAGCCAGTAGCCGGACCTGGCGTAGACAGTGAAAAAAGCGACCGGCGCCCATGCTGACGGCGCCGGTCGTTTTTTTCGCTGGCTGGCGTGGACAGCGCCGTATAATGACGTTCCCCAGCAGCCCGGTATTGTTCTGATGAAATCTCTGAATCTTCCCTATAATCCCCGCATCGATCAGTTGCGCTGGCTGGCCGCCATGCTGGTGTTTCTGTTCCACTTCTATCTGGCCTATCGCGGCTCTGGCGGTGCCGCGCTGGGTAGTTCCTGGTTTGGCCTGGTGAGCGAAGGGCATACCGGGGTCGGCCTGTTCTTTACGCTGTCCGGTTTCCTGTTCATGCAAATCGCGCTGCACCAGCGCACCATCGAATATGGCCATTTCGTGCGCAACCGCTTGCTGCGCATTTTTCCCCTGTTCCTGACGATTTTCCTGCTGGCGACCTCGATCGGCCGCGATAAATTTCAGCCGCAGGATATTTTGTACCTGTTCACCACCAACCTCGGCATGTCGCCGACGTCGGGCACGGTTGTTACCGGGGCGGCCTGGTGCATTTCGCTCGAATTCCTGTTTTATATGGTTTTCCCCTTCCTGGCCCGCTTTGCCATGGAGCAGGGGCCGCGCTATCTGCTTAAACTGCTGGCCTTGATGTTGTTCTTCAAGCTGGCAGCCTATACGGTCAATGAGAATAGCGAGCTGATGTATTTCAGCACCTTCGTCGGCCGTTTCGATCAATTTCTGATTGGTATGCTGGCGGCCTTGCTCTACCAGCGCCACCACGCCAGGTTGCAGGCTTACGCCATCTGGCTGCTGCCGGCTGCAGCCGTGCTGGTGTTTGGCAACAGTGCGGCGCAGTCGCACTATGCCGCCTTCGGCGCTGCGCCCAAGTCGGCATTCTGGATATTCTGGTCGATGCTGGAAAGCGGCGGCTGGGCCTGCTTCATCGTCGCGTGGCTGGCGCGCGAACGCTCGCTGTTGCCGGCCTGGCTGGAGCGCATGCTCAACCACGGTGGCAAGGTCAGCTACTCGTTCTATCTCTTGCACATGGCCTTGATCCATCTGCTGCAGCAATGGTTTGGCCTGGTCTCCATCGTGCCCGGCGTGTGGCTCAATGCGGCCATCCTGCTGGTCCTGAGCTATGCTGCCACCTGGGCGCTTGCCACCCTGAGCTATAGCGCCATCGAAGAGCCCTTCCTGCGCATGCGCCGCAACTACGGTACATCGGGCATGGACAAAGGGGCGGGACAAGCTGCGCCAGTTGCTGTCACAGGCGGCGTCGCCAGCAGCAAATGAAATAATTGCGGCGAATCATCCGTCTCCCGGTATTTAATTGATGCCTGATCAAATACTCTAATTTCCCGGGCTATATGCCCGGTGTTTGTTATTGTTACAATTGATTGCCCGAAGCAATTCCCCTTTCTGTCCGTTATGGATACAATTTGAGGTTTAAGCTTCGGCGAGCATGCAATTAAGGGAGCATCATTGAAACTCATACCAACTATATTATGCGGCGGCGCGGGATCGCGTCTGTGGCCAGTCTCCAGGGAACTGCATCCGAAGCCTTTCATCCGCCTGGCCGACGGTCACAGCTTGCTGCAAAAAGCCTGGTTGCGTGGCGCCGTATTGCCCGATGTTGCAGAAGTGCTCACGGTAACGAATCGCGAATTATTTTTCAAGACTGCCGACGAATACCGTGCCGTCGCCGGCAAGCCTGGTCTGGCCCTCAATAATAGTTATATCCTGGAACCGTGCGGACGCAATACGGCGCCGGCGATTGCCGCCGCCGCCTTGCATGTGGCCGCGACCCATGGGCCAGATGCCTTGCTGCTGGTGCTGGCTGCCGACCATTTGATACATGACGAGGCGGCGTTTGGCGCTGCCGTGGCGCAAGCCGTGCCGCTGGCCCGCGAGGGCTTGCTGGTCACCTTCGGCATTCAGCCCGAAGCACCGGAAACCGGCTTCGGCTACATCGAGGCCGAAGGCAATAAAGTGCTGCGCTTCGTTGAAAAACCATCGCTGGAAAAGGCCAGGGAGTACCTGCAAAGCGGTCGCTACCTGTGGAATTCCGGCATGTTCTGCTTTGCCGCCGGCGCGATGATCAGTGAGATGGAGTTGCACTGCCCCGAGATTCTGGCCGCTACCCGCCTATGCCTGGAGCAGTCGAGCACGGCACAGGGCAAGAACTTCCAGCAGATTGAACTCGATGCCCAGGCCTTTGAGCAGGTGGCCGACGATTCGATCGATTATGCCGTGATGGAAAAATCGGGCAAGGTCGCGGTCGTGCCCTGCAGCATAGGCTGGAGCGATATCGGTTCCTGGAATGCGGTGGGTGAACTGATCGAACCGGACGCCGATGGCAACCGTGTCGATGCCGAAGTGCAATTGCATGGCGTGAGTAATTGTTTCATCCAGAGCAAGGAGCGCCTGGTCGGCGCCGTCGGCATCGATAATCTGATCATCGTCGATACGCCGGATGCCTTGCTGGTGGCCGACCGCCGCCATGCGCAGGATGTCAAGCACTTGTATGCCAGCCTGAAGTCGCGCGGGCATGACGCTCACAAGCTGCACCGCACCGTGCACCGTCCGTGGGGCACGTACACGGTACTGGAAGACAGCACGCGTTTTAAGATCAAGCGCATCGAAGTCAAGCCTGGCGCCAGCCTGAGCCTGCAAATGCATCATCACCGCAGCGAACACTGGATCGTGGTGAGCGGTATGGCCAAGGTCGTCAACGGCGAGCGTGAATTGTTTGTCAGCACCAATGAGTCCACCTATATTCCGGCAGGCCACAAGCACCGCCTGGAAAATCCTGGTGTGCTTGACCTTGTCATGATCGAAGTGCAGAGCGGCGATTATCTGGGCGAGGACGATATCGTCCGCTTCCAGGATAATTATGGACGTGTCTGAAATACATTGAAGTTGCCAGGCGGCGTGCTGCTACCCTGCCAGTATTTTTTATCGTGCGGGGCTTCCTTCAGTATAATGTCCGCTGAGATAGCATAGGCGTGCCACCGGCAGCTGCTGCGGCAAGCTTCCCCATCGCACCTCGCGTCACTTTGCAGGCGCCGCACCGACGGAAAACTGTCTGGCCCTGGCAGTAGCCCGCAGGCCGGGCGCAGCGTCGTCATGGGCGCCTGAATGCCGCCTGCCTTTACCTGTTAGCAATACGGCAATTATTTGCTGAAAATATATTACAATTGGAGTGCCTAAGTTGAAAAAAGCCATCATCACCGGTATTTCCGGCCAGGACGGGGCCTATCTGGCCCAGCTTTTACTGGAAAAGGGATATACCGTTTACGGCACGTATCGTCGTACCAGCTCGGTTAATTTCTGGCGTATTGAAGAGCTGGGCATCCAGGACCATCCGAATCTGCATCTGGTGGAGTACGACCTGACGGATGCCGGTTCCAACATCGCCCTGGTACAGCGCGTCCAGCCTGATGAAATTTACAACCTGGCCGCCCAGAGCTTCGTCGGCGTGAGTTTCGATCAGCCGGCAGCGACGGCCCATATCACCGGCATCGGCGCACTCAATTTGCTGGAAGCGATTCGTCTGGTGAATCCGAAGATCCGCTTCTATCAAGCGTCGACATCGGAAATGTTTGGCAAGGTGCAAGCTGTGCCGCAGGTCGAGAGCACGCCATTTTACCCACGCAGCCCTTACGGCGTGGCCAAGCTGTATGCGCATTGGATGACCGTTAACTATCGCGAAAGCTATGGTATTTTCGGCGCCAGCGGTATCTTGTTCAACCATGAGAGCCCATTGCGCGGACGTGAGTTTGTGACGCGCAAAATCACGGATGCGGTGGCCAAGATCAAGTTGGGCAAGCTCGATTGCATGGAACTGGGCAATATCGACGCGAAGCGCGACTGGGGCTATGCCAAGGAATATGTGGAAGGCATGTGGCGCATGCTGCAGGTCGATGAGCCCGATACCTTCGTGCTGGCGACCAACCGCACCGAAACCGTGCGCGACTTTGTCTCCATGGCCTTCAAGGCAGTCGGCATCGCGCTTGAATTCAAGGGCAGCGCGGAAGATGAGGTCGCAATCGATGTTGCGACCGGCAAGACCGTGATGCGCGTCAATCCGAAGTTCTATCGTCCGGCCGAAGTGGAGTTGCTCATTGGTAATCCGCTCAAGGCGAAAGAGAAACTGGGCTGGGAGCCAACGACGACGCTGGAACAGCTGTGCCAGATGATGGTGCATGCCGATGTACAGCGCAATACGCACGGCTTTTCATTTTGAAGCTGCTAGTCACAGGCGCGAGCGGTTTCACGGGGCAGCATTTTGTCGCGCGCGCGCGCGCTTGTGGCCACGAGATTGTGTCCCTGCGGGCCAAGCTCGATGACCGGGCCGCCCTGGCAGCCGAAGTGGCTGAGGCGGCGCCGGAAGCGGTGGTGCATCTGGCTGCCATCAGCTTTGTCGGCCATGCCGACCCCGTCAGCTTTTATGACGTGAACGTGATCGGCACGCTCAATCTGCTCGATGCCCTGGCCGGGCTGGCGCAGCCGCCGCGCAGCGTATTGCTGGCCAGTAGTGCCAATGTGTACGGCAATTGCCTGCAATCGCCAATAGCGGAGACGCAGCCGCCGGCGCCGGTGAACCATTACGCCACCAGCAAGCTGGCGATGGAGCATATGGCGCGCACTTATCTGGACCGTTTGCCGATCTTCTTTACCCGTCCCTTCAATTACACCGGCCCTGGCCAGGCTTCGTCGTTCCTGATCCCCAAGCTGGTCGATCACTTTGCCCGCCGGGCAGACAGGATAGAGCTGGGCAATCTCGACGTCGAGCGCGAGTTCAACGATGTGCGCTTCGTGTGTGATGCCTATCTGCAATTGCTCGGCCATGCGCAAGCCGGTGAAATGTACAATATTTGCGGAGGACGTCCGGCGACCCTGCGTTCGGTGTTGGCGCTGCTGGCCGACATTACCGGCCACCAACTGGAGGTCAGCGTCAACCCCGCATTTGTACGCGCCAACGAAATTCACCGCCTGTCCGGCTCCTCGGCCAAGCTGGACGCCGTTGCGCCCGGCCTCAGCCAGCCCCCCCTGCGCGAAACCTTGGTTTGGATGCTTGAGCATGCCGCCAGCGGCAGGGTGTGATGCGGGTTGCCTTTAATGCAACCGCGCTGCTGTCGCCGCTGACGGGTATCGGGCAATACAGCTATCAGCTTGCACAGGCGCTGCAGGCGCGGGGCGACGTCGATCTGAACTTTTTCTATGGCACGGGCTGGAGCCGGCAGTTGCGCAGCCAGGCGGCGCCGGGCATTCTGACCATCAAGTCCCTGATTACCCGCTTCGTGCCAAACCCGTATGCCGTAGGGCGGTTTGTGCAGCAGATTCGCTTCCAGTCCGGCATTCGGGCGCAGCAGCCTGACGTTTATCATGAGCCCAATTTCCTGGCGTTCAAATGCAAGCCGCCATCGATCATCACGGTGCATGATTTGTCCTGGATACGCTATCCGCATACGCATCCGGTGAAGCGCGTGCGGGCGATGAACCAGTTCTTTGAAAAAAGCCTGTCCCAGGTGGCCCTGATACTCACCGATTCGGCCTTCGTCAAACGCGAACTGATCGATGTCTTCCAGATCGCCCCGGAGCGCATCGTGCCGGTGGCGCTGGGCGTCGAGTCCATGTTTCGCCCCCGCTCGCCAGCCGAAACGCAGGCCCTGCTGCAAGTCCATGGCTTGCAGCACGGCGAGTATCTGATTGCCGTCGGGACGCTGGAACCGAGGAAAAACCTGCAGTCTGCCCTGCATGCCTTCATGTTGCTGCCGCCCGCCTTGAGGAAGCGTTATCCCTTGCTGCTGGTCGGCATGAAGGGCTGGCACACCTCGGCCCTGGAACAGCAGATCGCACCCTTGCTGCGTTCCGGGGAAGTGCGCCAGCTGGGCTATTTGTCGCGCGAGGATCTGGCCATCTTGCTGGCCGGCGCGAAAACCCTGATTTACCCCTCCATTTACGAGGGCTTTGGCTTGCCGCCGCTGGAGGCCATGGCTTGCGGCGTGCCGGTGATCGCATCGAATGTGTCCTCGCTGCCTGAAGTAGTGGGCGACACGGGCCTGGCGATCGATCCGGGCGATGTGGATGGCTTGGCAAACGCCATCACCGAATTGCTGGAAGATGACGCGCTGCGGGCAGTGCTGTCGGCCAAGGCCCTGGCGCGTAGCAAACAGTTCACCTGGGACCTGTGCGCGGAAAAGACCGTCGCGGCTTACCGCCAGGTACTGGGCGCAAAGGCCTGAGCCGCCGGGAGCGCTATTTCTTTTTGGTCCGCCCGCGCCTGCCCAGGCAGCAGGCTCCAGGCTGGAACAGGGCGCGCGCGTCCATTGATAAGTAAGAGGAGCAGTCAGTTTGAACCCAGCAGTTTTGCATGTGTACCGCACGTATTTCCCTGATCCGCCCGGCGGCCTGCAAGAAGCGATACGTCAGATCGCCCTCTGCACGGGACAGCAAGGTATCAAGAATACGATTTTCACCCTGTCGCCACAGCCGGTGCCTGCCGTGCTGGCAGCCCCTGAGGCGCGGGTGGTGCGTTGCCGTTCGTGGCTGGCGCCGGCTTCCTGCGACCTTGGCGGTCCCGCTGCGTTTTCCACCTACGCCCGGCTGGCGCGCGAGGCGGATGTGCTGCATCTGCTGTTTCCATGGCCGTTTGCCGATGTCCTGCATGCCGCCGTGCGCCCCGACCGTCCGGCGGTCATGACCTATATTTCCGATGTGGTGCGACAACGCTTTCTGGGGCCGGCCTATGCGCCCCTGATGTGGCGTACCCTGCGCTCGATGCGCCTGATCGTGGCCAATGCGCCCGTGTATGCCGAAACCAGCCCGATCCTGTCGCATCGCGATATCCGCGACAAGGTCCGTATCATTCCGCTGGGAATCGAGGAAAGTTCCTATTCCAAAATCGGCGATTCACAGATATTTTCGCGCCTGGGACTGGCCGAGGATCAGCCATTTTTTCTCTTCATCGGCGTCTTGCGCTACTACAAGGGCCTAGAGTTCCTGATACGGGCGGCCAAAAACCTCGGCGCCAAGATCGTCATTGTCGGTTCGGGACCGATGGGAGCGAGCCTGCGCAATCAGGCCAGGGAGGCCGCCGCGGACAATGTGGTGTTTGCCGGCCAGGTCAGCGATGCTGAAAAAGTCGCCTTGCTGCAACGTTGCCGCGCCCTGGTCCTGCCTTCGCACTTGCGCTCGGAGGCGTTTGGCATGGTGCTGGTGGAGGCCTCGATGTTCGGGCGTCCGCTCATTTCCTGCGAAATCGGCACCGGGACTTCCTTTGTCAACGCGCACGAGGAAACGGGTTTTGTCGTGCAGCCCGAGTCGCCGGATGCGCTGCGCCGCGCAATGCAGACCCTGCTGCTCGATGAGGGCCTGGCGCATCGCATGGGATGTGCCGCCAGAGCACGCTACGAAGCCCTGTTTTCGGGGCCAGCCTTGGGCCGGGTCTACGCGGCCTTGTTCCGGGAAGTGGCAGCGATGTAAGGCTGGCAATGGTCAGGCTCTTGTGCCGCCAGCGCCTGTTTCGCTGTTGCTTGGCTGTTGCTTGGCTTTTGCTGCTTGTTGCTGATGCCGGTGCGGGCCAAACTCGACATTGCCCGGCAAAGCGTACATTCCGTGGTGCTTGACAAGCAGGCTTTGGCGGCGGCCTTGGCGAACGCGCAGCCTACCCTCTGGAGCGCCGACGCGGGCTTGCTGCAGCTGAAAGCGCGCATCCTCGTCGCTTCGGTCGACTTGTAGCGCCCGCGTGTCCGGCGCAGCCTGTGCCACCGGCCGGTGTAATATCTGGCCTGGAGAAGCGGCGGCATGGTGCCAGCCGCTGCCGTCACGAACGAACGAGGTCGCAGCATGACAATTTTTGGCATAGGTATCCACATTCTGATCGCGGTATTTTTTGCGATTCACGTGGTGCGCAACGGGCAGCAGCTGTACTGGCTGCTCATTTTATTCATGTTCCCGCTGCTGGGCAGCGTGGTGTATTTCTTCGCCATCTACCTGCCCAATTCGCGCCTGCCGCAAGGCGCGCGCAAGGTTGCGTCTGTGGCCGTGCAGGTGCTTGATCCGAACCGCGAACTGCGCGAGGCGAAGGCCGCTTTCGAGTACACGCCGACGGCGCAAAACCAGATGCGCCTGGCCAGTGCGCTGCTCGAAGCGGGCGATGCGCAGGAAGCGGCATCGACGTATGAAGCCTGCCTGCAGGGAGCGTTTTCATCGGACCTGGAAATTCGCCTGGGCGCGGCACGCGCCTACCTGGAATGCGGGCGCGGCACCGAGGCCTTGACGCACCTGGAATTCATCCGCCGCAACGACACCCATTTCCGTCCCGAGATGGTGTCCCTGCTGACGGCCCGCGCGCTGGCGCAAAGCGGGCGCCAGGCGGAAGCGAAGGCGGAGTTCGACGAGGCGCTGACGCGCTACAACAGCTTCGAGTGCCGCGCCGAGTGCGCGATCTGGGCGCTGCAGCAGGGCGACAAGGTGTTGTCGGAGCGCCTGCTGCTCGATATCGACAGCGCCATGGCCCGCTGGAGCAGCCATACGCGTGCCATGTATGCGCCGCTGCTGGTGCGCCTGGAAGCGGCACGCCGATAGCTGGCTTGCGTGGGGTCAGACCCGGCGGGTCGGACCCCATTAGACGCCAGGCACCGTATTCTTGCCTTCAACCAGTTTGTACCCCTTGCCATCGAAAGCATAGCGCGCGCGACCGTTCAGTGGCGTGGCGATGCGCGGCGGGTCTTCGTCCGGCTTGACCGTGACGCCGGGCTTGATCTTTTCGGACGCGCCCGTGAAATCGAGCAGCAAGTCGTCGTAGGCGCCGCCGTTGCGCGCGGGGGCGAAGCGCCACTTGCCGTCGACCATCCAGCACTCGTCCATGTCCGGCGTGCAGGCGCCCATATTGTCCGAGTACAGGTCGATGCCGCCATCGAGCGCGGTCACCTTGCCGTCGCCGATTTCAAACAGGGCAAGCTGCGTGATGGTGTAGCCCTGGCCCGTATAGCCGTGGCGTATCGCCAGTCCCGGCTTGTTCGCGCCCAGCATGACCCAGTGGACTTCACCCAGCTGCCCTGATGAACCCAGGGCGGCGATGTTTTCCAACCGCTTCACGACTTGCCACTGGCCGTCTTCCGGCTGGCCCTTGGGCGCCAGGAAAAAGACATTCAACAAGCCCGGCGAGGCGTGCGCCGATTCTGCCGTGCCTTCCGTGTTGGCCGTTTCCGCATTCGCCACCAGGATGGCGCGGCCATCGGGCAGCAGCTTGTGGCTGATGGCACTGACCACATAACTGAGTTTGTCGACATGGTTGTCCGGATCGGACAGGTCGGCCAGCGCATCGTCGCTGTCGCCACGGTAGTCCTTGCCAAACACGGCGCGCATCATGCCCGCCTCGCGCTTGCGTGCTTGCGGCGTGTTCATCTCTTCCGTCTTGGGCGCGGTGGCGGCCGGCGGCGGCACGTGCTCCGCCGATGCCGTATCTGCGGCGGCGGGGACATCGGCTACCACGTCAGCTGCCACGTCGGCGCTGGCGGGGGCGGTCTTGTCCGAGCAGGCGCCGAGCAGTGCGGATACCAGTAGCAGGACGAGCGGGGTGCGGTAATTCATAGGCAGGGCAGATTGCGTTCATGGAGAATGGGCGCAGTATGCCAGATAGATGGAAGCGAGGGAGCGCGGCCTGCCGGCCGGTCCTTCGCTTCCTTGCCCGCTGGGGGCGATTTTGCAAACAATGGCGGCGCTTATTTTTCCAGCGCCACCTTGTCATCGCGCCGCAGCGGCGCCTTGTGGCGGCGCAGCTTCGCCATGCCGCGCTTGAGCAGGTGCTCCAGGTCGTCGATATAGGTGAACACGGCCGGCACCACCAGCAGACTGAGCAAGGTCGAGGTGATCAGGCCGCCGATGACGGTGATGGCCATCGGCGAACGGAAGCTCGGGTCGGCGCCCCAGCCCAGTGCCAGCGGCATCATGCCGGCGCCCATGGCGATCGTCGTCATCAGGATGGGGCGGCTGCGCTTGTGGCAGGCGTCGACCAGCGCATCGAAGCGGTTCATGCCGGCCTGGCGCGCCAGGATCGCATAATCGACCAGCAGGATGGAGTTCTTGGTGACGATCCCCATCAGCATGATCAGGCCGATCATCGACGGCATGGACAAAGCGCTGCCCGTGATCAGGAGCGCCACGAAGGCGCCGCCTATGGACAGCGGCAGCGCCGCCAGGATGGTCACCGGCTGCATGAAGTCCTTGAACAGCAGCACCAGCACGCAATAGATACACAGCACGCCGATCAGCATGGCCAGACCGAAGCTGGCAAACAGCGAAGCCATTTCCTGCGCGTCGCCCAGTTCGGCGATCTTCACGGACGGCGGCAAATTCTTCATCGACGGCAGCGCGCGCGCTTCTTCATTCAGTTCGCCGAGGGTGCGCGAACCGAGTTCGACGTCGAGCGTCACGTTGCGGCTGCGGTTCAGGCGGTCGATCTGCGCCGGGCCGCTTTCCATCGTCACGGTGGCAACGTTCGCCAGGCGCACGGGGCCGTTCTTGCCGGGTACGGTCAGGCGCTCGATGGCGGCCAGGTCGGCGCGCACGCTGTTGGGCAGCTTGACGCGGATTGGCACTTGCCGCTCGGGCAGGTTCATTTTGGTCAGGTCCGTGTCGTAATCGCCGGCCGTGGCCACGCGCACCGTCTCGCCGATGGCCGCCGCCGTCACGCCCAAGTCTGCCGCCTTGGCAAAGTCGGGACGCACGATGATTTCCGGACGTACCAGCGATGCGCTGGAGTTGACGTTGCCGATGCCTTTCAGGCCGCGCAGTTCGCGCTCGACCTTTTGTGCCGCCGCCATCAGTGCCACCGGGTCTTCCGAGCGCAGCACCAGCTGCATCTTGACGCCCGTGTCGGGCGGCCCCACCGTGAAGCGGGCGCCGGGTATCGTATCGAGCTTGTGGCGCAGCTGCGTTTCCAGGCCCGCCATCGATTCCTTGCGCTCCGTGCGGTGCACGGTGGTCAGTGTCAGCACGGCGCGGCGCGCCTCGGCCGCCGCGCCGGGGGCGAAGGCGTCGCCGCTGGAGCCGCCGCCAATCGAGCTGAAAACGCCCTTGATGCCCGGCGTCTGCATGGCCGCGTCGCGTGCCATGGCCGCCACGGCCTGCGTTTCGGCCAGGGTAGAACCGGGCGGCAGTTCCAGGTTGATCTGCGTCTGCGCGCGGTCGGCGGCCGGCACGAAGCCCGTCGGCAGCAGCGGCACGAGCGCGATGGCGCCGATAAAGAACAGCGCTGCGGCGATAGCCGTGATGCCGCGATGGTTCAGGCACCAGCGCATGACCGTCAGGTAGCGCGTCATCAGCCAGCCATCCTGTTCTTCCTTGTGCGGCAGGGGTTTCAGGATGTAGGCGGCCATCATCGGCGTGAGCAGTCGTGCCACTACCAGTGAGGCGAGCACGGCCAGCACGGCCGTCCAGCCGAACTGCTTGAAGAACAGGCCGGGAATGCCGCTCATGAAGGCCGTTGGCAGGAACACGGCCACCAGCGCGAAGGTAGTGGCGATGACCGCCATGCCGATTTCATCGGCCGCTTCCATGGCCGCTTCCATGGGCGACTTGCCCATGCGCAGATGGCGTTCGATATTTTCGATTTCGACGATGGCGTCGTCGACCAGCACGCCGACGACCAGGGCCAGCGACAGCAGGGTGACGGTATTGAGCGTGTAGCCGAACCAGTAGATGCCGAGGAATGCCGGCATCACGGACAGGGGCAGCGCGGCGGCGGCCACCAGGGTAGCGCGCCAGTCGCGCAGGAACCACCACACTACCAGCACGGCCAGCAGCGCGCCTTCGTACAGCAGCTCCATCGAGCCGTCGAAGTTTTCCTCGACGGGGAAGGCATTGTCGATCGACTGCTGCAGCACCACGTTAGGGTTTTCCTTCTGCAGATCGGCGATGGCCGCGCGCGCGCCCTTGGCGACGGCCACTTCGCTGGCGCCCTTGGTGCGGAACACTTCAAAGGCGACCACGGTCTTGCCATCCTGCTCGGCCAGCGCGCGCGGTTCGGCGATCGTGTCGCGCACGGTGGCCACCTGGTCGAGGCGCACATGGCGGCCGTCCGGCAGCGGCACTTCCACGCGTGACAATTCTTCGGCCGTCTTGACGGTGGCGATGGTGCGCACCGACTGCTCGGCGCCGCTGATGTCGCCCCGGCCACCAGGCGCTTCGCGCTGCACCAGGCGCAGCTGGCGCGAGACGTCGAGGGCCGACACTTTCAATGCGGCCATGCGCGCTTCGTCGAGCTCCACCTGGATTTCGCGGTAAACGCCACCCACGCGGTTGACGGCGCCCACGCCGGGCACGGTCAGCAGGCGCTTGGCCACCGTGTTGTCAACGAACCAGGACAGGTCGGGAGCGTCGAGCGGGTTGTCCACGCCGGGTTTCGCCGTGGCGATAAAGGTCAGCACCACGCGCCCGGCGGTGGACGCCTTGGTGACGGTAGGGTCGCGCAGTTCGGCCGGCATGTCCGCCTTGACGCGGGCGACGGCGTCGCGCACATCGTTGACGGCTTCGGCAATCTGCTTTTCCAGGATGAATTCAACGGTCACCGTGACGACGCCATCGAGCACCTTGGTGTAGATGTTTTTCACGCCTTGCAGGGTGGCGACGGAGTCTTCGATCTTGCGTGCCACCTCTGTTTCCAGCTGGGCCGGCGCCGCGCCCGGCAGCACCGCGCTGACGGTGACGATGGGCAGTTCGATGTCAGGGAAATCCTGCACCGGATTGGCCTTGTAGGCCAGCAGACCGGCCAGGGTCAGCAGCGCGAACAGCATGATGGCCGGGATCGGGTTCTTGATCGATAGGGAGGAAAAGTTCATGGCCTCCCCCTATTTTTTCACGGCAGATGCTGCCGCAGTCTTGGCTGCTGGTGGCACGACCGGGTTTTGTACATTCCGTACCAGGTCGCCGTCATTGAGGAAGCCTGCGCCGCTGACGACGATGGTGGTGTCGGCCGCGATGCCGCCTACAATCTCGATGCGGTCGCTCAGGCGCCGTCCGGCCTGCACCTTGATCTGGCTGACACGCTGGTCGGCATTCAGGCGGAAGACATAGCTGAAACCATCGCGCACGGCGATGGCCTGCTGCGGCACCGTCAGCGCGCCCGATGTGCCCAGTTCAAATTCGCCGCTGGCGTACATGCCGGCCTTGAATGGCGCATTGTTGCCCGTGCTGGCCGGCAGGTCCACATACACGAGGGCCGAACGCGTCTGCGGATCGACGGTAGGGGCGATCATGCGCACCTTGCCTGTCAAAACGCTGCCATTGGCTGCCTTGACCTGCGCCAGGGTGCCCGGTTTTAAATTCAGCAGCTCGGTGGCCGTCACTTCGGCGCGCCATTCGAGGCGGCCCTGGCGGATCATGCGGAACAGCTCCGTTCCGGTGCCCACGACGGAACCGACGGTGGCCGAGCGCGAGGAGATGATGCCGCTGTCGGGGGCCACCACCTGCGTGTATTTCAGTCGCAGCTGCTGCGACGCCAGCTGCGCCTTGGCCGACGCGATGCGCGCGTTGGCCGTTTGTTCGGCCGTCAGGTACTGGCTGATCTGCTGGGCGCTGATGGCGCCCGTGCTTTGCAGCGAGCGGGCGCGCTGCGCGTTGGCGGCCGCCTCAAGCGCATTTGCTTCCGCTTCCAGTACCGCCGCTTTCGCCTGTGCCACGTCGGCGTTCACCGTGTCGTTCGAGAAGACGGCCAGCACCTGGCCGGCGCGCACCACGTCGCCGACATTCACGCGAACCTCCGTGAGGCGCAAGCCGTTCGATTCGCTGCCGATGACGGCTTCCTGCCAGGCGGCCACGTTGCCGTTGGCACTCAGCTTGATGGGCAGGCTGGCCGTTTGCGGCTTGGCCGTGGTGACGGTCAGGGCAGGTTTTTGCGCTGCGTTCTTGTCTTTGGCATCGTTGGCCGCAGTGGAAGCCGAGGGGTACAGGGCCACGCCCGCGCCCAGCATCACGCAAAGGGCGGCAAGGGCGAGTGCCACGGGTTTCAAGGTCATTTTTTTCATATTGTCGTATCCGTCAGGGGGCGTTGTTGGCGAGGGCATTGGGGCTGCTGCTGTTCCAGCCGCCGCCGGCGGCGCGGTACAGCGCTACCCAGGCGGCGCTGCGTTCGCGCTCCAGGTTGACCACAGTGTTTTCGGCGGCCAGGCGCGTGCGGCGCGCGTCTTCCAGTTCGATCAGGCTGGCCAGGCCATTCTTGTAACGGTCCTCGGTGGCGACGAACGACACGCGGTAGCCTTCCAGTGCCGTTTTCGCGTGGCCGCTGCGCTCGTCCGTGCTGGCCAGGTTGACCAAGGCTTCTTCCACTTCGCGCACGGCCTGGCGCACGCCGGCGCGGTATTTCACCACCGCTTCGTCGTAGCGCGCCGTGGCTGCATCGACCTGGGCGCGGCGGGTGCCGCCGTCGAAGATGGGCAGGCTGACGGCCAGCGGGCCGATGCTCCAGGTACTGGCCGTGATGCTGGTGCCGCCGGCGCGGATATTGCCCTTGCCGATGGAGCCGGCCAGGCTCAGACGAGGATAGCGCTGCGCCTGCGCGCCGCGTACTTCGAAGCTGGCTGCCGCCACTTCGCGTTCGGCGCTGTAAATGTCGGGACGCTGGCCCAGGGTTTGCGCCGGCAGTTCCGCAATCGCCACGGGCGAGGGAAGGACGGCGGGGCTGGTCGCCAGCTTCTGGCGCAGCGTCTCTTCCGGCATGGCCGACAGGGCCACCAGCGCCTTGATATTCACATCGCAGGCGGCGCGCTGTTCGATGGCGCGGCTGGCGCCTTCGGCAGCGCTGGCCCGGGCCAGGGCGGCGTTGGCGGGGGGCTGGAAGCCGGCGCCTGCGCTCAGTTCCGTCAGGCGTGACGAATCGCGGCGCGAGACGGCATCCTGTTCGGCCACGGCCTGCAGTTGCTGGCAGGTGCGCAAGGCGTAGTACTGGTTCGCCACTTCGGCGGCCACCGAGACGCGGGCCTCATGCCATCCCGCGCGGGCGCTGTCGTAGCGCTCCTGCGCCGCATCGCGCGTGGCACGGTTGGCGCCAAACACATCGATTTCCCACGAGGCTTGCAAGGCCGCCTGCGAGGTGGTGCCGCTGGGCTGTGCCGATTGCTGGCTGGTGCGTACCACGCTGCCCGTCGCGTCGAGGGCGGGCGCCAGCGCTGCGCCGCTGGCGACCCTGTCCGCGCGCGCCTGCACGATGCGCGTGCTGGCAGCGGCGATCGTGGGGCTGACCTGTTGCGCGTCGGTGATCAATTGCACCAGCAGGCTGTCGCCCTGGCCCTGCCACCAGCTGGCCAGGTCCGTCAGCTTGCCATTGTGCGGCAGCGGCGCCTGCCACTGCGCGGGTGCGCTGGCGGCCACCACTGCGGGCGGACCCTGCAGGGCGCAGCCACCCAGCGCCAGCACGATGCTGGCGGCCAGGGCGCGTTGAACGGTGCATCGAATAGTCGTCATGCTGGTCCTTCTGCTTGTCGTTGAGCGGTAGTGGTAGAAGTGGGGAGGCCCATGCGCTGGCGTTCCACTTCGGCCATGGCCAGTGCGTAGTCGGTCATGCGCGACAGCCAGGTATCGATGGCGTGCGGCGATTCCATCAGTTGCGGACGCAAGGTGTGCAGCACTTCGGCGCCCACCATGTGTTGCAGGGCCAGCGAAGCGATGGAAAACGCCAGGCGGTGCATGTCGTCGCTGTCGTCGGGCGCGCCCAGGTGGCGCGCCAGCACGCGGGTGAGCGCCTCGTGTTCGGCACGGATGTTCTGGTCGACCTCGCGCGCCCACAGGCCCGTCGGTTCGAGCATCTCGCGGCACCACAGGCGCATGCAGTCGCGCGCGATTTCTCCCTGCTGCATGGGGGCGAGCAATTGCGCATAAAAGCCTTCCAGACTTTGGCGCAGGGTGAAATGGGGTTGCTCGTACAGGGCGATATTGTCTTGGGGATTCGATAGTTGATGGGAGAAGGCGGCGCGGTACAGGCCCGCCTTGTCGCCAAAATAATAGCTGATGGCCGCCGCGTTCGTGCCGGCCGCCTGCGCCAGTTCGCGTGTGGACGTCTTGGCGTAGCCCTGCTCGGCAAACAGGCGGATGGCGCTATGCAGCAGCCGCTCGCGCGATTGCTCGCCGTCCGAGCGGGGCTTGCGCCCGTCGTCGGCGGGCACGGTATGGGAAATGTTTTTTTCAATCATGCCGGAGATTTAATCATATATCTCAAACGATTGATATAACTAAATCGGTTGATTTAGTTAAGGAAAGATGAAGATGCGTGGAAAACGCAGGCAAAAAAAAGCCCGCGTACTAGCGCGGGCTGAATCCAATGTTCGGAGAACGAATTGGAGGAGACAGTTCCACTATAGCGCTAAAAATGGTGCGGTGCAATACCGTAAAACTACTGTATGAACTTGTCATGGATGGCAAAAAATCAAACTTTATGTTGCGTCGCACAGAAGCTCAGCGTTTGCTGCGCAGGGCCAGCGTAAAGGTGCTGCCCGAGCCATAGTCGCTATTGAAGAACAGGGCGCCGCCGATGGCGTTGGCCAGGTTCTGGCACAGGTACAGGCCCAGTCCCGCGCCTTCCACGTGGCGAGTGGAGGTGGAATCGAGCTGCGAGAAGGCCTGGAACAGCTTGGCCTGGTCTTCTTCCTTGATGCCGGCGCCACTGTCGGCGATGCTCATTTCCGTCACCAGCACGTCGTCTTCCTCGCGCTGGGCCAGGCTGATGCGCACCGTACCCTGTTCCGTGAACTTGATGGCGTTATTGAGCAGGTTGATGAGGATTTGCGTCAGCGCGCGGCGGTCCGTGTCGATGATGGCGGGCGGGCGGCCTGCTTCTCCCAGTGCCATTTCCAATGCTAGGCCCTTTTGCTGGGCCAGGGGGCGCAAGGTGTCGGCCACTTCAGCCATCAGTTCCTGGCAGTGCACGGGCTCGATCGACAGGGTCAGCTTGCCCGCTTCGATCTTGGCCACGTCGAGGATGTCGTTGATCAGCGAGAGCAGATGGCGCGCGCTGGCGCGGATGGTGTTCAGTTGCTTGTCCTGGTCGGACGTCAGGGGGCCGGGAAGTTTCATCAGCAGCGCGCCCGTGAAGCCGATGATGGCGTTCAGCGGCGTGCGCAGTTCATGCGACATATTGGCGATGAAGGCGGACTTCATGCGGCTCGCTTCTGCCAGCTCCAGGTTTTTCAGGGCGATTTCGCGGTTGATGGTTTCCAGTTCTGCCGCATGGTGCGCCAGGCGCATGTTCAGTTCGATCACCTGGCGTTCGCGCGCCTGCAGTTCGCCGTTGACCTGCACCGCCTGTTCATACGTGGAAATGAGCAAATCGAGGATTTGCTGGCGCTCCGCATTGATGAAGTGCTTCTGGTCGCCCAGGTACAGGGCGATGCCGATTTCCACGTTCTGGTTCTTGCGCAGCTTCTGGTTCATCAGCATGTGGCTGATGCGGTTGAGCAGGTAGTCTTCCGCGTAGGGCTTGCGGATGAAATTGTCGGCGCCGCACTCGATGCCGCGGATGATGTCCTTCGGGTCGTTGAGTGAGGTGACGAGGATCACGGGAATGTCGCGCAGGGTCGGGTCGGACTTGATGGCGCGGCACAGGTCGTAGCCATTCATTTCAGGCATGACGATATCGGACAGTACCAGGTGTGGCTTGCGCTCGCGGATCGCGGCCAGGGCCAGCTGGCCATTCGCCGCCACGCGGGCATTGTAGTGCAGCGACTGGATCAGGCGGCGCAAGCGCTCCGCCTGGGTCGGGCTGTCCTCGACGATCAGGATCTCGATTTCGTCAGGCTTGATTTGATTGTTGGAGTCCACAGACCTCTCCTAGAATTTCAGTGTGGTGATGCTGGGCGCGGTGAGCGCGCAATATCGACATCCTGTGACTATATCGGATTTAGGTCTGCAAAAGTAACTTGCAAGTAACTATTTTGGCCACAGGGAATGCTGTGGCCAACGCTTAATTCTCGCCCTGGAACTGGCCAGCGCGATATGTCAGTACCAGCGTATCGCGGTGGCCATGCCCGCCGATGGGCTGGATCGGCGTCGATTCGTGGATGACAGACGCATCGTCGAGCAGCAGCAGAGACCACGGCTCCGTCAGGGTAAAGCGCTTGCCGTTCGGACCATTGGCTTCGAAGATGCGCGTCTCGCCGCCCTTGACCTGTTCGCGCCCGATCAGCAGCACGGCGACGAAATCGACGCCGTCGCGGTGCGCACCTTCCGGCGTGGGGCGGCCGATGCCATCGGTCGTATCGATGCGGAACTGGTGCGCCTCGATGAACCACGGCTGGCTGCCCTTGACCTGCGAGCAGGCGTCACCGAGCGCGCGGATCAGCTGCTGCCAGGCTGGCTGTGCGACGATGGCCGGCTCGATCGGCTCGAACAGGCGGTGCATGCCGCCGTGCAGGGCGTTGTATTCGACCGGTTGCCAGTGCGGGCGGTGCGCCGTCTGCGTCAGGCGCGCGCCATCCTGCACGAAGCACGAGTGGCGCCGGCGGCGATAGCGGCCGCCATCTTTCAGGTAATTGTCCAGCGCCAGCGTGTTCCAGCTGGGTTCGAGCGCGCGCAGCGCGGCTAGCGGGCAGCCGGCCAGCGCCGCCACGTCCTGCGGGCGCAGGACGGCATAGCCGTCATCGCGCAAGGCGTCCTTGAGATGGGACGGGTCGGTAAAGATCGGTGCGGAAGTGCTCATGGCGGTGCGGGCCGGAACGCGGCCTGTATCAGTTTATCCAGCCTGGCATTCTACGACTTCGCGGCGACTCCTGTGTTATGTCCGCCAGGAATTATGCTTGTTGCGTTAAAAATTCTTTACCAGGGTCAGGCGCAGCGAGCGCGATTCCACCGGATGGAAGTGGATATCGTCGACCGGCTGCGCTTCGCCTGGCAGGCGCGAGGCATAGTAGTAATCGATGGCCGAGTCGCGCCGGTTGGCCAGGTTGTAGCCTTCGAGCTCCACGCGCAAGGTCTTGTCGATCTGGTAGGCGACGCGCCCGTTCAAGCCCACGCTGGCTGCGGAGCGCACGCTGTTATCTTCGATCAGGGGCCGCGGGCCGAAGTAGCGCAGGCGCAAAGAGCCCGACCATGGCCCTGGCGGCGTCACCGTCATGGCCAGCTGGGCCACACCTTCGATGGCGCCCGGGATGAAGTCGCCCGCCGGGTCGCTGCCGCGCGAGCGTGCCCGCGCATATGCCAGGTCCAGGTCCAGCGACAGCCAGCTGGCCGCCTTGTAGTAGCTGGAAAACTCGACGCCGTAGCGCCGGCTGGGGCGGCCCGCCTCGGTGGCGCCGGCGTCGCCGATGAACAGCAGTTCGGAATCGAAGTCCAGGCGGTACAGCGACAGCGACGTTTGCAGGCCGGCGATGGCGGCACTGCGCAAGCCCAGTTCCAGCGCGCGCGAGCGCACCAAAGGCGTGACCTTGTCGGCCGCTGCACCCGTCTTCGGGTCGACCGTGATCGTCGTGCCGCGCGCGTCGTTGCTGTGAAAACCATTGCCTATGTTGACATACGCTTCCGTCTCGCGCCACGGTCCGGCGATCACGCTCAGGCTGGGGCTGAACAAATGGTCGCTGGCCGTACCCGAATTGGCTGCACGGTCGCTGCGCACGTCGAAGCGGTAGGCGTCCGCGCGCAGGCCGGCCACGCTGCGCAGCCAGCGCGACCAGCGGGTGCTGTTTTCGGCATAGACGCCGATGCTGGTTTCGACGATATGGTCTTGCCGCGTGCTAGATACGATCTGCCGCTGGCGTGTGTTGTACAGGCCATTGTAGATATTGTCGTTCTGTAGCTGCAGACCGATGGTGGTGTCACTGCTGCCCCTGTCAGTATGGCGGTGCCAGGTGTGGCTGGCATCGAGGCCGGCGGTGACGCGCCGGTCGGGCTGGGCGAACTGGTCGCCGTTGTCGGGGTCGTCCATCGCATACGTAAAATTCGAGAACAGGGCCAGGCGGTTGGCGATGACATATGCGCTGACCTTGGACGACACGTCGTCCGTCGTCTGGCGCCAGGCGCCCGACAGGCTGTAGCGCTGCGCCTTGCCGCCGTCGCTGGCATCGATGGCGTCGAAGCGGCCCAGCGTGCCGTCCTGCACGGCGCGCAGCGGAATCTGGTCGGTGGCATGCCAGCTGGCGTCGTACGCCATGGCCGTGACGTTGAAACCGTTGTTGGCATAGCCTTCGCTGTAGCGCAGCACGCCATTGAGCTTGTGGTAGCGGTCCGGCTGCGTGAACGGCGCGTCGTTATGCTGCGCTTCGAGCGCGTACAGCAAGCTGCCGTCGCCCGCATCGAGTGTATCGGCCATCAGGGCGCGGCGAAAGCCGTTTTGTCCGACGCCCACGCTGGCGATGCCCTGCGTCAGGCGGTTCGCATAGACGACGGATGCCGCTCCGGCCGAGGAAAAATCGCCTTGCGCCGCCGAATACGGCCCCTTCTTGTAATCGAGGCGCATGGCCAGTTCGGGGATCAGGAAATTCAGGTCCGTCCAGCCCTGGCCGTGGCCATGGCTGCGCTGGTTGACGGGCATCTCGTCGACGGTGGTGCGCAAGTCCGTGCCGTGATCGAGGTTGAAGCCGCGCAGGTAGAACTGGTTGGCCTTGCCCTCGCCGCTATGCTGGCTGACGATCAGCCCCGGCACGGCTTCGAGCAATTCGCCGGGCCGGTAGCTGGTGCGCGCCGCGAGCTGCTGTTGCGTGACGCTGCCCGCGTTGGCCGAATCGGCCACGCCCAGCTGGTTCATGCGCGAACCGTCGACCAGCACGCGCTGGAAGATGTCGTCGGCGTGGGCGGCGCCTGGAAACAGGACGGCGAGGAGGAGTGGGAGATAGCGTGGCGTCATGGGTATATGGGTGTGGCGGGGAAGGGTAGTGTCCCGCCAGTGCTTAACGGATCGGCAGTTCCGTATTCTGGCTGTCGAAAATCAGCGTCTGGATCTTGCCGCTGTCCTGAACGTTGAGGGTATTTCTCTGGCTGGGGAGGAAATCGATCAGCAACTGGTTGTGGATGCGCGTGGCGGGGGCCAGGCGCGTACGTTCGATCTCCTGGAAGATCACCACGTTGTCGGCGTTGACCTTCATGCCGACCCAGTTCAGGCGCAGGCGCTTGCCATCCGGCCCCACGAGGTAGAACTGTTTTTCGACATAGCGGCGCAGCGCCGCTTCGCTGTTTTCCTGGCCCAGGTCGAACTGGCGCTGGTACAGATTCGTCAGCAGCGCTTCCACGTCATGGCCCGTGTAGGTGTGCACCACCTCCGTGCTGCCGCTGGCCGCGTTATAGCTGATGTCGGCGATACCCATGTGGAAGTTGTGGGCGCCAGCCGCCGTGCTGGCGCAGGCCAGCAGGCTTGCCGCGAACGTGCGCCAGCGCATCACGCCTCGTCGCCCTTGTCGGAGCCGCCGTTCTTGCCTTTCAACGGCGTCTTGAAGTCGCGCATCAGGTTATCCTTGGGCGATTTTTCGCTCTTGAACAGTTCCAGGCGCGAGGGCGTGATTTTTCTCGGCCAGGCATTGTTGCTGGTGTCGATATCGGCCGTTTCCCAGTACGGATCCTGCACCAGGCCCACCATCGGTTCATCGGTGATGACGACCTTGGTGATCTTTTTCGGCGAGTAGCGCCACACTTCGGCCGGCACGCGCTCGACGTACTTTTTGCCGCTTTTGAGTTCGATTTCCAGGATCAGGGGCATCACCATGCCGCCCAGGTTCGACAGGTCGACCAGGTACAGGTGCTTGCCCTGTTTCAGCAAATCCTTTTCCCACGGTTCCAGGCCAGCCAGCGCTTCGGTGTAGGCGTTGCGGTCCTTGTTGGTCACCGTGAAGTCGTCGTGCTGGTTGTAGAAATCCTTCAGTTCCGGATGCGCGTCGACGCGGCGCGGCATGCCCTTGTTGGCGCGGCTCGTAACGGACTCCGGCTGGGCGTCCTTCTGCGCCTTTTTCCAGGCTTTTTCCGTTTCCGGATTTTTGGAACTCACGCCATATTCGCTGATGCCGTCGATGCTGATGTCGACCGGATCGGTGGTATAAAACCAGCCGCGCCAGAACCAGTCCAGGTCCGTGCCGGAGGCGTCTTCCATGGTGCGGAAAAAGTCGGCGGGCGTGGGGCGCTTGAATTTCCAGCGCTGCGCGTATTCCTTGAAGGCGTAGTCGAACAATTCGCGCCCGAGGATGGTCTCGCGCAGTATATTCAGGCCCGCCGCCGGCTTGGCGTAGGCGTTGTTACCGAATTGCAGCAGCGATTCGGAGTTGGTCATGATGGGCACCTGGTCGCGGCTACGCATGTAGTCGACGATCTCGCGTGGCTCGCCGCGCGAGGCCGGGTAGTTTTCTTCCCACGCCTGCTGCGCCAGGTACTGCACGAAGGTGTTCAAGCCTTCATCCATCCAGGTCCACTGGCGCTCGTCCGAGTTGATGATCATCGGATAGTAGTTGTGGCCCACTTCGTGAATGATCACGCCGATCAGCCCATATTTGGTGCGCTTGGAGTAGGTCAGCTCGCCCGTCTTTTTGTCTTTCACCGGACGGGGGCCGTTGAACGAGATCATCGGATACTCCATGCCGCCCACGGGGCCGTTGACGGAAATGGCCGTCGGGTACGGGTAGGCTATGCTGTACTTGTTGTACTGTTCTATCGTGTGCACGATGGCTTGCGTGCTGTACTTTTCCCACAGCGGATTGCCCTCCTTCGGATAGTAGGACATGGCCATCAGCTTGCTGCCGCCCTTGTTGTAGCCCTGCGCATCCCAGATGAACTTGCGGCTCGAGGCCCAGGCGAAGTCGCGCACGTTGGACGCCTTGAAGTGCCAGGTCTTTTGCGCGCGGCTGACGGATTTTTCGGCCGCTTCGGCCTCTTTTTGCGTGACGATGATGACGGGCTTGTCGCTGCTGCGGGCTTTTTCCAGGCGCTCGCGCTGCGCGGAAGACAGCACGTCCTGCGGATTTTGCAGCTCGCCGGTGGAGGCGACGATATGGTCGGCGGGGACGGTCAGCTGCACGTCGTAGTCGCCAAACTCCAGCGTGAATTCGCCCGATCCCAGGAACTGCTTGTGCTGCCAGCCGGCCGCGTCGTAGTAGGCCGCCATGCGGGGGAACCACTGCGCCACTTCGAACAGGGCGTTCTTGTCGTCGAAGACTTCATAGCCGGCGCGTCCACCCAGCACTTTCTGTTCATTGATGCGGTAATCCCAGTCGATCTGGAAGACGAAGTCCTGGCCCGGCTTCAGGGGCTGGGGCAGGTCGATGCGCATCATCGTGCGGTTTACTACATATTTCAAGGGCTGGCCATCGGCGCCCTTCAGGGCGCGGATATTGAAGCCGCCCTGGAAGTCGCCGCGCGCCAGCATGCCGCGCAAGCCTTCGAATTTCATGGTCTCTTCGCCCGTCGTCCTGGCCCACGCCTGGCGCGATGGCGCCGTGGTCATGCGGCGCGCGTCGGAGTCCTGCTTGTAGATATTCTGGTCCAGTTGCACCCACAGGTAAGCGAGGGTGTCGGGCGACCGGTTATGGTAGGTGATGGTGCCGCTGCCGGCGATCTCGCGTTTGGCCTCATCCAGCGTGGCGCGGATGCTGTAGTCGGCGCGTTGCTGCCAGTAGGCGTGGCCTGGCGCGCCGGAAGCGGTGCGGTAGGTGTTCGGGGTGGGCAGCACCTCTTCGAGCTGGCGGAACTTGTCGTCGAATGGTTCGGCAGCGAAGGCCGACACGGTAAAGCAGAGAGCCAACGAGGCTACGGAGCCGAAAGGTAAGCGCATATTCACCCTGATGTTGTTGTAAGGAAATAGTGGCAACTATTCTATACGCAGGGTGAGGCCATCCTTGTATCGATTTGTAATAAAGAAAGGCAGATTTTGCGCCAGCTTTTGCCTGGCGCTGTGAGGGGGATGCTTTGCCTGATTTTGCTCGGAAAAGCGGGGCTTTTACTCACTTTTCATCAGGCTGTCGCGCAACTGGTTCAGTTGTTGTTTCATGTCCACAAGCTGTTCGACGCTGCAGTGGCTGGCCGCCAGGATGGCCTCGGGCAGCAGTGCCGCCTCGTGGCGCAACTGGTCGCCCTGCTGCGTGAGGGAAATGATGACCTGGCGTTCGTCGCTGGCGGCGCGCGTGCGCGTCAACAGGCCCGATTGTTCCATGCGCTTGAGCAAGGGTGTCAGGGTGGCCGAGTCGAGGAACAGGCGCTCTCCCACTTCCGACACCGTCAGGCCGTCGCGCTCCCACAGCACCATCATCACCAGGTATTGCGAATAGGTCAGGCCCAGCTTGCGCAGGAGCTTGCGGTACAGCTTGTTCATGGCAAGCGAGGTCGAGTACAGCGCAAAGCACAGCTGGCCGTCCAGGCGCGGCACCTGGTGCAAAGGGTTGGGGGCGGTGGTGGTATCCATGGGCACAGTATATATAGTGCGCTACTTAATAGCAATGCGCGGCGCCGGACCTGCGATCCGGCGCCGGATCGCGGCTACCTATCCGGCGTAGCGCGCGCGCAGCACATTGAGCATGGCGACGTTCTGTTCCCAGGCATCCGTCACGGGTTGCTGTGTCCAGGGCAGGGTTTGCGTGTACGGCGCGGGGCCGAATTCCGGCGTGAATGTCATGCGCTCGGCGCCGGCCGCGCGGCGCAGGGCGACGATGGCATCCCACCAGGCCAGGTGGGCGTCGAGCGCCGCCTTCGCTTCCGGCGCGCGGAAGTCGGCTACCTGCGGACCCTGCGCGTGGCCCACGCGCGCGTGCACATGGCGCACCAGCGGCAGCACCTGCGCCAGGGTCTGCGGCTGGTCTTCCAGCAGCGATTCGCAGGCGCAGCACCAGTGCGACAGGTCGGCCGTCAATGGCAGCGCGGGATACTGCGCCAGGTAAGGCAGCAGCAGCATCGGGTGGCCGCTGAAGCGGCTGCGATGAATTTCATGCACGATGGGCACGCCGTGCTTTGCCGAGATGGCGGCGGCCAGGTCGAGCAGTTGCGCGTTCTGCGCCTGGCTATAGTAATCCTTGCCCGTGTGCGTGTTGACCAGCACGGGCCGCGCCAGGCAGGCGTTTTCCAGCAATTCCGCCAGGGCGGCGCGGTGCAGTTCGAAGTCGCTGTGGAACACGGTTTCCCACTGCGCGGCGATCAGTTGCAGTCCAGACTTGGCGATGCGGTCCGTCCATTCCTCGCGCAGGGCCGCATCCAGCGGCAGCGACATCTCGATGCCGTCGAAGCCGGCCTCCAGTACCTTGTCGATGAAGACCTCGGGCGGCAGCTCGTTATTGCCCCAGTGGGCGGCGTAGACTTCGATGCGCATCAGACGAAGCCCCGCACGGGGAACGCTGCATCGCGCTGTATCCAGTTGTGGGCGGCATATTCCGTCTGGCCGTCGGTGGCGTGCAAAGTATAGGCGTGGCGCGAGACGGACGAGCGGTTCGGCGCGCTGTAATGGGGCAGCAAGCCGTGGAAGCAGACGAGGGCGCCCGCCTTCACTTCCAAGGGTACGGCCGTGCTGTCGTCGGGCCAGGGCATGGCGTCGAGTTTTTCCACGCGAACCTGGTCGCCGTTGCGGATGAAGCGCTCGCGCAGGGGGCCGCGGTGGCCGCCCGGTTCCGCCCACAGGCAGCCGTTGTCCAGGGTCGCGTCTTCCAGTGCGAACCAGAAGGTGGTCACGCTGATCGGCGTGGTCTCGAAATACGTGGCGTCCTGGTGCCAGCGCACTTCACCGCCGATGCCGGGCTGCTTGAAGATGTACATCGATTGCCAGACCTGCGCGTCTGCCAGGCCCAGGTCGCGCGCCACTTCGGCCAGCTTCGGGTCGCTGGAAAAGCTGCGGAAGACGGGGTCCAGGTCATGCATGGCGTGGCCGATCTTGTTGATCGACAGGGATTTGGCCTGCTTTAACTGGCCGTCCGGGCCGAAGGCCTCTTCTTCAAAGAAGCAGCGGATGGTGTTGTCGGAGGCGAGGAAATAATCGTTGGTGTTCTTGGCCTGGTCGCGCGTGGTGAAGATGGACTGGCTGACGCTGGGATCGAATTCGTTGACAATCTGCTCGGCGCGCGCGCGCAAGGCGGCGATTTCGTCCGCCCCCTTGAAGCCGGGCAGGATGATGTAACCGTCGCGTTGGTATTGTTCCTGTTGTTCAGTTGTTAGCATGGCGGCGGCTCCGGAGGTCAATGGAAAGCGTCATTGTAGGATGGGCGAGGGCGGCAGACAATCTTCCTGCGGTTGACAGATTGTCGCCAAAGCGAAGACAATCTTTGACATGGATCAACTAAAAGCAATGGAAATCTTTGTCGAGGTGGCGCGCCAGCGCAGCTTCACGCTGGCCGGGCAACGCCTGGGCCTGACGCGGGCCATGGTCAGCAAGACCATCATGCAGTTGGAGGAACGCCTGCATGCGCGCCTGCTGCACCGTTCCACGCGCGAAGTGAGCCTGACGGACGCGGGCCGCGCCTACCTGGCGCCGTGCATGGCCACCGTTAGCCAGGCGCAGGAAGCGGCGCGCATGGTGGCGCACGTGGCGCAGGCGGGAGCGGGGGCGGAGCTCGCCGGGCCACTGCGCATCCAGGCGCCATCGAGTTTCGGCAGCGCGTGGCTGGCCGATGCCGTCGCCCGTTTCAGCCTGTTGCACCCGCAGGTGCAGGCCGACTTGTTTGTCGACGATGCGCTGCTCGACCCGATACGCCATGGTTTTGACCTGACTATCCGCGTGGGCGGCATCCCGGACAGCAGCGCGCTGGCGATGCGCCCGCTGGCGCCATGCCGCGCCGTGCTGTGTGCCAGTCCCGCCTATCTGGCGCAATGGGGTGTACCGCAGACGCCGCAAGACTTGCTGCAGCATCAGTGCCTGCATTTCAGCCACCTGACCGACGGCACGAACTGGCATTTCCAGCGTGGAGCAGGGGAGCAGCGCGAGGAGGCCAGCGTGCGCGTGCAGGCGGGTTTCACGGCGAATAACGGGCTGGTGCTGCACCAGGCGGCGCAGCGGGGGCTGGGCATCGTCTACAGCACCACGTTTCTCGCCTGGCGCAATCTGCTCGATGGCAGCCTGCTGCCCGTGCTGTCCGACTGGGAGCTGCCGCTGAATCACCTGAGCGCGCTGTACCCGGCCAGCCGCCAGCCGTCGCCCAAGGTGCGCGCGCTGATCGATTTCCTGGTGGCCGAATACCAGCCCGTGCCGCCCTGGGACCGCGAGCTGGAAGCGGCTGGATTTTTCAGGTGAAAGCGACGGGTTCCACCGTCCAGGCGCCATCGGCATACACGCGTTCGTCGTCCAGGTAGACGGCTTCGGTAACGGCGAAGATATCGACGTGATAGCGCGCATCCTTGCGCTTGAACTGGGGCTTGGTATAGACGCCATGCTTGGCGCCCAGCGACAAATGGATGCCGCACATGCGTTCATACGTGCCGATGTCGTTGACCAGCTGCTCGCGCGAAAAGGCGCGGTTCATGCCGAAGCCCAGTTCGCGCACCCACACTTCGCCTTCATGGGCGCGGATGATCTCCAGCATGGCGGTAAATTCGGGCGTGGCGTGCTCGGTGCCCGTCACGCGGCCCTTTTCGATGATCAGGGTGATCGGCGTGTCGGGGCGGTTGACCATGAAGTGCGTGTCGCCAAAGACGAAGATGCGTACCCGCCCGTTCACCGCTTCCAGATCCTGCGCTTCCGTAAATACTTCGCCCAGGGGGAACTGGCCGCCGATATTGTTCATGCCGCTATAGTCGCCGATATTCAGCTTGGCCGATTCGAACGGCGAGGCGAATACCAGCTGCTCGCCGCCGCTGTCGACCATGCCGTGGCGGGCGCGGTCGATGCGCGCCTTGAGCGCATGGCCCACGCCCCGGTAGTACGCCGGGTCGTAGGCCAGCGAAGCGATGTAGTGCAGTCCCTGCACGCCGGGCATGCGTGACAGGTGCACGTGTTCGATCACTTTCAGGCCCCGCTTGAATAGCTCGATGCGGATGCGGAACGCTTCCAGGCGGAAACTGGTCGACTGGATCAGCACGACGAGGCTGCCGGCGGGCAGCTCGGCAAACGCGGCCAGCACGGCGTCGGGCGTGACCTCGTCGAAATCGATGAAGCTCGCGTCCGGCAAGGCCTGGCGATAGGCTTCCGTCAACACGACGTTGAGCCAGCTGCGCTTGTCGCAGACGATCAGGGCCGGCTCGTCCGGGCGGTGGCAGATGGCCATGGCCAGCAGGTCGGCCACGTTTTGCGCGGCCACTTCGGTGGCGGCGGCGCTGATGGCGTCGAGCCGGCTGGTGTCATTCTCGGGAAGCGTCATGGTGCGGAGGTATCTGGCGTGAAGTAATCGCAGCATTATAAAGTGATTGCCGCAGGGCATACCATTCCCCATCCGGCGGAGGCGCTGTGGCTGCCGTGCCTCTGATTGTCTTGTGTAGTGCTTTCCGGCAATGTATTATTTGATAAACAGCCTGGGAGTGGCCCGTCGCAGCGGCAAAGGCAAGCATGTGCAGGCCACGCTTTCAGTGATGCAGGGACAACAAGCCAACAGGCGATGACTAAGAGTGTGATGTGATGAGCATAATCGGACAAGATATTCCCATGGAGCGGCCGGATACGGATGGGCGCGCTGCCGTGTTCGTTCCCGTCACGGGCGTCAAGGAAGATGTCTTGCTGACCATACGCAAGGGTGCGGCGATCGTCGGCTTTGCCAATCACGACCGCACTATCACCGTGTATTTTGAAAGCAACCGCTTTGACGACCCTGTGCTGGCCAAGTGGGAGCACAAGGCGCGCAAGGCCTACGACCGCCTGGTCGACAATGCGCCCACCGTCTCGAAGCTGACCACCAGCCCTGCCAATTTCGAGCAGATCGGCTACATCAATGGCAAGGGCATCACCATCCGCCGCATGGAAAGCCTGCAGCGCTGGCTTGCTTATTCGGACGCGATGGAGACTTGTCCGGCAACGGATATCATTGCGCGCACGGTGATTGCAAAAGTTGATGCGGTCAAGGTGTAAGAGACCCTGATAAATCCCCCTGGCGTTGTTGCCTGCCCTTGGGCATTTGCTCTGCCGTTTCGGCTACTTCTTTGATATCACGATAATATTGGCTCTGTTCCCTGCTTGCCGGAGACAGAGCTTTTTTTTGATCGGTATCAAGGCAGTGGAACTCGCTGCGGGTGCGCCGTTGCGGTACGCGCGTAAGGTAATATTGCGGCAGAACGCAGTGGAATGACTCCAGGAAAAGGTTGGAATGTGCTTGAAACAGTGAATGATGTTTGCATCAATGCCGCTTGCGGCCGGAGCTTGCCGCTGCGCGTGGTGCATTGCCCGTTTTGCGGCGCGCGCCAGGTGGCTGCAGCGCCTGTTCTGGAGAAAGTGCCAGCGCCGCCGCCGGTGCCGCGCATGCCGCCGCCGGTGCCCGTTGCCCCGCCCATTCCTATTCCGCAAGCAGCGCCGCAACCCGCGCCGCAGCCTGCTCCCGCTCCCAAGCCCGTCCCGCCACCGGCTGCCGCAGCAGCGCCAGCGCCAGCCAAGGTGCCGCCCGCGAAACCGGCCGCCAGGGGTTCGGTGCCACCACCGCGCCCGCCCGTGCGCTTGCGCACGTGGATCGCCGCGGCCGTGGTGCTGACCGGTATCTGGTTCTTCAACAAGCCCGCCGACAAGCCGGCCAGCGTGGCGGAACAGGTCGAGGCTGCCACTGCGCTGGCAGCGCAGTGCGACCTGGACGGGGCGCGCAGTGCGCTGGCCGTGCTGAAAAGCGCCAAGGCGCCGGCGGCGCAGATCAAGCGCTTGCAGGCGAGCATCACCAAGTCCGCTGCCTCCTGCGACCGGCAACAGCAGCGGGCGCAGGCATGGACGGCGCTGCAAGACAGCGTCAAGCAGGCGCTTGATGCGGGCAAGCCGGAGCTCGCCGCCACGCGCCTGGCCATCTACGTGAAGCGCTGGGGCGATGATCCCGACACCCTGGAACTCGATGCCAGGGTGAAAGTGGCGCAAGCCAGCGCCCAGCTCGACCTGGCCGACGCCTGTCTGGCCAAGGGCGACCGGGTCTGCCTGGAAAACAGCCTGATCGCCGCCGAGCGCTACAAGCGGCCGGAACTGGCGGCGCGCACGCAGGCGCTGCGCGCGTCGCTGTCGCAATTGCTTGAACGCTCGCTACTCGACGCGATTCCAAGCCCTGCCCCGGACCAGTAGCACCAGCAGGAAAAACGCCCGCCGCGGCCAAGCCGGGCGGGCGTCATCTTGCCGTTTGAATCGACGCTTACTCTTGCGGCACCAGGGCCAGCGCCGCGCTGAAGTCGCCCATCGGCTTGCCGCCGTTGGCCACCAGCGCCTTGTCGCGCGTGCTCAGGCCGTCGAGCACCGGCAGGGCGAAGCGGTGCGTGATGGCGCGCAGGATGGACGCCGAATCGTATTGCGTATGATCAACCAATCCCTTTTTCACGTACGGCGAGATGAGGATGGCCGGCACGCGCGTGCCCGGACCCCAGCGGTCGCCCTTCGGCGGCGCGGCGTGATCGTAAAAGCCGCCGTTTTCATCGTAGGTGACGATGACCAGCATGTTTTTCCACTGCGGACTCTTTTTCAGCTGGGCGATGACGCCGGCGATATGCGCGTCGCCGTCGGCCACGCTGGCGTAGCCCGCATGCTGGTTCAAATTGCCCTGCGGCTTGTAGAAGGCCACGGGCGGCAGCTTGCCGGCGCTGGCATCGCTCAGGAACTGGCTGTCGAAGTCGCGCAGGTGGGCGGCGCGGTAGGCGGGCGCCTTCACCGGGTCCATGTTGGCAAAGTAATTGAACGGCTGGTGGTGGAACTGGAAGTTCGGCGGGTTCGGGAAGCTGCTGGCGCGCGCGCTGGCCGTGGCCAGGGCCGTCGTATCCTTCCAGGCGCCCGCATACCAGGCCCAGTCGATGTTCTTGCCAGATAACAAGTCGCCGATATTCGTCTGCGTCTGCGGCGGCAGGGTGTTGGCCTTGCCCGTGTCCGCATACAGCTTGCTGCTGTCGCCGGATGCGGGAGCGTTGCTGCTGGGCTGGAACGCTGGCTGCATGGTATTGACGGCGTAAAACATGCCGCTGCTGTCGGCCGGCGTCAGCGCGCCGTCGTTGGCATAGGCGGGCGCGCCGTTCAGCACGGTGGTCGGTGCCGTGGCGGATGGCGTCAGGCGCAGGAAGTTGCCCTTGGCATCGACGTCGATCTTCGCGATCGACCCTTTCGCCACCGAGGTGTCCGCGTTCGGATAGGTAGGGGCGCAGGCGCAGATCAGGTACTGGTGCGTGAGGAAGGAACCGCCGAAGGCGCCGATGAACAGATTGTCGGCCAGCGCATATTGTTTGGCGATGTCCCACAGCTGCATCTTGCTGCCGTCGTAATAGCCCATGGACAGGCCGCCCGCATCGGAATACGCGGCGAACTTGTCGTTGGCGCCGCCGTTGATCTGCATCTGGTTATTGTAGAAGCGGTGCACCAGGTCGCGCGTGATGACCGATTGCGGCAGGTACAGGGGGCTGCTGGCATCGTCGATCTGGAACGGTTTGTTGGGCAAATTGGCCGATTGCGCCTGCGTGATGACGGTGCTTTGGCCGGCCGCCGTCATGCCGCCCCAGGTGGGCGGCAGCACGGGCAGGGTGCTGCCGTCGACGTCTTTCTGCGGCACGTAGGCGGTGCTGGAGGTGGGGTTGACGCCCGGTACGCCATTCGCGCCCGGAAACAGGCCGTACAGATTGTCGAAGCCACGGTTTTCCGCGTAGATGACGACGATGGTCTGAATATTGTTCAGCGCCAGGGCGCCGTTCAGGGCGGCCAGCGCATCGGCGGGCGCCGCCTGTGTGCTGGCGCTGGCGACCAAGGCCGTCACGCTGGCGTTTTCCGCCTTGAGTTTTGTCAACTCGTCGCCGCTGGCCTTGTTGAAGTCCGACGCCAGGCCCGCTTCCGACACGCCCAGGCGCGCGGCCAGCTTGCTGCTGGCCGCCGCAAAGTCGCCGCCGTTGCCGTCCATGATTTGCGCCAGTTCCGTCGACAGGGCGCTGACGAAGGCGCTGTGCCCGGCGGGGGCGCGCAGCAGCAGCTTTTGCGTGACCTTGCTGCCCGCGTCGCCCATGGTTTCATGGCGGATCGCGTCCGTGCCGATGGTCGCCAGCACGGCGCCCTGGCCGTCGAGCGTATAGCTGCCGTCGGCGGCCGTGCGCACGGCGGCCGAGCCGCTGTCGCAGGTCAGCTTGCTCGTGCTGCTTTCCAGGCATACCTGGGCGTTTTCATAGTAGCTGCCGATGACCTGGCCCGTGACGTGGGGCGTGACGGCGTAGTTGCTGCCGCAGGCGGCCAGGCCCAGCGACAGTAGCAGCGGCAGGGGCCGTAAAGAGGGATGTAAAACGGGACGTAAAGCGGTGTTGGCGTGCAAGTTCATGTTCATGCCTTCTGGGTGGAAAACGTCGCATGCTAGGCAGGCAATATGTCAGCTGCGTGACATGTCAGCGTCTGTTACATGACGTAATGTACGGACTTGATACATGACGTTTTGCAGGGACTTGTCACGCAGTTGTCACATGCCGTTGCTACGCTGCCAGCCCATGATGAAAACGATACCTGCCCTGCTGCTCGCCATTTGCGTGCTGTCCGCCTGCCAGCCCGCGCCGCAAAAAGACGCACCCGCCGTGCACGCCGCCCACTTGGCGGGCGCGTATGCACCCACCCTGAAACGCCAGCCTTCGGTGGCGGCAATGACGGCCATGGGCCGCGCCATGTTTTTCGAGCCCAGCCTGTCCGTGTCGGGCAAGCTGGCCTGCGCCAGTTGCCACAGTCCCGAACACGCCTACGGTCCGCCGAACGCGCTGGCGGTGCAGCTGGGCGGCCCGGAACTGAAGGATGCGGGCCCGCGCGCCGCGCCGTCGCTGCGCTATCTCCAGAATGCCCCCCCGTTTACCGAGCATTACCACGACGACGATGGCGACGACAGCGTCGACGCGGGTCCCACGGGCGGGCGCAACTGGGACGGCCGCGCCCAGTCTGGCCACGAACAGGCGCTTGCGCCCCTGTTATCCAGGCGAGAGATGGGCAACCGCGATGCGGCCGCCGTGGTCGCCAAGCTGCAGGCGGGGCCGCTGGCGGCGCAGTTCCGCCAGACGTATGGCGCGGATATCTTCGAGCAGCCTGGCCAGGCGCTGCGCTGGGCGCTGATGTCGCTGGAAGTATTCCAGGAAAGCCCGTTGGACTTCTATCCGTACACCAGCAAGTACGACGCCTTCCTGCGCAAGCAGGCCAGCTTGACGCCGCAGGAAGCGCGGGGCCTGGCCCTGTTCAACGATGAACGCAAGGGCAATTGTGCGTCCTGCCACATCAGCCAGGTGAGCTCAGGCGGCGCCTTTCCCCAATTTACCGACTATGGCTTGATCAATATCGGCGTGCCGCGCAATGCCAAACTGCCGGCGAATGCGGACCCGGCGTTCTTTGACCTGGGATTGTGCGGCCCGGACCGCACCGATTTGACGGAGCACAAGGAGTATTGCGGCAGTTTCAAGACACCGTCCCTGCGCAATGTCGCCCTGCGCAAGGTGTTCTTCCACAACGGCAGCTTTGACAGCCTGGAGCAGGTGTTGCGTTTTTACGTGCAGCGCGACACGGCGCCACAAAAATGGTATCCGAAAGACAGCAGTGGCAAGGTGCACAAGTACAACGATCTGCCGCCCGGCCTGGCAGCGAATGTGAATGTGGAAGCGCCGTTCGACCGCCAGCCGGGCCAGGCGCCCGCCCTGAACGAAGGGGAGATCGCCGACGTGATTGTTTTCCTGCATACCTTGACCGATGGCTATACGCTGCCGCGCCCGGCGCAGGGAAAGAGTGGCTGAGAGATATCAAGATACCATTGCTTACAACTACGCCACAAAAGCATGTTTTTATGTGCGTTAGCGCACGCTAGAAAATTTTAGGCAGGTGTATATTGCGAACTGATCTGTGTCTTTTGATAACAATGAAAGGGAATATCATGAAAGTAAGCAAAAATTGGATGACCGTGTGCGCCGCCGGGATGATGGTCGTGGCATTGGCTGCCTGCCAGAAGAAGAGCGATGTTGCCGCCGGTCCTGCGGAACAGGCTGGCCAAAAGATCGATGCGGCCGCTGCCAAGGCTGAAGCCGACATCAAGGCCGCCGCTACCAAGGCTGACGCCGCCGTGAGCCAGGCCGCTGCCGACACGGGCGCCAAGATGGACCAGGTCGCCGCTGACGCCGACAAGAAAATGAGCGAAGCGGCCGATGCCGTTGGCAAGAAAGTGGAAAAAGCCGGTGAAAAGATGCAGGACGCCGCGCACAAGTAATCGCGCCAGGTCCGGCCAGCGCCGGCCCGGTCCCCGCGGCTGTCGTCAGGTGATGGCAGCTGCGGCCACGCCATCGCTGGCGCCAGCTGGCCTGCCATGCGCCGTTGTTCCCGTACTTGTACTATCCATCCCGTCCGTTCCCCCCAGCACCACGCTCAAATCCACATAGCCGTCGCGCCACGCGCGTTCCAGGTCTTGCTCCACCGCTTCCAGGGTCGTTCTTTCCACCTGCCGGAAACCGCGCAAGCCATACGCCCGGTTGCGCCCGTGCGCCTTGGCCAGGTACAGCGCCATGTCGATCAGGTTGACACTGCGTTCCCACGTGAGTGGTCTTCCCAGCGGCGCCAGCGGATAGGGCGCAAAGCCCACGGACACGTGCACCTGGATGGCCTGTCCCTGGTAATGGATGACCTGTGCCGCCATGCCGTTGAGGATGCGCCGCGCGATATCGTCGAGTCCGTCGCGCGAGACGGCTGGCAGGAAGGCGAGGAATTCCTCGCCGCCCCAGCGCACGATCATGTCCGTTTCGCGCAACACGTCGTGCAAGGTTTCGGCGATCGTCGTCAGCACCAGGTCGCCCGCTGCGTGGCCGTAACGGTCGTTGATGTGCTTGAAATGGTCGACATCGAGCAGGAACAGCGCGCCCACGACATCGGCGTCGCCATAGGCAGGCAGCGGCTTGCCCGCATGGCTGCGCATGAATTCCTGGAAATGGCGGCGGTTGTACAAGGCCGTCAGCGGGTCGCGCGAGCTCTGGCGCTTGAGTTCCTGGTTCTTGACGTTCAGCTGCACGTTCGCGTGGCGCACCTTGCGGTACAGCAAGCCGACGATGACGGACGCCATGGCCAGCACCAGCGCCAGCAGCCACCATACGCGCTGCTGTAGGCGGCGGTTGTCGATCTCGGTGCTCTTGAGCTGGTTCTCGCGGCTGAGCAGTTCGATCTGGCGCTGTTTCTTTTCCGCCTCATATTTTTCTTGCAATTCGTACACGGCTTTTTGCCGCTGCTTCTCGAACAGCAGGTTGGAAATGCCCCGCTCGCGGTGATACGCCGTGACGGCGCCCCGCATGTCACCGGCCTTTTCCAGCGCCATGCCGTATTCCAGCAGCACGGCCTGCATGTCCGGCTGGTTGGCCGTGCGTTCGTAGTAGGCCAGACCCGTGGCCACGCTTTGCTTGCCTTCCTGCAAGCGTCCCTGGCCAATCAGGGCCTGGCCGATGTTCAGGCGCGCCGTCGCCTCCACCTGTTCATTGTTGACCAGGCGCCCCGCCGTGATGGCTTCATACGCATAGCGCAGGGCGCGCGCGTAGTCGCCTTCTTTCAGGTAGCTGTCCGACAGGTTGACGAGGGTAACGGCCACCATGCCGCTGGCGCCCAGCTGGCGTTCCAGCGCCAGGGCCGCCAGCAGGGCGCGCTGGCCCCGTTGCGGCTGCCGCGCGTCGAGCGCCAGCCCGTATTCCGTATTTTTCGCCTGCGCCATGCGGCCCGGCGATTCGAGGGTGCTTGATACGGCCAGCAGCTCGTCGAGCACTTCGAAGCCTTTGTCGTACTCGCGCATCTGCGTGTACAGCAGGGTGAGGGCATTCAGGGCGGCGGCCAGGCTGGAGGGAGAATTGCTCTGGCGCGCCAGGTCCACGGCTGCCTGCAGTTTGGCCAGCGCAAAAGGGAAATTGCCTTCCTCTGCCCACGATTGCCCCGCGCTGATGGTGGCCTGCACGCGTACGGGCAGGTCGTCCGTGCGGTTGGCGATCTTTTCCGCTTCGAAGGCCAGCAGGTGCGAGGCGCGGCGTTCGTTCAGGGCAAACGTGATGTAGGCCTTGCTGAGTATGCCCTTGGCCAGCGCCACGTCGTTCTTGTTCTGGCGGGCGTAGGCGATCAGCTCCTCGGCCAGCTGCATGGCGAGGTCATTCTGCCCCAGGCGCATGCGCACGGTGCTCAGTTGGGTAAGGAATTCCGCGCGCACTGGCAGGGGCGCGCTGCGCGCCTGCGTTTCCACCTCTTGCAGGCGCTGCAGGGCGCGCGTGGGCACGAAGCGGCCATCTTCGCGCACGGCGGCAATATGCTGCTCAAGGTTGCCGACATGGACTTGGACCTGGGCCTGGGCGGCAGGCGCCAGCAGGCAGGCCAATACCAGCAGCCAATGCGCTTTTCGCCACGATGCCCGTCTCTGTCTGCCTGCCAACGCCCCGTCCCCCCACAATGAACTACTCTTCGCAACGATTATATTCTGTTGCAGTCAAGAAATATCATGCGGGGCGCAGAAATGTGCGGAAGTGCACACGGCGGGCATGGACAACACACCCTATTGCGCCAGCTGCTGCAGCAGATACAGGCGCTGGTACAAGCCGCCATCGATCTGCATCAAGGCCTCGTGCGGCCCCGCTTCCGTGATGCGGCCATGGTTGAGTACGATGATCCGGTCGGCCTCGCGGATGGTCGACAGGCGGTGGGCGATGGCGATGATGGTGACCTTGCCGCGCAATTCATTCAGGGCCAGCTGCACGATCTGTTCCGTCTGGCTATCGATGCGCGACGTCGCTTCGTCCAGCAGCAGGATGCGCGGCTGGCCGGCCAGCGCGCGGGCAATCGCGATCAGCTGCTTCTGCCCCGACGACAGGCGCGAGCCGCCTTCGCCCAGCGGCGTATCGTAGCCGTGTTCCAGCGCGGCGATGAAGTCGTGCGCATGCGCGGCGCGCGCCGCCGTTTCGATCTGCGCCTGCGTGTAGCCGCGCCCCATGTCGATGTTTTCGCGCGCCGAAGCGGCCAGCAGGAAGGGATCTTGCGGCACCAGGCCCACGTCGGCTCGGAAATGCTCGTTGTCGATGCTGTCGAGGGCGACGCCATTGATGGCGATGCTGCCCTGCGTGACGGGGTAAAAGCGCAGCAGCAGTGACAGCAAAGTCGACTTGCCGCTGCCCGTGTGGCCGACGATGCCGAAGAAAGCGCCTTGCGGTATGCTCAGCGACAGGTCGTGCAGCACGGGCTGGTTTTCCACGTAGGCGAAGGTCAGGTTCTTGATGTCGACGGCGGGCAGGTCGATGTCCGCTTTCGTCTGCCGCAGGGCCGGTGTTTCCCTTCCCTGTGCATGTTCGAGCGCCTGCGTTTCATCCAGCAGGGCCGAGACGCGCGCCGTGGCCACCACCGACTGCTGCAACTGGCTGAACTGCATGGTGATCTGGATCAAGGGCTCGATCACGCGCGCGATGTAGCTGATGAACGCATACAGCACGCCCACTTCCACGGCGCCCATCTCGCGCCGGCCGAAGCTGAAGATGACCACGGCCAGCAGCACGATGTTGAGCATGTCGAGCGCGGGGCGCAGCAGCCAGGCGTTGGCGCGCAATTCCTGCATGCGTGCCGTGTAGTGGTCCTGGTTGATGCCCGTGAAGCGTGTGCCGAAGCGGCGTTCCGCATTATTCGCCTGCAGTACGCTCATGCCGCCGATCGATTCGGCGATCTGCCCATTGATCTCGCTGCGCAGGGCGCGCGCGCGCGTGACGGCGGGCGCGCTCCAGCGCTGGTACAGGAAGACGATGACCAGCACGGCCGGCAGCAGGGCCAGCACGATCAGCATCAAGCGCCAGTCGAGGAAGGCCATGGCAGCCATGGTGCCGACCAGGACGATGGAGCTGTCGAGGATGACGAACAGCACCTGCACGTACAGCGATTTCACCGCCTCCGTGTCATTCGTGACGCGGCTGACCAGCTGGCCCGTGATGGCGCGGTCGAAGAAGGCCATGGGCAGGCGCAGCACGTGCTGGTAGACGGTTTCGCGCAGGCGCTGCACCGAGCGCATGGCCAGGCCGGACAGGCGCACCAGCTGCAGGTAGCGCAGGCCGGAGGCGACCCAGCCCGTCAGCAGGCAGCCGCCCAGCAGCAGCGCCATGCGCGTCCAGTCCAGGTGGCGCGGCAGCAGATGCTGGTCAATCAGGGCCTTGCCCAGGATGGGGCCCGTCACTTCCAGCGCGGCGGCGAGGATCAGCCAGAACGTGGCCCAGTACAAATGGCGCAGGTCGGGCGCGGCGGCGCGGCGCAGCAGGCCGATGGCTTGCACGGCCTGGCGGCGCACGGATTGCGTGGCGGTGGTGGTGGCTTGGTCGGTCTTAGATGGCATCGAGGCTGGCCTCCAGTTGTTGATAGCGCCACTGGCTGGCATACCAGCCGTCGCGCTGCATCAGCGCGTCGTGGTTGCCCGTTTCCGTGACGTGGCCATCGCGCAGCACCAGGATCAGGTCCGCGTTGACGACGGCGCTCAGCCGGTGGCTGGCGATGATGGCGCTGCGCTCGGGGCGGCGCGCGCGCAGTTCTTCCAGATGCTGCAGGATGCGCGTTTCCGTGCCCGTGTCGACGGCGGACAGGGCATCGTCGAGCAGCAGCAAGCCGTTGTCGGCCAGCAGGGCCCGGGCAATCGCCACGCGCTGGCGCTGGCCGCCGGACAGGGTAATGCCTTTCTCGCCCACGTGCGTCTGATAGCCATCGGGGAATTGCAAAATATCGGCATGGATGTCGGCCAGCTGCGCCGCCCGTTCCACTTCCTCGCGCGTGGCGCCGGGGCGGGCCAGGGCGATATTGTCGGCGATGGTGGCGGAGAACAGGAACGATTCCTGCGGCACCCAGCTGATGGCCGCGCGCAACGCATGCAAGGTGTAGGCGTCCAGCGGCTGGCCATTCCACGTGGCCGTGCCCGCTTGCGGCGTCACCTGGCGCAGCAGCACGCGCAGCAGGGTCGACTTGCCGCTGCCCGTGGGGCCAACCAGGCCCAGGGTCTGGCCCGGCTGCAAACGCAGCGAGATGCCGGAGAGCGCAGGCGCAGTCTGGCCCGCGTAGGCGAAGCCGATGTCCGTCAGCTGCAGTGGGCCGGGCGTGAGGGTGGCGATGCTGCCATGGTCGTCGATGGCCAGCGGCGCGTCGAGCATGGGCTGCAAGCGCTGCCAGGCGGCGCGGCCCCGTTCGATCAGGGAGAGCACCCAGCCGGCGGCGAACATGGGCCAGATCAACTGGCCCAGGTACATGGAAAAGCTCGTCAGCGCACCGATGGTCAGCTGGTCTTGCCACACGAGGTAGCCGCCCAGGCCCAGAGTCAGCGCCGTGGCGGCCGTCAGGGTCAGGCCGACGGCCGGTTCATATGCCGCTTCCCAGCGCTGCGCCGTCAGGCTGGCGTTGGCTGCATGGCCGGCCAGGGTGGAGAACTGCTTGCTGCTGCGCTCTTCCAGGCCCAGCGCGCGCAGGGTGCGCACGCCCGACAGCGATTCCTGCACATGGTCGTTCAGCGCGGAAAAGCGCTGTAATGAATCCGTGGACGCCGTGTGGATATGGCTGGAAATGCGCCAGAAGGCCAGTCCCATCAGGGGGAAGGGCAAGAGGGCGATGCAGGCCAGGCGCCAGTCCACGCCCAGCAGCATGACGCCCAGCACCATCAGCAAGGTCAAGGTGCCGTCGAAGCCGGCCAGCATGGCTTCACCGGCGGCCATTTCGATGGCGTCGATGTCGTTCGTCGCCAGCGCCATCAGGTCGCCCGTGCGCTGGTTCTGGTAGAACGCCGCGCCCTGCTGCGACATGCGCGTGTAGAAGCGCGTACGCAGCATCACGCCCAGCTGGTAGGCCGCCTTGAACAGGGTGATGCGCCAGCCCACGCGCAGGAAGTAGATGACGACGCCCACGGCGAGCAGGGTCAGCAGCTCAAGCCACAGTTCGTTCGTCGTCATGCGGTGTGCGGCCAGCGCGTCGATGATGGCGCCCACGCGGCGGGGGATCCAGACGGTCAGTGTTGCCACGCCGGTCAGCATGACGGCGGCAGCGGCATACGCCGGCCAATGCTGACGCACGAAGCCGGCGATGAGCCTCGATAAACTCATGGTTACCTTTTGTTTTTAGTAATGGGGTGTCGCGGGGCGGAAGGACGGGCACGCGGACGGAAAGTACGCGTAGGATACAACAAGGCGGAAAAGCGCGCTGTGGACGGGCACGCAAAAAACGGGCCGTAGCCCGTTGTTTTGCTGCGTCACTGCCTTGCGCGAGACTTACTTGCGGCCGCTGCCTTTGCCGCCGCGCAGCATATCGAGCTGTTTCGATGGCATGCCCTTGGGTGCAACCTTGGCCAACGGCTTGGCGGCTGGCTTGACGGCTACTTGGGCCACAGTCTTGCCGGCGGCGCTGGCCGGTTTGGCGACCGGTTTGCTCGATGGAAATGGTTTGGCAGCCGGCTTGGCCGGGGCGGGGGCGGCGGCCTTCGCTGGCGCGGCGGCAGGCGCCGGTGCGGGCTTGGCCGTTTCAGGCTTGGCCGCTGGCTTGGCTTCGACCGCTTTAACTGCGGGTTTGTCGGCAACCTTCTCGGCAACCTTCTCGGCAACTTTTGCAGGCGCTGCCGCTGGCTTGGCTGCTGGCGCAGCAACAGCGGCGGGGGCGGGCACTACCTTGGCGGCAGGCTTGGCTACTTCGGCAGGCTTGGCGGCAACGGGCGCAGGTGCCGCTGCTGGCGCAGGTGCAGGCGCTGGTGCAGGGACAGCAACGGGGGCGGCGACGGCCAGCGCCGGCTTGGCCGCTGGCGGGGCTGGAATGGCTGCAGGCGCGGCCGCATCGAGGCGGGCTTTGGCCGAGGCCAGCAATTCAGCCTGGGTGCTCGAGGCGATGCCGAACAGCTGGCGGCTGTAGGCCAGCAGGCTGGCGATATTCGGTTGCGCCTGGCTGGTGCTGTAGCTGAAGAAGTCGCGCGGGTCTTGCGTTTCCAGCAGGTGCTGGGCCGTTTCCGCCGTGTGCGACAGGGCGGCCTTGCCTGCGTTCAGGTTCAGGGCGATGATTTTCTCGGCACTTTCGAAGACTTTGCTGGTCACTGTGCTGAAGATTTGCAGCTGGCTTTCCAGTTGCGATTTGGCGGCGCTGGAAATTTGTTCTGGAAGCGGAAACATATTTACTCCTTTGTACGGATTAAAATGCTGGCAAAACGCTCTGCAAAATCCCGAAAACCAGAGTTGGCCGCGTTTTGTAAAGTGGGTAGCGTGCTGAGTAACTGATCAGAGCCTGATTATGATGCAACGCAATATGAATATTCTAGCGGTGATTCGAGTTAGTTGAAAGCTATTTTATTCAGCCCGTGCGGCGCATGCTTGCCCTATTCATGCGCCTGGCAGCATTTGCGGGAAGTTTGCGCATGCGCAAGGTGTTGCAAGCGAATCTATGGCTATGCTTTTGCGAGTGGCTCCGTTCGTGCACTGCAGCATTCCACAAAAGATGTATGAAATGGCAATTAATTTGAAGCACCAGGCACCGTAGTCTACCGAAGGAGTTTCCGCATGGACCTAGTCATCCGCAATGCCAGCCTGCCCGATGGGCGCCGCGCCATCGATATCGCCATCGAGGATGGCCGCATCGCCGCCGTCGGCCCCGCCTTGCCTGTGCAGGGCGCGCAGGAAATCGACGCCGCCGGCGACCTGGTCACGCCGCCGTTTGTCGATGCGCACTTTCACATGGACGCCACGCTCAGCTATGGCTTGCCGCGCGTGAACGCGTCCGGCACCCTGCTCGAAGGCATCGCCTTGTGGGGCGAGCTGAAACCGCAACTGACGCAGGACGCCCTGGTGGAGCGCGCCCTGCAGTATTGCGACTGGGCCGTGGCGCGCGGCTTGCTGGCCATCCGCTCGCACGTGGATATCTGCGACCCGCGCCTGCTGGCCGTCGAGGCGCTGCTCGACGTCAAGCGGCAAGTAGCGCCGTATCTCGATTTGCAACTGGTAGCCTTCCCGCAGGATGGCATCCTGCGCAGTCCCGGCGCCTTCGATAATTTACAACGCGCGATTGCCATGGGCGTCGACGTGGTGGGCGGTATCCCGCATTTCGAGCGCACCATGGCCGATGGCGCGGAATCCGTGCGCCTGCTGTGCGAATTCGCCTGCGAGCGGGGCCTGATGGTCGACATGCACTGCGACGAGTCGGATGACCCGCTGTCGCGCCATATCGAAACCCTGGCCTTCCACAGCCAGCGCCTTGGCATGCAGGGCAGGGTAACGGGATCGCACCTGACGTCCATGCATTCGATGGACAATTATTATGTAAGCAAGCTCCTGCCCCTGATCCGCGAGGCGGGCGTGGCGGCCATCGCCAACCCCCTCATCAACATTACCCTGCAGGCGCGCCACGATACGTATCCGAAACGGCGCGGCATGACGCGCGTGCCCGAGATGCTGGCCGCCGGCATTCCTGTCGCCTTTGGCCACGACTGCGTGATGGACCCGTGGTACAGCCTCGGTTCGGGCGACATGCTGGAAGTGGCGCACATGGGCTTGCACGTGGCGCAGATGACGGGCCAGCAAGCCATGCACGACTGCTTCCTGGCCGTGACGGAAACGCCGGCGCGCATCCTGGGGCTCGATGGTTATGGCATCGCACCCGGCTGCCATGCAGACTTGCTGATCCTCGATTGCAGCTCCACGGTGGAAGCGCTGCGCCTGCGCGCGGCGCGGCGCCTGGTGCTGCGTCGCGGGAAAATCATCAGCGAGGCGCCGCGCGCGCAATCGCGTCTGCAACTGCCGGGCCGGCCCGAAACGGTCAATTTCCGCCTGGGGCGCTGATACAATCAGCCATCACTTGTTATCGGGAGCACCGCCTTGAAAGAAATTGATATCCGTCCGGCCAACGAAGCCGATTTCGACGCCATGTGGGCCATCTTCCAGGTACTGGTGGCCGCTGGCGACACCTACACCTTCCCCGCCGACACCTCGCGCGAAGAGTGCCACGCCTACTGGTTCGGCCCCGGCGTGCAAAGCTTTGTCGCCGTGATGGGCAGCGAGCGCCTGCTGGGCATGTACAAGCTGGTGGCGAACCAGCCGGGCCATGGATCGCACGTGGCCAATGCCTCGTTCATGGTCGATCCCGCCGCGCAGGGCGTGGGCGTGGGGCGCCTGCTGGGCGTGCACTGCATGGAAGAAGCGCGCCGCGCGGGCTACCTGGCGATGCAGTTCAACTTCGTCGTCAGCACCAACCTGGCCGCCGTCACCCTGTGGAAAAAACTGGGCTTCACGGTTGTCGCCACCCTGCCGCTGGCCTACCGCCACGCGCAGCTGGGCTATGTCGACGCCTACGTGATGTACCAGCTATTGACCGACCCGATGCAGTGGCCGGCATGAGTGGCGCCACGACAGAGCCGGTCACCGTCATCGAGACACCCCGTTTGCGTCTGCGCACAGCCACCCTGGACGACGCGGCGTTCTACATGGAACTGGTCAACGACCCGTCGTGGATCGCCAACATCGGCCAGCGCAATATTCACACCGTGGAAGCGGCCAGTGCCGCGCTGGAGTCGGGACCCATGGCGCAGTTCCGCGACTATGGCTATTCGCTGTACATCCTCGAACGTCTCAGCGATGGCGCCTTGGTAGGCATGGCCGGGCTGGTTCGCCGCGACAGCCTGCCCGGCCCCGATATTGGCTATGCCGTGCGTCCCGCCTACTGGGGTCAGGGTTATGCCTGGGAGGCGGCGGCCGCCATCGTGCAGCATGCGCAGCACGTGCTGCGCCTGCCCACTCTGTACGGCATCACCTCGCTGCAGAACCAGGCCTCGATCAACTTGCTTAACAAGCTGGGGCTGCGCTTCGAGCGGTTTACGCGCCGCCAGCCGGATGGCAAGGATACGAATGTCTATCGCAGAGATTTTCGCCTGGATTGACGCGGCAAATCCGTATCGGGAAAGTGAAAAAAAGTATTTAGAAACCCGCGCCTTTTGTAGTGGTGGCGCGCCGTCTTTGTTTTTATAGTTGGCATACCGGTGGAAAACCGCCGGACTATAAAAATGGAGACGTGTTATGAAAATCATGACTGCTATTGCATGGGGCGCCCTCATGTCCGCCGGGTTTGCCGACGCTTCGGCGCAAAGCTGCTCGGTGCCCGTCCTCAAGGTGCTGGCGCAAAAAAGCCTGGGCCTGACCGTGATGGAAAAGACCCTGGCCGAGTATGAAAAGAAAAACGGCACCAAGGTACAAATCAGCTATTTCGGCGAAAACGACCGCCGCTCCAAGGCCCGCCTGGACGCTTCCACCAAGGCCGGCTCCTACCAGATCTATTACATCGACGAAGCCAACGTGGCCGAGTTTGCTACGGCAGGCTGGGTCGTGCCCCTGCTCAAATACCTGCCCAAGGACGCCGACTACGACGACTTCCTGCCGGGCCGCCGCGCCGTCGCCTCGTACAAGGGCGTGGCGTATTTCGCCCCCCTGATCGGCGGCAGCGACTTCCTGTTCTACCGCCGCGACCTGCTGGAAAAGGCTGGCATCGCCGTGCCGAAGACGCTCGACGAACTGGTCGCCGCCGTGAAAAAACTCAACAGCCCGCCGAACGTGTATGGCTGGGCGGCGCGCGGCCAGCGCGGCTCGGGCATGAATGTGTGGCGCTGGGCTCCGTTCATGCTTGCCGCCGGCGGCAAGTGGGAAAACAATGGCGTGCCAACCTTCAATTCGCCGCAGGCCGTCAAGGCGACGACCCTGTACCGCGACCTGTTCAAGTATTCGCCTCCCGGTGGCGCCACCTACGACTGGAGCAATGCGCTCGAAGCATTCAGGTCGGGCAAGGTGGCTTTCATGATCGAGTCGACGCCGTTCGCCGACTGGATGGAAGACCCGAAAAAATCCTCGGTGGTCGACAAGGTGGGCTATGTGCGTCCGCCCGCGCCGCTGGCATCGGCCGCATATGGCCACGGCCTGGCCATTTCCGCCACGGGCGCCAAGGATGAATGCACGCGCCAGGCGGCCGGCAAGTTCATCGCGTGGGCCACGGGCAAGGAACAGGAGCAGGCGCGCCTGAAGGACAATGTCTTCAGCGACTACAACCGCAGCAGCACCATCGCCAGCGACTACTTCCGCAAGCACGTCAAGCCGCAAATCCAGGCGGGCCTGACGGACACCACGCCAGTCTCGCGCGTCACCATCTGGCCTAGTCCCGAATGGCCGGACATTGGCGACAACCTGGGCGTCGTTTTAGAGGAGGTGTTTACGGGCACGCGCGGCGACGTGCAGAGCGCTCTCGATGAGGCCAATGAGTACGCCACGGAAGTGATGCAGCGGGCTAGCAAGAGAAAGTAAGCCGCATGCCGTTCAGCCGCCGCCCGCGAAGGCGGCGGCCAGCTTCCCTGTGCCTGACAGTCCGTTGCGAGAGTCTCTCCTATGCCGCATATCATCCGTAAAAAACGCCACACCTGGCTGCCGGCCGTCTTTCTGACGCTGCCGCTGCTGGTCCTGCTGATACTGGGCCTGGTGCCCAGCATCGCCGCCATCAACCTGGCCCTGCAAAACCGCGTGCTGCGCTACAGCGACAGCGACTATGTCGGTTTTGCCAATTTCATCCGCCTCTTCGGCGACCGCCGCTTCGTCAATGCCGTGCAGGTGTCGGCCATCTGGGAAGTGGTGACCGTGGTCGGCTCGCTGATCGTCGGCGTGCTGCTGGCCGTGTTCCTGTTCGAGAGAATCAAGGGACGTACCCGCGATGTCATCGCGCTGCTCCTGATCGTACCCGTGCTGCTGCCGCGCGTCTCGGCCGCCTTTATCTGGAAGTTCATGTATTCGCCGCTGATGGGCATCCTCAACTGGTTGCTGGACTGCGTGGGCCTGGGCGGCACGGCCTTGCTGTCCGACCCCGCCACGGCCCTGTACGCGGTGGCGCTGGTCGACATCTGGCAATGGGGCCTGTTCTTCGGCGCCGTCATCCTGAAGCTGCTGGAAACCCTGCCTGGCGAACCGCTGGAAGCGGCGCGTCTCGATTACGCCAGCACCCTGCAGGTGTATGCGTACATCGCGCTGCCGATGCTGAAGGTACCCATCATGAGTCTGGTGTTCATCAAGATGGTCGAGTCGCTGCGCTCGTTCGACCTGATCTACGTGATGACCAAGGGCGGCCCCGGCATCTCCACCGAAACCCTGGATATGTACGCGTATGCGCAAGGCATCGGCCTGATGGGCAAGGTGTCGTACGCGTCCAGCATGGCCGTGCTGATGATGCTGGCCACGACTGTCATCTTCACTTTACTCTGGAAGCGGGTCGCCAAATGGGAAAACTGACTATCCGGCGCGGCGTGGACCATGCCGCCACCACGGCCATTACCACCGCCATCGTGCTGGTGGCGCTGTTCCCCATCCTGTGGGCCGTGCTCAATTCCTTCAAGGAGCTGATGGACATCGTCACGCCCGTGCCGCGTTTTTTCTTCAGCCCCACCCTGGCCAATTACCAGCAGGTGCTGGCCAGTCCGGAAGTGCTGACGGGACTGGGTAACAGCGTGGCCATCGTCGGCGTGGCCGTGCTGCTGGGTGCCGTGCTGGGCGTACCGGCCGCGTATGCGCTTGCCCGCTATCCGATTCCGGCCAAGAAGGATATCCAGTTCTTCCTGCTGTCCCTGCGCTTTCTGCCACCCGTGGCCGTCGCCATTCCGCTGATCTCGATCTGGATCGACCTGGGGCTGTACGACTCGCGCCTGTCGATGGTGGTGACGTATCTGCTGGTGACCCTGTCGACCATCATCTGGCTGTCGATTCCCGCGTTTGCCCGCATCCCGAAGGAGATCGAGGAAGCGGCCGCGCTCGATGGCTACGGCCCTTATCAGGTGTTCTGGTATGTGGCCCTGCCGGTGGCGTCGAAGTCCCTGATGGGCGGCATCGTCTTCAGCTTCGTGCTGGTCTGGAATGAACTGATGATCGCGCTGGCGCTCACCTCGTCGAAAAGCATGACCCTGCCCGTGGTGGCATCGGCCTTTACCTCGATGGGCCAGGAAGTGCCGTGGGGCGTGGTGAACGCGTCCACCGTGCTGCTGGCGCTGCCGCCGCTGCTGTTCGTCGGCATCCTGGGACGCCTGCTCAACTCCATGCTCAAACATAAATAAGGAAATCAATCATGCAAGCACTCGTCCTGGAACAAGCGCATTCCATCACCCTGCGCGATATCGACCTGCCGCTCGCGGTCGGCCCGCGCGATGTGAAAATCAAGATCCACACGGTGGGCATCTGCGGCAGCGACGTGCATTATTTCAAACACGGCAAGATCGGTCCCTTCGCCGTCGAAGCGCCGATGGTGCTCGGTCACGAGGCTGCCGGCGTGGTGGCGGAAGTGGGACAGGAGGTGACGCACCTGAAAGTGGGGGACCGGGTCTGCATGGAGCCGGGCGTGCCGCAGTTCGATTCTCCAGCCACCATGCGCGGCCTGTACAACCTCGATCCGGCCGTGCGCTTCTGGGCCACGCCACCCATCCACGGCTGCCTTACGCCTTATGTCGTGCATCCGGCCGCATTTACCTTCAAGCTGCCCGACAGCGTCAGCTTTGGCGAAGGCGCCATCGTCGAACCGCTGGCCATCGGCTTGCAGGCAGCCAAGAAGGCGGCCATCAAACCGGGTGACGTGGCGGTGGTGATTGGCGCCGGCACCATCGGCGCCATGAATGCGCTGGCCGCGCTGGCAGGCGGCTGCTCGCGCGTCATCCTGGCCGACCTGGTACCGGAAAAACTGGCCCTGTTCGCCGGCAATCCTGCCGTGACTACGGTCGACGTGCGCCAGGCCAGCCTGGCCGACACGGTGCGCGACCTGACGGAAGGCTGGGGCGCCGACATCGTTTTCGAGGCCAGCGGCAGCATGCGCGCCTACGACAATATCGTCGACCTGCTGTGCCCGAACGGTTGCCTGGTGCTGGTCGGCATGCCGCCCGAGAACGTGCCTTTCGACATCGTCGCCATCCAGGCCAAGGAAGTGCGTATTGAATCCGTCTTCCGCTACGCGAACATCTTCCCGCGCGCCATCGCCTTGCTGGCCTCCGGCAAGATCGACGTGAAGCCCTTCATATCGCGCACCTTCGGCTTTGCCGATGGCGTGCAGGCGTTCGAGGAAGCGGCCAAGGGCCATCCGCACGACGTCAAGATTCAGATCGAACTGGCTTGAGCCAGTCACTCAGTACACTGGAGACAACACCATGGCAAACATCGCTTGCAGGCAGCTGCACAAGACTTATGATGAGAAAACGGCCGTGCTGCAGCCGTTCGACCTGGAGATAGCCGACGGCGAATTCATCGTCCTGCTGGGGCCATCTGGCTGCGGCAAGTCGACCCTGCTGCGCATGATCGCCGGACTGGAAGACATCAGCGGCGGCGAGCTGCACATCGGCGGCACCATCGTCAACGATTTGCCGCCTCGTGCGCGCAACGTGGCGATGGTATTCCAGAACTACGCCTTGTATCCGCACATGACGGTGTACGAGAACATCGCCTTCGGCCTGCGCCGCCTGAAGGTGCCGAACGACGAGATCGAGCGCCGCGTGCGCGAGGTGGCGGCCATTCTCAGCCTGGACAGCCTGCTCGAGCGCAAGCCGCGCGCCATGTCGGGTGGCCAGCAGCAACGCACGGCGATTGCGCGCGCCATGATCAAAACGCCGCAGGTCTTTCTGTTCGATGAACCGCTGTCTAACCTGGACGCCAAGCTGCGCGCGCAGCTGCGCGCCGACATCAAACGCCTGCACCGACGCCTGCGCACCACCACCCTGTACGTCACGCACGACCAGCTCGAGGCCATGACCCTGGCCGACAGGGTGGTGCTGATGAAGGGCGGGCATATCGAGCAGATCGGCACGCCAGCGGAACTGTACAACCATCCGCGCACCCTGTTTGCGGCAGGCTTCATCGGCACGCCAGCCATGAACTTCATCGATGGCGTCGTCGAAAAAGACGGCGGGCAAACGGTGCTGGTGTGCGCCGGCTACCGCTGGCCATTGATTTCGTCACGCTTCGCGGCTTTGTCGACAGGCACGCGCGTGGTCTTCGGCCTGCGCCCGAACCACTTGCGTGCGGCGCTGGCGCAAGAGCAGGCAGGCACGCATGGCCTGTCGTGCGTGATTGACCTGGTCGAGCTGCTGGGCGCCGAAGCGCTGATCAGCTTTCAGTGCGGCGCCTTGAGCCTGTCGGCGCTGCTGCCGGCGAATGCGGCCAACAGCGCGGCGCAGGTGGGGCAGACCCTGGCGCTGGCCTTCGATGAAGAGCACGTGCATCTGTTCGATGCCGACAGCGGGCTGGCAGTTGCGCTCAGTGCTCAACTAAGTGGTTAGAATAGCTGGCACCGAGACTGTGCAAGGGAACTGCCGTGACGCCTGACCTGGAACTGATCCACAAACCGATCCACGAATCGTTTCGCGCATGGGCGCACGGCTTTCCGCATACCGTGGCGAAATGGCATTTTCATCCTGAATACGAACTGCACTTCATCATCACGTCGAACGGCAAATTTTTTATCGGCGACCATATCGGCAGTTACGGGGCGGGCAATCTAATCTTGACAGGTCCGAACCTGCCGCACAACTGGGTCAGCGAACTTCCGGAAGGCGTGGTCTTGCCCGAGCGCGACCTGGTGCTGCAGTTTTCCGGCGACTTCATCGAACGTTGCGCGCTGCTGTTCCCGGAAATGGCGCCCCTGAAAACCCTGCTGGGAGAGGCTGGCAGGGGCTTGCAATTTCCCGATGCGCTTGGCCTGCGCCTGGTGCCGCTGATGAAGGAATTGACGACGGCGCAGGGCTTGCGCCGGGTCGAACTGTTTACGCGCCTGTTCGGCGAGCTGTGCGACTGCCGCGAGCGGCGGCCCCTGGCCAGCGTCACTTACCTGGCGCAGGCGGGCCGCTATATGTCATCGACCATCAACCTGGTGCTGGCCTATATCAAGCAGAACATCACGCTCGATTTTTGCGAGCAGGATGTGGCCGACGTGGCGGAGATGAACACGCTCAAGTTCACGCGTTTCTTCCGCAAGCATACGGGCACCTCGTTCATTCAATACGTGAATCAGGAGCGCATCGCGCTGGCCTGCGAGCTGCTGATGAACACGGACATGAAGGTCACCGATATCTGCTACCGCACGGGATTCAACAACCTTTCCAATTTCAACCGTCAGTTCTTGGCCCACAAGCAGATGTCGCCGTCGAAATTCCGCTCCTGCCTGCTGATGAACATGCCCGAGCCGTCCGGCGACGGCCATTCTTAACTTTCTCTTGGAATCAAATGACTTATCTCGGTATCGATATCGGCACTTCCGAAGTCAAGGCCATCCTCACCGATGACGCCCAAGCCATCCTTGCCAGCGCCGGCGTGACCCTGCGCGTGTCGAGTCCCCATCCCGGCTGGTCGGAGCAAAATCCCGAAGACTGGTGGCACGCCACCCTGGACGTCATCGCCGCCATCCGCGCCGCGCAGCCGGTGGCGTTTTCCGGCTTGCGCGGCATTGCCCTGTCGGGCCAGATGCATGGCGCCACCCTGCTCGACAAGCAGCAGCACGTGCTGCGCGCGGCCATCCTGTGGAACGATACGCGCGCCTTTGCCGAATGCGTGGAACTCGAGGCGCTGGTGCCCGAGTCGCGCGCCATTACGGGCAATCAGGCCATGCCGGGTTTCACGGCGCCCAAGCTGCTGTGGCTGCAAAAATACGAGCCGTCGCTGTTCCGTGCCACGGCCAAGGTCTTGCTGCCCAAGGATTACGTGGCGCTGCGCCTGACGGGCGAGTATGTGTCCGACATGTCCGACGCTTCCGGCACACTGTGGCTGGACGTGGCCAAACGCGACTGGTCCGAACGCATGCTGGCCGCCACGGGCCTGACGCGCGAGCATATGCCGCGCCTGGTCGAGGGTAGCGCCGCCGCGGCGCAGGTGCGCCCGGCCCTGTGCCAGGAATGGGGCATCGCGCACACGGTAGTGCTGGCCGGCGGCGCGGGCGATAACGCGGCGGCCGCCGTGGGCCTGGGCGTGGTGGAGCCGGGCGCCGGACTGCTGTCGCTGGGGACCTCGGGCGTGCTGTTCGCCGGCAGCGATGGCTTTGCGCCCAATCCGGGCCAGGGCGTGCACGCGTTCTGCCATTGCCTGCCCGAGCGCTGGCACCAGATGAGCGTGATCCTCAGCGCCGCATCCAGCCTGAGCTGGGTGGCGCGGCTGACGCAGTCGTCCGACATCGGTGAACTGGCGACCCTTGCCGAAGGCGTCGAGGCGCGCATGGCCCCCATCTTCCTGCCGTATTTGAGCGGCGAACGCACGCCGCACAACGACGCCACGGCGCGCGGCGTGTTCTTCGGTTTGTCGACGGAACACGGGCGCGCGGAACTGGCCTACAGTGTGATGGAAGGCGTGGCCTTTGCCATGGCCGACGGCAATGCGGCCCTGCGCAGCGCCGGCACGCTCCTGGAAGAAGCGTCGTTCGTGGGCGGCGGTTCGCGCAGCCGTTTCTGGGCCCAGTTGTGCGCGAATGCCTCGGGCTTGAACGTGCTGCGCCACGACCATGGCGTGGCCGGCGGCACCCTGGGCGCGGCGCGCCTGGCGCAGATGGCGGTGACGGGCTTGCCTCCCGCGCAGGTGTGCACGCGTCCGCCCGTGCAGGAAACGATCGCGCCGCAAGCCTCCGCCTTGCTGGACGATAGGCTGGCGCGCTACCGGCGGTTATACCCGCTGCTGCGCGAGGAATTCGCGGGAGCGGCCGTGGCGCGCTAGCGTAACCGGCAAGATTGCCGGCCCGGCCATGCTGCGCGTCCTGCAATATGGCCAGACAGTCAACCTTCTCATGTAATTTGTTGTTTCTATGCTGAAAGTGTTTCTCTAGCGAAAGCGCCGCTTGGTTTTTCACGGGGCACGCTGCATGATTTCCCCATTTGGTGAGAATTGGATAGTTTTTGGCAGCGCCGTTGTTGCCATCCTGTTCTTGTCGTTTGGAGAAACACATGCAACTTGCGAATTTGAAAATCTCCGTCCGCCTGGGTCTGTTGGGCGCCTTCTTCTTTCTTGCGCTGGTGTTCGTTGGCGTGCGCGGCTGGAGCGCGCTCGACGCGGCCAGCGCGCGCAGTGCGGATGCCATGCAGCGCTCCGTGGCCCTGACGGAAGCGGTCGACGCGGCGCGCAGCGCGCAGGTGGAATTCAAGATCCAGGTGCAGGAATGGAAAAACATCCTGTTGCGCGGCGGCGATGCGGCCGCCTTCCAGCGCTACCGCGAAGCGTTTGTGGCCAGCGGCGCGCAGACGCGCAAGGAACTGGCCGGCCTGCAGGCGATGATGGCCGCGTTGCATCTCGATACGGCGCCCGTGGCGCAAGCCATGCAGGCGCACGACGCGCTGGGCGTGAGCTACCTGGCGGCGCTGCAGCAGTATGACGGCGCGCGCGCCGACAGCGCCCACACGGTCGATGCGCTGGTCAAGGGCATGGACCGCGAACCGACGCGCCAGATCGACGCCATCGTCGCCACGATCGGCAAGCAGTCGCACAGCCTGATGGCGCAGATGAAGGAGCAGGATACGGCCGCGCACCGCAGCGCCAGCATCGCCATGCTGGCAACCGTGCTGGTGACCCTGGTCGTGGGGTCTATCACCGTGTGGTGGCTGATCCGCAGCATCACGGTGCCGCTGGGTGCGGCCGTCGGCATCGCCCAGCAAGTGGCGGCTGGCGACTTGCGCGCCGTCGTGGCCGACAGCAGCCGTGATGAAATCGGCGACCTGCTGCGTGCCTTGAAGGCAATGAGCGGCAACCTGGCCGATATCGTGGGACGGGTACGGGCCGGTACGGACGCCATCGCCACGGCGTCGAGCGAAATTGCCAGCGGCAACATGGACCTGTCTTCGCGCACGGAGGAACAGGCCAGTTCGCTGGAAGAAACGGCCGCTTCGATGATCGAGCTGACCTCCACCGTGCGGCAGAATAACGACAACGCGGACCAGGCGCGCCAGCTTGCCGGCGGCGCGTCCGACGTGGCGCAGCGCGGTGGCGAGGCCGTGGCGCAGGTGGTGCAGACCATGAGCCATATCAATGCCTCGTCGAAGCGCATCGTCGACATCATCGCCGTCATCGACGGCATCGCTTTCCAGACGAATATCCTGGCCTTGAATGCGGCAGTGGAAGCAGCGCGCGCGGGCGAGCAGGGACGCGGCTTCGCCGTCGTTGCCACCGAAGTGCGCAGCCTGGCGCACAGGTCGGCCGCGGCGGCCATGGAAATCAAGCAGCTGATCGGCGAATCCGTGCGCACGGTGGAAGAGGGCAGCGTGCTTGCCGGCCAGGCGGGGCGCACGATGGATGACGTGGTCAGTAGCGTGCAGCGCGTGAACGCCATCATCGGCGAGATCGCCGTGGCCAGCGTGGAGCAGCGCGATGGCATCGAGCAGATCAGCATCGCCATCAGCCAGATGGATGGCGTGACGCAGCAGAACGCGGCTCTGGTGGAGCAGGCTGCCGCCGCTGCGGACGCGCTGCAGCAGCAGGCAGCCAGCCTGGCTGACGCTGTCAGCATCTTCAAACTGCATGCTGTTCCCGGCGTCGCTGCGCCGGCCCGGAGGCTTTCGCTGAGCTGACGCTGGCCCGTCCCGCAGCGCTTGATGCCAGTCAAGCGGTGCCCGATCAGGCAAAAAATTCGGCGAAATTCTTATACTATTTCCTTTCCGCATGGATCTGCGCCCGGCCGCATGGCGCGCGTTGCAAAGGAAAACCATGTTCCTCACTTTCCGTCTGCCGGGTGACGCATGACGGCGCTGCTGCTGGCGCTGTGCCTGGCCCTTGCCGTGGTGCTCAGCGTGCTGCTGGCCTGCCAGTGGCATGCGGCGCGCGCCTGGCGCATGCACCAGGCGAATGGCGTAGTGCTGCAGGCGGCGCAGGCGCAGCCCATGGCAGATGCGCTGGCGCTGCTGCACGCGCTGCCGGCGGCTGTCATCGGCACCGACCACGACGGCGTGGTGCAGTACCTGAATCCCCGCGCCAGCGCCATCGGTGGGCTGCTGGGCGGCGATGGCCTGGGCCAGCCCGTGACGGAGCTGCTGCCGCTGTTCCAGGACGGCACGCCCATCGATGCGGCGCGCCAGGTGCGCGAGTGCGTGGCGCAGCAGGAAGTGCTGGAAGTGGCGCGCGGCGCGGTGCTGCTGCGCCATCTCGATGGCAAGCGCATTGACGTGCAGTACAGTTGCGCGCCGCTGGCGCAGCGGGGTGCCGTGCTGCTGCTGCACGATGTATCGGCCCGCCGGCGCGCCGAGCAGCAACTGGAATTCATCGCCCACCACGACGGCCTGACGGGTTTGCCGAACCGCCTGCATTTCCAGATCCGCTTTGAGCACGGCATCGCCTACGCGCGCCGCCACCAGGGCTTGCTGGCCGTGCTGTTCATCGACATCGACCGCTTCAAATCCATCAACGATAGTCTGGGGCACGACGTGGGCGACCAGGTGCTGACGGAGTTCGCGCGTCGGGTGCAGCAGTGCGTGCGCAAGGTCGATACGGTGGCGCGCCAGGGCGGCGATGAATTCATCATCCTGCTGACGGAACTGCGCACGGCGCACGATGCCGAGCGGGTGGCCGAAAAAATCGTCGCCGCCATCGCCGCGCCCTTCGTCATCAGCGAATACAGTCTGTCGGTGGCGGCCAGCGTGGGCGTGGCCCTCTACCCGGAAGATGACGACGACGTCAATGCACTGATCGAAAAGGCCGACCTGGCCATGTACGCGGCCAAGCGCCATGCGCCGGGTACTTGTTTGCGTTACGCCGTGCGCATGCAGACGCAGTCGTATTCGCGCACCATCCTCGAGACGGCCCTGCGCCATGCGCTCGAACGCAAGGAATTCGCCCTGTTCTACCAGCCGCGCATGGACCTGAAGACGCGCAGGATCACGGGAGTGAAGGCGTTGCTGCGCTGGAAGCACCCGGAACTTGGACTGATGATGCCGCTCGATTTTTTGCCGGTGCTGGAAGAAAGCGCCTTGATCCTGCCGGTGGGGGCCTGGGTGATGGCCACGGCGGTGGAACAGGCACGCAGCTGGATGGCGCAGGGGCAAGTGTTAACGGTGTCCGTCAGCCTGTCGGCGCGCCAGTTTTACCAGCGCGATATTGCGCGCAATTTCGCCGCCGCGCTGGAGGCGGCCGGCGTGCCGGGACACTGCATCGAGCTGGAAATCGCCGCCGGCATCCTGATCGACCGCAACCAGAACTGCGAACTGATATTGCGCCAGTTCCGCCAGCTGGGCATGGCGATTGCCATCAGCGACTTTGGCACGGGCGACGCGTCGCTCAACTACCTGAAACGCTTTCCCACGGATGCCGTGAAGATCGAAAAGTGCTTCGTCGACGACCTGGGCAAGCCGGGCGACGACAGCGCCATGGTGCGCGCCATCGTCGCGATGGCGCGCACGCTCGGATTGCGTACCATCGCCAGCGGCGTGGAAAGCGGCGCGCAGCTGGAACTGCTCGCCGGGATGGGCTGCGACGAGGCGTTTGGCTATTTTCTCGGCCGCGCCATGGCGCCCAAGGGCATCGAGGCGCTGCTCAAAAGTAGTGAAGTCATTCAGAATTGATAGCGCAGCGACAGCATGGCGTTGCGCGGATCGCCGTAATAGCCGCCCATGCCCGTCGAGTAGTACTTTTTGTCGAAGACGTTATTGACGTTCAGGGTCGCCACAAGCTGCGCACTGACCTGGTACTGCGCCATCAGTCCCGCCACCGCATACGCCTTTTGCGTGAAGCGTTCGCCATTCGGCCCGCGGTCATCCATGTAGATATCGCTCTGCCAGTTCACGCCGCCGCCCAGCACCAGGCCAGGCACGCCCTGCGCCAGGCGCCAGATGGTCCACAGCTTGGCCATGCCCTGCGGCTGGCTGGTCTGGATGCGCGCGCCGGCAGCATTGCGGATGCGGCTGTAGGCATAGCTGGCCGTCAGTTGCCAGTCGGGGCGCAGCTGGCCCGAGACTTCCGCTTCGAAGCCGCGCGTGGTGGCGCCCTTGACCGTGTGATAGGCGTAGGAACCGCCGCCCGTGCCGATGATCCAGACATTGCCCGGATCGGCTTCGGCCAGGTTTTCCTGTTTCAGCTGGAAGAGGGCGGCACTGGTGGTGAGCTTGCCGCCGAAGAATTCGCCCTTGGCGCCCACTTCGTAGTTCTTGCCTTCGAGCGGCGCCAGGAAGCGGCTGTTGACGTCGCGCTGGCTTTGCGGCGTGAAGATGCTGGTGTAGCTGGCGTAGGCCGACCAGTGCTGGCCCAGGTCGTAGACGAGGCCTGCATACGGCGTGATCTTGCCGTTTTCGCGCATCGCATCGTACAGGTCCGTGTCATTGAAATGGTCGCTGCGGATGTCGCGCTTCCAGTACGACAGGCGCGCGCCGAGGATCACCGACAGCGCATCCGTCGGGCGCAGGCGCAGGGTCGAATACAGGCCGCTTTCCCGTTCCTTGTCGTACGAACTGCCCAGACGCGTGCCGCTGTAGTCGGGCACCGGCATATCGCCATTCCAGGCGTGGATATCTGGCACCGTGTAGTCATAGCCATCGAGGCGCCAGCCCGGATAGATGGGGCTGTTCGTCTTGAGTTCCGAGGCGCTCACGCCCAGCACCAGTTCATGCTGGCGGCCGAAGGCCTGGAACGGGCCGCTGACATAGGCGTCGAGCGAGGTCTGTTGCGGCTTGCTGTGCCAGTTGGCCAGCCACAGCCGCATGCCGCCGCCCGTCACGCGGTCCGGGTAGCCATTGCCGGAAAAGCCCTGCAAGGCATCGTACTGGTTGCTGCTGCGGCTGACTGCGACCTTGGCGATCCAGTCGTTGTCGAAATAGTGGTCGAGCGTGGCGAACAGCATGCTCTGTTCGCGCTCGTACGTGCTCCACGCGGCCGTGCCGTTCATCGAGCGGGGGAAGCGCGTCTGCGAGCCGTCGGCATAAAACATGGGGAAGTCGCGGCCCGCGCCCTTGAGCTTTTCCTGTTGATAGTTGATGCCGGCGCTGAGCACTGTCGATGGCGTCAGGTCCGCTTCGACGATGGCGTACAGCACGTCCTTCTTCTGCTGGTAGCGGTCGATGAACGAGCGCTGGTCTTCATGCGCGGCGACGACGCGCGCGCGCACCTTGCCGTCCGACGTCAATGGTGTCGAGACATCGCCTTCGACGCGGTAGCGGTCCCACGAACCGAGCTGCGCGCCGGCCGTGGCGGCAAAGCTGCGGCCCGGGCGCTTGCGCACCAGGTTGACGGCCGCCGACGGGCTGCCCGTGCCGCTGATCAGGCCCGTCGCGCCGCGGATGATTTCGACCCTGTCGTAGATGGCCATGTCGTAGGTGCGTGCTTCCAGGTTCTTGCTGGTCGGGATGCCGTCGAACATGTACGACGTCACTTCAAATCCCCGTGAAAACACCTGGTCGTATTCGCGCGTGCTCGACGAATGGTCGACCGTGATGCCGGGCGCCTGGACCAGCACGTCCTGCAAGGTACGCAAGCCCTGGTCGTCGATCTGCTGGCGCGTGATGACGCTGACCGCCTGCGGCGTTTCGCGCAGCGACAGGTTCAAACGCGTGGCGCTGGTCAGGCCTGCGTAGCCGCGCTTGCCTTCCGTGGTGCCGTCGCGCAGGGCGCTGGAGCTGACGGCTACTTCGTCCAGCGTGGCGGCGATCGGCGCGCCGTGCGATGCAGCGCCCGCCTTGCGCAGCACGTAACTGCGCTCTCCGCTGGGCAGCGCCTCCAGTCCTGTGCCGGTTAGCAGGCGGGCCAGTGCCTGCGGCACCGTGTAGCTACCGTTCAGGCCTGGCGTGCGCATGCCTTGCAGCAGTTCGGCCGCCGCGCCCACGCTCACTTTTGCTTCGATGGCAAAGCTGGCGATGGCGGCGGACAGCTCGCCCGGCGGCACGCTGAAACTGATTTGCGTGCTGGCTGGGGCGGTGGCGGAAGCTGCCGCCAGGGCCGGCGCCTGCGCCAGCGACAGCAAGATCACGGCGCTGCCGATGGTGCGCGCGAGGGGAGTCAAACGGGGTGGGTGCATGGTCTGGCCTTTCCGGTGGAGTGTCGTTGAAGATATCGTTGCAATACCCTCAGGACAGGCCATGCCGAAAAAAAGGGCCATCTTTTATAAACTATTTTTTGCGGGCCACGAGAGTGACCCAGTATTGTGTGCGGTACAGCACGTCGACGGGCAGCATGCGCGCCAGGCTGTCCAGCACGGCGTCCGTGTCGTCGAGCTGGAAGGCGCCCGTCAGGCGCAAGCCAGCCACCTGCGGTTCCACGCGCAGCAGGCCGGGGCGGTAGCGTGACAGCTCAAAGGCGAAGGCATCGAGGCGCATGTCCTGCGCCGCCAGCATGCCACGCGCCCATGCATCGGCTTGCGGCGGCGCCGGCGCGGGCAGGCTGGTGTGGCTGGCGTCGAAGCGGCTTTGCTGTCCCGCCATGAGCGTGCGCACGGTGGCCGAGGGCGCGCGCGGCGTGATTTCCACCGCGTGTTCGAGCACCGTCACGCGGCTGCTGTCGTCGTCGACGCGCACGGTAAAGCGCGTGCCCAGCGCGCGGATGCGGCCATGGCAGGTGGCGACGATGAAGGGGCGGCTGCCCGCGTGGTCGGGGCGCGTCTGTATCAGTACTTCGCCGTGGCGCAGCGTCAGCCGGCGTTCGTCGGCGCCATACGCCAGGTCGACGGCGCTTTCCGTGTTGAGCACAAGGGTGCCGCCATCGGGCAAGGACACCTCGCGCCGTTCGCCCACGCTGCTGCGGTAGTCGGCCAGCAGTTCATGGCGCGCCAGCAGCCAGGTGGCGGGTGCCGCCATCAGCGCCAGCAGTATCTGCATGGCCGCGCGTCGCTGCGGCCGGCGCAATACGGGCACGGCCAACTCCGGCGGCAGCAGGCCGGCCGTCTGGCTCACTTGCTGTACCTTACTCCAGGCGCGCGCATGTTCCGGGTCGAGTGCGCGCCATTGCGCCGACGCCGTCAGGTCATCCGATGTGGCCTGGCCCGATTGCTCCAATAAATACCATTCGACGGCCTGGCGCGCCACCTTGCGCGACAGAGGAGGATAAAGCGGAGCAGCGGCGCTCATGCCGGCAAGTCCGGCACCAGCAGCACGCATTCGGTCAGCGCCTCGGCCATGTAACGCTTCACGGAGCGTTCGCCGATGCCCAGCTGCGCGGCGATGTCCGCATACGCATGGCCTTCGATCTGCGCCAGGATGAAGACGGCGCGCACCTTCGGTTTCAAGCCATCGAGCATGGCGTCGACCGCTTGCAGCGCCTGCAGGATTTCCGCGCGCCGCTCGGCGGAGGGCTGGTACTGCTCTGGCTGCGCGGCCAGCGCATCGGCCCAGGCGCGTTCCAGCGACTGGCGCCGTAAATGATTGATCAGCAAATGCTTGGCAACTGTCGCCAGATAGGCCTTCGGCGTGCGCAGGGCCGGCGTTTGCGGCTGCCCCGTGGGGCCGGCCAGCAGGCGTGTGAAGGTATCCTGCATCAGGTCAGCCGCCTCGGCAGCATTACCCAGGCGCCGCTGCAGCCAGTGCGCCAGCCAGCCGTGGTGTGCTCGGTAATGGCTTTCAAGTTGCGTGGGAAGCATGGGGGAGGGCGCGAACGGACTGCCTGGCATGGTGGAGAAGGCCTTAATGCAAATAAGAATTATTCTCATTTTAGCGCGGTGAGCGTGCTGGCGCAATGCGCTGTTGCTGTGCCGCCACGCGCTTGCCGCCACGCCGTGGCGGCACAGGACTATCTCTACAGAATGGCCATCGCGCTGGCGGCCAGCATGGCCGCCACGCCGATCATGCGCGCCAGACGCATGGCCTGGTGAGGCGCGTAGGGCAGCAGCCAGATCAGCAGCAAGCCACAGCCCGTCAGGCTGCCGATCCAGTAGACGAGGCCGTAGCCGCCGCCGGCGATGTGCATGGCCCAGGCAAGTCCGGCCGCCAGCGCCAGCCAGCCCGTCCACTGCAGGCGGCGGCGCAGCGGCGCGGGCGGTTCGGCGCCGCGTCCGTGCAGGTCGGCGTAGTGGCGGTCCATGGCCAGGCACAGCGAAGACAGGCCCGCATAGCATAGGGCGAAGACGAGGAAATTGGCTAACAGCTCCATCACGCGGCCTCCATCGTTGACGCCGGCTTGGCGATGGGTGCGGGTTTGGGCGCCTTCACTGGCAGCGGTTTCAATTTGAACGCCGCATACGCCAGGCCCAGGCCCAGCACCAGCACCACCAGGTCGAAGGCGGCCACCGCTACCGGGCCGCGGCCCAGGAACAGTGTCACGCCCAGGTGCGAATTGGTGGTGAAGACGTTCAGCACGGGCAGGGCCGCCAGCAGGAAGGCGCCTAGGTCCAGCTGCATGCGCCACATGGCGCGCGACGGGCGTAGCTGGGCGATGATGGCGGCCAGGGCCCAGGCGCCGAAGAAGCAGGCGATTTCTTCCTTCGGCCGGTCTTCCATCGTCACCGGCAGCAGGCGGTTGGCCCAGAAGTAGGCGCCGAAGGCGATCGGGATGCCGGCGATGGCGCCGATGTTGAGCGCTTCGACCAGGCGCAGGCCGACGCTGGCGCGCTTGCCGGCGGCCAGCGCCTTGGCTTGCTTCTGGCGCGTCTTGACGGCCCACAGCAAGGCGCCCGTGGCGACCATGGCGCAGCCGGCCAGGCCGGACAGGAAGAACAGGGCGCGCAGCAGCGGTCCGCCGAAATGCGCGATGTGCAAGCCGACCATGACGCCGTGCGTGGCGGCCGCGCCAGGCTGCGCGGCGCCATCGGTGGACAGCAGCTTGCCGGAAACGCCATCGAATTCCATCGATGGCTGCTTCGACGACATATCGCGTCCGCCGGCACGCGTCAGCGAAATGGTGGCGTTGGCGTCGCCCGGGTGGTTGACGGAGATGCGTTCGACCTTGCCGCCCCACTGCTGTTCCGCCTGGCGCACGAGGGGTGCCAGTGGCGTCAGGGGCGCGGCCACGCCGGCCGGCTTGCTGTCGCCCGAGCGGCCGGGAAAGGCTTCGGCAAAGAAGGCGTCCTGGTCGCCCTTGTAGGCGGCCGTGGCGCCGGACGGCATGTACAGGAACATCAGGGTGACCAGACCCGTGTAGGTGATCATGATGTGGTAGGGCAGGGCCAGCACGGCTGTCACGTTGTGCGCGTCGAGCCACGAGCGCTGGCCTTTTTTCGGCCGGAAGGTAAACAGGTCCTTGAAGATGCGCTTGTGCGTGACGATGCCGCTGATGATGGAGACGAACATGAACATGGCGCAGAAACCCACGATCCAGCGGCCCCAGATGGCCGACATGTAGTGCAGGTCGAAATGCAGGCGGTAGAGGAATTCGCCGCCCCGCGTGTCGCGTGGCTTCGACAGCACCTCGCCTGTGGCCGGGTCGGCTTTTTCGCTATGAAAATTGCCGCGCCGCCCGCGTTTCTTTTCACCGGGTTGCGACGGTTTGCTCCAGCCCAGCTGCGTGGCGGGGCTGCGCTCGCCGGGCAGGCTGATGAACCAGCGCGTGGCGCCCGTGGCCCGCTCCTGCATGGCTTTTTGCGCGACAGTGGCCGCTTCCTCGGTGCTCACCCGGCTGGCGGCGGCGCCATGCAGCTCGGGCTGCATCCAGAGTGTGATTTCATTGCGGTAGTAGCTGGCCGTGCCGGCGCAAAACACCAGCAGCAAGATCCAGCAGACGAGCAGGCCGGACCAGGTGTGCAGCCATGCCATCGACTGGCGGAAACCTTCTTTCATGCGAGACTCCAGGATAGTGCATCCATCCACTGCAGGATGGCGGCGATGACGGCGGCGGGGATCGCCAGGCCCAGCCAGGCGCGCAGGGCGCTGCGCGTGGCGAAGACCCACATCACGGCGCAGGTGTAGATGGCAAACGACAGCAGGGTGGCTGTCATGACGGCTTCGGAACGGGCCATGGGCAGGCTCACCGACAGCAGCATGGTGACCAGCGCTGCCAGCACGTAGCCGCCAACGATGGCCGCCACGCTGCGCGTAGCCACGCCGAGGCGGTATACGGCGCCGGCGGAGAGCCGCAGACGCGCCATTTTTTCAGTGATTTCAGTATTGGCAGGCGCTTGCATGGTCAGTCGTGATCCTTGCTCGGTGGCAGGGCAGGGCCGGCCGGCAGCGGCGTCACGCCTTGCGGCTGCACCAGGCTCAGTGTTGTCACGAACATGGCCTTGTCATAGGCTTGCGTGCCGCGCTGGCCAGCCGTTTTGTCCGTGTGCTGGACTTCCAGCACATAGCTTCCCTTCCATGGCAGCGGGAAGCTGACCAGGCCTTGCGCATCGCTCCACGCTTCCTTGCCCCAGCCCGATTGCACCACGGCGTTGACCTTGGCCTGCGCCAGCGGCTTACCCTGGTAGCTGACCTGGAACTGGCCTGGTTTGCCTGTCGGCACGAGGTCCAGCGTCAGTGCGGGCGCCTGCGCCTTGCCGTCGGCGACCAGGCGCGCGGCGGGAATCCACACGGTACGCGTGGCCTTGCCATCCTTTTTCTCTTCCCATGACGGGTAGTTGTCTTCCTCGACGATGATGCTTTCGCCGGCGCCCACCTTGCCATTCAGGATGAACGCGCCGGCCGTCTTGCTCGCCTGCAGCGGCTGCGCGCCCTTGGCCGACAGCCACGTCACGTTCTTGATGCTGAACTTGTCCAGCAGGCCGGGCGACGCTTCGCGCAGGTTGTCGCCGAATTCGCCGAAATACACGCTGGCCGCCTTGCCGTCCTGCTGCAGCCAGATCTGGTGCGCGCTGGCGTTGCTGCAGGCGATGGCCGCGCCCAGCAGGGCGGTGGCGAGGGCGCTGAGGCGCGCGATGGAAGGTATGTGCATGGTGTATCCCTTATCTTTTTATGTGAATGGAAAATCGGCCGGGTTCCCAAGGACTGCGTGCATCAGTACTGGTAGCGCAGGTTCAGCGCCACGTTGCGCGGTTCGCCGTAATAGCCTCCGTTATAGAAACCCACGCGGCGGAAATACGTTTTGTCGAACAGGTTGTTGACATTCAGGCTGGCCGACAGTTTCGGGCTGATCTGGTAGCGCGCCATCAGGTTGGCCAGCACGTAACTGCCCTGGCTGACACGGATTTTGCTTTTATTTGGCAGGGTGGCCGTCGTGTAAATCTCGTTCTGCCAGTTCAAGCCGCCGCCGATGGTGAGATTTTGCAGCTCGCCCGGCAGGCGGTAGGTGGTCGAGACGCGCAGCATGTTGGTCGGCTGGATGGTGTTGGTCACCACGCCCTTGCCCGTCTTCGATTTGCTGTGCGTGTAGCCGGCGAACAGCTGCCAGCCGCTCAAGGGGCTGCCCGACACTTCCGCCTCGTAGCCGCGGCTTTTCGTGCCCTTGCCCGTCGAGACATAGGGACGGCTGCCGTCCGGCAGCACAAAGGTCAGTGGCACAGATCTGTCTTCCTCGCCCAGGTTGTCCTGCCTGGCTTCATACACGGCGAACGAGGCGTTCACGGCGCCGTCGAGGAATTCGCTCTTCACGCCCGCTTCCACGTTGCTGCCCGTGATCGGGTCCAGAAAGGCGTTGCTCTTGTCCTTCAGGTTTTGCGGCTTGAACAGGTCCGTATAGCTGGCGTACAGCGAAGTGCTTTTGCTCACATCGAGCACCATGCCCGCATATGGCGTGACGACATCGTCCGTCTTGTAGGCCGAGCTGCGCTTCTCAAAACGGCCCTGGGTGTCGTAGCGGTCGTTGTAGGTTTCCCATTTGGAGACGCGCGCGCCGGCCAGCACCTTGAAGCTGTCCGTGACATTGATGCGGGTGGCGATGAAGGCACCCGACTGTTTGGTGGTGGCGACGTCGCGCGCACCCGTGCGCGTCAGGCTGGGTTCGGGCACGTCGCCCGTCCAGTTGCGGAAGTCGGGGATGGTGGTGGCAAATGGCAGCGGATCGGGCAGCAAGGTTTCATTCGTCGTGCCAACGCGCTTCCAGCCGTTCACGCCCAGCACCAGGTCGTGCTGGCGGCCGAACAGGGGAAAGGTGCCGTTGGCCGACAGGTCGAAGTTGTCCTGCTTTTCATCGTAGGGGAAGGCGCCGCTCCAGACTTCCAGGCCGCTGCCGTCGCGTTTCGGATAGCCGCTGCCGCCGTAGAACAGCTTGCCGTTCGAGGAGCTGTCCAGGCGCCCATAGGCGGCCTTGATCTTCCAGTCGTTGGAGTAGCGGTGCTCGAGGTAGACATAGCTGTTCTGGAACTCGCGCTCCCAGCTGCTCCACTTGGCCGCCATGTTGAACGAGCGGGGCATGTTGGCGGGCGTGCCATCAGAGAAGAACAGGGGCGTGGTGCCCCAGCTCGTGCCCTTCGGCGTATTTTTCTGGTAGTCGATACCGGCCGTCAGCAGGGTGTCCGGCGTCAGGTCCGCCTCGACGATGACGGCGCCCACCAGCTTGCGTTCCTGGTACAGGTCCATATAGGAATGGCGGTTCTGGCCCGCCACGACGACACGCCCGCGGATACTGCCATCGGCATTGAGCGGCGCACTGATGTCGCCTTCCAGCCGGACCTTGCTCCAGGAACCCAGCGTCAGGCCGGCCGAGGCGGCGAACTCCTTGCCGGGACTCTTGTGCAGCATGTTGATGGTGGCCGACGGGTCGCCATTGCCGCTGACCAGGCCCGTGGCGCCGCGCACGATTTCGATGCGGTCATAGATGGCCGTGTCGAACAGTGCATTGGACCCGGAATTGACGGCCACGCCATCGATCTGGTAATTGCCGATGGAAAAGCCGCGCGCCGAAAAATTGGTGCGTTCGCTGTCATTTTCCTGCACCGTCACGCCCGTCGACTGCACCAGCACCTCTGCCAGGCTGTTCAGCCCCATGTCATCCATGCGCTGGCGCGTCACCACGGAAATCGATTGCGGCGTTTCGCGGATCGACAAGCCCATGCGCGTGGCCGTGGCCATCTGTTTTGTCGTGTAGGAACCTGTGTGCTCGGTCGATGCCTTGTCTTGCTGGGCTTGCACCTTGATCTCGCTGAGGGTGGCTTCCTCGGGCTTGGCAGGCACCTCCGTTGCCAGGGCTGCACCTGCGCCCAGCGCCGCCGTCAGCAAGGCTGAATGCACGGCGACGACCAGCGGACGCAGGTTGATGTTGCCAATATGTGGGGAAAACGGGCCGGCAACCATGCCGGCCAACGAACGTGCTTGCGCCATGAAACAACCTTCTTCTCGTGTGCCCACCGTCGAGCGGCTGGCGTTTTTTTGGTGTGGGAGGCTTGCTTGGCGGTGGTGCCTGGCTGGCGCAGCGTGTCATCCAGCCGCGCATCGGTCAGGCGACTGCGCGCAGGCTCTGGAGGAGTCTAAATGTGAATGAGAACTATTCTTATTATAGTTCGGAGTTGTGAGACATGCAAGAGTGCGATGTTGCAAGCGAGGACGGCCGCCTCATTCCTGGCGGCAGCCGTCCTGCGGTGCAAGGGTTACAGCTGGCCGCGCAGGGTCAGCATGGCGTTGCGCGGTTCGCCATAGAAGTTGGAACCATAGGCGGCCCACACGCGCGTGTAGTATTTCTTGTCGAACAGGTTGTTCACCGTCAGCGACAGCTCCAGCTTGGGACTGAGGCGGTAGCCAGCCTGCAAGCCCACCGTGGTGACGGGCCCCTGCTCGAATTTCACAGGGCCATTCAGGCGGTACATGCTGCTGACGCTGCGCAAGCCGCCGCCCACGCTGATTTTATCGAGCGCGCCGGCCAGCCGGTAATTGGTCCACACGTTGACATTGTGGCGCGGCGCGATGAAGGTGTACAGCTGGGCCTTCTGGTCGTCGCTGCCTTCGAGGGTGCGCGTGCTGGTGTAGGAATAGCCGCTCGTGATGTTCCAGCCAGGCAGGGGGCTGCCGCTCAGTTCGGCTTCCATGCCCTGGCTGCGCATCTTGCCCGCGCCGATGGAAAACAGCGGGTTGGCCGGATCGGGCATGACGCGATTTTCATCTTCCATGCGGAACAGGGCCGCATGCGCGTTGACGTTCTTGTCAAACAGTTCCGCCTTCAGGCCCAGCTCGAACTGCTGGCCCGTGCGTGGCTTCAGGGTTTGGCCGGCCGCGTCCGTGGTGGACTGGGGCGTGAAGATGCGCGTGTAGCTGCCGTAGGCCGACACTTGCTTGTCCAGCTCGTAGACCAGGCCCGCGTACGGCGTAAATTTCGCATTGATGGTGTTGCTGACATCGGTGAACTGATTGAAATACGCATTGCGATTGACGGTGTGGTTGTCCCAATGCGTCAGGCGTCCGCCCAGGTTGACGGCCAGCCGGTCCGTCGCCTGCAGGCGGGTGCGCGCATACAGGCCGAACTGTTTGGTGCGGTTGTCGTTGCCGTTGGAAAAAGTGTAGCTGGGCTGCGCGATATTATTGTCAGGATGAACAATATTGATCGGCGCATTGTCTCCGCCTCCATACTGGAAATTCTTGTGCACCTGGCGGTAGTCGGCGCCCACGATCAGGTCGTGGCTGCGGCCAAACGCCTGGAAGGGCGTGGCCAGCCAGGCATCGAGTCCCTGCGTCTTCCAGTGGCTGCGGTAGTTCCAGCTGACCAGGCAACTGTCGCCCGTGACAGGATCGGCCGAACAGTCGGACCAGCCGAAATTGCGCGATGGTTCGTCCTGCTCACGGTACAGGGCAGTCGCCTTGAACTGGCCACCGTTGTCCAGTTTATGCTCGAATTCGGCAAAGTACTCCGTGACCTTTTCCGTGATGTGGTTCCAGGCCGGGTCGAGATAGGTGGAGCGGGGCACGTCGAGCAGGCGCCCGTCTTCATACGCGGGCAGACCGAAGGCGGGGCGGCCCTTGTATTCCTGGTAGGTGACGCCGCCCGTCAGTACGGTGCCAGGCGCCACGTCGACGGCAACGGTGCCGTACAACAGCGGTTTTTCTGCATACACGTGGTCGACGAAGGAGCGCCGGTGCTCATAGGCGGCCACCAGGCGGCCGCGCAACCTGCCGTCTGCGCTCAGGGGGCCCGTGACGTCCGCCTCCGCATAGTAGCGGTCCCAGGAACCGGCGCTGAGCACGCCGCTGGCGGCGAAGGTGTCGCGCGCGCGCTTGCGCACCAGGTTGATGGTGCCGCCCGGGTCGCCCGCGCCCTGGAACAGGCCGGCGGGGCCGCGCAACACTTCCACACGGTCATAGATGGCCAGGCCGAAGCCGGCCGACAGGTCGTTGCCCGTGCTGGCCGGCGTCATCACGCCATCGACTTGCACCGCGTCGAGCGCATAGCCGCGCGAATAAAAGTTGCCGTGGTTGCCGCCCGTGCTGCTCGCTTCGACGGTGATGCCCGTCACGCCGCGCATGGCGTCGTCCAGGCTCAGCATATTCTGGTCGTTCAGTTGCTGGCGCGTCAGCACGGAGACGGACTGGGGAATCTCGCGCAGGCTTTGCCGGCCCTTGCCGATGCTGACCGCCTGCGCCGCATACGACTTGGTCAGCTCGGTATCGGTCGTCGCCTCCTGGCGCGCGCTGACGGTGATTTCCGCCAGGGTCGCCACCTTGCCCGTGGCGGCAGGCGTGGGGCGGATGATGACGCTGTTGCCGTCAATGGCAGCTGCCAGGCCGCTGCCGGCCAGCAGGCGTTCCAGGCTGTCGGCCACGCTGAGAGTACCGCTGACGGCGGGCGCCGTCTTGCCGGCCACGAGTTCCGGCGCGAACAGCAGTTGTAAATTGGCTTGCCGCGCCAGCTCATTCAGGGCTTGCCCCAGCGGCTGGGCGGCGATGGCCAGTTTGACGGTGGGCGCCGTTTGCGCCTTTGCCAGGGAAATGCTGCCCAGGGCCAGCATGGCGGCCAGGGCGAGCGGGGCGGGTGTCAGATTGAGGCGGGGGGACCACATGTTGCATTTCTCCAGGTTAATTTGTTGTCGATTAACTTGGTAGACGCGGTAGCGAGCCAAATCCTCACCTGAGAATGCGAACTATTTGCATTTATTTTTCAGGCAGCCGCATCGCAGGGGCTTGCGCATGCATTTTTTCCGCCATGCGGATCTCGCTGACGGCACCATCGCGTACGACGTGTACGGGTAGCAGCTGCGGCAAGGCAGAGGCGAAGCGGTCGAGCTGTGTCAGGCTGAAACTGCCGCCGATGCGCAGCCTGGCCACGGCGGGATCGCGCACGGCCAGGCCCGTGTCGCCATAGCGCTCGAATTCGGCCAGCGCCGCGTCCAGCGGCACATTGTCGAAGGTGACACGGCCGTCGCGCCAGGGCGCCACGCTGCCTGGGGCCAGGCTGGCGATGGCCGACAGGCGGCCGCCGGCATCGCTGCTGATGCCCTGGCCGGCCCGCAGGTCGACCAGATCTTTTCCTGCGCCCGCCACGCGCACCTGGCCATGTTGTACGGCCACGCGCAGCTGGCCGTCGTGGGCCACGGTGTTGCGTACGGAAAACTGCGTGCCCACCACCGTCACTTTCAAAGGACCGCTCAGCACGTCAAAGGGCTGGCCCTGCTTCGCTTGCACCTGGAACAGCGCTTCACCGTGCGCCAGACGCACTTCGCGGCGCTGGCGGTACAGGGTGACGTGCAGCTGCGTGGCCGTATCGAGCTGCACGCTGCTGCCGTCTGGCAGGGCAACGGCCAGGCGCTGGCCGCGCATGGTGGCATACGCCTGGCTGAACACGGCTTGTTGCTGCCACCACTGATAGCCGCCCGCGCCCACGCTGAGCAGCAGCATGGCGGCGGCCGCATACGGCAGCACGCGCAGGGAGCGCAGAAGCGGGCGGCGGGGAAATGGCGCTGGCGCCGCCGGTGGCACTGCCCAGCGGGCGGCCACCTGCGCGGGAATCTTGCGCGCTGCGCGGTGCGTATCCTTTAGCTGCGCATACGCTTGCGCGTGCTGCGCATCGGCCGCCAGCCAGGCGGCAAAGTCGGCCTGTTGCTGTGCATCGAGGTTGCCCCGCCGGCTGAACCAGGTGGCGGCCGCCAGCGCCACGCCATCCTGCGTGGCGGCAAAAGCGGCATGCTCGCGCAAGTCCGCCTGCTCCTGGGCAGAGGGGCCGAAATCATGGCGTGGCGGGTGGGCGGTCATGGACGGCATTATGCGCATTCCCGCAGAGAACGCAACTGCGCCTGGCAACTGAGCATGCCGCGAGCGATATGCTTTTCCACCATGCTCACGGAAATGCCCATGCGCGCGGCGATTTGCGCGTGCGGCAATTCCTCGAAGACGTGCAGCACAAAGGCGTCGCGGCAGCGGGGCGGCAAGGCGTCGATGGCGGCCACGCAGGCTTGCCAGTCCTGGCTGCTTTCCAGCGCCTGTTCCGGCTGCAAATGGCGCGGCGCGGCCGGATGCGCCGTATCGGGCAAGGCGTCGAGCGCTTCGTGCTGGCGCAAGGTGGCGCGCCGGTGCTGGTCGATCAGCAGGTTGCGCGCCGTGTGGTACAGCAGCGCGCGCGGTTCGCGCACGGCCGCTTCGCCCAGCACGCGCGCATAGCTTTCCTGCACCAGGTCGGCAGCAGCTTCGCGGTTGCGCAAGCCGCGCCAGCAAAAGTTCAACAGTTCTTGGTAATAGCGTGCAACCACGGCGTCCGATGTATAAGTCCGCAGCCAGGAATGCCGCATATGAGAATGATTCTCATTATATGGCATGCCGGGATGTCGCGCTAAGCGGTTTACCGCACCGTGGCAGACGTACAACGCTTTGCCGCGTGCCTGGCATGCGTTACCATCGGAAGTTGATAGGGAGACAAGATGGCTATTCAAATTATCAATACGGCGCCGATTGCCGGCCAGCGGCCCGGCACTTCAGGTTTGCGCAAGAAGGTGGCTGTCTTCAGCGCACCGCAATACTTGGAAAACTTCGTGCAGAGTGTTTTTGATACGCTCGGCGACTGCCATGGCCAGACCCTGGTGCTGGGCGGCGATGGCCGCTTTTACAACCGCGCGGCCATCCAGACGGTGCTGCGCATGGCGGCCGCGCACGGCTATGCGCGCGTGCTGCTGGGGCAGGGCGGCATCCTGTCGACGCCGGCCGTCAGCTGCGTGATCCGCAAGCATGGCGCCAGCGGCGGCATCATCCTGTCGGCCAGTCATAACCCGGGCGGCCCCGATGGCGACTTCGGCATCAAGTACAACATCGCCAATGGCGGCCCGGCGCCCGAAAAGGTCACCGAAGCCATCTACGCCCGCACGCAAGCCATCACCGAATACCGCATCAGCGACGCTGCCGACATCGACCTCGACAAACCGGGTTCGGTGCGCATCGAGCAAATGACGGTCGAAGTGATCGACCCCGTCGCCGACTATGCGGAGCTGATGCAGCAGCTGTTCGATTTCGACGCCATCCGCTCCCTGTTCGCGGGCGGCCTGCGCATCTGCTTTGACGGCATGCACGCTGTCTCCGGCCCGTATGCGACGGCCATTCTGGAAGGCATGCTGGGCGCGCCGAAGGGCAGCGTCATCAACGGCGTGCCCCTGGAAGACTTCGGCGGCGGCCATCCGGATCCGAATCCCGTCAACGCGCAAGAGTTGATCGCCATCATGGCCGCTGAGGATGCCCCCGACTTCGGCGCCGCCTCGGACGGCGACGGCGACCGCAACATGATCGTCGGGCGCCGCTTCGACGTGACGCCGTCGGACAGCCTGGCCATCCTGGCCGCCAACGCCACCGTGGCGCCCGGCTACCGCGCCGGCTTGAAAGGCATCGCCCGCTCCATGCCCACATCCGGCGCGGCCGACCGGGTCGCTAGCGCGCTGGGCATACCGTGCTACGAGACGCCGACGGGCTGGAAGTTCTTCGGCACCCTGCTCGACGTCGGCATGGCCACCTTGTGCGGCGAGGAAAGCTACGGCACGGGCTCGAACCACGTGCGCGAAAAGGATGGCCTGTGGGCCGTGCTGTTCTGGCTCAACCTGCTGGCAGAGAAAAAACAATCGGTGGAAGATATCGTGCGCGCGCACTGGGCCACCTATGGCCGCAACTATTACTCGCGCCACGATTACGAAGACATCGACAGCGCCAGCGCGCAGCAACTGATGGATGCCGTGCGCGGTCAGTTGGACGCCTTGCCGGGCCAGACGCTGGGCGGCTGCACGGTGGCGCTGGCCGACGATTTCAGCTACACGGACCCCGTCGATGGCTCCGTGGCGACGCAGCAGGGCATCCGCATCATCATGACGGATGGCGCGCGCATCGTGCTGCGCCTGTCCGGCACGGGCACCGAAGGCGCCACCCTGCGCCTGTACCTGGAGCGCTATGAAGCCGATCCGGCGCAGCATGACATCCCGACCCAGCAAGCGCTGGCGGGACTGATCGCGGTGGCGCAGCAGCTGGCGCAGATCCGCGAGCGCACGGGGCGCGACGCGCCGACGGTGACGACGTAAGAAGGGCGCCCGAGGGCGCCCTTCTTCATTGCGACAGTTCAAACAGGCATCAGGCTTTTGCCGGGATGACCGCCTGGCGGTAGTTGTCGACCATTTTGTAGCGCCTTGCATACAGGCCGAAGGCCAGCATGGCCACCGCGGCAAAGGCGGCAAAGAAGAACATCTGGAAGGCCGTCACGCTGATGCCGCTTTCGGCGATCTTGCCGATCACGCCTTCGTTCATGACGCTGCGGTTGACGATCAGCACCCACAGATTGCCGACGGTGGTAGACAAATTCCAGAAGCTCATGATGGCGCCCTTCATCGAGACGGGCGCCTGGCTGTACGCAAACTCCAGTCCTGTCGCCGAGACCAGCACTTCGCCGAACGTCAGCAAGGCGTATGGCAGGATCTGCCACATGATGGAGACGGCGTTACCGCTGTCGAGAGCCAGCTGCAAGAGGCCAATGACGATCCAGGCCAGCGAGGAAAAGCCGATACCGGCCGTCATGCGGCGCAGGGCTGTCGCTTCCAGGCCGAAGCGGTTCAGCATCGGGTACAGCACCAGGTTGTTGAACGGGATCAGCAGCATCACCAGCATCGGGTTCAGCGCCTGCATCTGCGCCGGCAGGAACCAGCTTGGTTTTTCCATGGTGTTCGCCTGCACGATCCAGGTCGAAGCCTTCTGGTCGAACAGCGAGAAGAAGGGCGTGACGAGGGCGAAGATGACGAGGATGCGCAGCACGGCGCGCACGCCTTCGACGGCTTCGTCGGGGTGGATGCCGCGTGCGCGTTCCAGCTGCATGGCCGTGCCGATGCTGCCGAAGGCCAGCAGCAATACCAGTGCCGTACATGCCGAAATCACGAAGCCCCATTCGGGAATGCTGTAGAACGCATACAGGGCGCCGATCACGCCGACGTAGGCCACATACAGGCCGGGACGCGAGCCGCCATCGACGCGCGCCAGCAGGGCCGTGCGGGCCACGCGGGTGAACGAATCGGGATTCGGCGGCGCCGGCGGCACGTGCACGTATTTCTTGGCGCCCATCCAGAAGACGAGGGTGGCGGCCAGCATCATCAGGCCGGGGATGCCGAAGGCGATCGATGGACCGAAGTCGCGCAGGAACATCGGCATCAGCAGCGAAGCGAAGAAGGAGCCGAAGTTGATGATCCAGTAGAACAGGTCGAAGACCAGCTTGGCCTTGTGCTTGTTGGTCTGGTCGAACTGGTCGCCGACGAACGAGGCGACAAGGGGCTTGATGCCGCCGGAGCCGAAGGCGATCAGGAACAGGCCAAAATAGAAGCCGTTGACGCTGTTTTCAAACAGGGCCAGGCAGGCATGGCCGGCGCAATACACGAGGCTGAGCCAGAAGATGGTGTTGTACTTGCCAAAGAAGCGGTCGGCCAGCCAGCCGCCCAGCAGCGGGAAGAAGTACACGCCGATGACGAAGGTATGGAAGACGTGCTTGGCTTCGCCCGTGCGCTGGTCGATCGGGATCATCAGCAGCAAGGTGCTGATGAGGAATGGCGTCAGGATATTGCGCATGCCATAAAAGCTGAAGCGTTCGCAGCCTTCGTTGGCAATGATGTACGGTATTTGCCGGGGCATTTTGCCCGTGGCGGTTTGTGTCTCGGCCGATGACATTGGCTCTCCCCAAGTTTTTTTTGTAAGCCGCGATGCTAAGGCCTGCCGCGTTTGCTTGCAACAGAAAAAACGGCCTGTCCGCTATTTCGCAGGGATTTGTAAGGTATTGATTTTCATAAAGACATTACTTTCGGCACTTGCACTTGTACTTGCACGCGCCGGGCGGGGCAGCAACAGCTGCATTTGCAGCATGCCCTCCGATACGGGACAGTCCTGCAGGGTAAAACCGTAAGCCAGGTACAGGGTCAACGCCGCATGGTTGTCCTGCGCCACGGCCAGGCGAACGCGGCCCAGTTCGGGAATGGCGCAGGCATGGTCGATGGCGGCCTGCACCAGTTGCCGTCCCGCGCCGCGCCCGCGCGCCTGCGGCGCCACGTACACGCCCCACAGGCTGGCCTTGTCATGCACGACGGCGATCGGTTCGCGGCGCAGGCCGGCAATGGCGATCAACTGTTCCTTGTCGAAAGCGCCAAATATTATTTGGTGGGGAGTGGCGCGCAAGCGCTGGGCTATCTGTGCCAGCGGCAAGCCGCTTTCCGCCGCGTGCGTGGTGCAGAAGGTGGCGGGCAGTTCGGCGATGACGGCCAGGCGCAGCGCGCGGTAGGCGCTGGCGTCGTCTGGCGCGAGGGGGCGGACAGAGGTGGCGGGCATGTGGGCGAGTATCGGTCTTCGATGCCGGAAAGTAAACCTTGCAATGTGCCATTTTCAATTTTAAGATATATCTTATTGCGATATATCTTAAGGATGCACCATGTTCCATCTTTTGCGCGGGGCACACCCCGTGCGCGCGGCAATCCACACTCAGGGAGACACGCCGGGCTCGCTTGGCAGTCAGCTTGCCCGCGGACCCAAAATGTTCGATGCGGGCACCTTGCGCTATCTGGTGCTGCAATTGATCGCCGACAAGCCGCGCCATGGCTACGACATCATCAAGTCCATAGCCCAACGCGCCGGCGGCGCGTATGCGCCCAGTCCCGGCGCCATCTATCCGCTCATGCATGGCCTGGTGGGCCATGGTTATGTCGTCGTCAGCCTCGATGGCAACAAGAAACTGCACAGCATCACGCCCGAGGGGCTGGCCTTCCTGGCAGCGAACCGCGCCTATGTCGACGCGATTGCCGCCAGGGTCGATGCGCCGGCCGGCGCGGAAGACGATCTGCGCCAGCTGATGCACGAATTGAAGGCGGCCGTGCTGGCGCGCGGGCGCGCGGGCGAGCCCGATGCCCGTCGCCTCGATGCCGTGCGCGCCATCCTGCGCCAGGCCCGTACCGATATCGAGGCGCTGGCATGATGGCCGCATCGAAGGTCGCGCCTGTTCCCATGCTGACCCCGGCGCGCGAACGCGCGATGCTGTGGCTGCTGGCGCTCACGCAATTTACCGTCATCATGGATTTCATGGTGATGATGCCGCTGGCGCCCCAGCTGATGCAGGCGTTCCATATCGGCCCCGCTGCCGTCTCGGGCGCCGTTTCCGCGTATGCCTGGTGCGCGGGCCTGTCCGGCTTGCTGGCGGCCACGTATATCGACCGCTTCGACCGCAAGAAGCTGCTGTTGACCATGTTTTGCCTGTTTACCGTGTCTAACCTGGCTTGTGCGCTGGCGCCGAACTTCCATGTGCTGCTGTGGTCGCGCGCCTTTGCGGGGCTGACGGGCGGCGTGCTGGGCGCCATCGTCATGGCCATCATCGGTGACGTGATTCCCGCCGAGCGGCGTGGCGCGGCCACGGGCATTGTCATGACCTCGTTTGCCATGGCGGCCGTGGGCGGTGTGCCCACCGGCGTGGTGCTGGCCGCCCACTTTGGCTGGGCCTCGCCGTTTTTCCTGCTGGTTGTGCTGTCGCTGCTGATCTGGTTGGGCGCGGCGCGCGTGCTACCCTCGCTGACGGCGCATATGGGCGCGGCTCCCACGCCGCTGCGTCAGGTGCTGCCCAACCTGCTGGCGCTGCTGCGGGAACGGCGTCACCTGGAAGCGTTTGCCTTGTCCATCGTCAACATGACGGCGGGCATGCTGGTCATTCCCTTCATCTCGCCCGTGCTGGTGGGCAATCTGGGGCTGGCGCCGGCCGACGTCACGTGGGTGTATCTGGCGGGCGGCTGCGCCACGATCTTCACGGCGCGACTGATCGGCCGCTGGGCGGACCGGGCCGGCAAGCAGCAGGTGTACCGCTGGGTCTCCCTGATGTCGATCGCGCCGCTGCTGTTCATGACGCATTTGCCTCAGTTGCCGCTGCTGGCGCTGATGCTGGTGTTTCCGTTTTTTATGGCCCTCGTCTCGGGCCGCACGATACCGCTGCAGGCGCTGCTGACGACGATACCGGAGCCGCACAAGCGCGGTGCGTTTCTAAGTGCCAATTCGGCCCTGCAAAGCCTGGGCAGCGGCCTGGGCGCGTGGATGGGAGGCCTGACCCTGCAGACGGATGCGGCCGGCCATATCAGCGGCTATGGCATGAATGGCTGGCTGGCGGCAGGCTTGTCGCTGTGGACGGTGTGGTGGGTGGCGCGCGTGCGCGGCGCGGCGCCGCAAGGGGCGCCGGCGTAGGGGCAATTACTGGGTGGCGATGCGCTGCATGGGCGCGTTGTCCTTGCGCCATTGTTCCAGACTCAGCAGGTCGCCTGTGACGATGTCGTCGACGAGGATGCGCTTGCCGTCGGGCGTGACGACAAAGCTTTCCCAGCGGTGGGCCGCGTCCGGCGTGCTTTCGAAAAAGCTCAGCTGATAGCACGCGACGCCATCGACGAGGCGCGTCTCGGGCGACGTTTCCATCACGGCTCCATGGGCGCGGCCGCCGGTAGCCTTTTCGATATGCGCCGACCATGCCTTGATTTCCGGCAATGCCATCAGCGCATCGACGGCGCGCGCGTTCTGCTCCTGCGCCGCCTGGCTGCTCGCGGCCGGGCCATTGTCAGCGTGCGGCGCGGATTGCTGGTGCAGGTAGAAAGCGCCTAGCCCGGCGGCCAGCAAACCGGCCAGGATGCCGGCGATGATGGTGGTTTTGGAAGAAGAGGCGCGTGGCGGCATGATGGTGGCGTGAGAAAGAAGGACGATGGCGGCCATGCTAAAGCAAAACGCGCGGGTGGGCAATCGCCGGGCTTGTCAAACAGGCTCGCCAAACGGGTTTGCCAAAAAATCTATAGGCGAAAAAAAAGCTACCTTCCGTAGAAGATAGCTTTCGGGGCTGCCGGGCAGGTGCAAACAGCTTTTGGTCTGCCTGTCCTGTCCCGGCGTGTGCGGCCCCGCGTGCCGTCGCCTGCGCGCGGGGCCGCCGGGATTACATCATGCCGTCCATGCCGCCCATGCCGCCCATACCACCCATGCCGCCGCCCATGCCGCCGCCTGCTTTGTCGTCAGCGATTTCGCAGACCATGCAGTCGGTTGTCAGCATCAGCGAAGCGATCGAAGCAGCGTTTTGCAGCGCCGAACGGGTCACTTTGGCTGGGTCCAGAACGCCCATTTCCACCATGTCGCCATACGTGCCGTTGGCAGCGTTGTAGCCGTAGTTGCCCGTGCCAGCCAATACGGCTGCCACGACGACCGAAGCTTCTTCGCCTGCGTTTTGCACGATCATGCGCAGTGGCTCTTCCATTGCGCGCAGGACGATCTTGATACCGGCATCTTGATCAGGATTGTCGCCCTTGACCGTGATGTTGGCGCGTGCGCGCAGCAGGGCTACGCCGCCGCCTGGCACGATGCCTTCTTCCACGGCAGCGCGGGTAGCGTGCAGTGCATCTTCAACGCGGGCTTTTTTCTCTTTCATTTCGACTTCGGTGGCAGCGCCAACCTTGATCACGGCAACGCCGCCAGCCAGTTTGGCCACGCGCTCTTGCAGTTTTTCACGGTCGTAGTCCGAGGTCGCTTCTTCGATCTGTACACGCACTTGTTTCACGCGTGCTTCGATCGAGGCAGCTTCGCCGGCGCCATCGATAACGATGGTGTTTTCCTTGCCCACTTCGATGCGTTTCGCTTGGCCCAGTTCGGCCAGGGTCACTTTTTCCAGGGTCAGGCCGACTTCTTCAGCGATCACTTGGCCGCCGGTCAGGACAGCGATGTCTTCCAGCATGGCTTTGCGGCGGTCGCCGAAGCCAGGTGCTTTCACTGCGCAAGTTTTCAGGATGCCGCGGATGTTGTTCACAACCAGGGTCGCCAGTGCTTCGCCTTCGATGTCTTCTGCGATGATCAGCAGTGGACGGCCAGCTTTAGCGACTTGTTCCAGTACCGGCAGCAGGTCACGGATGTTCGAGATTTTCTTGTCGCACAGCAGGACGAATGGGCTGTCCAGTACGGCAACTTGTTTCTCTGGGTTGTTGATGAAGTATGGCGACAGGTAGCCGCGGTCGAACTGCATGCCTTCAACGATATCGAGCTCGTCGTTCAGCGACTTGCCGTCTTCAACGGTGATCACGCCTTCTTTGCCGACTTTTTCCATCGCTTCAGCGATACGCTCGCCGATCGAGTAGTCCGAGTTTGCCGAGATCGCGCCAACTTGGGCGATTTCTTTGGTCGTGGTGCAAGGACGGGCGATTTTCGCCAGTTCTTCGACGGTTGCAGCAACTGCTTTGTCGATACCGCGCTTCAGGTCCATCGGGTTCATGCCGGCGGCAACGAACTTCATGCCTTCGCGCACGATGGCTTGTGCCAGTACGGTGGCGGTGGTGGTGCCGTCGCCGGCGTTGTCGCTGGTGCGGGAAGCAACTTCCTTGACCATTTGCGCGCCCATGTTCATGAGCTTGTCTTTGAGTTCAACTTCTTTCGCTACCGACACACCATCCTTGGTGACGGTAGGGGCGCCGAACGAGCGCTCCAGGACCACGTTGCGGCCTTTCGGGCCCAGCGTTACTTTGACTGCGTTGGCGAGGATATTGACGCCTTCGACCATCTTGGCGCGCGCTGCGTCGCCGAATACTACTTCTTTAGCTGCCATGTTCAATTCTCCTGAGTTTCGGGATGTATCTGTCTACAACGTGGAAACAATTACTTGACGACGATCGCCATGATGTCTTCTTCGCGCATGACCAGCAGCTCATCGCCGTCAACTTTGACGGTTTGGCCGGCGTACTTGCCGAACAGGACGCGGTCGCCTACTTTGACATCCAGAGGACGGACTTTGCCGTCGTCGAGAATCTTGCCATTGCCTACGGCAAGGACTTCGCCTTGATCCGGTTTTTCAGCAGCTGCATCAGGAATGATGAGGCCGGACGCAGTTTTGGTTTCCTGGTCGAGGCGTTTGACGATGACGCGATCGTTCAATGGGCGCAGATTCATACAAAACTCCTTAAAGTTCAATGGATAAGTGTTGCTAAATGAATACATGTCCGGCACAGCGCCAGACGTGCTTTCAGTGACCGCCGTTGAAAGCAGCCCGCAACGGTCAAGCAAACCCCAAGTCATCCTGTCCTTGCCTGTATCCGGCAGTGGTGCATCGCGGCGTCGCCCGCCGCGTAGCGTTCCCTGCAGTGGTCTGGCAAGCACCATCAGTCCTGAGGATTGCTACGAAAGAGTTTGTTAGCACTCTCTACTAACGAGTGCTAATTATAGGGACGGTATGGGTCAACTTCAAGGGCTTATTCAAGAGGAATATATACATACACGATAAGCAGAGCCTGCATCTGCACTGGGTTTGCGCTGGCGCAAGCCAACTTCCCGGGCGTCAGCAACAGCAGCGACTCTAGCATGCCGTCCGCATGGGGGGCGTTCCTGTACGCGCAGGATACAGAGTTTTACTATGGAATTTGATAAGATGATTGTAATTGCATATCAATATCGCCACACATCACTACTTGCATCAGAAAGAACACCATGCCATTCCCGATTTCCCATCCCGCCCTACGCCTGCTGGGCGCCACCCTCATCGGCCTGGCCTGCCTGGGCAATGCCGCCGCGCAAACGCCCACCATCGTCGACGAGATCACCGTGGCGACCCTGACACCGCTGGAAAAGGAAATGCTGCTGAACGACTTGTTCAACGATTTGAACAAGGATGACGACGACCAGGAAGCACATGTATGGGACAACGGCGGCGACAGTGGCGTGCTGGTGAAAGTGACGTATAACTTCAGCAATTCCGGCATGACGGAACACAGCCTGAAGGCGCACGTCTGCCGCGACCTGAAATTCGTCGTCACGGCGGGCGGCAAGTCGCAGGACCTGAGCCGGCGCACCTGTTCGCAAAACAGCGGCAAGTGGGACGTGCAGGGCAAGGATCCGGCACCTATCGTATATCCGCCGTTCCTGTCGGACGTCACCATCGCCAGGCTCAATGCCAAGGAACAGAAAGCGCTGCTGACGGCCGCCGTGCGCACTTTGAAAGATGAAGAGGATGGCAAGACGCGCCAGTGGAGCAACAAGGGCTTGGGCAATGCGGTGCCGCTGGCAGTGCGCCTGACGCCCTCGCGGACGGACGCCAAACCTGGCAGCTACAGCCGCACTTGCCGTGACTTGACGATGGTGCTTGACGGCAAGGGTGGGCAACAGACGCTGACGCGCCGCTCTTGCGAAAACCGCTATGGCGGACTCGATATCGAACCTGATTACGTCGACGAGTAAACGCTGCCATCGGGGCGCTGGAAGATGCGCGCACTTGGCGAAAAGCGCCGGAAAAAGTGTGTATTGTCCGCCAACTGCCCTGCATTGATGTAAATATGTGTGACAGCGGCGTGATTCGATTGACGCCCATGGAGCGTCCGCCCTATAGTGGCGGGATGATTTCCGAATTCAACGAATTATCCGACAAGATCGGCCTGCTGGCCGAAATGACCCATGCGCTGCGCCGTGAAAACGCGCAATTGCGCAAGGACAATGCCGCGCTGGCCGCCGAGAACGCCCTGTATGTGCAACGCATGCGCGAGGCGCAGGAGCGGGTGGAAGCGTTGCTGGAAAAAATTCCCGAACTGGTGCAAGCTGGCCTGGAGCAAGCCGCTTCGGAAGCGGGCGCCTATATTGCCGAAAACGAGAGGGAAGCGTAATGCCGCGTGTCGATGTCAATATCATGGGCCAGTCCTACAGCATGGTGTGCCGCGACGGTGAAGAGCGTGCGCTGCGCGAAGCGGCAATCTATCTCGATAGCAAAATGAAAGCCATCCGCGACGCGGGCAAGGTCAAGGGCAATGACCGCATCGCCGTGCTGGCCGCTCTGGGCGTGGCCGCAGAATTCCTCTCCGTGAAGTCGCCGCAAGGTCCGCTGTCGGAGCTGACGATACTGGAAGTGAAGCAAAAAATCTCGGCCATGCATACTGTGCTCGATAGTGCGTTGACGCCCCAGGAAAATCTTTTTTAAACACCGAACCAAACCTGCTGCGCGTCGCGCCTTGCGGCCTGCGATGCTCGCTGTGCTCAAGCACAGCTGCGCTTCTTGGCCACAATTCATCGCCGCTCGCTACGGTTTTGGTCAGTGTTATTAATTGGATTTTAAGCGGACACAGTACGATTTGTCTTTGCGATGCGCGATCAAAGGAGTAAACTTGGGTCTACCCTGCGGTGTTCGCGATTGCCATATATTCCTTGAACCATTTATGCGCATCGGTTGCGAATTTTGTTTGATGGGAGTGAGCGTCGCTCGTTCGACGAACCCGAAATTGAACTAACGTGACCACCTTGAACCGTTTGGTTCGGGATGCCGGCATAGCGGCACCGGCGGGGCCCAATTTGCATTACCACTGAAAACGGTTGCCGCATCATGCGCAACCGTTTTTTTACGTCTGTCGCTTTGATACGGAGTCTAGATGAAACAATATTGGCTGATGAAATCCGAACCCGATGACGTGAGCATAGACGACCTGATGGCCGCGCCGCAGCACACCATGCCGTGGTTCGGCGTGCGCAACTACCAGGCGCGCAACTTCATGCGCGACGGCATGCAGGTGGGCGATGGCGTGTTGTTTTATCACTCCAGTTGCCCGCAGCCAGGCGTGGCGGGCGTCGCCGAAGTGGCCAGCGGCGCGTATCCCGATCACAGCCAGTTTGAAGAGGGTGGCAAATATTTCGATGCCAAGGCCACCTTGGCCCAGCCGCGCTGGATCAGTGTCGACGTGCGGGGCGTGAAGAAGACAGCGCTGCTGCCTCTGTCCGAAATGCGCCAGATGCCGGAACTGGAAGACATGCTGCTGCTCAAGAAGGGCAGCCGCTTGTCGATCACGCCCGTGACGCCGGCGCAATGGAAAGTCATTACCGGCAAGTTGAAGGCCTGATCTACGCCTGCTCTTCGACCCGGTTGCGGCCATTCTGCTTGGCCCGGTACAGGGCCTGGTCGGCGGCGGCCAGCAATTGTTCCGGCGTCTGCCCCTCGCTATTGAGCGCCAGGCCGATGCTGGCCGTGACCAGGCCGCCGCGCGACGGCGCGTGGACGATGGCGGCAGCGGCGATCGCTTCCTGTATCTTGTGCGCCACCGCCAGCGCGCCAGCGCCGTCGGTGGCGGGCAGGATGGCGGCAAACTCCTCGCCGCCGAATCGGGCCGCCAGGTCGCTGGCGCGCGGCAGCGCGGAATGCAGGGCTGCCGCGATCTGCACCAGGCAGGCGTCGCCATACGGGTGGCCGAAGGTATCGTTGAGGCTTTTGAAGAAATCGATATCGATGATCAGCAGCGCCAGTGGGTGATTGTTGCGCGCGGCGCGCTGCCACTCCAGCTGCAAGGTCTGGTCGAAGCAGCGCCGGTTGGCGATGCCCGTCAAGCCATCCGTCAGCGACAGTTTTTCCAGCTTGTCATGCGCCGCACGCAAAGCCAGTTCGCTTTGCATGTAGCGGCTTTGCAGGGTGGCCGAGCGTAGCGCGTGGAGCAACAGCGCGACGAACAGCGATGCCGCCGCCAGGTAGAAATGCGTGCGCATGACGGCAAAACCCAGGCCCAGCAAGGCGGCCGTAAAGAAGATGGGGCTGAAATTGTCGATCAGCAGGGTCAGCTTTTGCGGGGCCCGCTGCGCCTGTGTACTTTCCATCCCCGCCTGCGCCGCCGGGACGCGCGTAGTGAGCAGCACCAGCAGCAGGAACGGCAGGCCCGGCAGCACTTCGCTCCATTGCTCCGTCACGCCGTGCAGGGTCAGATAGTTATACGCGCCCGCGCAGCCCGCATAGCACCATAAAAATACCGTCAGGAGCAGGTAAAAGCGGCCTTGCCCGCCATCGCGGCGGTGCGCCAGCAGGCGCAGCGAAGCGCAGCAGGCCAGGGCCAGATTTTCCACGTTATAGGTCAGCACCAGCAGACTGGCGGGAATCGGCGCGATGGAGCGCTGGTCGAAGGGCGTCACGGAAAAGATGGCTAAATAGGCAAGGTAAGTCGCTAGCAACACCTGCACGGCGTCGTGCCATCGCAGGGTGCGCGAGGGATGTTCGTGCGTCACGGATGACATGGCCAGCAGCAGAGGCGCGCCATACATGAAATAGGCAAAATCGGAAAAATACGTGGCGTCGGATGCTACCTGGCCACTCAGGTCTTGCCAGGCCGACAATATCATGCCCGTGCTCCAGAACAGCATGGCCACGGCGAACAGGGCCCAGCCTGTCCTGGCGGCGCCTGCCGCGCTGATGTAGGCACAGCGGCAACAGGCGGCCATCGCCAGCAGGGGCGAGACAATGCTGAATGCATAGCTCACCCAAGGGGCGCGCGTGCCGGCCCAGGCCGTCAGGGCCAGCTGGGCCAGCACGTAGCAGGTGCCCAGCGCGATCCAGCATGTCAGTTTTCGCCCGGCAGGCGGCATGGCAAGGCACTCCCCGGTGGCATCGGTATCGTGGCGTCGTGGCGTGCCGCCAGTATGGCTGCACTGAAAACGATGATACCCAGATGTCAACAGCAAGTCTATTCCACCAGGAAATTTTGCTGTTTTTAGAGAAATGTTGCAGACGGAGGTGTGGCGCGCCTGCCTGGCGCGCCACCGAGGGAAAGCGGTGTTACGTATTTGCCGGGCGGGCCTTGGTAGGCGGCGTGCCGATCACCTGGCTTTTATGGGCCCACACCAGCAGCGCGATGGCGCCGACGATCATCGGCAGCGACAGCATCTGGCCTGACGTGATCGGCACGCCCAGCCACACGACTTCCCAGTCCGGCGTGCGGAAGTATTCTGTGAAGAAACGCGCGCAGCCGTACAGCAGGGTGAACATGGCACCGACAGCCATGCGCGGGCGCTGCTTGCGGGCATACAGCCACAGGATGATGAAGACCAAAATGCCGTCGACCAGCATCTGGTAGAGCGGCGACGGATGCACGGGGTAGGGGATGCCTGGCCATTGCATGGCCCACGGCAGGCTTTCCGGGGCGATGCGGCCCGGCAGTTCGGCATTGATGAAGTTGCCCAGGCGGCCCGCCGCATAACCGAGCGGTACCAGCGGCGCGATGAAGTCGAGCACGTCGAACAGGTTGCGGCCCGCCTTGCGGCTCCACACGTACATGGCCAGGATGACACCGAGGAAGCCACCATGGAAGGACATGCCGCCATGCCAGACCATGAAGATCTCCAGCGGATTGTGCATGAAGTATTCGGGACGGTAGAACAGCACTTCGCCCAGGCGCCCGCCGATCACCACGCCCAGCATGCCGTAGAACAGCATGTCATCGAGGTCTTCCTTCTTCCAGCCCAGCACGGCGATATGCGGCTGCTTGATGCGCACGCGGCCAAGGATAATGAACAGGGCGAAGGCCAGCACATACATCAGACCGTACCAGTGCACGGCGAGCGGGCCGATTTGTATGGCGATCGGGTCGGGCATCGGGTGTATCAGCATGGGGTTTCTTTCTTTGTTTAAAGCTAAGGTTGCGTAGTATGGGGGCGCTTGCGGTTTTTTGCCTTAGCGGCCACTTAATTTAATCGGCGGTCGCGCTGATCTGCTTGCGCAGCAGCGCCAAAAAGCCTTGCAGTACGGCGGACGGATTGTCGCGGCGCCAGGCCAGGCCCGTTTCCACCAGGGGCGTGGCGTCCTGCAGCGGCCTGTATTCTACGCCGGGGCGCATCAGATTCGATACCGATTGTGGCACAAGCGCGATGCCCATGCCAGCCGAGACGAGGCTGACGATGGTTTGCATCTGGATCGCTTCCTGGCCGATCTGCGGCGTGATGCCGGCCGCGCGGAACACGCCGAGGATCGCGTCATGCAGGGCGGGCGATATCGCGCGCGGGAAGATGATCAAAGGCAGGGCCGGCACGTCGCGCAGGTGCACGGGCCCTGGCGCAGTCAGGATGTCGAGGCCGGACGGCGCAGCCAGCACCAGCGGCTCGGCCAGCACTGGCAGGTAATCGAGCTCTCCTTTCGCCTTCTCGGGCAGGGGCGGGATCAACAGGCCCGCATCCGTGCGCCCGGCCAGCAATTCATCGAGCTGCAAATCGGAGGTGGCTTCCTGCAGTGCAATCTGCACCTGCGGATAGGCCGTCTGGTAAGCGCGCAGCAAGGGCGGCAGCACGCTGTAGTCGGCCGAGGAGACAAACGCCAGGCTCAAACGCCCCGCCTCGCCCTGCGCGGCCCGCCGTACCAGCGCCGGCAAATCGAGTGCCTGTGCCAGCAGCCGGCGCGCTTCGGGCAGCAGGGCGCTGCCTGCCGGCGTCAGCTGTACCTCGCGGCGCGTGCGCACGAACAGGGGCGCACCCAGCAGCTCTTCCAGGGCCATGATGGTTTGCGACAGGGGAGGCTGCGTCATGTGCAGGCGCGCGGCGGCGCGACCGAAGTGCAATTCCTCGGCGACGGTGACGAAATAGCGCAACTGGCGCAGTTCGAGATTCATATGCGTTTCCATGTGGAATAAGTGCTGTGATATGTAAAACGACTCACAGACACGTGCATCATATATTTGACAGTGGGGCGCGCGCAAGGCAATCTGACGTATCCCCACTGTACGCAGGGTTTTACTACAGGCCCGCACAGTCAGGCACCAACACTTTTGGAAGGTCCATCATGCCGCAATACCGCTCCCGCACCACCACCCACGGCCGCAACATGGCTGGCGCCCGCGCCCTGTGGCGCGCCACCGGCATGAAGGATGGCGATTTCGACAAGCCGATCATCGCCGTCGTCAACTCGTTCACCCAGTTCGTGCCCGGTCACGTGCATCTGAAAGACCTGGGCCAGATGGTGGCGCGCGAAATCGAGGCGGCAGGCGGCGTGGCCAAGGAGTTCAACACCATCGCCGTCGATGACGGCATCGCCATGGGCCACGGCGGCATGCTGTATTCGCTGCCGTCGCGTGACCTGATCGCCGACTCCGTCGAATACATGGTCAATGCCCACTGCGCCGACGCCATGGTGTGCATCTCGAACTGCGACAAGATCACGCCGGGCATGCTGATGGCCGCCATGCGCATCAATATCCCCGTCGTCTTCATCTCGGGCGGGCCGATGGAAGCGGGCAAGGTCGTCAAGGTCGTCAACGGCACGCAGAAGATCATCAAACTGGACCTGGTCGACGCCATGATCAAGGCGGGCGACAGCAGCGTGTCCGACGCCGACGTGGCGGAAATCGAGCGTTCGGCCTGTCCGACCTGCGGTTCCTGCTCCGGCATGTTTACGGCCAACTCGATGAACTGCCTGACCGAGGCGCTGGGCCTGGCCCTGCCTGGCAACGGCACCATCCTGGCCACGCACTCCGACCGCCAGCAACTGTTCCTGCGCGCGGGACGTCTGATCGTGGACCTGGCCAAGCGCCATTACGAGCAGGACGATTACTCGGTGCTGCCGCGCTCGATCGCCACCAAGGCCGCCTTCGAAAACGCCATGGCGCTCGACGTCTCCATGGGTGGCTCGACCAACACCGTGCTGCATTTGCTGGCCGCCGCGCACGAGGCGGAAGTGGAATTCACGATGGCTGACATCGACCGCATCTCGCGCAAGGTGCCCTGCCTGTGCAAGGTGGCGCCGATGACGGACAAATACCATATCGAAGACGTGCACCGCGCGGGCGGCATCGTGGGCATCCTGGGCGAACTGGCGCGTGCCGGCCTGCTCAACACCACCTTGCCGACCATCCACGCGCCTACCCTGGCCGACGCCATCGCGCAAAACGACATCATGTGCACGGATAATCCTGCCGTGCATGAACTGTTCCGCGCCGCCCCGGGCGGCGTGCCGACGCAGACGGCGTTCTCGCAATCGGAGCGCTTCGCCGCCGTCGACACGGATCGTGCCACGGGCTGCATCCGCGACAAGGCCCACGCCTATTCGCAGGATGGCGGCCTGGCGGTCTTGTACGGCAACCTGGCCGAAAAGGGCTGCATCGTCAAGACGGCGGGCGTGGATGAAAGCATTTTGAAATTCTCGGGCAAGGCGCGCGTGTTCGAAAGCCAGGATGCGGCTGTCGCGGCCATCCTGGAAGACACCGTGCATGAAGGCGATGTCGTCATCATCCGCTACGAAGGCCCGAAAGGTGGCCCCGGCATGCAGGAAATGCTGTACCCGACCTCGTATATCAAATCGAAGGGTCTGGGCAAGGCATGCGCGCTGTTCACGGACGGGCGCTTCTCGGGCGGTTCTTCTGGCCTGGTGATCGGTCACGCGTCGCCGGAAGCGGCCGAAGGGGGCGCCATCGGCCTGGTGGAAGAGGGCGACTTCATCGACATCGATATCCCCGAGCGCAGCATTAACCTGCGCGTGACGGATGCGCAACTGGCCGCGCGTCGCGCCGCCATGGAAGCGAAGGGTGACGATGCCTGGCTGCCCGTCAACCGCGAACGCTATGTATCGCAGGCGCTGCAGGCCTATGCGGCCCTGACGACATCGGCCGACCGCGGCGCCGTGCGCGATCTGTCGCAGCTGAAGAAACGCTGATTTGTTGTGTAAGTGCGACGGCAGGCCCCATTTGACCGTGCGGGGCCGCTTGTCGTTACATCGCCTTACAAACAACATGGTCAGGCGCGCGCAGATGGGGCAGAATATGAGTGCCTAATCGCTACTACATTGCGTTACTACATTGAAACGCTTGATCTGGGCTCGTGGTGCATCTGCGGAAACACAGTAAAATGCCGCAGGAAGTAACTTTGGAGAAAAGACAATGAAACGTTTTATGTTGGTGAGTGTATTGGCCGTGTCGGCTCTGGCATCGCAAGCAGCGTTGGCCAATCCGGACCTGGCGAAAGCAAAGAACTGCATGGCTTGCCACGCGGTGAGCACGAAACTGGTGGGTCCGGCGTATAAAGACGTGGCGGCCAAGTATGCCGGCCAAAAAGATGCGGAAGCCAAGCTCGTGGCGAAAGTCATGAAGGGCGGTTCCGGCACCTGGGGCGCGATCCCGATGCCAGCCAACCCGCAGGTGAGCGATGCGGAAGCCCACACCCTGGTCAAATGGGTACTGGCACAGAAATAATCTGTGCCGCAGTACCTGCAATTAACGCGCCGGCAATCCCGGCGCGTTTTTTTTGCCCGCTGCCTTTTGCAGATTGCCCATTCCCTGCAATGTCGCCCGCACCGCCTCGTCGAGCGGCGTATGCGGCTCCCGGCCCAGTACGGCCAGCAGCTGCGCATTGTCCATCTGTAGCGGGGTTTGCCATAAATAGCGCATTTCGCGCATTTCACGCAGGGTCGCCACGAACGGTGACGCCAGTGCCACCAGCCACCACGGAAAACGCCGGATGGCCGGTGGCGTACCCGTGGCCTGTTCCAGCACGCGGGCAATCGCGCCCGTCATTTGCCGGCCGTCGTGGTCCCAATGGCCAGCCATGTGAAAGCGCGCAAACGCGGGCAAGGTGGCGCGCATGGCCAGCAATTGCAGCATCGTGTGCGCCACGTCGGGCAGGTAGGACCACTGGTGGCCCACGCCGGGTGCGCCCGGATACAGCACGCTGCGCACGCTCTGGCCCGGCTTGACGAGACCCTGCGAAAACCAGTTATTGCCGGCACGGGGGCCGAAGAAGTCGCCCGCCCGCACGATCAGGACCCTGGCGCCCTGCGTGCTTGCCCGCTCCAGGCGCGCTTCCAGTTCCACGCGGATGGCGCCCTTGCGCGTCTGCGGGTGCTGCGGCGCGTTCTCGGCCAGCCTGGGGAAGGCATCGGGGCCAAAGTTGTACACGGTACCAGGCAGCACGATGGTGGCGCCTTCGGCGATGGCGGCCGCGATGGTGTTGTCGAGCATGGGCAGCACCAGCCGGCCCCAGTGGCGGTAGCCGGGCGGGTTGACGGCGTGCACGATGACGGCGCAACCTTTGGCTGCCGCCAGCACGTCCGCGCGCGACAGCGCATCGCCGCGCAGCCATGCAACGCCGTCGCCGCGCGGCGATGGCGTTTCTCCCCGCGTCAAGGCGCGTACCTGCCAGCCCGCCGCCGCCAGCTGGCGCAGCATTTCGCCGCCGATGCCGCCCGTGGCGCCCAGCACCAATACCGCTTTCGTGTTTTTCGTGTTCTCCATCATGGCCTCCCTGTGGTTGATGGAGCCAGTATCTGCCACGCAAGGCTAATTGAGAATTGACGAACATCGATGACAGGCTATACATTTATGTATGACTACCTCCATTGCCTGGGAATACTATCGTTCGCTGCTGGCCGTTCTGAAGCATGGTTCGCTGTCCGGCGCGGCCCGCGCGCTGGGCATCACGCAGCCCACCGTCGGCCGGCATGTCGCCGCGCTGGAGCAGGCGCTGGGCGCGACCCTGTTTACGCGTTCCCAGCAGGGCCTGCTGCCCACGGAAGTGGCGCTGGCGCTGCGCCCCCACGCGGAAACCATGGAGCATACGGCGGCCCTGATGCAGCGCGCCGCCAGCAGTCAAGGGCAGGGCGTGGCCGGCGTCGTGCGCATCGCGGCCAGCGAAGTGGTGGGCGTGGAGGTGCTGCCGGCGATACTGGCCCGCCTGCGCGCGCGCCATCCGGACTTGATTATTGAATTGGTATTGAGTAACAAGGTGCAGGACTTGCTGCGCCGGGAAGCGGATATTGCCGTGCGCATGCTGCGGCCCCGCCAGGAACAGCTGGTGGCGCGCAAGGTGGGCGATATCGAACTGGGCCTGCATGCGCACGCGGACTATCTGGCGCAGCATGGCATGCCTTTGGCACTGGCCGATCTGGCGCGCCATGCCATCATCGGCTATGACGAGGCGAGTCCCTTCGTGCGCAACGCGGGCGCGGCCTTTGAGGGATTTACGCGGGAAAACTTTGCCTGGCGCAGCGACAGCGACCTGGCGCAACTGGCCCTGATACGCGCGGGCGCCGGCATCGGCGTATGCCAGGCGGCGCTGGCGGCGCGCGACCCGGCCCTGCGGCGCGTGTTGCCGCAAGCGTTTTCGCTGCCCATGGAAACCTGGGTCACCATGCATGCAGACTTGCGCGGCAGCCTGCGCTGCCGCGCCACCTTCGACGCGCTGGTCGAAGGCTTGCTCGCTTACGTGGCCGAGCAGCCGCCTATTTAATCACTTCCATCTTGGTTTTCTTGCCATCCCGGTAGGTGAACAGGGTCAGCGCGCCATCCTTGATGTCGCCGTTGGCATCGAACGAGATGGGGCCCGTCACGCCCTGGTAGTGCACCTTCGCCAGGAACGGCAGGTAGACGGACGGCTTCGACGATTTCGCGTCGGCCATGGCGGTGGCCATGGTCATCACGGCATCGTAGACGTACGGCGCGTACAGCTGCACTTCCATATTGTATTTCTGCTTGTAGCGGGCGCGGAAATCGTCCATGCCTTTTTGCTGTGCGCCCGTCACGCCGCCCGCTTCCGCGCAGGTGACCATGTCTTCGCCCACGGCGTCGCCCGCCAGCTTGCCCAGCGGTTCCGTGCACAGGCCGTCGCCGCCCATGAACTTGGCCTTGATGCCCAGCGCCTTCATCTGGCGCAGCATGGGCCCGCCCACGGAATCCATGCCGCCAAAGAAGATCAGGTCGGGATTTTTCGACTTGATGCTGGTCAGGATGGCATTGAAGTCCGTCGCGTTGGCATTCGTAAATTCCTTGCCGACGATTTGCACGCCAGGCGCCGCCTTCTTGGCGCCCTTGACGAACTGTTCCGCCACGCCCTGGCCGTAGGCCGTGCGGTCATCGATGACGGCGATTTTCTTCGCCTGCAGCTTGCCCACGGCATATGCACCCAGGGTACCGCCCAGCTTGTTGTCATTGGCCACCACGCGGAAGGCCGTGTTGAATTTCTGCTGGGTATACGTCGGGTTGGTGGCGGCCGGTGAAATCTGCGGAATGCCGGCATTGAAGTAAATGCGCGAGGCGGGTATCGTCGTGCCCGAGTTCAAATGGCCGACGACGCCGTTGACCTTGGCGTCGACCAGTTTTTGCGCCACGGCCGTGCCCTGTTTGGGATCGGCCGCGTCATCTTCTGGCACCAGCACGAATTTCACGGCTTTGCCGTCGATCTTGAAGCCTTTGGCGTTCAAATCCTCGATGGCCATCTTGGCCGCGTTCTCATTATCCTTGCCCAGGTGGGAGCTGGCGCCAGAGACCGGGGCGACGTGGCCTATCTTGATGATTTCCTGCGCGCCCGCATGGCCGGCAAAGGCGAGGGCGATGGCGAAAGGAAGGACTTTGGTCTTGAGCAGCATAAACATTCTCCAATGGATAAAGATACGGCGGCGTCTCGTGAAACCGCTTCGAATGGCGGTACGTGTGAAGTACGTTACAACAAAAAACAGGCCGCGCAAAGCCGCTTTTGGGGCTTTTTGCATTTTGTCGCAACAATCACCAAAGTGAGGCGCGATGCACCGATTTCGCAGGCACGAGCGCACCAAAGAATGGCGTTGGGAGGGGGAAGGGTGTAGAGCGCGAATGCAGTGACGGTCATTTATCCCAAAGGCTTGAATGCCGGGGTCAGACGGGGACGCCGAGTCACGTCGGGTCTGCCCCCGGATGTTTGCCGGCAGGTGACATGGTGTCAACGACAGGCGTGTGCTTACTGCGCAGGTGGATGCAAATGCCCCAGCTCATGGCTGACCGCATGCGCCACGATCTGCTCCAGCGATTGCTGCAAGTCTGCGCGCAGGGCGCCGCGCATGCCGATCAGCGCGTTTTGCAGGGCCGTTTGCAGCACGTGGGCGATGCGTTCTTCCAGCAGATGATCGATCTTGCCCTGCACCTGGTGCAGGATGCGCTGGGTCAGCCGCTGTTCGATGGCGTCCCAGTCGGGTTGGGCAATGGCGGGAGCAGGTGCGGCCTCCATCTCGGCAATATCGGCCACTTCGATCATGTCGGTCCTGCCGATGCTCGGCACGGTTTCCGGCTCCGCCGTCGTCTCATGCAAGGCTTCCGGCCCCGACAGTACTTCCGTCAGCAGCGGAATGCCCTGGTCGAATGGCTGTTCGTTCATGCTTTACCCGCCACGAAGTGCGTTGGCTGCACGTTCAGCTTGCGGTAGTGCAAAAAGCGCTGGCGGCCCGCCTGCGCATCTTGCTCCTCCATGGAAACGATCTCGAAGACGCGCTGGAACTGCGCATAGTTGGGCGGCGGCAACTGCGACAGGTTGACGAGGATGTCGTGGTGCGGCAGCTCCGCGGCCGCGTCATCGGTCAGGATGATGGGCGTTTGCGCCGCCAGCGGGTCGCCGGCCAGCACGTGCGGCAGGAAATCCGTGGCTGAAATGGTCCACATGGCCGTGTTCAAGGCGTCGAGCTGGGCGGCATCTTGCGCCAGCACGACGACCTTGTTGCCGGCCATATAGGCCTTGCGCGCCAGGCGGCAGGCGTAGGCCAGCTTGTCCGGCACGTTGCTGTGAAAATCGACGCGGTTCATGGTGCTGCTCATATCACCCTTCAGGCTGCCATGCCGCTGTGGCGCAGCAGCGCGTCGATCGATGGTTCACGGCCACGGAAGGCCGTAAACGATTCCAGCGCGGGGCGCGAGCCACCGACGGACAGGATTTCTTGCAGGTAGCGCTTGCCAGCCGCGGTGGTGGCGGCCTGCCCCAGCGCCTTGGCTTCCTCGAACGCTGCATAGGCGTCGGCGGACAGCACCTCGGCCCATTTGTAGCTGTAGTAGCCGGCCGCGTAGCCGCCGGCAAAGATATGGCCGAAGGCATTCTGGAAGCGGTTGAACGGAGGCGGGATGAGCAGCGAAAACTTGGCGCGCACGCCGTCGATCAGCTGCTGTACGCTCTGGCCCGTGCTGGCATCGTAGTCATAGTGCAAATGCATGTCGAGCAAGGAAAATTCTACCTGGCGCAGGGTTTGCAAGCCTGACTGGAAATTCTTGGCCGCCAGCATCTTGTCGTACAGCGCGCGCGGCAGCGGCTCGCCCGTGACGGCATGCGCCGTCATGTGTTCGAGCACTTCCCATTCCCAGCAGAAGTTTTCCATGAATTGCGAGGGCAGTTCTACGGCATCCCATTCGACGCCGGAGATGCCCGACACGCCCAGTTCGTCGACCACCGTCAGCATATGGTGCAGGCCGTGGCCGAATTCGTGGAACAGGGTGATCACTTCATCGTGCGTGAACAGGGCAGGCTGGGCTTGGCCGTCGACCACGGCCGGTTCCGTGAAGTTGCAGGTCAGGTAGGCGATCGGCGTTTGCACTTGGCTGGCATCGGCACGGCGACCGCGCGCATCGTCCATCCAGGCGCCGCCGCTCTTGCCCGCGCGCGCATACAGGTCCAGGTAGAACTGGCCGACCAGCTGGCCGTCGCGCTCAATGCGGTAAAAGCGCACGTCCGGGTGCCAGACGGGCGCCGTATCGGGCTTGATCGCGACCGCGAACAGATTCTGGATCTGGCGGAACAGGCCGTCGATCACCTTGTGTTCAGGGAAATACTGTTTTACTTCCTGGGCCGAGAACGCGTAGCGGCGTTCCTGCAGCTTTTCGGAAGCGTATGGCACGTCCCACGCTTGCAGCTCGGCGATGCCCAGTTCTTCCCGCGCGAATTGTTTCAATTCGGCCAGGTCCTTCTCTGCGAACGGGCGCGCGCGTTTGGCCAGGTCTTCCAGGAAAGCGATGACTTGCGCGGGCGAGGTGGCCATTTTGGAGACCAGCGACACTTCGGCAAAATTGCCGTAGCCGAGCAGTTTTGCCTCTTCGTTGCGCAGTCTCAACAAAGTGACGATGTTGTGCGTGTTGTCCCACTCGTCCTTCTTGCTGAAGACCTCGCCCTGGTCCGAGGCCTTGGTGGCGTTGGCACGGTAGATGGTTTCGCGCAGCGCGCGATTGTCGGCAAATTGCAGGATCGGGTAGTAAGAGGGGAAGTGCAGCGAGAATTCATAGCCCGCTTTGCCCGCCTTCTCGGCGGCGGCGCGCGCGGCGGCCTTCACGTCGTCGGGCAAGCCTGCGAGATCCGCTTCATTGTCGACCAGCAACTTGTAGTCATTCGTGGCATCGAGCACGTTTTCGGAAAAACGCGTGGAGACGGCCGCATGTTCTTCCTGGATGGCGCCAAAGCGCTCTTTCTTGTCTTCGGGCAATTCGGCGCCGCCCAGGCGGAAGTCGCGCACGGCATTGTCGACGATGCGCCGGCGCGCCGGCGACAGGCTGGCAAAGCCGGCGCTGGACTGCAGCTGCTTGTATTTGCCGAAGAGGATTTCGTTCTGGCCCAGCTCGGTCCAGAATTCCGTCACCTTGGGCTGGTTGGCATTGTAGGCGGCGCGCAGCTCGGGCGTATCGACCACGCTGTTGAGGTGGTTGACGATGCTCCAGGCGCGGCCCAGGGTTTCGGCGATCTGGTCCTGGGGGGCGACGAAGTTTTCCCAACTCACTTCTTCCATCGGCGCTTCCAGCTGCGCCACGGTGGCGCGCGCCTGGGCCAGCAGGGTATCGATGGCAGGCGTGACATGTTCGTGCGTGATCGCGTCGAAGCGTGGCAGTCCGGAAAAATCAAGCAGGGGATTGGTATTCATCGTCGGTTCCATATTAATAGGGCGGCAACGCCGCCCCGGGGTGATTCTTTAGATGCGCTCGGCAGCCTCTACCGTGTTCATTAATAACATGGTGATCGTCATCGGGCCAACACCACCCGGCACGGGCGTGATGTGGGAGGCGACTTCTTTCACGCCCGCAAAATCCACGTCACCGCACAGCTTGCCGTCATCGTCGCGGTTCATGCCCACATCGATGACGATGGCGCCTGGTTTGACCATGTCGGCTGTCAGGGTGTTGCGGCGGCCGACGGCGGCCACGACGACGTCGGCCTGGCGCGTGTACAGGCCCAGGTCCGGGGTTGCACTATGGCAGATGGTGACGGTAGCGTTCGCTTGCAAGAGCAGCAGGGCCATCGGCTTGCCGACGGTGTTGCTACGGCCGATGACGACGGCGTGCTTGCCGCGCAAGTCCGCGCCCGTGCTTTCGATCAATTTCATGCAGCCGTAAGGCGTGCACGGGCGGAAGCCGGGCAAGCCCGTCATCAGTTCGCCGGCGCTCAGGACGGAATAGCCATCCACGTCTTTCGTCGTGGCGATCGCTTCGATGACCTTGTGCGGGTTGATGTGCTTGGGCAAGGGCATTTGCACGAGGATGCCGTGGATGGCCGGGTCGGTATTCAGGCTGGCGATGCGTGCCAGCAAGTCCGCTTCGGACAGGTCCGCTTCATATTTTTCCAGCACCGAGTGAAAACCCACGTCGCCGCACGCCTTGACCTTGTTGCGGACATACACCTGGCTGGCCGGGTCTTCGCCGACGAGAATCACGGCCAGGCCGGGCTGGATGCCCTTGGCCGTGAGGGCGGCGGCGCGCGTGGCGATCTCGCTGCGCAGTTTTTGGGAAAGGGCGATTCCGTCGATCAGTTGTGCTGGCATAGTAGGGAGGCTGAGAGCTGGTGGGAGGGAAAAGACAGATTATAAAGCCGGGCGGCGCAAAGGGGCGGTTTTGGCTATGCAAAGGCGTAACAACAGCGGGCCAGAGACGCGAGCCTGAGAAAATGCCGATGGCGGCGTTGCAGCTCCTTGCCGTACTGACGTACTGTCTGCGTCGCTGCGCCTAGCCTTCGACATTTTTCAGGCCCGCTTGGCCCGGGGAGCCTGTGCGGGCGACTGGGGTGTTCAATCCTTTTGCTACTCTGCTCACCCTAATTTCCGGGCAGAATTTGCGGCACTGCAGCATAAATTTCATAGGGTAATTTCACAATGCGAAATGCTATATCGTAATTTGAAAAATAGTAAATACGCTGTTAGAATCCCCACACTAAACCGACTTAATAGTAAATAATCAGCGAAATACCGTCCGACAGCGATCCGGAAAATCGGGGTGGGGCGTTCACAAAGGAGACTCAACAGATGTCAGCTCAACTGAACCAGGTAACGACACAGATCGGCACCGACCCGGATATGCAGGAAACCAAGGAGTGGCTGGACGCGCTCGAAGCCGTTCTGGAAAATGAAGGTCCGGAACGTGCGCATTACCTGATGGAACGCATGGTTGACCTGGCCCGCCGCCGTGGCGCCCAGATCCCGTTCTCCAGCACCACCGCCTACGTCAATACCATCCCCACCAAACAAGAAGCACACTGTCCCGGCAACCTGGAATATGAAGAGCGCCTGCGCTCGTGGATGCGCTGGAACGCCATGGCCATGGTGGTCAAGGCCAACCGCGCCGACGGCGATCTGGGCGGCCACTTGTCCTCGTTCGCTTCGCTGGCGAACATGCTGGGCATCGGTTTCAACCATTTTTGGCACGCGCCAACGGCCGACCACGGCGGCGACCTGCTGTACATCCAGGGCCACTCCTCGCCCGGCGTCTACGCGCGCGCCTTCCTCGAAGGCCGCCTCTCCGAAGAGCAAATGCTGAACTTCCGCAAGGAAGTTGACGGCAAGGGCCTGTCTTCGTACCCGCATCCTAAATTGATGCCTGACTTCTGGCAGTTCCCGACCGTGTCGATGGGCCTGGGCCCGCACATGGCGATCTACCAGGCGCGCTTCCTGAAATACCTGCACGCACGCGGCATCGCGAAAACCGACAACCGCAAGATCTGGGCCTTCTGCGGCGATGGCGAGATGGACGAGCCGGAATCGCTGGGCGCGATCGGCCTGGCCGCACGCGACATGCTCGACAACCTGGTCATCGTGGTCAACTGCAACCTGCAGCGCCTGGACGGCCCTGTGCGGGGCAATACCAAGATCATCCAGGAACTGGAAGGCGAATTCCGCGGCGCCGGCTGGAACGTCGTCAAGGTCATTTGGGGCCCGGGCTGGGACGCCTTGCTGGCACAAGACAAGGAAGGCATCCTGCAGCGCGTGATGATGGAAACCGTCGACGGCGAATACCAGAACTACAAAGCGAAAGACGGCGCCTACGTGCGCAAGCACTTCTTCGGCAAGCATCCGAAGCTGCTGGAAATGGTTGCCAACATGACGGACGACGACATCTGGCGCCTGACCCGTGGCGGCCATGATCCGCACAAGATCTACGCGGCCTTCAAGATCGCCCAGGAACACAAGGGCCAGCCAACCGTCCTGCTGGTGAAAACCATCAAGGGCTACGGCATGGGCAAGTCGGGCGAAGCGCGCAACACGGCGCACCAGACGAAAAAACTGGACGATGAAGCCATCCGCGAAATGCGCGACCGCTTCTCGCTGCCTATTCCTGACGACAAGCTGGCCGACATCCCATTCTTCAAGCCTGCCGACGATGCGCCGGAAATGGTCTACCTGCACGAGCGCCGCAAGGCCCTGGGCGGCTACCTGCCGCAGCGTCGCCAGAAGTCGGAAGAAACCCTGCCTGTGCCTGGCCTGGACGCGTTCAAGAACGTGCTGGAAGCCACGCCTGAAGGCCGTGAAATCTCGACCACGCAAGCCTTCGTGCGCGTCATTTCGACCCTGCTGAAAGACCCGAATCTGGGCCAGCGCGTGGTGCCTATCCTGGTCGATGAATCGCGTACCTTCGGCATGGAAGGCCTGTTCCGCCAGATCGGCATCTACAACCCGAAAGGCCAGTTGTACGAGCCAGTCGACAAAGACCAGGTCATGTACTACCGCGAAGACAAGGCTGGCCAGATCCTGCAAGAGGGCATCAACGAAGCGGGTGGCATGAGCTCGTGGATCGCCGCGGCGACGTCGTATTCGACCAACGACCGCATCATGATCCCGTTCTACACCTTCTACTCGATGTTCGGCTTCCAGCGCATCGGCGACCAGGTATGGGCTTCTGCCGACATGCGCGCCCGCGGCTTCCTGATGGGCGGCACGGCTGGCCGTACGACCCTGAACGGCGAAGGCTTGCAGCACGAAGATGGCCACAGCCATATCTTCGCCGCAACCATCCCGACCTGCATGCCGTACGACCCGACCTTCAGCCATGAAGTCGCCGTCATCATCCAGGACGGCCTGCGCCGCATGATCGCCAATCAGGAAGATGTGTTCTACTACATCACGATCATGAACGAGAACTACGCCCAGCCAGGCATCAAGCCAGGCCAGGAAGAAGGCATCCTGAAAGGCATGTACAAGCTGCAGGACGGCCAGGCCGACGCCAAGCTGCGCGTACAACTGATCGGTTGCGGCACCATCCTGCGCGAATCGATCTTCGCTGCCGAATTGCTGCAAAACGATTGGGGCGTGGCCGCAGATGTGTGGTCGGCGCCGTCGCTGACCCTGGTGGCCCGCGATGGCCAGGATGCCGAGCGCTGGAACATGGTCAACCCGTCGAAAGAGCAGCGCGTGCCGTACGTGACGTCGCTGATGCAGGACACGGATGGCCCGATCGTCGCCACGACCGATTACATGCGCGCGTTTGCAGAACAGATCCGCGCCTTCATGCCGAAGGGCCGCACTTACAAAGTGTTGGGCACCGATGGCTTTGGCCGCTCGGACAGCCGCGCCAAGCTGCGCGAGTTCTTCGAAGTGAACCGTTATTATGTCACCGTGGCCGCGCTCAAATCGCTGGCTGACGAAGGCAAGATCGACGTGTCGGTGGTGGAGCAGGCGATTGCCAAGTACGGCATCGACGCGAACAAACCGAATCCGGTGACCCAGTAATCGTTGTGCGGACCCGATGATGCCAGGGCGGTGCGAAAGTGCCGCCCTGGCGTGTGTGCGGGTCCATCTGACAAATAAAATAACGGAGCAAGCTATGAGCATTGTGGAAGTCAAAGTCCCGGATATCGGCGATTTCAAGGAAGTCGAGATCATTGAACTGATGGTCAAGCCAGGCGACACGGTCAAGGTAGACCAGTCCCTGATCACGGTCGAATCGGACAAGGCCAGCATGGAAATTCCATCGAGCCACGCCGGTGTCGTCAAGGAATTGAAAGTCAACGTGGGCGACAAGATCGCCGAAGGTTCGCTGGTCCTGCTGCTGGAAGTGGCGGACGACGCCTCGGCGCCTGCGCCTGCCGCCGCTGCTGCTCCAGTAGCAGCACCTGCCGCTGAAGCCGCCCCCGCTGCTGCCGCACCGGCACCCGCCGCCGGCGCGCCAGCCCTGGTCGAAGTGACCGTGCCCGATATCGGCGACTTCAAGGAAGTCGAAGTCATCGAATTGATGGTCAAGGTGGGCGATGCCATCAAGGTCGACCAGTCGCTGCTGACGGTCGAATCGGACAAGGCCAGCATGGAAATTCCATCGAGCCACGCCGGTATCGTCAAGGAATTGAAAGTCAAGGTTGGCGACAAGGTTGCCAAGGGTTCGCTGGTACTGGTCGTGGAAACGACCGGCGGCGCCGCCGCTCCTGCTGCTGCACCTGCCGCCGCTCCTGCACCTGCCGCGCAAGCCGCCGCCGCACCAGCCGCCGCCGTCGCTTCGGCACCGGTCGCTGCTGCTGCCCCTGCCGCCGCGCCTGCCGCAAATGGCAAGCTGGCACATGCGTCGCCTTCGATCCGCAAGTTCGCGCGCGAACTGGGCGTGGACCTGGCCCGCGTGGGCGGTTCCGGCCCGAAGGGCCGCATCACCCAGGAAGACGTGCAGAATTTCGTCAAGGGCGTGATGTCGGGCGCCGTCGCTGCGCCGAACGCGCCAGTGGCGAAGGCCGGTTCGGGCGTGGGCCTGGACTTGCTGCCATGGCCGTCGCTGGACTTCAGCAAGTTCGGCGCGACCGAATTGCTGCCGTTGTCGCGCATCAAGAAAATCTCGGGTCCGAATTTGCACCGCAACTGGGTCATGATCCCGCACGTCACGCAATTCGACGAAGCGGACGTGACGGACCTGGAAGCGTTCCGCGTCGATACCAACGCGGCCAACGCGAAGAACAAGGATGCGGCCAAGCTGACCATGCTGGCCTTCGTCATCAAGGCCTCCGTCGCCGCGCTGAAGAAATTCCCGGCGTTTAACGCTTCGCTCGACGCCAAGGGCGAAAACCTGATCCTCAAGCAGTACTACAACATCGGCTTCGCGGCCGACACGCCGAATGGCCTGGTGGTGCCTGTGATCAAGGGCGCGGACCAGAAGTCGGTCTCGCAAATCGCCCGCGAAATGACGGAACTGTCCTTGCAGGCGCGCGAAGGCAAGCTGAAACCGGCCGACATGCAGGGCGCCAGCTTCACGATTTCGTCCCTGGGCGGCATCGGCGGCACGCACTTCACGCCTATCGTGAATGCGCCGGAAGTGGCGATTCTGGGTCTGTCGAAAGCCTCGATCAAGCCGGTATGGGATGGCAAGGCCTTCCAGCCACGTTTGATGATGGGCACCTCGCTGTCCTACGACCACCGCGTGGTCGATGGCGCGATGGGCGCGCGATTCTCCGTGTACCTCGGCGAAGTCCTGGCCGACATGCGCAAAATTCTGCTGTAAGGAGCGATTGATGAGCACAGTAGAGGTAAAAGTACCGAATATCGGCGACTTCAAGGAAGTCGAAGTCATCGAACTGATGGTCAAGGTGGGTGACACCATCAAGGTGGACCAGTCCCTGATCACGGTCGAATCGGACAAGGCCAGCATGGAAATTCCTTCGACCCATGCGGGTGTCGTCAAGGAAATCAAGGTCAAGGTCGGCGACAAGATCGCCGAAGGCAGCGCGCTGCTGGTGGTGGAAGCATCTGAAGGCGCGGCGGCTGCTGCGCCAGCGGCCGCTCCTGCGCCGGTTGCAGCCGCTCCGGCAGCCGCTGCCGCACCAGCATCTGCGGCCGTTGCCGCCATCCCGGCCGGCAATTACAGCGGCCAGGTCGACATCGACGTCGACATGATGGTGCTGGGCGGTGGTCCTGGCGGTTACTCGGCGGCGTTCCGCGCGGCCGACCTGGGCATGTCGACGGTCATCGTCGAGCGCTACGCCACCCTCGGCGGCGTGTGCCTGAACGTGGGCTGCATCCCGTCGAAGGCGCTGCTGCACGTCGCCTCCGTCATCGATGAAACGGCGCACATGTCGAATACGGGCGTGACGTTTGCCAAGCCGACGATCGACATCGACCAGGTACGCAAGTACAAGGAAGGCGTCATCTCGAACATGACGGGCGGCCTGGCTGGCATGGCCAAGGCACGCAAGACGCAAATCGTTACCGGCGTGGGCCAGTTCCTCAGCGCCAACCACATCGAAGTGACGGCAGACGACGGCTCGAAAAAAGTCGTGCAGTTCAAGCAGGCCATCATCGCTGCCGGTTCGTCCGTGGTGAAACTGCCCTTCGTGCCGGAAGACCCGCGCATCGTCGATTCGACGGGTGCGCTGGAATTGCGCCAGATCCCGAAACGCATGCTGGTCATCGGCGGCGGCATCATCGGCCTGGAAATGGCGACCGTGTATTCCACGTTTGGCGCGCGCATCGACGTGGTCGAAATGATGGATGGCCTGATGCAGGGCGCCGACCGCGACGCCGTCAAGGTGTGGCAGAAGTTCAACGAGAAGCGCTTCGACAACATCATGACCAAGACCAAGACGGTGGCCGTCGAGGCGTTGCCGGAAGGCATCAAGGTCACGTTCGAAGCAGCCGAAGCGGGCGCCACGGCGCCAGCGCCGCAAGTCTACGACCTGGTGCTCGTCGCCGTGGGCCGTAGTCCGAACGGCAAGAAGCTGGCCGCAGACAAGGCCGGCGTGCAAGTGACGGACCGCGGTTTCATCAACGTCGACAGCCAGATGCGCACCAACGTGCCTAATATCTTCGCCATCGGCGATCTGGTGGGCCAGCCGATGCTGGCGCACAAGGCCGTGCATGAAGCCCACGTGGCAGCGGAAGCTGCCGCCGGCCAGAAGTCGCACTTCGATGTCAAGGTGATCCCGTCGGTCGCCTACACGGACCCGGAAGTGGCATGGGCCGGCATCACGGAAGACGAAGCGAAAGCCAAGGGCATCAAGGTCGAGAAGGGCCACTTCCCGTGGGCCGCCTCGGGCCGCGCCGTGGCCAATGGCCGCGCAGAAGGCTTTACCAAGCTGCTGTTCGACGCAGAAACGCATCGCATCATCGGCGGCACCATCGTCGGTACGCATGCGGGCGACATGATCGGCGAAATCGCCCTGGCCATCGAAATGGGCTGCGACGGCACCGACATCGGCAAGACCATCCACCCGCACCCGACACTGGGCGAGTCGATCGGTATGGCCGCTGAAGTCTACGAAGGTGTCTGCACGGACTTGCCGCCACCGCGCAAGCGTTGATGTTGTAACACTAAAAACCCCGCAAGCGATTGCGGGGTTTTTTATTATCCAGCAACGATGAGACACATCATCGGCGGCACCATCGTCGGCACGCATGCGGGCGACGGGTGAACGATGAAGCGGCGAAATCGCCCTGGCCATTGAAATGGGCTGCGATGGCACCGACATCGGCAAGACCATCCACCCGCACCCGACCCTGGGCGAGTCGATCGGTATGGCCGCTGAAGTCTACGAAGGTGTCTGCACGGACTTGCCGCCACCGCGCAAGCGCTGATGTTGTAGCGCTGTGTTGTAACACTAAAAACCCCGCAAGCGATTGCGGGGTTTTTTATTATCCAGCAACGATTAATCACATCATCGGCGGCACCATCGTCGGCACGCATGCGGGCGACAGGTGAACGATGAAGCGGCGAAATCGCCCTGGCCATCGAAATGGGCTGCGACGGCACCGACATCGGCAAGACCATCCACCCGCCCCCGACGCTGTCTGCACGGACTTGCCGCCACCGCGCAAGCGCTGATAAAAAATTAACTTTCAGTATAAAAAACCGGGACTTGTTCCCGGTTTTTTTATTTCCCTTGACCTTTGGCATGGTAAAACGTGGCGCGTCTATGTCTTGTGAAAATTGGTGAGTATTGCCTTGTGGAAAAAATGGCAGAATAGAGGTCTGTAACCATGTTTTGCTTTTGCTTCAATAGAAGCGTGTGATTTTTCCAGGAATGCTGCCAGCGTGTGGGTCGCTCAAGTTCCGCTGTACTGAGAGCCTGTCTCAGTAGATGAATACATCCCCTGCTGGCGCCCCTCAGAAGCGGGGACTGCGTTGCTCGTCGTCGCGTGGCTCGCCATGCGATCTCCTCACGGCATTGTCCGCGCTCCTGATGAACGACCAGCAGAAGACGCTCCCTACTGGGATAGGCTCTAAGAAAGTTTTGCAACAATGAAAAAATTTACCGCCCTTCATATTGCCGATGTCCGTTTGCGTCGGGCTGATGAGCAAGAGCAAGCCGTGATGCTGCATGCCTTGTACCAGGATGTGGCTGCCATTCTGGCGGCGGGCAAGCAGATCGATGCGATTTTCTTCACGGGGCAGCTGGTGGCGCCGGACGCCTGTGCCGGCACGACGCCTGTGTATGTCTACGAATACTTCCTGCGTCCCTTGCTGCAGGCGGCCAGCTTGCCCGGTGCGCGTTACTACCTGGTACCGGGCAGCCGCGTGCAGGGTGTTGCGGCTGTGGCGCTGGGCAATGCCGGCTTCAGTTTTTTCTCCGCCGATGAGCACGCCAGTGCCGAGCAGCGCGCGCACTACAAGAATATCCACGCCGTGTTCCACGGCCACCAGCATACGGGCGACGCCAGTTCACTGATGAAGTCGCTGGGCATCCTGTTCAAGAGCAATCCCGGCAGCCTGTACGGAGCGCATGGCCAGATGGCGGCGTTTTCCGTGCTCGAGTTCGGCACGGGCGGGGCCGAGGGCGACGCGCCAGGCACGCAGTGGACGGTGTCGTTGCGCGAGTTCGACGACGTGAGCAAGAACTTCGCCCTGTCGGTACTGTACACGCCGAACGGCCAGGAAACGGGGCAGATGGATGCCGAGTATGTGTTTGCTACCTTGCTGCCGCAGCTGGCGAGCGAACGCGTTTATCTCGATGGTTTGCTGGGCAAGGCGGGCGCGCGGCAGCGTGAGGGTGCTGGCGTGGCTGCCGATGCGCGCGAATTCCTGATCGAGCTGGCGTTCGTGATGTTCGAAGCCAAGACCCTGTTCCTCGGCGAAGCGGAACTGCAGCGTTTTGCCAGCGACTATTGCGGCGTGAAGGGCTGGAGCATGGCCGCAGGGGACTGGCTGGCGCCACTGCATGCGCATGGCTTGCTGCTGCTGGCCGATGGCCAGGTGGCGTTTTCCTTCGATTACTTCCGCACTTATTTCCTGGCGCAGCGCTTTGAAACCTCGTTCGACCTGATGCGCTATGGCCCGGAACGCCTTGATGGAATTGAGTCGTCACTGAGTCTTGACGGACCGTCGGCGGCCCAGCCTTTCTTGCGTGCGCTGGGCTTGAACGATGAGCCTGCCGAATCAGCGATGCAGGAAGAGGGCCGCTGCCCTGGCTGAATCGCGCGTCAGGCCGCGAGCGGCTGGTGCAAGGTGCCGCGTAGAAACAGGTCCAGGCTGAGCGCTACCTTGGTGCGCAACTGTGCCACATCCGGCTGCTGCTGCGGCGGAAACAGCAGGCGCGACATCTGGTCGCCCAACAGGCAATTGAGCAGGTGCAGCGCCAGGATGGACGGCGTCAACTCCGCGCGAAACAGTGGCGCGATGTCGGGACGGCTGAAAAACTTGATCAGCATCTCGCGCGTCTGACCCGGTCCCACTTTGTAAAACGTTTCCGCCAGTTCCGGGTGCGTGGCCGCTTCGGCCACCACCATGCGATTCAGGCGAATGGCCGCCGGCATGGTGACCAGTTGTACGAACAGCAGACCGAACTCGCCCAGGATGGCGGGCAGGGGGCGCATATCCGTTTCCAGCGCCGGCATGGTCGAGAAGTAGGCGGCGCGGCGCAGCTCCACCACGGCGTTGAACAAGCCCGCCTTGCCGCCAAATTTCACATAAATCGTGCGTACGGCCACATGGGCTTCGCGGGCGATCATTTCCAGGCTGACCTTTCCATACCCTTTTTCCAGAAACAGGCAGCCAGCCGTGTGCAGCAGGTTTTCCATGCGCGCTTCCATGTCGGCCGCGCGCGGCCGGCCGGCCGGTTTGCCGCAGCAGGAAAGTTCCTGTGGGGCGTCGTCGGATTCTGTATCGGTGGCTAAGGTATTGCTGAGGCCGGGATCGGACATGGTCTGGGTCTCTTTATAAGTTGGAAGGTAAGTGATGGCTTACACTGTAGTGCAAATTAAAATGAAATGCAATCGTTTCATTTCTTGACTTTGGCTTTTCTTTGTCCAATAATGAACCTATATCATTTCATTTTCGGAGCGAGTATGTCCAACCAGCCAGGCCAAGCAGAGCACAAGGTGCTTAGCGCCGTCCCACCCGCGGCCCCTGCCGCACCTTCCATGCCCGCCGCTTCCGCCAGCTCCGCACCACCCAACAACCGCGTAAAAATCATCGCCGGCCTGATCGTCCTCGTTGCGCTGGGCGCTGGCGCGCGCATGTGGTATCGCAGCCACTATTTCGTGGAAACGGAAAACGCCTATGTGTCCGGCCACGTGCATCCCGTTTCGGCACGCATTTCCGGCGTCGTCACCAAGGTCTTCATTGACGATAATCAAATGGTGAAAGAGGGCGACGTGATCGCTGAACTCGATCCCTTCGACCAGCGCGTGAAAACCGAGCAGATCGCCGCGCAGATCGCCAGCGCCGAGCAGCAAGTGCTGCAGGCCGACGCGCAAATCGCGCAAGTGCAGGCGCAAGCGAGCGCCGCCCAGGCGCAAGTGGCGCAGGCCGATGCACAGCTGCTGCGCGCAAAACAGGATGCAGACCGTTATGGCCAGCTGTACACGAGCCAGATGAAAGCCGTCTCGAAAGCGGAACTCGATGCGGCCAATGCGGCCCGCTCCAGCGCCGTGGCCGACCTGGCCGCCCGCCGCGACAGCGCTTCGGCTGCCAAGGCGCAGATTGGTGCGGCGCAAGCTGCGCGCGACGTGGCCAAGGCGCAAGTGGCCGTGCTGCGCGTGCAATTGAAGGACGCGGAACAGCAGCTGCAATACAACCGCATCCTGGCCCCCGTTGCCGGCCGCATCGGCAAGCGCAACGTGGAAACGGGCATGCGCGTGCAGCCTGGCCAGCAATTGACGGCCATCGTGCAAGACAACGTCTGGGTCACCGCCAACTTCAAGGAAACCCAATTGGCCGACCTGCACCGCGGCCAGAGCGTGCACGTGACCATCGACGCCATGCCAGGCAAGAAACTGGTGGGCACGGTCGACAGCTTCGCACCTGCCTCGGGCGCGCAATTCGCCCTGCTGCCTGCAGATAACGCCACCGGCAACTTCACCAAGATCGTCCAGCGCGTGCCGGTCAAAATCGTCTTCCAGCCGGAAGACATCAAGGCCATGAATGGCCGCCTGGTGCCGGGCATGTCGGTGATCGCCGAAGTGGAAGTCAACCAGCCCGTGTCGTCTCAGGACAAGGCGCCGCGCCATGCCGCTGCGCCAGCTGCTCCCGCCGCGCAGACCGCCGCCCGCTAAGTTTTCATGAGCAGCCCTTCCACCACACCGGCGGCATCGCCGGCGTTCCCCGTGATCAGCGAGAAAGTCTCCGGGCGCACCTGGCTGGCGGTCGCCGCCGGCATGCTGGGCGCCTTCATGGCGGTGCTCGACATCCAGATCACCAACTCCTCGCTCAAGGATATCCTTGGCTCGCTGTCGGCCACCCAGGAAGAGGGTTCGTGGATTTCCACGGCCTACCTGGTGGCGGAAATTATCGTCATTCCCCTCACCGCGCTGCTGGCGCGCGTGTTCGGCTTGCGCACCTACATGATCGGCACCACCGCCTTCTTCCTGCTGTTCTCCACCCTGTGCGGTACGGCCTGGAACCTGGAAAGCATGATCGTCTTCCGCATGCTGCAAGGCTTTACGGGCGGCGCGCTGATTCCGATGGCGTTCACCCTGGTGATGCTCAAGCTGCCGCCGTCGAAGCGCGCCGTCGGCATGGCCATTTTCGGCCTGACAGCCACTCTGGCGCCGGCCATGGGCCCGACCCTGGGCGGCTACCTCTCCGAGCTGTATGGCTGGCCCTCGATCTTCTACATCAACTGGGTGCCAGGCGTGCTGCTGATCGCCGGCATGATCTACGGCCTGGACAAGGAGCCGATGAAGCTGGAGATGTTCTGGAAAGCCGACTGGCTGGGCATCTTCTTCATGGCCCTGGGCCTGGGCTGCCTGACCATCTTCCTGGAAGAGGGTAATTCGAAGGACTGGTTCGACTCCGGTTTCATCATTGCCTTTGCCGCGCTGGCGCTGACGGGCATCCTGGGCTGGGTCGTCACCAGCGCCACGCGCGCCGAACCGTTCGTCAACCTGGCCCTGTACGGCCAGCGAAATTTTCTGGTCGCCACCGTGCTGTCGGCAGTGACGGGCATGGGCCTGTATGGCTCGGCCTTTTTGCTGCCCCTGTTCCTGGGCCAGATCGCCGGCTATTCCCCGATGCAGATCGGTGAAGTCATCATGTGGGTAGGCTTGCCGCAGCTGTTCATCATGCCCTTCGTCGCCAAGCTGTCGTCCGTGGTGGACAACCGCATCCTGTGCTCGTTCGGCCTGCTGCTGTTCGGCGGCTCGTGCATGATGAATGCCTACATGGACGCTTCCACCGGCTACGACCAGCTGCTGTGGTCGCAGGTGGTGCGCGCGCTGGGCCAGCCCTTCGTCATGCTGACCCTGTCGAACTTCGCCATGAAGGGCATCGCGCCGAAGGACATGCCGTCCGCATCAAGCCTGTTCAACATGACGCGCAACCTGGGCGGCTCGATCGGCATCGCCCTGCTGGCCACGGCCCTGAGCACTCGCGAGCATTTCCACTCGCAGCGCCTGGGTGAAGCGATCAATGCGTATTCCAGCGCCACGCAGCTGCGCATCGACCAGCTGACGTCCTCTTTCATGGCCAAGGGCTATGACGCCGTCACGGCCGGCAACCAGGCCTTGCAGGCGATCGACGGCATCGTGCGCCGCGAAGCGTATGTGATGGCCTACAACGATGGCTTTTTCCTGATCGGCGCCATCCTGCTGGCCTGCATCTTGCCCCTGTGGCTGGCCGACAAACTCAAAGCTCCCGGTGGCGGTGGCGGCGGTCATTGACCGCCGACGCAAGCCCTTAAAGAACAAGAAGGTATACACCATGCAAACAGTATTGACGAAAATTGCGCTGGCCGCTTCCCTTGCCGTGGCGCTCTCCGCCTGCGGTACAGTGGGCCAGGATTTCACCGCCCCGGCGAATGTGGCCGGCATCGACAACGGTGTTTTCCGCCACGGCGCTGCCGCAGCGGATGCAGCGCAGCTGCCCAAGGAGTGGTGGAGCATTTATGGCGACGCTACCCTGGACCGCCTGGAGCAAAGCGCGCTGCAGGATAATCCCAGCGTGAAAGCGGCGGGTGAGCGCCTGCTGCAGGCGCTGGCGCAAAGCGGCACGGCGCGCGCCAACCAGGGGCCGAGCGTCAACGTCAGCACCGGCATCTCGAATTCGCGCACTTCGGCCAACACCTCGCAGGGTCTGGCCCTGGGCAACCGCTCCATCAGCGGCAACAATTTTTCCGTGGGCGGCTCGCTGTCGTATGAAGTCGACTTGCTGGGCCGCGTGAAACGCATGGTCGAAGCGTTTGACTCGCAGGCGCTGGCGGCGCAGGCAGACCGTGACGGCGTGCTGCTGATGCTGTCGGCGCAAGTGGCCAGCAATTACTGGCAACTGCGGGGACTGGATGCGGAAATGGCGATACTGAACGGTGCGCTCGACACGCGCCGCGAGTCGGCACAGCTGGTCGAAGCGCGCTTCAATGCGGGCCTGACGAATGAGCTGGACCTGGCGCGCGCAAAAGTCGAACTGTCGAATGCGCAAGCCGACCTGCATGAAGTCAAGCGCCAGCGCAACCAGCTGGAAAACAGCTTGGCCACCCTGACGGGCAAGCCGCCGTCGGCGCTGCAATTGCCGGTGGCCGCCGAGCCTTCCATCTTGCCGCTGCCGCCAGGTATCCCTGTCGGCTTGCCTGCCAGCCTGCTGGCGCACCGCCCGGACCTGGTCTCCAGCGTGGCGAACCTGCGCGCGGCGAACGCGCAAGTGGGCGTGGCCGAAGGCGCGTTTTACCCCTCGCTGCAATTGACGGGCAATTTCGGCTACGCCTCCGAAAAACTGCGCGACCTGGCGCAAGGCGGTTCGCGCCAGTTCAGCTTTGGCCCACTGGCCTTGTCCCTGCCCATCTTCGACGGTGGCCGCAACCAGGCCAACCTGGACTTGTCCAAGGCGCGCTATGCGGAAGCCGTGGCGAATCACGAAACGAAGCTGCTGACGGCCTTGCGCGAAGTGGAAGACGCCTTGTCCGACGTGGAGCAGCGCCAGTTGCAGGGCGACGCCCAGGCCCTGTCGCAGGCAGCGGCCGCGCGCGCCTACCTGGTGGCGCGCACGCGCTACGAGCGCGGCATTTCTACCTACCTGGATGTCACCGATGCCCAGCGCAGCTCGCTGGCAGCTGACCGTGCCGCCGTGCAGATCAAGACCCAGCGCTTGCTGGCGACCGTTGCCGTGGCCCGCTCTTTAGGTGCCGGCTGGCAGCCCGATGGCGAGCTGGCGAAGCTGGCAAAGGCCAACTAAGTTCTCAGTTACGTGAGCGTGGCCGGCGGCGGTGTCGCCGCTGGCCCGTAGCGTTCCAGCAGAAAGTCGATGAAGGTCGTCAGCTTGGGCGTGGGCTGGCGGTCGCGCGGATACAGCACATGCATCAGGCGCGGCGCCGGCACATAATCCTGAAGCAGCGGCACCAGGCGGCCCGCCGCGATATCGTCGGCCAGCAGGATTTCCGCCTGCATGACGATGCCGAAGCCGTGCAGGGCCGCCATGCGCAGCGCCTGCCCATTGTTCGAGCGGAAGCGGCTCTCGGCCGCCGCGCCATCGTGGCGCGCTTCCTTGCCGCTCAGGCGCCAGCGCATGTGGCGCGACCACTGCATGAAATCCACGCACTCGTGCCGCGCCAGGTCCTCCGGCGAGCGCGGCGTGCCGTGCCTGGCCAGGTAGTCGGGCGAGGCGCAGATCACCATCGCGTAAGGCCGCAAGGGGCGCGCCACCATGCCGGAATCGTCCAGCGCGCCGATGCGGATGGCCGCATCAAAACCTTCCTCCACCAGATCCACCATCCTGTCATTCAGATTCAGCTCCAGACTCACGTCTGGATAGGCCGTCAGATACTCGGCCAGCAGCGGCGCCATGCGTTCGCTGCCGAAGGAAACGGGCGCCGTGATTTTCAGCTTGCCGCGCGGCGTGGCCTGCATCGCTTCCGCGCCCGTTTCGGCTGCGGCGATCTGCGCCAGGATCTGGCGGCACTGCTCCACATACTGCTGGCCGATTTCCGTCAGGCTTTGCCGGCGCGTGGTGCGCGCCAGCAAGCGCGTGCCCAGCCGCTCTTCGAGCTGCCTGATGTGCTTGCCCACCATCACGGGCGAGATGTGGAAGGTGTCGGCGGCGGCCGTAAAACTGCCCTGGTCGACGACGGCGACAAAGATTTCCATGCTGCGCAATTTATCCATACACCTTGATTGCAAACTGTGAGTTGGTAATCTTATAAATTCTAGCGTATTTATTCCTTTTTGGAAGCGGTGCATACTGGCTTCATCGTTCAACCCCAGACAAGGAAGCAGCATGAAAATCGTCATCATCGGTGCCAGCGGCACCATCGGCACGGCCGTCGCGGCACAACTGGCGCAACGCCATGAAATCATCGAAGTGGGCAGCCGCAGCGGCACGCACCAGGCGGACATGGGCGACATTGCGCAAGTGCGCGCCCTGTTCAAGCGCATCGGCAAGGTCGACGCCGTCGTCGTCACGGCCGGCAAGCTGCATTTCGGTCCCCTGGCCGAATTTACTCCCGAGCAATTCCAGCTGGGCCTGGACAGCAAGTTGATGGGCCAGGTCAACGTGGCGCTGGTGGCGCAGGAATACCTGAACGACGGTGGCTCGATCACCCTGACCAGCGGCATCGTGGCCGAGCACCCGATCCGCTTCGGTGCGGCCGCCAGCATGACGAATGCGGCCGTGGAAGGCTTCGTGCGGGGCGCCGCCATCGAACTGGCGCGCGGCGTGCGCATCAATGTCGTCAGCCCCACGGTGCTGGCAGAATCGCTGGAAGCTTACGGTCCCTTCTTCTACGGCTTCGAGCCAGCCGCCGCCAGCCGCGTGGCCCTGGCTTACAGCCGCAGTGTGGAAGGGGCGCAGACGGGGCAGGTGTACAAGGTCTGGTAAGCGGCTTGCCATGCCATGGGGCAGGTGGGACAATCGCAGTCTGAGCAAGAAAGCGGTAGCGCGCCATCCGCGCCAGCCGCTTTTTTTTCTGAGAAAAATCTAACCGAGACCCCCATGAAAAAACTCCTGATTCCCCTGCTGATGGCCGCCGCCGTCGGCAGCGCCTGCGCCGCAACGCCAGCCGCCGCACCAGCAAGCCCGGCCACGGCGCAACAACTGACGGCCATGAGCGCCCGCTATGCGCCCGTTGAACTGACCGCCGATGTCACACACCTGTCCTTTGGCGACCGCCAGGCCATCGCCAAGCTGGTCGAAGCGGCCAAGCTGGTTGACGTGCTGCAACTGCGCCAGCGCTGGTCCGGCAATGAAGCGCTGTGGGCGGCCTTGAAGAAGGATAAATCAAAGCTGGGCCAGGCGCGCCTGAATTATTTCTGGATCAACAAGGGGCCATGGTCGGTGCTCGACGCGCACGCCTCGTTCATGCCCGCCAGCTATGCGGGCATCGCCATTCCCGCGCACAAGCCGGAAGCGGGTAATTTCTATCCGCAGGGCGCCACCAAGGCCAGCCTGGAAGCGTGGATGAGTGGCTTGTCGGCGGACGACAAGCAGCAGGCGCAATGGTTCTTCACGACGATTCGCGCGGGCAAGGATGGCAAATATCAGACCGTCAAGTATTCGGACGAGTACAAGGTGGAACTCAAGCAGCTGGCCAGGCTGCTCGACGAGGCGGCGGCCGCCACGGACAACGCGTCCCTGAAGAAATTCCTCACCTTGCGCGCCAAGGCTTTCCTCGACAACGACTATCTGCCGTCCGACTTCGCCTGGATGGACCTCGACTCGCCCGTCGATATCACCATCGGCCCGTATGAAACGTATAACGACGAGCTGTTCGGCTACAAGGCGGCCTTCGAAGCCTATGTGAACATCCGCGACCAGGCCGAGACGCAGAAGCTGAACTTCTTCGCCAAGCACATGCAGGAGCTGGAAGACAACCTGCCGCTCGACGCCCAGTACCGCAACCCGAAAGTGGGCGCGCTGGCACCGATGGTGGTGGTCAACCAGGTGTATGGCGCGGGCGACGGCAACATGGCCGTGCAGACAGCCGCCTACAACCTGCCCAACGACGAGCGCATCATCAGCGCGCGCGGTTCCAAGCGTGTGATGTTGAAAAACGTGCAGGAAGCCAAGTTCAAGGCCACCCTGACGCCGATCTCGAAACTGGTGCTGACCGCCGACGCGCAGCAGGACGTCGACTTCAATTCCTTTTTCACGCACATCCTCGCGCATGAAATCATGCACGGCCTGGGCCCGCACGCCACCGTCGTCGACGGCAAGCCCTCCACGCCACGCCAGGACTTGAAGGAAGCATATTCGACCATCGAAGAAGCCAAGGCCGATATCACGGGCTTGTTTGCGCTGCGCTACATGATGGACAAGGGGCAACTGAACGACACCCTGGGCCAGGGCGAGGCGGCCGAGCGCAAGCTGTACAGCACTTTTCTCGCCTCCGGTTTCCGCACCCTGCATTTCGGCCTGACGGATTCGCATGCGCGTGGCATGGCCATCCAGATGAATTACATCCTCGACAAGGGCGGTTTTGTTTCCCTGGGCGACGGCAAGTTTGGCGTTGATTTTGGCAAGATCAAACAGGCCGTGATCGACCTGGACCGCGAATTTTTGACTATCGAGGCGACGGGCGACTATGCGCGCGCGCAAGCGTTGATGAGCAAGTACGTGGTGATTCGTCCGGAAGTGCAAGTGGCGCTCGACAAAATGAAAGCCGTGCCGAACGATATCCGTCCGGAATTCGTCACGGCCCGCGCCCTGGATAAAGCGACGAAGAAATAAATCCGCCCTGACGATTGTCAGTGTGAAAAGCCGGTGCTGCTGCACCGGTTTTTTTTCGTCTTTATTTGTGAATAGTTGCCAGTTTTTCCTTGTGGAAATATCTTCACCGCTTACTCTGCAGTGGTTGCATTCCTTTCTTGCCGTTGATCCCATGTTGAAACTGATTTCGCTGTTGAGTTTGCTTAGTGCCGCACCTGCCATGGCGCATGCTCAGCTCACCGATCTGGAAAGCCGCTGGCTGCAGGCTGGCCAGCCCCTCATCGCCTTTGCCCGCGCGCAAGGCTTACCCATCGATATCATCGTGCAGCCCCAGGATGCGCCCGGCGCCGTGCCGTTGGCGCTGGGCTACGAAGCAGGGCGCTGCAAGCTGGTCTTGTCGCTGCGCGGCAATGCACAGGCGGACAGTGTCTTGCAGGGCGTGCCAGTTGCGCGCCAAGGCATGATGATGGAAGCGATGACGGCGCATGAAATCGGCCATTGCCAGCGCTATGCCCAGGGTGACTGGCACGTCTTGCCACGCGGTTTTGTCGAGCCGCCCGGCAGGCAGCAGGACAAGCTGACATCGCTGGCGCAGGAGCTGCGCGAGACGCGCCGTGAAGAGGCTTATGCAGACCTGGTGGCCCTGGCCTGGATGCATGAACGCCACCCCGGGCAGTATCAGGAGGTACTGGCATGGATGCGCGGCGTGCGCGCCGGCGGCGACAGCGCGGGCGGTTCGCACGCCACGCAGGCATGGCTGGCGCTGGCGGATGGTGCAGCTGCATTTGATGGGACCGCTTCATCATTTGAACAGGCGCAAGTATTGTGGCGAAAGGGCTTGAGCGGCGACAAATAAACGGTGAATTTTGCGCAGATGGCTAGTCAGCGTGTGCTGTCGCACGGAGCTTTGCGTCCGGCAGGGGTCTAATCTGGGCATCAACTAACCAGAGAGGAACCATCATGAACAAAATGATCGCACTCATGCTGGCCGCCAGTGCCAGCGCACTGCTTGCCGCCACGCCCGCGTATGCGCAGGATGCCTCGTACAAGAGTTTGACGGACAAGGCATCGGCCGACTACAAGCAGGCCAAGGCCGCTTGCGACAGCCAGAGCGGCAATGCGAAAAAAGTCTGCGTGGAAGAAGCCAGGGTGGCGCGCACCAAGGCCGACTCGGACGCCGTGGCCCAGTACCGTAACACGCCGCGCGAACTGGGCAAGGCCCGCAAGGATGTCGCCAATGCCGAGTATGACCTGGCCAAGGCCAAGTGCGGCGACCGCACGGGCGCCGACAAGACATCGTGCATGAACGATGCCAAGACGGCAAAAACGGCCGCGCTGGCCGACGCCAACACGGGCGCCACGGCTGGCACCAACGTGGCGCAGAATCCGCCTGCCGCCATGAAGGAAAACTGTGACGCCATGGATGCGACGGCCAAGGCCGCCTGCATGACGCGCAATGCGGCCAGCAGCACCAAGGTGGCAGTGGAAGACTCTGTCATCACCACCAAGATCAAGGCGGACCTCGTCAAGGACAGTGACTTGAAAGCGCTCGACGTGCACGTGGAAACGGTGAACGGCGTCGTCATGCTCAGCGGCTTCGTGCCTTCCCAGGCGCAAGTGAAAAAAGCCGCCGACCTGGCGCGTGGCGTGGAAGGGGTGACGGATGTGAAGAATGGCTTGAAGGTGAAGTAATGTATGGAGTCAGACCCGCCGGGTCTGACTCCATGTCACAAGCTTGCAGCCAGGACTGGAGCCGCACGCAGCAGTGTCGCGCCAGTTTTTTTCGATTGTATAAATTACGATCATAATATAACATGAGAAAAATGCCGCCAGATGGCAATGATCGGCATCCACTTTTTCTCATGAGGACTGCATGCTTTCCTATCCTTTTTCGCAATGGCTGGCGCGCCGCGGCATGCACTTTGCCTGGGTCATCGTCGCCATTACCTTCCTCACCGCCTTGACCTCGTCTGCCGCGCTGGGCTTGCCGGGGGCGCTGATGCAACCCTTGAGCCGCGAGTTCGGCTGGGATGCCGAGCAGATTTCCTCGGCGCTGGCCGTGCGCTTCGTGCTGTTCGGTCTGATGGGGCCGTTTGCCGCCATCCTGATGGAGCGCTTCGGCTTGCGCAATATCATCTGCGTGGCGCTGGGGCTGATCGCGGCTGGCATGCTGCTGGCCACGCGCATGACGCAGTTCTGGCACCTGGTGGCGCTGTGGGGCATCCTGCTGGGGCTGGGCTCGGGCATGACGGCCCTGGTCTTGAGTGCCGTGGTGGCCAACCGCTGGTTCGAGACGCACCGTGGCCTGGTGGTGGGCGTGCTGACGGCCAGCTCGGCCACGGGCCAGTTGCTGTTCCTGCCCGTGGGCGCCTGGCTGATCGAGCACTTCGGCTGGCGCACGGCCGTCATGCCCGTGTTTGCCGCCTGCGCCATCGTCGCCGTGCTGGCCTTCTTGTGCATGCGCAACCGGCCGCAAGACCTTGCCTTGCGGCCCTATGGCGCCGATCCCGACACGCCCCTGGTGGTGGCGCCGGCGCCAGCAATGACGTTTGCCACGCCGTTCCTGATCTTGCGCAGCGTGGCGGCAAACCGCACTTTCTGGATACTCTTCGGCACCTTCTTCATCTGCGGCCTCAGCACCAACGGTCTGATCCAGACGCACTTCATCTCGCTGTGCGGCGATTCGGGCCTGTCCGCCGTGCCGGCCGCCTCCGTGCTGGCCATGATGGGCGCCTTCGACCTGTTCGGCACGATCTTGTCCGGCTGGCTGTCGGACCGCTATGACAACCGCAAATTGCTGTTCTGGTACTACGGCTTGCGGGGCTTGTCCCTGTTCTGGCTGCCGTATTCGGAATTCACCTTGTATGGCCTGTCGCTGTTCGCCATGTTCTACGGCCTGGACTGGATCGCCACCGTGCCGCCGACGGTGAAACTGGTGGGGGCCACGTTTGGCCGGGAGCGCGCGGGCATGGTGTTTGGCTGGATCTTCGCGGGCCACCAGCTGGGCGCCGCCGTGGCCGCCTATGGGGCTGGCCGCATCCGCACCCTGATGCTGACCTACAACCCGGCCCTGTTCGCGGCCGGCGCCGCCTGCCTGCTGGCCGCGCTGCTGGTGCTGGCGATACGACGGCAGACGGCGGCCGTGGCCACAGTCCAGCCCGCATGAAAAAAGCCAGGCCCGCGTGCGCGGAGCCTGGCTCTTCAAACAGCGCGCAGCAGGATTATTTTAAATACTTCGCCAGCCAGCCCTCGACTTCGCTATAGAAGAAACGGCTGTTCTCGCCCTTCAAGATCCAGTGGTTTTCGTCCGGGAACACTAGTAATTTTGCCGGCACGTTCAGGCGCTGTTGTACGGCAAAGTTCATCAAGGCATTGTTGGCCGGCACGCGGTAGTCGAGCTCGCCCACGGTGATCAGGATCGGTGTCGTGAAACCCGTGCCTTTTTCGTGGTTGCCTGCCTGCATGACGGGGCTTTGATCGCGCCATACGGGCAGGTTCGACCAGACGGGTCCGCCCGCATTGGTTTCACGGCCGAAGCCGCCATCACTGGTGCCCCATTGCATGATCAAGTCCATTTCGCCTGCGTGCGAGACGATGGCCTTGTAGCGCGTGGTGGTCGCTTGCAGCCAGTTGGCCAGGTGGCCGCCATAGCTGGCGCCGCCGGCGGCCAGTTTCGTGCTGTCGATGAAGGCATATTTCTTGATGGCTTCATCGACGCCCTGGTTGACTTCATCGCCCGGGCCTTTCAATGGGTCGAATTGAATCGAGCGCGAGAATTCCTCGCCATAGCCGGTGGAACCCTTGTAGTCGGTCAGCAGCACGACATATCCTGGCTTAGCCAGCAAGTGATAGTTCCAGCGCAGCACGAACTGGTCGCGCCACATGCTGGCCGCGCCGCCATGGATGACGGTAAACAGCGGATATTTCTTGTTCGGGTCAAAGTTGGCCGGCTTGACGAGCATATTGTGGATCTGGCGGCCGTCGGCCGTGGTGAACCAGAAGTGCTCGGGCGCCTGCCAGTCGATTTTACTTGCCTTGTCCGTGTTGAAGGACGTCAGCCGCTTCGGCTGCTTGCCGTTGAAGGCATAGATTTCCGGCGGGTTGATGCTTGACTCCCACACGCCGACCAGGGCCTTGCCGCCGCTGCTCAGCGAATTGATGCTGCCCGTCGGCAAGGATGGCTCCTCGCGCACGTCACCACCGCTGGTGTCGATCGAGTACAGCTTTTCCAGGCCCGCGTGTTCATAGCTGAAGATGACGCGCTTGCCGCCCTCGGGCAGCACATAGCGCGAAATCGAACGGTCCAGCTTGGCCGTCAGGATGGTCGGTGCAGGGTTGCTCATCGGCCAGGCGAAGCTGGCCAGGCGCTTCACGTCATAGACCTTGCCCGGTGTTTGCGCGTCGCTCAAGGCGAACAGGGTCTTGCCATCGGCAGCGAATTTCAGGGAACCGTAGCTATGTTTGTCCTGCGTCAAACGCTGCGCTTCGCCGCCCGCCAAGGGCAGCAAATACAGTTGTGAGTAGACGGCTTCGCGCTGGGCGGCATCGCGGTTGGTGGCCGCGTTGAAAACGACGGCCTTGCCATCCGGCGTCCAGACGGCGTCCAGCGATTGTCCCTCGTCGCCCTGGCCCCCGCCAAAGCCCGGCAGGGTGACCAGTTGCGTGCCCGACAGGATGTCGCGCGCTGTGTTTTCACCTCGGGCAGCAGCGTTGGCGTCGACGATGAACAGGCGCACCTGCTTGTCGGTCAGCCATTTGTCGAAATAGCGGGGCGCCGTCGTTTCATACGAGCGGGCGCTGACTTTGCGCTCCTTGCGTTCTTTCGCGCTTTGCTTGACGTCGGCTTCCGTCTTGTTGCCTGGATAGATGTCGCTGATGAACAGCAATTGCGTGCCATCCGGGCTCCATTTCGGCATGCGTGCGCCCAAGGTGAGCGAGGTCAGGCGTTGCGCTTCGCCGCCAGCGGCCACGTCGAGGCGGTAGATCTGACCCGCTTCATCGCCATCGCGCTTGGCGACGAACACCAGCTGGCGGCTGTCCGGCGACCAGGCCACGGCGCTTTCGCCGCCTTTGGAAGAGGTCAGGCGGCGCGCTGGGCTGTCGTCTAGCAGCGACTTGATCCACAGGTCCGACCATTGCTCCTTGCTATCGTAGGCGCTGTCGATGACGGAAAACACAGCCCATCGCCCATCCGGGCTGGCGACAGGGGCACCCACCCGTTTCATCAGCCACACGTCTTCGTGCGTGATGGCATGTTTGACTTGCGTTTGCGTGGTGGCAACGGGTATAGCCGTCGTGGTATCGGCGGCGTGGACGGTCATTGCCAGCGAGGCGCAGGCTGCTGCGATCAGCAGGGAGCCGAGGGAACGGCGAAGACGGGGTAAGGTCATGGGCGTGGTCCGGGAAGTGAAAAAAGTATAGCGGGCAACATTATTGCCCATGGCTTCCTGCCCTGCCAAGGCTGAGTACCGTTACTTACCAGGCGCGATGGGCGTGTATCGGGCGGGCGCAGCTTGGCTGATCAGTTAAACTTGCCGCTTTACTCACGCTGGCGCTGCTTGAACATGAAAACTTGTCTATCCTTATTGAAAACGCTATTGCTGGGTGCCGGCACGCTGCTCGCCAGCCCGGGTTTTGCCGCTGCCGCCGCACCGTACCCGAATACCAGCGCCATGGGCGTGGGCCAGGCGGAAAGCACGGCCTGGTATGCGGGCTGCCTGAAGGTCAAGGATGCGGCGCCGCCGCCTGCCGACCTGCCGGCGCCGTCCGCCGTGGCTGCTTTGCAGCAGTGCCAGGCAACAGACCTGTATTACGATACCAAGAGTATGTCCTCGCCCAAGCCGGCCGACTGGCGTCCCGTGCGTCATTGCGCGATGGCAACGCAGAACAGCGCCGTCTTGATGATGCTGTACCAGAATGGACAGGGCGTGCAGAAAGACCCGTTGCTGGCGCTGAAGTATGCGTGCAGCATCGATGCTGCGCCCGCCGAGATGCGGGGGCGCATCGAACACTTGCAGCAGATCAATGCCAGCGGGCGCGGCATGATCGACTTGTGCGACGACATCACCAGCGGCTACATGATGGGCGTGTGCAGCGCCATCGATGCGCGGCAAAAGCAGCGCGTGCGCGCGCAGGCAACAGACAAAGTCAGTGCGGGCATGCCGGCAGTGGCGCAAGCATCACTGCAAAAGCTGCAGACGGCAACAAGCAAGTTTGCCGATGCGCGCGCCGCTAATGAAACGGATTTGAGCGGCACGGCGCGCGCCGCCCTGAGCATCGCCGCCCGCACGGCAGAGCTCGACCAGCTGGCGCACGATTTGCGCGAGTACGAAGCGGGCAAGCTGCCGCCAAGCATGTCCAGGGAGCGGGCGGCGGCGCTCGACAAGGAACTCAACGTCATCTACGGCAAGCTCATGAAAAAACCGGCGGAAACCTATGCGGGCGCCGTGGGCAAGGATGGCATCCGCGCCACCCAGCGCCTGTGGCTGGCTTACCGCGATGCCTGGATGAATTTCGGCGCCGTGCGCTATCCGTCCGTGACGAGCGAGACCTGGGCCGGCCTGTTGACGGTGCGGCGCAATGCCCAGTTACAAGATTTGTTGGAGAATTGAAGCATGCGCGAAGCGTATTATCACGAAGACGATTTTTGCATGATCGAACTGCTGCCGCTGGATAATTTACAGCACTGTTTGACGCAGATGGGCGAACAGCAGGCGTTCGCCGACGCGCACCGCAGCGGCGCCGGCTGGACGGCCATGTACGTGCCCGAGGCGCCGCCGTCGCAGGTGCGCGTACTGGGCATCACGGCCGATCAGCTGCGGCTGGCGCTGGCGGACACCTTGCCGCCGTATGACGCCGTCTACACGGGCTACAGCAGTTATCGGGTGGAATGCAAGAACGTGCTCGCCTTTGGCGGCGACAAGACGGAGACCTTGTTTGCCGGCCTGGATGACAAGGGCATCGTGTGCGACCTGTGGTGCAGCGATGGCATGCCTGAGCTGTTGCTGCTGCCCTTGAAAGAACAGTTGCTGCTGGCCGACTGGGGCGCGGGTTTTGTCTGTCCGCTGGCTGATGGCGACTTGTTCGCGCGCTATCTGCAGGAATACGAACTCGATTAAAACTATTCGCAGGCGATGGCGTTCGGTTGCGCCACCTTGATGACCGATGCCAGGCGCGCCATGTCGTTGCCGTCGCCCTGTTCCACGTACGGTTGATACGTATCAATGACGATGCGCGCACGCGCTTGCCAGCCGCAATTGTCGGCCTGGCGCGCGGGTACGCGCAGCTGGCGGCGCGCTTCGGCATCGTTGCTGAAACAAAACCATGCAGCGTGCGAAGCCGCCGGCCGGGGCAATCGGCCCCATTGCGCCTTGTCGGGCGCGAAGCAGACGCGGTTGCCGATGATTTCCAGGCTCATTTCGTCCGTGCGCGCGCTGTACTGGCCGTCGAGCACAATGGGCGGCTGTGCCTGCGCAGGCAGGCAGGCGGTGACCAGGAGGAGGGCGGCGGCAAGTTTCATGCGTTTCTTTCAGGGCTGGCAAGACGAAGAGCCAGTATAACCCTGGGGGGCTGAAACGAAAAAAGCCCATCCGTGAGGATGGGCTTTTTAGTACTGCGCATTCGTGGTAGGCCGTGCGGGATTCGAACCTGCGACCAACGGATTAAAAGTCCGCTGCTCTACCAGCTGAGCTAACGACCCGAAAGAGGCCGCATTATATATCAGTTGAAAAAGAATGCAAAGCATTCCTGTTAGAAAGTGCTGACCTGCTAAGGCAGGGCTGCCGTGAGCTTCAGCACTTCGTCGATGCTGGTCGTACCATCGATGATCTTGCGCGCGCCGGCGATGCGCAGCGGCGTCATGCCGTCGAGGATGCTCTGGCGGCGCAAGGCATGCAGGTCGGCGCCCGCCTTGACCAGCTGGCCGAATGTTTCCGTCACGCTCAGCAGCTCATAAATGCCGGCGCGCCCCAGGTAGCCGCTGTGCCGGCACTGGGCGCAGCCGACGGGGCGGTACATGGCGTCGGGCCGTTCCAGCTGGCCGCCCGTCAGTCGCTGCCATGGCGCGGCGCCCGGGGTGGCATCGAGCTGCTTGCAGTCCGGGCACAGGCAGCGCAGCAGCCGCTGCGCCAGCACGCCGGCCAGGCACGCTTCCAGCAGGTAGGCGGGCAAGCCCAGTTCCAGCAGGCGCATGACCGCCGAGGGAGCGTCGTTGGTGTGCAGTGTCGACAGCACCAAATGGCCCGTCAGCGCCGCCTGCATGGCCATCTCGGCCGTGGCCAGGTCGCGGATTTCTCCCACCATGATGATGTCGGGGTCTTGCCGCAACAGCGCCCGTACGCCATCGGCAAACGACAGTTCGATGCCAGCCTGGGTTTGCACCTGCATCTGGTTGAAGGCCGGTTCCACCATTTCGATGGGGTCTTCCACCGTGCACACATTGACTTCGCTACTGGCCAGCGCCTTCAAGGTACTGTACAGGGTGCTGGTCTTGCCCGATCCGGTGGGACCCGTGACCAGCACGATGCCGTGCGTGCGTGCCGTCAGCTGGCGCCAGCGTTCGGCATCTGCAGGCGGAAAGCCCAGGTCAAACAGGCTCTTGACGGCCACTTCCGGGTCGAAGATGCGCATGACGAGCTTTTCGCCGAAGGCCGTGGGCAAGGTGGACAGGCGCAGCTCGATTTCCTGGCCCTGCGCATTGCGCGTCTTGATGCGGCCGTCCTGGGGGCGGCGCTTTTCCACCACGTCCATGCGCCCCAGCAACTTGATGCGCGCCGTCATGGCCAGCAATACCACGGGCGGCAACTGGTAGGCCTGGTAAAGCCGGCCATCGATGCGCAGGCGCACGAAGCCCGCGTCGCGTTTCGGTTCCAAATGGATGTCGGAGGCGCGCTGGGCAAACGCGTATTGCCACAGCCAGTCGACGATGCGCACCACGTGCTGGTCGTTGGCGTCGAGGCTGGTCTTGTTGCGTCCCAGCTCCACCAGTTGCTCGACATTCTGGCGCAGGGCCAGGTCTTGCGTGGACGCTTGCCGGGCGACCTTGACGGAACTGGCCAGACTGAAAAATTGCGCGATGGCATCGGCAATGTGCAGCGGGTTGGCAATGACGAGGCTCAGCTTGCGGGGCGCCAGCTTTCCCAGCTGCGCCTGCCAGGCGAGCGCGTAGGGCTGGGCCGTGGCGATGACGATGCGCTCCGGCGTGCTTTCCACGGGCAGGATGTTGAAGCGGGCCGCATAGCCGGCCGTCATGACATCGGCCACCTGGCTGAAATCGATGTGCAAGGGATCGATGCGCATGTACGGCAGGCTGGCCCGCCGCGCCAGCCATGCGCACAGGATATCGAGCGTCAGCGCGCCATGCGCGATGCTGCACAGCGGATGCAAGGCAGGCGCCGGCAGCTGGGCGGCCTGGGCGTCGATGGCGGCCGCTTGCGCCGCGTCGAGCAAGCCGTCGTGCTGCAGCCAGGCCAGAAGTTGCGTCAGTTCCAGCGGCGCAGCCGGAGGAGGGAGAAGAGGAGCGGAGTCTGGCATGGCCGGCGCCTTTCCAGGCTGCCGGCCTTGCCGGCGGTTACAGGGTGCTGACGATGCCCTTGACCCAGGTCTTGGCGGGCAGCTTGGTCTCGGCGACGATCTGCTTGGCGCGTTCCAGCAGGGCCGCTTGCGCTTCCGCATCGAGCGCCACTTTCGTCTTGAACGCGATCGCGACCACGTTCCCATCATGGACTTCCGGCAGGCAGATCACCTGTGCAAACGCAAACTTCATCGCCTTGATGTTCTTCGCGTAGCTGGGGTGGTCGCCAAACAGGTTCACCGTCATGATGCCGTGCGGCGCCAGACAGGCGCAGCAGGCGGCATAGAAATCGGCGCTGTCGAGCACGGGACCGCGCGCCGTGGCGTCATACAGGTCCACTTGCAGGGCGTCCAGGGTGCCGTGGTTGGCGTCGTCGTTGACGTAGTCGAGCGCATCCATCTCGCGCACGTGCAGGCGCTCGTCGTTGGGCGGCAGCTTGAACATCGAGGCGCAGATGGTGATGACGGACGGGTTCAGTTCGATGGCTTCGACTTGCGCCTGCGGGAACTGGCGGTAGCAGAACTTGGTCAGCGCGGCCGTGCCCAGGCCCAACTGAGCCAGGCGCTGAGGTTGTTCGATCCACAGCATCCACGCCATCATCTGTTGCGCGTATTCGAGCTCAGGCCAGTCCGGTTTGCGGATGCGCATGGCGCCCTGCACCCATTCCGTGCCGAAATGCAGATAGCGCACGCCATCCATTTCGGACAGGGTGACAGGGGCATAGCGGGGCTTGCGCGCGGGGCGCGAGGATTCGACTTGTTCGATGGATTTTCGTTTGATAAGCATAAGGCGGCCTGAAAGTGTGCCGCATTATAGCCCGTGCCGAGGCGCCATAAAAAATGCCAGCCGCTGGGGCTGGCATGGTACAGGCCGGTTATCGCGCTTACTGTTGTGCTGGCTCGATCGAGACACGCAGACGAACTCTTTCGCCCGGATCATAGGACATGATGCTCGTGTAGTTGCGGCCGCGGTAGTCGTAAGTAACCTGATAGCCATTGTTGCGCGATTCCCAATGGTCGACCTGGCGGCATTGCTTGACGGCTTGTTCCTGCATGCCGCCCTGGTAGTTGTTCTGGTTGTCGACACGGTCGCCGACGACGGCGCCGGCAATCGCGCCAGCCGCCGCGGCGGCCGTGCGGCCATTGCCGCCACCGACCTGGCTACCGAGCAGGGCACCGGCGATACCGCCGACGATGGAGCCGCCAGCGCTGCGCTGTTGCGGCGGCGCCTGCACTTGCACGTATTCCGTACGGCATTCCTGGCGTGGACGATTGATCTGTTCCACTTGCGGCACAACGCGCACGACTTTGCCGAAATCTTCAAAGTCGGCAGCCTGAGCGAGTGGCAATGCGCCGAGACAAAGGGCTGACATCATCAATTTGGCTTGCAAGTTCATTTGTAACCTCATTATGTAGAGAATCTTTCAGGGTATTTTTTACAACTTGGGACTATAGTAATCCCGCCAGCAAGAGGCAAGTGTTTCGCATGGCAACAAAATGTAACAGCCCAAGCCCCTTGCCCCACAGTCTGTAACATGCACTTTCAATCGATACATGATGTTGAATGACTTGAAACTAGCGGTTTGTAACAAATCTTGCGTTTGACATCATATTCGGGTTGATTCATACAGGACAACACGTTACCCTAATACGCGTATGGCTTATATAAAATCGCACTGAATCGCATAAAAGTTGATACAGATCGAATCACCGCGTGCGCATTGACCCGCGTGCGGGGATGCAATAAGAAGAGCAGATAGAACAAATCCATACATAACAGGTCGATTTGAGGGAAAAATGAGTTTGTTACTAACCGTGCCGCCCAACCTTGTCCAGTCCATCCGTGCCTTTCGCGTGACCGAGTTACAAGACGAGGCGATCCGTCTCGGGCAGCACTTTTTATATGCGCATTGCCACGCTGGACAGACCAAACAACAAGTCATCGGCATTATTGCAGAAGCATTCCTGTTCCCGAAGAACCTGGCGAAGAATTTCGATGCCCTGCGTCTGTGCCTGACGGATACCATGCACAAGGCCGGCACGCAAACGGGCTTCCTGGTGGTGCTGGAGCAATTGCCAAATACGCAAAAATTTGACAAGGAAGCGCGCGAGATCCTGCTCGACGTGTTCCGCGACGCGGCCGACTACTGGGCCGAGAAGAAAGTGCCGTTCCGCGTCTTCTATTCGTTCGAGTAAATACTTACTCTTGCCGCGGCGCCGTAAAACCGGGCTCTCGTGCAAATGGTAATCGGCATTGCGGGGCGGCTGCGGCGCGCCGGCGCTCATGTTGCGCCGCAACAATAATACCGGCCTTTCTAGATTCGCATCGCCATAGCGGGTACAATGCGCGCTATGAAAAATATCGTTATCCTCATTTCCGGACGCGGCAGCAACATGGAAGCGGTCGTACGCGCGGCGCAAGCCGAGCAATGGCCAGCCCGTATTGCCGCCGTCATCAGTAACCGGGCCGACGCCCAGGGATTGGTTTTTGCCGCGGAACATGGGATAGCGACGGCAGTCGTTGCCAACAAGGATTATGCCAGCCGCGAGCAGTTTGATGCGGCGCTGCAAGCCGTGATCGACGGCTTCGCCCCCGACCTGGTCGTGCTGGCCGGTTTCATGCGCATCCTGACGCCGCCTTTCGTCGACCATTACGCGGGGCGCATGCTCAATATCCACCCGTCGCTGCTGCCGCTGTTCCCGGGCATGGCGACGCACCGCCAGGCGCTCGAGGCGGGTGTGACGGAACACGGCGCGACCGTGCATTTCGTGACTGCCGAGCTCGATCATGGCCCGGCCGTGGCGAGTGCGGTGGTGCCAGTCTTGCCAGGCGACACAGAAGACAGCTTATCGGCGCGCGTGCTGGTACAGGAACATCTGCTTTACCCGCGCGCCATCCGCCTGTTCATTGACGATAAACTGTCAGTCGAGCATGGCCAGGTCCGCGTGGACCCTCAATAAAATATTACAGGAAGAATAACAATGAGATTGCCACCAGCGATACTTGCCAATGCTGAAGAAGTATTGCGCGAAATTTTACGTTTCACGGCCCCGGCCGACACGACCCTGTCGCGCTATTTCCGCGACCATCCGCGCCTCGGTTCGCGCGAACGCGGCGCCATCGCCGAAGGCATTTATGCCGTACTGCGCAACAAATCGTTCTTTACCGATTTCGCCGAAGCGGGCAGTGGCCCCACCATGCGTCGTTTGACCATCCTCGGCCTGGCCGAAGCCGTCGGCGCCGATTCGCTGGGCGGCTTGACGGAAGAAGAAGTGGAATGGCTGGAGCGCATCACACAGATCGACCGCAGCCTGATGCCGTCGAACATGCGCGCCAACATGCCAACCTGGCTGTTCGACAAGCTGATCGCCCAGTTCGGCGAAGCGGAAACCATGAAGCTGGCCGATGCGTTGAACGCGCCGGCGCCGCTGGACTTGCGCGTCAATTCGCTCAAGGCGACGCGCGAAGACGTGATGCTGGCTCTGGCCGAAGCACCTATCCTCAGCACCCCGACGCCCTATGCGCCGCTGGGCTTGCGCGTGATCAAGAAGCCTTCGCTGCAAAACATGCCTTTGTTCCAGAGCGGCGCCATCGAAGTGCAAGATGAAGGCAGCCAGATCCTGTCGCAAATCGTCGGCGCCAAGCGTGGCGAGATGGTGGTTGATTTCTGTGCCGGCGCGGGCGGCAAGACCCTGGCACTGGGCGCGCTGATGCGCAACACGGGCCGTTTGTATGCGTTCGACGTGTCGGAAAAGCGTCTGGCCAAGCTGAAGCCACGCATGGCCCGCAGCGGCCTGTCGAACGTGCATCCGGTGCAGATCGCGCATGAGCGCGATGCCAAGATCAAGCGCCTGGCCGGCAAGATCGACCGCGTGCTGGTCGATGCCCCTTGCAGCGGCCTGGGCACCCTGCGCCGCAATCCGGACGTGAAATGGCGCCAGCAACCGAACTCCATCGTCGAACTGCAAGCCAAGCAGGCAGCCATCCTGGCCGGCGCGGCGCGCCTGGTCAAGGGCGGCGGCCGCCTGGTGTACGCTACCTGCAGCTTCCTGAACGAAGAAAACGATTTTATCGCCGAGCAATTCCTGGCGGCCCATCCGGACTTCACGCTGGTGCCGATGAGCAAGGTGCTGGCTGAACAGAAGATCGACCTGGAAATGGGTGACTACCTGAAATTGCTGCCGCATCTGCACCAGACCGACGGCTTCTTCGCCGCCGTGTTCGAGCGCAAGGTCATGCCGAAAAAAGTCTACGCCGATGAAAAACCGGCCGACGACGTTGACGCTGAACAAGCCGAGTAAGCCTGTCACGGGCCGCCGCTGCACCCTGCAGTGGCGGCTTTCAATGCCGCCAGCCCGCCTGGCTGCATGGGTGCGATGCCCATCCGTACCACTTCTGTCCCACCTTCCAGACCCCATCTGCCATGAACGAAACCCCGCTGCTCAACCTGATCACCGATTTTGTCAATGATTTCCGCCAACCGGCCATCCTGTGGCAGGCGCTGGTCATTGTTGCCTGCCTGGCCCTGAGCTGGCTGCTGGTGCGGCAGTTGCGCGTCTTCCTGCATCAGCGGGCGGAAGCGGCTGCTGTCCCGGCCACGCCGGAAACCTTGCAGCGCACGGATAGTTTCATCCGTATCCTGACGCCCGTGCTGGCGGCCATGCTGCTGGGCATTGCGCAACATTTCCTGGTCAAGTTCCAGTCGGTGAACCTGCTCAGCATTGCCATCCCCCTGTGCACGTCGATGGCGCTGGTGCGCTTCGGTTTTTATGTGCTGCGCCGCATTTTTGCCCGCCATGGCGATATCAGCCCCACCATGTTGTTGCTGGAAAAGATTTTCACGGTGGTGGTGTGGGCTGGCATGGCCCTGTATATCACGGGCCTGTGGCCGGAACTGCATGAGTTCCTGGAAAGCATCGTCGTGCCGCTGGGACGCAACAAGGTGTCCGTGGCTGCCATCTTGCAAGCCGCTATTTCCGTTGCCGTGCTACTGGTGCTGGCCATGTGGGCCGGCACCTCGCTCGATGAACGCCTGATGAAAATGCAGGGCTTGCACACCTCCTTGCGCGTGGTGCTGTCGCGCATGGGCCGCGCCGTGCTGATTCTCGTTTCCGTGCTCGTCAGCCTGTCGCTGGTGGGTATCGACCTGACGGTGCTGTCCGTGTTTGGCGGCGCCTTTGGCGTGGCGCTGGGCTTCGGCTTGCAAAAGATCGCCGCGAACTTTGTCTCCGGCTTCATTATCCTGCTCGACCGCAGCCTGACCATTGGCGACATGATCACCGTCGGCCAATTTACTGGAAAGGTGACGCAGATCAATACGCGCTATACTGTGTTATTGGGTGGCGATGGCGTTGAATCCATCGTACCGAATGAAATGCTGATTTCCGGCGGGGTGCAGAACATGTCGTTGAGCAACCGCATGGTCTGGCTGTCGACGGCCGTGTCAGTAGGCTATGAAACGGATCTCGATGTCATCTTCCCCTTGCTGGAAGCGGCGACGGCCAAGGTGCCGCGTGTGTCGCAAAGCAATCCGCCATCGGCCACCCTCGTGCGTTTCGGCGCCGACGGCCTTGACGTGCAGATCGGCTTCTGGATCGCGGACCCGGAAAACGGCACCGGCGGCGTGAAGTCGAATGTGAACCGCGCCATCTGGCGCACCTTGCAGGAACATAAGGTCACTGTACCGTTTCCGCAACGCGAATTGCGTATTGTTGGTACGCCTCCTGCCCCGCTCGCGGGCGCGGCAGAGGGTGAGTCCCCGCCGTCCGGCACCCAGCCTTAACCTCGCTGCCTGCCTCCGATTTTGCCTGATAGCACCCATTAGGGCGTACAATTACGCCTAAAATTAACTCGGCCGGACCTCCAGAGTCACTGGAGCGACCGTGCGCATGCCTGTCCACTTGGAGTAGTAGTAATGACATTGAGTTCCGTTTTACACGACGTTTTGCAGTTCATGGCAACTGGCGTTACCGATCTGTCCGCATGGCAAGTTTTCCTGTACACCATGGTGGTCACGCATATCACGATCGCCAGCGTCACGATTTACCTGCATCGCCACCAGGCCCACCGGGCGCTGGAATTGCACGCCATCCCCAGCCATTTCTTCCGTTTCTGGCTGTGGCTGACGACGGGCCAGGTCACCAAGGAATGGGCTGCCATCCACCGCAAACACCATGCCAAGTGCGATACGGAAGAAGATCCGCACAGCCCTGTGACGCGCGGCATCAAGAAAGTGTTCTGGGAAGGCGCCGAGCTGTACCGCGCCGAATCGAAGAACATGGAAACCATGGCCAAGTACGGCCACGGCACGCCGACTGACTGGATCGAACGCAATCTGTACACCAAATACAGCTGGCTGGGCGTGGTGTCGCTGTTCGTCATCAATTTCGTGTTGTTCGGCGTGATCGGCATTTCCGTGTGGGCCGTGCAAATGATGTGGATCCCGATTACGGCAGCCGGCATCATCAATGGCATCGGCCACTACTGGGGCTACCGCAACTACGATTGCGCCGACGCGGCCACCAACATCATTCCCTTCGGCATCCTGATCGGTGGTGAAGAGTTGCATAACAACCACCATACGTATGCGACGTCGGCCAAGCTGTCGTCGAAATGGTATGAAATCGATATTGGCTGGGCATATATCCGCGCGCTGGAAATGCTGGGCCTGGCCAAGGTGAAAAAGCTGGCGCCGGAACCGAAGTTCTCGCACGGCAAGCTGGAAGCGGATTTCGAGACCTTGCAATCGGTCATCGCCAACCGCTACGACGTGATGGCCAAGTACGCCAAATCGATCAAGCATGCCTGGAAAGAAGAGCTTGAGCACCTGAAGCACAAGGCCGAACTGGAAAAGCGCTTCCTGAAATCGTCGCGCAAGCTGATGCAGCGCGAACCGGGCAAACTGGCCGATGCGCATCACGAGCAGTTGTCGGAACTGTTCCAGCACAGCAAGGCGCTGGAAACCATGCACCACATGCGCGTGGAACTGGGCGCCATCTGGGAGCGTTCGCACTTTACGCGCGAACAGTTGCTGCAGAAGCTGCAAGACTGGTGCACGCGCGCCGAAGCGTCGGGCATCAAGTCGCTACAAGATTTTTCCTTGCGCCTGCGTAGCTACGCATAATCAAGACTGCGCCATATCAAGGCCCTGGATTTCAGGGCCTTTTTTTCGTCCCGGCAAAAGGGAAGGGCAGCCGGCTGAAAATCAGGGCGAAAAAAAACCGCTCATTGGAGCGGCTCTTTTTACAGAACACAATATCAATTACTTGATTTTGGTTTCTTTGTACGTTACGTGCTTGCGTGCTTTAGGATCAAATTTCATGATCTCCATTTTCGCAGGCGTCGTACGCTTGTTTTTGGTAGTCGTGTAGAAGTGACCCGTACCGGCGGTCGATTCTAACTTGATTTTGTCGCGGCCTGATTTTGCCATGATAGCTCCCTTATTCTGCTAATTAGACTTTTTCGCCACGAGCGCGCATATCGACCAATACGGCGTCGATGCCGACTTTATCGATGACGCGCAGACCGGCGTTGGACAAACGCAGGGAGACCCAGCGGTTTTCAGATTCAACAAAAATACGACGATTCTGCAAGTTAGGCAAAAAACGACGTTTGGTTTTGTTGTTTGCATGGGAAACATTGTTGCCGACCATCGGCTTCTTCCCAGTGACTTGGCAAACACGTGCCATGGCGCACTCCTTAAAGATATTCCAAATTGGAAAAACGAGAGTATATCTAAAATAAGCAGATTTATCAATGACTTGCGAAAAACAATTGTGTCATGTTGTTGTGAATTAATTTAACAATTTGACTTTCCCTTTTCCCCATAGGGAAAAGCACTGGTAAACAGTGCTGTTTACTGTTAGATAAGCGTTTCGGCTCTGTCACGTACGTCCTTGTTTACACATGGTTAACTGCGACCAGAGCGGCGCTGGCCTAGATCTGGCCGTGTTCCGCAAACGAATGCACTTGCCGCCCGGCCACGACGAAATGGTCGAGGATGCGCACGTCCACCAGCGACAAGGCCTGCACCAGCGTGCGCGTCAGCAATAAATCCGATTCGCTTGGTTCCGGCGTGCCGGACGGGTGGTTGTGGGCCAGCATGACGCTGGCCGCGTTGTGCAGCAGCGCCTGCTTGACCACTTCGCGCGGGTACACGCTGGTGTGGGTGAGGGTGCCGCGAAACATTTCGCGGGTGGTGATCAGGCGGTTCTTGACGTCCAAAAACAACACGTGAAACGCTTCGTGCGCCAGGCTGCCCAGGGTCAGGCGCAAATAGTCTTTTACCGCGTGCGGCGAACTGAGGGCCTGGCCCTCCTGCAAATCCTCGATGATGGCGCGCCGCGCCAGTTCCATGACTGCTTGCAGCTGGGCGAACTTGGCGCTGCCCATGCCATGCACGGCGGAAAAACTCACGAGGCTGGCGCCAAACAGGCCCCGCAGGGAGCCGAAGTGTTCCACCGTATCGCGCGCCAGCTCCACCGCGCTCTTGCCGCGCACGCCAGTGCGCAGGAATACGGCCAGTAATTCCGCATCCGACAGCGAGTGTGCGCCATCCTCGATCAGGCGTTCGCGCGGCCGTTCTCTGGCCGGCCAGTCCTTGATGCCCATGCTGTTCTCCTGTTTGTCACCGGCGCGAGCCCCAGCATGGCCTTCTTTGACGAAGCCATGGGGCAGGCGCGGCCAGTGTGGCTTACAATATCGTTTTGCATCAGCTACTTGAAAACTCACTATGTCCATCGAGCAACCAGCAGTCGTCACCGAAGCGGCTTACCTCACCCTGCATTATCGTCTTGCTACTGTTGACGGTACTGATATTGTCACTACCTTTAGCGGAAATCCTGCTACCTTGATGCTGGGACAGGGCCAGCTGGCGCCATTCCTCGAGCAGCGCCTGCTAGGCTTGCCTGAGGGCACGCACCATACGTTCGAGCTGGCCGCCGGCGAAGGCTTTGGCGAGCGTAATCCCGAGCTGGTGCAGTCGGTGTCGCGCGCGACGCTGGACGAAAACTCCGTGCCGGGCGCCGACTACAAGATTGGCGACCTGGTCGACTTTGCCGCGCCGGGCGGCGGCCGCTTTGCCGGCGTGCTGCGCGAAATGCGCGAGGACTCCGCCCTGTTCGACTTCAATCATCCGCTGGCCGGTCAGCCGCTGCGCTTTGAAGTCAAGCTCATTTCGGTGCTGTAAAAGGGAATAGCGATGGATAAAGAACTGTTACTGGCCCAGCCCCGCGGTTTCTGCGCTGGCGTCGACCGGGCGATCGAAATCGTCGAGCGTGCCTTGCAGCAATTTGGTGCACCGATCTATGTACGCCATGAAATCGTCCACAACGCCTATGTGGTGGCCGACTTGCGCAACAAGGGTGCCATCTTCATCGACGACCTCGATGACGTACCTGCTGGCAATACGCTCGTGTTTTCCGCGCATGGCGTGTCGAAAGCCGTGCGCGCCGAGGCGGAATCGCGTGGCCTGAGCATTTTTGACGCGACTTGCCCGCTGGTCACCAAGGTGCACATGGAAGTAGGCAAGATGCGCCGCGAAGGCCGCGAGATCATCATGATCGGCCACGATGGCCATCCCGAGGTCGAAGGCACGATGGGCCAGGCCGATATGGGCATGCATCTGGTGGAAACGCTCGAAGATGTGGCGGCATTGCAGGTCGCCAATCCGGAGAGCCTGGCCTATGTTTCGCAAACAACGTTGTCAGTTGACGACACTAGCGACATTATTGCGGCCTTGAAAGCGAAATATCCGAACATTGCCGAGCCGAAAAAAGGCGACATTTGCTACGCCACTACGAACCGCCAGGAAGCGGTGAAATTCATGGCCCCGCAAGTGGAAGTGGTGATCGTCGTCGGCAGCCCGAACAGCTCGAATTCGAACCGCTTGCGCGAAGTGGCCGAGAAGATGGGCACGCCAGCCTATATGGTCGACAATGCCTCGCAAATCGACCCCGCCTGGCTGGAAGGCAAGCTGCGCGTGGGCGTGACGGCTGGCGCCTCGGCGCCCGAGGTGCTGGTGCAAGCCGTCATCGATCGCTTGAAAGAATGTGGCGTGAAGAGCGTGCGCCCCCTCGACGGGGTGCAGGAAGCCGTGACGTTCCCGATGCCGAAAGGCCTCGATGGCATCAAGCGCGACGTCGCCTGAGCCTGTATGGTTCTTGAGTATCGATGAAATAGTCACTTCAAAACCGAATTTAATTCGGAAATGATTGATTTATTCCAAGTTTAGTTTTTGCAAAAGATCGTTATGATTGCCTCAAGCTTGAATGTGTTGTCGTTATGACTAAGTGATGTCACGCCCGTTTTGAGTGCGTGCACCATGCTGGTGAGAACGATCCAGGGATGGCACTGCAGGAATTCTTCCTCCGGTGCCGTTTTTGTATCAGCGACATGTTCTGGCGGAAGTTGTTCCCGAAAAATGCATATTTGATAGGGCAATCATGGATACATTCATCCAGCAGATCATTAACGGCTTGGTGCTGGGCAGCATGTACGCCTTAGTCGCCCTCGGTTACACGATGGTGTACGGCGTCTTGAACCTGATCAACTTCGCCCACGGCGATGTGCTCATGATCGGCGCCATGGTGGGCTTGACCATCCTCAAGCTGCTGGGCATTTATGTGCCGGACTGGCCCGGCTATCTGAAACTGGCCACCGCCATCCTCGGCGCCATTCCCATCTGTATTCTGGTCAATATCATCATCGAGCGGGTCGCCTACCGCCGCCTGCGCAACGCCCCCCGCCTCGCCCCCCTGATTACCGCCATCGGCGTCTCCATCCTGCTGCAAACCTTTGCCATGATGATCTGGACGCGCAATCCCTTGCCCTTCCCGCAATTGCTGTCGACCGACCCCATCAATGTGGGCGGCGCCGTGATTTCGCAATCGCAAGTGCTGCTGCTGGCCCTGGCCGCCTTGTCGATGGGAGGATTGGTGTTGCTGGTGGAAAAAACAAGAATGGGCCGCGCCATGCGCGCCACGGCGGAAAACCCCCGCGTGGCGGGCCTCATGGGCGTCGATTCCGACAAGGTCATCGTGGCCACCTTTGCCATCGGCGCCGCGCTGGCGGCCGTGGCGGGCGTGATGTGGGGCGCCAACTATGCCTCCATACAATTTTCCATGGGTGCCATTCCCGGCTTGAAAGCTTTCTGTGCGGCCGTGCTGGGCGGCATCGGCAATATCTACGGCGCCATGCTGGGCGGTATCTTGCTGGGCATTATCGAGAGCCTGGGCGCCGGCTATATCGGCGACATCACGGGCGGCTTCCTGGGCAGCCACTATCAGGATATCTTTGCCTTCGTCGTGCTGATCATCGTGCTGACCCTGCGCCCGTCCGGCATCATGGGCGAACGAGTGGCCGACCGTGCCTGATGTGAAACTGGGAGATTAAATCATGGCACTACTCGATTTTGACGCTAAGAAAAATCCGACCAAAGCCTACGCCGGCATGCTGGGCCTGGCCGCGCTGCTGATAGTGTTCCCGTTTTTTGCCGCGCAGTTCGGCAATTCGTGGGTGCGCATCATCGACATGGCCTTGCTGTACATCATGCTGGCCCTGGGCTTGAACATCGTCGTCGGCTTTGCCGGCCTGCTCGACCTCGGCTACATCGCCTTTTACGCCGTGGGGGCTTACCTGACGGCCTTGCTGGCGTCGCCGCAGTTTGCCATCCTGCTAGAATCGGTGGTGAACCAGTATCCCGTGCTGGGCGAAACTCTGGTACAGCTGATGGGGCCGGAAATCCGCGAAAACGGCATCCACCTGTCGATTTGGCTCATCGTGCCGCTGGCCGCCTTTGTTGCCGGCCTGTTCGGCGCCTTGCTGGGCGCGCCCACCTTGAAACTGCGCGGCGACTACCTGGCCATCGTGACCCTGGGCTTTGGCGAGATCATCCGCATCTTCATGAACAATTTGAACGATCCCATTAATTTCACGAATGGGCCGCAAGGCATCAATTTGATCGATCCCATCCGTATCTTTGGCGTCAACCTGGCGGGCGAGGCGGGCACCAACAGCACCGTCGTGGTGGGCGGTTTTTCCATGCCGTCCGTGAATGCGTATTACTTTTTGTTCCTTTTCCTGTGCATCGCCGTCGTGTTCGTCACCAAGCGCCTCCAGCATTCACGCCTGGGCCGGGCCTGGGTGGCCATCCGCGAAGACGAGATTGCCGCCAAGGCCATGGGTATCAATACGCGCAACGTGAAATTGCTGGCCTTTTCCATGGGCGCCTCGTTCGGCGGCGTGGCCGGCGCCATGTTTGCCTCGTTCCAGGGCTTTGTCTCGCCGGAATCGTTCTCGCTGACGGAATCGATCGCTGTGCTGGCCATGGTGGTGCTTGGCGGTATCGGCCATATCCCCGGCGTGATCCTCGGCGGCGTGATCCTCGCCTCGATACCCGAAGTACTGCGCCACGTGGTGGAGCCGGCCCAGCAGGCGCTGTTCGGCCACGTGGTGATCGAGGCGGAAGTGCTGCGCCAGTTGCTGTACGGCTTGGCCATGGTGTTGATCATGCTTAACCGTCCCGCCGGCCTGTGGCCATCGCCGAAGCACGAAGACCGGCCCGACCACGATGTGGACCAGCCGAACAAGTCCACCGGCGTCGTGTCCGCTTAAGGGAGGGATAGCATGAGCGAACAGATCATTCTCAACATCGCCGGCGTGAATAAACGTTTCGGCGGCTTGCAGGCGCTGACCGACGTGGGCATTACCATCCGGCAAGGCCAGATTTATGGCTTGATCGGCCCGAACGGCGCCGGCAAGACCACGTTTTTCAATGTCATCACGGGACTGTACCAGCCCGACACGGGTACCTTCGAGCTGGCCGGCAAGCCGTATTCACCCTCCGCGCCGCACAAGGTGGCCAAGGCAGGCATTGCACGCACCTTCCAGAACATCCGCCTGTTTGGCGACATGACGGCGCTGGAAAACGTCATGGTGGGGCGCCATGTGCGCTCGCACCAAGGCGTGTTCGGCGCCATCTTCCGCCACAAGGCGGCGCGCGAGGAAGAGGCGTCCATCCGCAAGCGGGCCATGGAGCTGCTCGATTTCGTCGGCATCGCCCAGTTCGCCAACCGCACGGCGCGCTTTTTGTCGTATGGCGACCAGCGGCGCCTGGAAATCGCCCGCGCGCTGGCGACCGACCCGACCCTGCTGGCCCTCGATGAGCCGGCGGCGGGCATGAACGCCACGGAAAAGCTGGCCCTGCGCGAGTTGCTGGTGAAAATCAAGGCCGAAGGCAAGACCGTGCTGTTGATCGAGCACGACGTGAAACTGATGATGGGATTGTGCGACCGCATCACGGTGCTCGAGTATGGCAAGCGCATCGCGGAAGGCTTGCCGGCAGAAATACAACAAAACCCGGCCGTTATCGAGGCTTATCTGGGGGGATCGCACGCATGAGTAACAATGGCTTGAACAACAGCGTACTCAAGGTCGCGGGCCTGCATGTGGCTTACGGCGGCATCAAGGCGGTGAAAGGCATCGATCTGGAAGTCAACGAGGGCGAGCTGATCGCCCTGATCGGCGCGAACGGCGCCGGCAAGACGACGACCTTGAAAGCCATCACGGGCACTTTGCCTGCTTGCAAGATCGAAGGTACGATCAGTTATCTGGGCGAATCGCTCAAGGGCACGAAATCATTTCACCTGGTGGAAAGGAAGCTGGCCATGGTGCCGGAAGGGCGGGGCGTGTTTACCCGCATGTCGATCCGCGAAAACCTCATGATGGGCGCCTATACGCGCACGGACAAGGCGGGTGTCGAGGCCGATATCGAGAAATGGTTCGACGTATTCCCGCGCCTGAAGGAACGGGCGGCGCAGATGGCCGGCACCCTCTCCGGCGGCGAGCAGCAGATGCTGGCCATGGCGCGCGCGCTGATGAGCCATCCGAAGCTGCTGCTGCTTGACGAGCCATCGATGGGCCTGTCGCCCATCATGGTCGAAAAGATCTTCGAGGTGATCCGCAAGGTCTCGTCCGAAGGCATCACCATTCTGCTGGTCGAACAGAATGCCCGCCTGGCACTGCAGGCGGCGCACCGCGGCTATGTGATGGATTCCGGGCTGGTCACCATGGGCGGCAATGCGGCCGCCATGCTCGACGACCCGCGCGTGAAGGCGGCGTATCTGGGGGAGTAATCGCGCTCAGGAAGTGCTCAGGCATAAAAAATGCCCCAGCGAGGCTGGGGCATAATGGCATCCGTCGGGGAAGTGCAGGATGGATGCCTGGAGGAGCCGGTAACAGCGGACCGCCGTAGCGGTCGCGCAAGAATTACTTGGCAGCCGTGCGTGGCGCGACCTTTTCAGCCGCTTGCGTGAACTGGTTCACGGCCGAAGTCAGGTTCGCTTCGATGGCTTCAACGGCTTGCTTGCTGGTTTTCGAGAATTGCTCGTAGCCTGCATTGGCGTTGCCGATGGCGCTTTTCAGGATGGCAACGGCGTTTTCCGAACCGGCTGGCGCGTTCTTGGTCACTTCTTCCACCAGCGACAGGACTTTGCGGTTGGTTTCAGCGATTTGCGATTCAGCTGCTTTGCTGAACTCGGCTTGGGTGCCGGACGTGATGGCAGCCAGGTGACGACCGTAAGCGATGGCCTTTTCGGCGCTAGGCTGGGCTTGAGCAGCGCTCAGCGAGAAGAATTCTTGTGGATCTTTTGCCGACAGCAATTGCTTGGCGGCGGCGGTCGATTCTTCCAGCGTTGCCTTGGCAGCGGTCAGGTTCAGTTCGACGATCTTTTCGATGCCTTCGAAGGCTTTGCCCGTCAGCGACGAGAAAAGGGCGAATTGGGCTTCCAGGTTGGCTTTGGTAGCGGACGAAAATTGCTCAGGAATTGAAAACATATAAATCTCCAAAAAATCGAAATCTGGTTAATTTGATGCTGCGTGTACCGTTTGGGAAAGCAGGTGAATCTAAATTTTCAAGCTGAACAAGAATTGTGCAACGCAACAAACCCTATTCTACGGCGAAAAAAACGTAAGTCAAGCGATTCTTGTGCGATGCAACAATTGAATAGATTTGCGTCAAAAGTCTTTGTTTCTAAAGAGAAATATTTGCTTTCTGTGTGTTAATAGTTTGGACTTAAACTATCGTTTCCAGTGGCTGCGGGGACGATTGCGGCGCAGCATGCTAGACTTTGCCTCCCGCACTGGCGAAGCGCCCCGGTGCCGATCCCGTTTCCCGAGTTGATACCATGTCCAATCTTCCCGCCGCAGCCGCCGCCAGCGGCAAAGCCCCCAAAGCCCCCAAAGCCCCCAAAGCCCCTTTCTTGACGACCCTGGCGCCGATGGCCTTGCCCGGTTTCTTTGTGTTGTTATGGAGCACAGGTTTTATTGTCGCCAAGTTCGGCCTGCCGTACGCGCCGCCGCTGACCTTCCTGCTGCTGCGCTTCCTGGGCGTGCTGGTGATCCTGCTGCCGCTGGTGCTGCTGTTGCGTGCGCCGTGGCCCGTGGGACAGTTTCGCCAGATCGCCGTGGCCGGCATCCTGATGCAGGCTGGCTATCTGGCCGGCGTCTGGTGCGCCATCAAGCTGGGCATGCCAGCCGGCCTGTCCGCCCTGATCGTGGGCATGCAGCCTGTGCTGACGGCCTGCGCCGCGCCCCTGATCGGCGAATCCGTGCGCCCGCGCCAGTGGCTGGGCCTATTCTTTGGCTTGCTGGGCGTGGCTCTGGTCGTGTATGCCAAGATCAATCTCGTGGGCCTGACCGTGGAAAGCGTGCTGCTGTGCGTGTTCGCTCTGCTGTCGATGACGGCCGGCACCATGTATCAAAAACGCCACTGTCCCCAATTCGACTTGCGCACGGGCACAGTGGTGCAGTTTGCCGCCTCCATCGTGGTCGTGTTGCCGTTTGCCCTGTATTACGAAGGTCTGGACCTGCATTTCAGCAACGTCCAATGGACGGCGAATTTTGTTGGCGCCTTGCTGTGGTCTGTACTCGTCCTGTCCATCGGCGCCATATTCCTGCTGTTCGCCCTGATCCGCCGCAGCGATGCGACGAAGGTGACGGGCTTGCTGTACCTGACGCCGCCCACGACGGCCGTGATGGCCTGGCTGATGTTTGGCGAAGCATTTAATATGCTGGGCATCGCCGGCATGCTGGTAGCCGTGGTCGGCGTGGTTTTTGTTGTCAAGAAATAGCAGGAGAGCAGGGCAGTGAGCAAACAAGTATCTGAAACACCGTCGGCGCAGCAAGCCGTGGACGCCGTCATTGTGTCGCGTCGCTCGATCCGCGCCTTTTTGCCCACGCCGGTGGCGCAAGACGATATTGCGCGCATCCTGGAGGTGGCGGCGCGCGCGCCGTCGGGCGCCAACATGCAGCCGTGGAAAGTGTATGTGCTGTCGGGTGAAGCGCGTCTGCGCCTGTCGCGCCGCATCCTCGACGCTTATGCCGCACCCAAGGCGCCCGACGCTCCCGCGCGCACGGCGTCGTATACGTATTATCCGCGCCAGTGGACGGCGCCGTTCATCGAGCGCCGCCGCAAGATCGGCCTGGACCTGTATCAGCTGCTGGGCCTGGAGCGCGGCGACACGGCCGGCATGGCGGCCCAGCATGGACGCAATTTCCAGTTTTTCGATGCGCCCGTGGGCCTGATCTTTACCATCGAAAGGGTGCTGGAACAGGGGTCCTGGCTCGACTATGGCATGTTCTTGCAAAACATCATGCTGGCGGCGCGCGCGCGGGGACTCGATACCTGCCCGCAAGCGGCCTTCATCCACTACCATGACATCATCCGCGAGGAACTGGGCGTGCCGGCCAGCGAAATGGTGGTGTGCGGCATGGCTCTCGGCTATGCCGACCCGGACAAGATCGAGAACCGCTTGAACACGGAACGCGAGCCGCTGGCGGGCTTTGTTAAATTCATGGATAAATAGACACTCTGGCGATTTGCACAAGCAATCAGCTGATTAAGGAGAGGTTTGTTTGCTGATAGATAACTATTTGTATTTCGTTACTGCAATAAATACTGTTCCAACTGTTAAATAGGCTTGCGATTACTCTGCATTTCGCTACACTGCAATAAGGCAACAGCTTCACGGGGAATTATCGAATGGCTAAGTTTAAACTTGCGCTGGGTATCCTGGCTTCCCTGCTGTTTGCGCTGGCGCCGGCTGCGGCCGTGCACGCCAGGGAGGCGAACGGCAAATCCTCAGCCGCAAAGAAACACAACACCAAGAAAGTCAAAGTCGTGCTGCGCAAGGGTGCGACGGCCGCGCCGCGCGAAAAGACCGTGCGCCGGGTCGTCATGGTGCGTGGCAAACGCAAGGTTATCTATCAAAAAGTCAGCAGCGTGGCCGTGCCCATGGCCGCACCGATGCCCACCATGGGCGACCTGGCCGGCCTGAACCTGACGCGCGATCCGCTCGACCTCAAGTCCAGCGTGGTGCTGGTGCTGGACCAGAACAATTCGGAAGTGCTGTTTGAAAAGAATTCCAATGTGGCCTTGCCCATCGCCTCCATCACCAAGATGATGACGGGCCTGGTGGTGGTCGAAGCGCGCCAGGACATGGATGAAGTGCTGACGATCACGGACGAGGATGTCGACCGTGCCAAGTTCAGCAGCTCACGCCTGAAAGTGGGCTCGCAATTGACGCGTGGCAATATGCTGCACATTGCCCTGATGAGCTCGGAAAACCGCGCCGCCTCGGCCTTGGGCCGCAATTATCCGGGCGGCTTGCCGGCCTTTGTCGACGCCATGAATAGCAAGGCGCGCCAGCTGGGCATGCTCGATACGCATTATGTCGATTCCAGCGGCTTGTCGAAAATGAACGTGGCCAGCGCGCGCGACCTGGGCAAGCTGGCCATGGCCGCTTTCCGCCATCCATTGCTGCGCGAGTACTCGACGGACCCGAAAGCCATCGTCGAGGCCAGTGGCCAGCCCATGCAGTTTGGCAATACGAATCACCTGGTGGCCAATCCGGGCTGGGAAATCGGCTTGCAAAAGACGGGCTTCATCAATGAAGCGGGACGTTGTCTGATGATGCAGGCCGTCATCGAGGGACGAGCCGTGATCATGGTCTTCCTCGATTCCAAAGGGAAACAGTCACGTACGGCCGATGCGGGACGCATGCGAAAGTGGCTGGAAGCACTCAAGCCTGCCAACATGAGCTTGCCTGGCGGTTAATTAAGTTTCAATGCGAATGCCCATGGCAGCGTTGCACTAACTCGCCGTACTAGTCGTACTGTCTTCGTTAGTGCGCCTTGCCCTGAACATTTTTATGCGGCAGTGGTCTAGTCCTGCGGTATAAATCCCAAGGTGACAGAAATCTGGTTCGCCGTCTCGACCAGGTCCACCAGCCACTCATCTTGCAGGCGGTCGGCTGGCGCCGAGATCGACAGGCCGGCGATCAGCTTGCCAGAGTCGTCGCGGATGCCGGCGGCCATGCAGCGCACGCCCAGTTCCAGCTCTTCATTGTCACGCGCATAGCCGCGCTCGCGCACCAGGCTCAGCTCGCGCTCGAGTTTTTGCAGATCCGTGATGGAATTTTTGTTGTGTCCGGCCAAGCCCGTGCGCGTGGCGTACGCGCGGATGGCTTTCGGCTCATCGACTGACAGGAACAGCTTGCCGGTCGAAGTCAGATGCAGCGGGCCGCGGCCACCGATGGCGCGCACCACTTGCATGCCAGAGCGCTCGGAAAAGGCGCGGTCGATGTAGACGATCTCGTCGCCCTGGCGCACGGACAGGTTGATGGTTTGCTGGGTTTTCTTGTGCAGCTGGCGCATGAAGTCAAGCGCCGCTTCGCGCACGCTGAGGCGGCTTTTCACCACATTGCCCAGTTCCAGCAGGCGCATGCCCAGGCGGTACGTGCCCGGTTCGATGCGGTCGACAAAGCGCGTCAGCACCATGTCGTTGAGGATGCGGTGCGCCGTCGACGGGTGCAGGCCGGAAACCTTGGACAATTCCTTCAGGCTGACCGGGTCGGAATATTTGGCCAGGGCATCGAGCAGGGCGACCATGCGTTCGATGACCTGGATCGTCGTCTTCGGGGCTGCGACCGGTTCAATTTTCATGATGGATTTGGTGCAATGCAGTATTCATGCTTCTTTATACCATGATGTGAAAAAATAGTGAAATGTTCCGAGATATTCAGCGAATAAATTGTCACAATTCTCATATTGGCCGTCATAATTGGCGGCTGGATGTACTTTGAACCATGGAAAACTATGCAACCTGTCAATGAATTCAAGAGCAAGAGCGGCTTGAAACGGATTTTTTCCGCCTTTTTCTACTCGCTCGACGGCTTGAAGGCGGCCTGGCGTCATGAACATGCATTCCGCCAGGAGCTGGGCTTGTTCGTCGTCGGCACGGTGATCGCCTTGCTGCTGCGCATCTCCGCCTTTGAAAAACTGGTGCTGATCGGCGTGCTGCTGCTGGTATTGATCATAGAATTGCTTAACTCTGCGCTGGAGGCCGTGGTCGACCGCATCTCGCTCGAGCTTCATCCTCTGTCGAAAAACGCCAAGGACTTCGGCAGCGCCGCCGTGCTGCTGACTTGCATCCTGGCCTTTGCTACCTGGGCCGTTGTATTGTTCAACCGCTTTTATTAAGCGTTATATCCCCGTTGCGCACCGCCCATATGCGAAAAACGCATATCAAACGACGAAACGCTTCGTTCTCTTTGCGGCCGTTGCGCCGTAATCTGGTGGCTCTGAAAGTTCAACCATACGGGGATCTTAGATGCTGTCGAAAAAAATCATCATTGCCGCCGCCCTCAGCGCGTTTGCCGTTCTGCAAACGGCGCAAGCTGCCGATATCACCCTGCTCAACGTGTCGTATGACCCGACGCGCGAGTTGTACCAGGATGTGAACACGGCATTTGCCAAGGAGTGGAAAGGCAAGACAGGCGACAACGTCAAGATCAAGCAATCGCACGGCGGTTCCGGCAAGCAGGCGCGTGCCGTCATTGACGGCCTGGAAGCGGACGTCGTCACGTTGGCCCTGGCCTATGACATCGACGCGCTGGCCGAACACAAGCTGCTGGCCGCCGACTGGCAAAAGCGCTTGACGCACAATAGCTCGCCTTACACCTCGACCATCGTGTTCCTGGTGCGCAAGGGCAACCCGAAAGGCATCAAGGATTGGAATGACTTGATCAAGCCGGGCGTGTCCGTCATCACGCCGAATCCGAAAACCTCGGGCGGCGCCCGCTGGAACCATTTGGCTGCCTGGGGCTACGCCTTGCGCCAGCCGGGCGGCAACGAAGCCAAGGCCAAGGATTTCCTCGGCAAACTGTATAAAAACGTGCCCGTGCTCGATTCCGGTGCGCGCGGCGCCACCACCACCTTCGTTGAGCGCGGTATCGGCGACGTGCTGATCGCCTGGGAAAACGAGGCTTACCTGGCCGTCAAGGAACTGGGCCCGACCAAGTTCGACATCATCACGCCGTCCGTCAGCATCCTGGCCGAACCGCCCGTCGCCGTCGTCGACAAGTTTGCCGACAAGCACGGTACGCGCAAGGTGGCCGAGGCTTACCTGAACTACCTGTACACGGACGAAGCGCAGGATATCATCGCCAAGAACTACTACCGTCCAGCCACGGACAAGGCGGCGAAGAAATACGCGTCCCAGTTCGCCAAGGTCAACCTGTTCACCATCGAGCAAGTGGCAGGCGGCTGGACGGCAGCACAGAAGGCGCACTTTGCCGACGGCGGCATCTTCGACCAGATCTACCAACCCAAGTAATGTCGGATGGCAATCGGAGACGATTGCCAGACTGCTACCAAAAGGGATCCATCATGGCGCTGCGCAGCTTTTCCGATTACCGGGTACTGATCGTGCCGGGCTTGCATAACAGCGGCCCCGAGCATTGGCAGAGCCGCTGGCAGCGCCTGTATCCGCAATTTGAGCGGGTCGAGCAGGACAACTGGAACGAGCCCGACCTGGCCACCTGGTCGGCGCGTCTGGATCAGGTGCGGCGGCAAGATGCGCGCCCCATCCTGATCGTCGCCCACAGCTTCGGCTGCCTGACGACGGCGCACAGCCTGGCCCGCGACCCGCAGGGCGTGGCCGGCGTGCTGCTGGTGGGGCCTGCCGATCCGGACAAGTTTGGCGTAGCGAAAGCCTTGCCGCAAAAGCGATTGCCTTGCCCCGGCATCTTGATCGCCAGCCAGACCGACCCGTGGATGACGGCCGAACACGCGGCGCAGTGGGCACGGCGCTGGAATTGCAAGTATATTGATGGCGGTGCGCTGGGCCATATCAACGCCGAGTCGCGCCTGGGGGACTGGGTCTACGGCCAGGCGCAACTGCAGACACTGTTTGATCTGGCGCAAAGCGACAAACGCCACCGTCAGGCAGCCTGACACGACGAACATCCTGCCACATAACTTTTCAAGGAGATTACGATGACCTTACGCCTGGGCGATGTCGCCCCTGATTTTGAACAAGACAGCTCGATCGGCACGCTCAAGTTCCACGAGTGGGCTGGCGATTCCTGGGTGGTGCTGTTTTCCCACCCGGCCGACTTTACCCCCGTGTGCACCACGGAACTGGGCTTGACAGCCAAGCTCAAGCCGGAATTTGACAAGCGCAATGTGAAGGCCATCGCCCTCTCCGTGGACGCTGCCGAGTCGCACAAGAGCTGGATCAAGGATATCGAAGAGACGCAAAACACGGTGGTGGGTTTCCCCATCATCGCCGACGTCGACAAGAAAGTGTCGGTGCTGTACGACATGATCCATCCGGAGCAATCCGTCACGGCTACCGTGCGCTCCGTCTTCATCATTGACCCGAACAAGAAAGTACGCCTGATCCTCACGTATCCGCTCAGCACGGGCCGCAATTTCAATGAAATCCTGCGCGTCATCGATGCCCTGCAACTGACGGACGGCTATACGGTCGCCACGCCCGGCAACTGGCAAGATGGCGACGACGTCATCATTCCCTTGACCGTGCAAGACCCGGACGTGATCAAGCAGAAATACCCGAAGGGCTTTACGGCCGCGAAACCATACTTGCGCTTGACGCCGCAGCCCAACAAGTAATTCCGGGCTCAGACCCGTCGGGTCTGACCCCAGCATTTGTCTCGGGTATAAATATGTCTAAGAAGCAAAAACGCACCTCATCGGTGCGTTTTTTTTGGCCAGTCGATTCTGCCAGCAAGTATGCAAAATCCATCTAAGCAAATGAGAAATGGTTAGTTCTTTTTATAACGATTGCATGTGATTATTGCGCCCTATAACTCAAAAATGTAATAAGAAGGAGTTTCTATGTCTGCAGCATCAGCAGCACCGCTCAAGGCGCGCGGAGCGCCGTTTCGGGTCATGCCGGGGTTTAAGCTGTCACTGGGCTTCACGCTCTTTTACCTGGCCTTGATCGTCCTCATTCCGCTGTCGTCGGTGTTCCTGAAAACCTTCACCATGACATGGGACGCCTTCTTCAGCGCCGTCACGTCCGAGCGCGTGATGGCGTCATACAGGCTGACATTTGGCGCTTCGCTGATCGCCGCGCTATTGAACGTGGTGTTTGGCGGCATCCTGGCCTGGGTGCTGGTGCGCTATAAATTCCCCGGCAAGCGCATCATTGACGCACTGGTCGACTTGCCGTTTGCCTTGCCGACGGCCGTGGCCGGCATCACCCTGACGGCCCTGTACTCGTCGAACGGCTGGTTCGGCCAGTTCATCGAAGGCGTGCTGGGCATCAAGGTGGCGTTCACACCGCTGGGCGTGGTGGTGGCGCTGACCTTCATCGGCTTGCCGTTTGTCGTGCGCACCGTGCAACCGGTGCTGGAAGACGCGGAAAAGGAACTGGAAGAAGCGGCCGCCAGCCTGGGCGCCAATTCATTGCAAACGTTTATCCGCGTCATCTTCCCGACCATCCTGCCATCCTTGTTGACGGGCTTTGCGCTGGCCTTTGCCCGTGCCACGGGCGAGTACGGTTCAGTGATCTTTATCGCCGGCAATATGCCGATGGTGTCGGAAATCACGCCGCTGTTCATTATTACCAAGCTGGAGCAATACGATTACGCAGGCGCCACAGCCATCGCCGTGGTGATGCTGGTGGTGTCCTTCCTGCTGTTGTTGACGATTAACCTGCTGCAAGCATGGACGCGCGGAAAGGCGAAGAAATCATGAGTACGAATACGACTGCCGTCGCTGGCGTGGACAATGCACGGCCGACAGCGCGCCGTTTTGAGCCGAATGTCGGTCCCGTCGTGCTGGAACCTTTGTGGGTGCGCACGGTATTGATCACCATCGCCTTGCTGTTCCTGACGACCTTTTTGATCGTGCCCCTGGTGGCCGTGTTTGCGGAAGCGTTCAAGAAGGGTTGGGAAGCGTATATCGCCGCCATCATCGATCCGGACGCGATTTCCGCCATCAAGCTGACCCTGATCACGGCGGCCATCGCCGTGCCGCTGAACCTGGTGTTTGGCGTGGCCGCCTCCTGGTGCATCGCCAAGTTCGAATTCCGCGGCAAGAGCATCCTGCTGACCCTGATCGACTTGCCGTTTTCCGTCTCGCCCGTGATTTCCGGCCTGATCTATGTGCTGATGTTTGGCGCCCAGGGCTGGTTCGGACCATGGCTGCAGGAACACGACATCAAGATTTTGTTTGCCGTGCCCGGCATCGTGCTGGCCACCATCTTCATTACCTTCCCGTTTGTGGCGCGCGAACTGATCCCGCTGATGCAGTCGCAGGGCAGCGAAGAGGAGGAGGCCGCCCTCGTGCTGGGTGCGTCGGGCTGGAATACTTTCCGCAGAGTGACCTTGCCAAACATCAAGTGGGGTCTGCTGTACGGCGTGATCCTGTGCAATGCCCGTGCCATGGGCGAGTTCGGTGCCGTGTCCGTGGTCTCCGGCCATATCCGCGGCGAAACGAACACCATGCCGCTGCAGGTGGAGATTTTGTACAACGAGTACAACTTCGCCGCCGCGTTTGCCGTCGCCTCCCTGCTGGCCCTGCTGGCGCTGGTGACCCTGGCCCTGAAAGCTTTCATTGAGTGGCGTTTGAACGAGAGCGACGCCGACGATTCCGCCTTACGTTCCACGGAGCACTGATATGACCATCGCAGTTAAAAACATCCACAAGCGTTTCGGCGATTTCGTCGCCCTCGATAATATCTCGCTGGACTTTCCCGCCGGCGAACTGACGGCCCTGCTGGGCCCGTCCGGCTGCGGCAAGACCACCTTGCTGCGCATCATCGCCGGCCTGGAACATCCGGACAGCGGCCAGGTGCTGCTCGATGCGGAAGACGCGTCGAACCGCCACGTGCGCGAGCGCCAAGTCGGTTTCGTGTTTCAACACTATGCGCTGTTCAAGCACATGACGGTGTTCGAGAACGTGGCCTTCGGCTTGCGCGTGAAGTCGCGCAGCGAGCGCCCGTCGGAAGACCAGATCCGCCGCAAGGTGAAAGATTTGCTGGAACTGGTGCAGCTGGACTGGCTGGCCGACCGCTATCCGCCGCAACTGTCGGGCGGGCAACGCCAGCGTATCGCCCTGGCGCGCGCGCTGGCCGTCGAGCCCCGTGTGCTGCTGCTGGACGAACCGTTCGGCGCGCTCGACGCCAAGGTGCGCAAGGAATTGCGCCGCTGGTTGCGCCGCCTGCATGACGACTTGCATGTCACCAGCATTTTCGTTACGCATGACCAGGAAGAGGCGCTGGAAGTGGCGGACCAGGTGGTGCTGATGAACAAGGGTACCGTGGAGCAGCTGGGTTCCCCTGAGCAGGTGTACAACCACCCGGCGTCGCCTTTCGTGTACGGCTTCCTGGGCAACGTCAACCTGTTCCACGGCCGCGTGCATGACGGCGTGATGGCCACGGGCGACGCCAGCTTCGAGGTGCCTGATTACGCGGGCGTGAGCGACAGCAAGGGCACGGCCTATGTGCGTCCGCACGACCTGGAAATCGACCGCTACACGCAGGGTGCCGAAGGCATCGTCGTGAAGCTGAGCCGCGCGCATGCCATCGGCCCGCTGGCCCAGCTGGACTTGCAGCGCATCGATAACAGCGAACTGATCGAAGCGGTGATGTCGAACGAGCGCTTCACCCATCTGCAGCTGAAAGAGGGCGAGACCCTGGTCGTGCGCCCGAAACGATTACACGTGTTCGTTGAACCGACAAGAACCTAAGAGGCTGGAACACTATGAATTTTCAACAACTGCGATCGATCCGCGAAGCGGCCCGCCGCGGCTATAACCTGACGGAAGTGGCGAACGCCCTGTTCACGTCGCAGCCGGGCGTGAGCCGGCAGATCCGCGAACTCGAGGATGAGCTGGGCGTGGTGATTTTCGAGCGCAACGGCAAGCGCTTGACTGGCTTGACGGAGCCGGGCAAGGGCATTCTGAAAATCGTCGACCGTCTCTTGATCGAGGCGGAAAACCTGCAGCAGGCCAGCCTCGAATACAGCGGCCAGACCAGCGGGACTTTGTCCGTGGCGGCCACGCACACGCAGGCGCGCTATGCGCTGCCGAAAGTGGTGCAGGGCTTCCGTGCCGCCTTCCCCGACGTGCGTATTGCGCTACAACAAAGCGCGCCCGAGCACATTGCTGAGTGGGTGCTGTCGGGCAAGACCGATATCGGCATCGCGACGGAAGGCCTGAGCCAGTTCCCCGACCTGGTGTCGTTCCCATGCTACCGCTGGAGCCATTTGATCGTCGTGCCGGACGGCCACCCGCTGCTCGAGCACTCGCCCATCCGCCTGGAAGACCTGGCGAAATATCCCTTGATTACCTACGACAAGGGTTTCACGGGACGGGGCCATATCGACGATGCGTTCACCAAGGCGGGCGTGGCCACCGACATCATCCTGACGGCCATGGATTCTGACGTCATCAAGCAATACGTGGCGCTGGGCCTGGGCGTGGGCATCGTGGCCTCGATGGCCTTCGACCATGGCCGCGACAAGGGTTTAAGGGCAGTGGAAGCGTCGCATCTGTTCGCTACCAACACGACGCGCCTGGCCGTGCGCCGCGGCGCCTATCTGCGCGCCTATGCCTACGAGTTTATCCTGCAGCTGGCGCCGGATCTGACGCGCGAAGATATCGACCGCGCCATGGCGGGAGAAGACGCCCTCTAGGCGATCGCCGCCCTTTGCGCGCGCGTCAGGCTGGCGACGGCGCGCGCATAGCTAGCCTGTACCAGTTCCGCCAGGTAATCAGGCGGGAAGCGCACTACATCAACGATCGTGACCCAGTGAAAGCGGCCCATGTAGCGGGCCGGTTTGACGCCGGGCATGTCCGTCAGTTCGATAAAGCGCTCCGCGCTGACGCGCAGGCTGAAGCGCCACTGCTCGGGCATGCTGGTCTTGAAATAGGCAAACTTCTTGCCGCCCACTTCAACCACGAGGATGTTCGACGGCGCACCGTACAGCACGGCTTGCGCGCCGGGCAGGGCTGCGCAAAAATCTTTCAGTTCATCGCTAGTCATTCGTCAACCGCCATGAATTGTTGCGTCTTGTGGTCGAAAGCATAGGCTGACCCGGCCGGAGAATCCAGCAGGCGGATGAAACGGTCGTCCACGCTGAGCACGGCGCCCAGCGACACGAGGGCCACGTTGGCGCTGTCGTTGATGTAGTCATCGCTTTCGTCGTTGGCCGTGAAGCGCCAGCCGCTGTCGTCGTCGTTGTCGGGGTCTTCTCGGTACAGATAGCCGACGGGCGCGCCATCTTCCAGCACGCGTTTGGTGACGAAGCACAGGCCCGCATAGCGGTTGACGAGGTTATCGTCATCGTCGTGCTGCGTATTGATGATGTGGCGCGCTTCGAAATCGACGGGGTCCTTGGCGTGCAAATCGGCGATGTAGCCGGGCATGTTGTCGAGCTTGCCCGTGAAATGCCCATGCGGCTCGATCGTCTCCACCAGCACCCACATGCGCTCGGCGCCCGGTGCCTGCGGATCGTCGCTGTGGAAGGCGAAGATCAGCTTGACCACGTCGCCGGGGCGTACCTGGGCGATGGCCTCGGGCGGCGATTTATAGAAGGTGTAAGGGTGGCGCGCTGCCAGATCGGCGGCGTCGGTCAGATGCCAGCTGGGCATGGTATTCCGTCGTCAGAGTTGGGGGAATGTCCATGGTAGCCGATTGCCTGCCAGGATGGCCACCCGTACGCCAGTGCTTTATTTGATGTCATAGGCCGCAATAAAAAACGGGAGGCAAATGCCTCCCGTTCTATATGCTGCGTTGCTGTCAGCAGCTTTTACCAGCTATAACCCGCCTTGGCATAGTAATAGCGGCCGTTGAAACCGTTCGGCGCGAAGATGCTGTAGGGCTGGGTGCCGTTGACGTTCAGGTTGCCGTTGCTGGTCACTTGCGCCGGGTAGCGGTTGGTGACGTTGTCGATGCCGGCCACCAGGCGCCAGTTCTTGCCCAGTTTCACGGAACCGGACACGTCCAGCACCCATTGCGGATCATACGTCTGGTCCAGCTTGACATCGTTTTGCGGCACGGTGAAACTGCCGTAGCGCGTCACGACACCGTGTGCATTCCAGATGCCGAAGCCGTAGTCGGCGGCCAGGCTGAACTTGTCCTTTGGCGACGCCACCGTGATGCGGTCGATGCTCTGGCGGTCGATCAGTTTCAGGTTGTTGGCCGTCAGGATGGCCGGATTGTCGGCGATTTTCTGTACCGTACTCTTGTTATGGTTGTACGCCACGGTGAGGTCCAGGCGGTCCTTGTCCTGCAGGTCGATGCGGTAGGTGCTGACGATGTCCACGCCTTCCGTGCGCGTATCGACGGCGTTGGTGAAATAGCGACCCGAACCCACCGGCGTGCCCTGCGCAGCAAGGATGTTCTTCAAAGCATTGCTGAGGACCAGATTGGCTGAGAACAGGATGCGGTTGTCGATGTCGATGCGGTAGGCGTCCACTGTCGTCGTGAAGTTGCGGCTAGGCTGGAACTGCAGGCCCAGGCTGTAGTTGCGGGCCTTTTCCGGTTTCAGATCCTGTGCGCCCAGGGCGCGCGCCTGCGGCGTGTTGACGGCGAAGGTGCCCGTCTCGATCGGCGTGTTGACGCCGTTGACGACCTGGAAGTTGGTGGTGGTAATGGTGTAGTACTGCTGCGCCAGCGATGGCGCGCGGAAACCGCTCGACACGGTGCCGCGCAGCGACAGGGCATCGCTGAACGCGTAGCGCGCCGAACCCTTGGCCGAGGTGGTGCTGCCGAAGTCGCTGTAGCGCTCATGGCGCAGGGCTACGCCACCGGACAGGTTTTTCGTCGCTTCCGCTTCCAGGTTTACATAGATCGACTCGTTGTGGCGCGAGTGGCTGCCTGCGTTGGCAGGACGGAAGCCGGCAAAGCCTTGCGAGCCGCCACCCGTGTACGACGCTTCGTCGCCGGCACCGATGCTGTACTTTTCATGGCGCGCTTCGGCACCGACAGCTACAGTCAGCGGTCCCGTAAAGTAAGAGACGGGAAATTCGCGCGCCGCATCGAGGTTGAACACGGTCTGTTCATTTTTCAGCGAACCGGCATAGAAATGCGTGGGGCTGTTTGCGCCCAGCGACTGGTTGACCGTATTGTCCAGGTCCAGTTCGAACTTGTTGCTGCCGTAATTGATGCTGGCATCCCAGCGCCAGCCGGCCGCCTCGCCGCGCAAGCCCGTGACGATGGACTGGTCGGTCAGAGTGCTGTTTTGCAACGGCAAGAAGCCTTCCGGGAAGAGCGGCGTGCGCTGGACGAACAGCTTCGAATTATTCGGGTCCTGGATCAGGGCCGTGCGCCAGGTGGCGGCGGCCGAGGTGTCGCGCTTGCCGAAGTTGCCAAAGGCGTACCAGTCCACATTATCATTGATGTGGTATTCGCTGTTGAGGAAAATCGTTGCCGGCTTGCTTTCCGGGTCGCCATAGCGCTGGTTGACCTTGCCATAGCGCGGCTCCAGCGGATTGCGGAAATCGGCGCCGGCGCGGTTGGTCGGATCGCGTTCGGCCACTTCCGCCGAGACACGCACCCAGCCGTCGTCGCCCAGGGCGAAGCCGGCCGAACCCTTGATGGATTTTTGCTTGCCGTCGCGTTCCTGCGTCTGGCCATAGCCTACTTCGATATCGCCGCCGGCCGCGCCTTTTTTCAGGATGATGTTGATCACGCCGGCAATCGCGTCAGAGCCGTACTGGGCCGCCGCACCATCGCGCAGCACTTCCACGTGGTCGATGGCGGCCAGGGGAATGGCGTTCAGGTCGACGGGCGCCGAGCCGCGGCCCAGGGAACCGTTGACGTTGACGACGGCCGAGGTATAGCGGCGCTTGCCGTTCACCAGCACCAGCGTCTGGTCGGGCGACAGGCCGCGCAGCTGGGCCGGACGCACGGCGTCGCTGGCGTCGGCACCCGTGGCGCGGGCGAAGTTCAGCGATGGCAGCAGGCGCGCCAGCACGGTGGCCAGCTCGCCCGAACCCGTGCTTTGCAGGTCGCGCGAGGTAAGGATGTCGATCGGCGATTCGGAATCGATGGTGCGGCGGTTTTTGGCGAAGGTGCCGGTGACCACCACCGATTGCAATTCGCCTTCGGCCGGCAGTTCTTGCTGCGCTTGCGCCTGCATTGGCAGGCTGAAGCAGGCGATCAGGCTGGCGGCGATAACGGTTTTTACGGGGAGGGCGGGAAGCTGGGAACGGGCGGTGCTTGAACTCATCGACAATATCTCTTCGGTTGGTGGTTGCGCGAACCATGGCGGTCCGGTGATGCAATCAGATTAACAGTGGGCACGCGGCGTGCTTACGAATCGTTCTGTCTATCGATATGTAATAAATATCTGAAAGACGTCGAAATGGCGCGAGTAGCGCATATGGCCTCATTTCCAGCATACGACCGGGCATGGCAAGGCTGCAATGCTGCACAGCAGTAAATTGCTGGCTGTTGTATAAATACGACTATGTGCGATGAGAGAGGGTAGTCTGGCGGCGGCATGCACCGCCAGGCGGAGGGCGCTTGCTTACTGTCCCGGATTGGGCGTTTTGGCGTGGATGGCGTCGACGGCCGCCACCAGTTCCGGCGACAAGGTGACTTGATGGGCATCGATATTTTGCTGCAACTGCTCCACGCTGGTGGCGCCGATGATGGTCGAGGCCACGAACCAGCGCGAGTAGCACCAGGCCAGCGCCAGTTGCGCCGGACTCAAGCCATGCGCGCGGGCCAGCGCCGCATACTGGCTGGCTGCCGCTATGGTAGCGGGGCGCACGTAGCGGGGACTCCAGCCGGCCGGGAAGCGCGTCAGGCGGCCCTTGGCCTGTGGATCGTCGAGGTATTTCGCCGTCAGTTGACCGAACGCCAGCGGGCTGTATGCCAGCAAGCTTACATTTTCCCGGTGGCAGGTTTCGTCGAGCAGGCTTGTCTCGAAATGGCGCGCCGTCAAGTTGTACAGGTTCTGGATGGATACGATGCGCGGCAAGCCTTTCAGTTCCGCCTGCTTGATGTATTCGCACACGCCCCACGACGATTCGTTCGACACGCCGATGTGGCCGATCTTGCCTTCCTCGACCAGCTTGCCCAGCACGGCCAGGGTGTCTTCGATGGCCACCGAGGCATGTTCCTTGCGGGGGTTATACACGCTGGCGCCGAAGATGGGCAGGTTGCGGCTGGGCCAGTGCAATTGATACAGATCTATGTGCTCCGTCTGCAGCCGGCGCAAGCTGTCTTCGACGGCGGCGCGGATGTTGACCGCGTCGTGGTCCGTTTTGCCCTTGCGTATCCAGTGCATGCGCGAGTTCGGCCCGGCCACCTTGCTGGCCAGCACGATGTCGCCACGCCTGCCGCTTTTCTTCAGCCAGCTGCCGATATGGCGTTCCGTGCTGCCTTGCGTCTGCGCGCTGGCCATCACCGGGTACATCTCCGCCGTGTCGATGAAGTTGATGCCCCGTTCCAGCGCGTAATCGAGCTGGCTGTGCGCTTCGGCTTCCGAATTCTGTTCGCCGAAGGTCATCGTGCCCAGGCAGATCCTGCTGACTTCCAGGCTGCTGGAGCCGAGTCTGACCTTATCCATCATGCTGGCTGTTTGCCGCGCAGCGCGCGGGCGCAATCCTTGATCAAGGCCGGACCGGCGTAAATCAGGCCGCTGTACAGCTGCACCAGCTGCGCGCCCGCCTCGAACTTGGCCAAGGCATCCTTGCCTTGCATGATGCCGCCCACGCCGATGATGGGCAGGGCGTCGCCCAGTTCCGCCTTCAGCAGGCGGATGACATTGTTCGATAGCTCAAACACGGGCGCGCCCGACAGGCCGCCCGCTTCCGCACCGTGCGGCATGCCTTCCACTGCGCTGCGCGACAGGGTCGTGTTGGTGGCGATGACACCGTCGATGCGGTGGCGCGTGAGCGACTCGGCGATGCTTTTCACCTGCTCGCCATCCATGTCCGGCGCGATTTTGAGGGCCAGCGGCACGTAGCGCTTGTGCTTGTCCGCCAGGCGCGCCTGCGCTTCCTTCAGTTGCGACAGCAGGGCGTCGAGTTCGGACGCGCCCTGCAGCTGGCGCAGATTCTTGGTGTTCGGCGAGGAGATATTCACCGTCACATAGCTGGCGTAGGGGTAGACTTTTTCCAGGCACAGCAGGTAGTCGTCGGCCGCCCGCTCGATGGGCGTGTCGGCGTTCTTGCCGATGTTCAGGCCCAGCACGCCGGCGCGGTCCTGGTAAAACTTCGACGCCTGCACATTCGCCACAAACGCGTCCACGCCGCCATTGTTAAAACCCATGCGGTTGATGATGCCTTGCGCCTGCGGGAGGCGGAACATGCGCGGTTTCGGATTTCCCGCTTGTGCGCGCGGTGTGACGGTACCGACTTCGATGGAGCCGAAACCCAGGTCGGCCAGCGCGTCGATGTAGGCGCCATCCTTGTCCAAGCCGGCTGCCAGCCCCACGGGATTCGGGAAGGTGATGCCCATCACCGTGCGCGGGTCGGCGGCAGGTTTGCCGGCCAGCTTCGTCAGGCCCAGCGCGCTAGCGCGTTTCAGGGCGGGCAGGGTGAGATGGTGGGCCGCTTCGGCATCCATCGAAAACAGCAGCGGGCGGGCGAGGGAGTACAGGAATTTTTCAGACATGGGGCGCTTTGAGTAGGTGTGCGGGCTACCGGGGAGGGCTGGCTGCGCGCGAAATAAGTGCCGTATTTTACCGTGTTCCGCGCGGCTGCCGGGTGTATAGTTCCTGTTGGTGAAATGCAATATTGAGATCTTGATAATTTGCATTCGACCTTGGACTTTCCTGTTTCTTCTCTGTTCTGTTGACTTCATAAGCGAGACATCGATTGAAAAAGACACGCATCTTGACGGCCATCGCGGCCGCCAGCGCACTGCTGCTGAGCCACCCGGCCCTGGCCCTGCCCAATACGCAAGACACCCGCATGCTGAGCGAACCGGCCGTTTCCAGCCGGCATATCGCCTTCATCTATGCGGGCGATCTGTGGCTGTCCAACCTGGACGGCGGCGGCGCGCGGCGCCTCACTTCCGACCTGGGCGACAAGTCCAATCCCGTCTTCTCGCCCGACGGCAGCCAGATCGCGTATAGCGCGAACATCGACGGCAATGTCGACGTGTATGTGATCGCGGCGGCGGGCGGCGTGCCACGCCGCCTGACTTTCCACCCAGGCGTTGACCTGGCGCAATCGTTCACGCCCGATGGCCAGGCCGTAATGTTCACTTCGCCCCGCGCCGCCTTCAACAACCGCTTCCAGAAGCTGTTTACGGTGCCGGTGACGGGCGGAGTAGAAACCCAGCTGGAAATCCCCAACGCATCGCGCGCCACGTATTCTCCGGACGGCAAGCGCATTGCGTACAACCCCCTGATGCCCGCTTTCAAGCAGTGGAAGCGTTATCGGGGCGGCACCAATTCCTGGTTGTGGCTGTTTTCGTCCAGCGATAAATCCATCGAGAAAATCCCCCAGCCGACCACGCGCTCGAACGACGTCGACCCGATGTGGATCAAGGACACCGTGTACTTCCGCTCCGACCGCAACGGCGAATTCAACCTGTTTGCCTACGACGTGAAGACCAAGGCCGTGCGCCAGCTGACGCAGCATGCGGATTTCCCCGTACTGAATGCCTCTGCGGCGAATGGCACCATCGTCTACGAGCAGGCTGGCTATCTGCACTCGTTTGACATCGCCAGCGGCCAGGCGCGCAAGCTGAGTATCGCCGTGGCCAGCGACCTGGGGCAGACGCGCCCCCGCTGGGTCAAGAACGCGAAATACATCCGCGACGCGTCGATTTCGCCATCGGGCGCCAGGGTCGCCTTTGAATATCGGGGCGAGATCGTCACCATCCCCGCCGACAAGGGCGACGTGCGCAACCTGACGCAGACGGCCGGCGCCCACGAGCGCACGCCCATCTGGTCGCCCGATGGCCGCTCTGTCGCGTATTTCTCGGACGAGTCGGGCGAATACGCGCTGCATGTGCGGCCCCAGGACGGCAAGGGCGCGGTGAAAAAATTCAAGCTCAATGGCAGCGGCTTTTACGACAACGCCGTCTGGTCGCCCGACAGCAAGAAGATCGCCTTTGCCGACAATGGCTGGAGCATGTACGTGATCGACGTCGGCACGGGCAAGCTGCAAAAGGTCGCCACAGAACCGATGTATGGCGTCGACAAGAGCATGCGCGCCTCGTGGGCGCCCGATTCGCGCTGGCTGGCCTACACGCTCAATTCGCCTACCTACACGCGCAGCGCGTATATCTATTCCGTGGAGCAGAACAAGTCGATGCCTGTGACCGATGGCCTGTCCGACGTGGCCGAACCCGTGTTCGACAAGAGCGGCAAATACCTGTACTTCTTCGCTTCGACGAATGCAGGCCCCAGCAACAACTGGTTCTCGCAGCAGAATGAAGACAACCTGGTGACGCGCACCGTGTGGATGGCCGTGCTGCGGCGCGACTTGCCGTCGCCCCTGATCAAGGAAAGCGACGAAGAGAAAGCCGCCAGCGCAGAGAGTAAAAAAGACACGGCGAAGGCGGAACCGGAAGCGAAGAGCGAACCGAAGGTCGATCCGAAGACGGGCCGCGACGATCCGAAAGTGGCCGTGGCGCCGGTGGCGCCGATAGCCATCGATTTTGACGGCATCGCCACGCGCATCGTCGATCTGCCGCTGCCGGCCGCGCAGTTCTCCAGCCTGGCCGCTGGCGCTGCGGGGCAGATATTCCTGCTTCGCGAAAGCGACGGCAAGAAGGCCGTGCAGCGTTTTGATTTGAAGGAGCGCAAGGCGGAAACTGTGGTGGCCGAGGCCGACGATTTCGAAGTGTCGGCCGACGGCAAGAAGCTGCTGTACCGTCAAAAGGACAACTGGGCCATGGGCTCCGCCACGGGCAAGCTGCTGGCGCCGGGGGAGGGCAAGATCAAGGTCGACGCCATCGAAGTGAAAGCCGATCCGCGCGCCGAATGGACGCAGATTTTCAATGAAGTGTGGCGCATCAACCGCGACTATTTCTATGATCCGGGCATGCATGGCGTGGATTGGAAGGCCATGCGCGACAAGTACGCCGTCTTCCTGCCCGAGCTGTCCAGCCGCGCCGACCTGAACCGCCTGATCCAGTGGATGTGCAGCGAACTGGCCGTGGGCCACCACCGCAGTGGCGGCGGCGACGATTTTATCGAGGCGAAGAAGGTGCCGGGGGGATTGCTGGGCGCCGATTACGAGGTCAGCGACGGCCATTACCGTTTCAAGAAGGTGTATGGCGGCTTGAACTGGAACCCGGCCCTGCGCGCACCGCTGACGGAGCCCGGCCTGAATGTGAAGGCGGGCGAATACCTGCTGGCCGTCGATAGCCGTCCTTTGTTGCCGCCTACCAATCTGTACAGCGCGTTTGAAAACACGGCTGGCAAAGCCATCGACCTGACGGTGGGGCCATCGGCCGACGGCAAGGGCGCGCGCACGATTACCGTGGTGCCCGTGCCGACGGAGGATGCCTTGCGCAACCGCGACTGGATCGAAGGCAATATGCGCAAGGTCAATGCGGCAACCGGCGGCAAGGTGGCGTACGTGTACGTACCCAATACGGCAGGCCTGGGCCACACCTACTTCAAGCGCTATTTCTTCCCGCAGGCGGACAAGCAGGCCATCATCGTCGACGAGCGTTTCAATGGCGGCGGCAGCGTGGCCGATTACTATATCGAGATCCTGCAGAAGAAGGAAATCGCATGGTGGACCATGCGTTACGGCGCCGACATGAAGACGCCGTCGGCCTCCATCCAGGGGCCGCGCGCCATGCTGATCGACGAGACGGCCGGCTCGGGCGGCGACCTGCTGCCGTGGATGTTCCGCAAAAACAACATGGGCCCGCTGATCGGCAAGGCCACCTGGGGCGGCCTGGTGGGCGTGCTGGGCTTTCCCGTGCTGATGGACGGCGGCTTCATCACTGCACCCAACCTTGCCTTCTGGACGCGCGAAAACGGCTGGGGCGTGGAAAACGAAGGCGTGCCACCCGATATCGAAGTCGAGCAGACGCCAGCCGACGTTATCGCCGGCCGCGATCCGCAGCTGGATATGGCGATCGAGGTGATCCAGGCCGAACTGGCGAAGAACCCGCCCGTGCAGCCCAAGCGTCCGGCGTTTTCGGACAAGAGCAAGTAGGTCGGATTAGGCGCGAAGCACCGTAATCCGACGTGTGCCGCCAACAATGTGTCGGATTACGCGCCTTGCGCTAATCCGACCTGCCTTGCACTGTTCGATTCACCCTGTAGGTCGGATGAGCGAAGCGTAATCCGACACCATTGCTTGACCCCTGGGTTACAGGATTACCCACTGCCCCTTGATGCGCGCTTCCAGTGGCTTGAAGTTGATTTTATAGGCCATCTTCGGGCTTTGCGCGATCCAGTAACCCAGGTAGATATACGGCAGGTTCAGTTCGCGCGCCTGGGCGATTTGCCACAGTACGTTGTAGGTGCCGTATGAGGCACCCGGCACGTCGGGATCAAAAAAAGTGTAGACGGACGACAGGCCATCGGCCAGCACGTCGATGATGCTGACCATGCGCAGCGTGCCATCGGGCTCGCGGAATTCCACCAGGCGCGTGTTGACACGGCTTTGCAGCAAAAATTGCGCGTACTGGTCGCGGCTGTCCTGGTCCATGCCGCCGCCCGCGTGGCGCGTGCTCTGGTAGCGCAGGTACAGCTCGTAGTGCTCGTCAAGAAAGGACAGGGTGGCCACGCCCGCCTGCAGGTCGGCATGCCGGCTCCAGGCGCGGCGCTGGTTGCGGTTGGGCGTGAAGGATTGCGCCACCACGCGCACGGGGATGCAGGCCTGGCAGCCGTCGCAATACGGGCGGTAGGTGAAAATGCCGCTGCGGCGAAAGCCGTTACGCACCAGTTCCGAATACACGTCGCTGTTGATCAGGTGCGAAGGCGTGGCCACCTGCGAGCGGGCCTGGCGGTCGTCCAGGTAGCTGCACGGGTAGGGCGCCGTCGTGTAGAACTGCAAGGTGGCAAACGGTAGTTCGTTCAGGTGCGTCATGCTGATCCTGTCTGGTCTGGCCGCAGCAATGGATGTCTGTGTGAAGCTATCATAACTTTTTTATGCCGGTGGTGCAGCATGCCAGTCGGTGATTTGCGCTGCTTCAATGGCGACGCGTACATGAGCCAGGAAGCGCGCGCGCGAAATGGGTGCTGCGCCCAGCGAGGCCAGGTGTTTTGTTTCTTGCTGGCAGTCAATCATGGTCACGCCGCGTGCTTTTAAAAAGCGTACCAGTTGCGCCAGCGCAATCTTCGAACCATCCGAGACGCGCGCGAACATCGATTCGCCATAGAACATGCGCCCGATCGATACGCCATAGGCGCCGCCCACCAGTTCGCCGTCCAGCCACAGTTCCGACGAATGCGCGTAACCCAGTTTGTGCAAGCCCGTGTAGCCGGCGATGATCTCTTCGGAAATCCAGGTGCCCGGGCCATCCTTGCGCGGCGCCGCACAGGCGCGCATGACGGCGTCGAAATCGCCGTCGAAGCGCAGCTGCCAGCGCCCGTCCGTGGCGGCGCTGCGCTCGACCCTGCGGATGGCCTTGTGCAGGCTGTCGGAGACCTTGAAATCCTCCGTCTTCAGCACCATGCGCGGATCGGTGCTCCACCAGAGTATGGGCTGGCCTTCGGAAAACCAGGGGAAGATGCCGTGCCGGTAGGCGTCGAGCAGGCGCGCGGGCGACAGGTCGGCGCCGGCCGCCAGCAGGCCGGGCGCTTCATCGGTGAGGGCGCGCGAGACGTCGGGGAACGGGGTGTGGATGTCGAGCCAGGGAATCATGCGGCGATAAAGGTGGCAGTTGGTGGAGGCTTACTCGGCATCCGTACGCGCCATCGGGCGCGTGATGTCGCCTGTATGGACACCGTAGCTGCCGCCTTCGCGGATTTTCACGCGGTCGGCAAAGTACAGTTCCAGGGTGGCGCGGATGGTGGGGAAGGCCAGGTCATCCCAGGGAATTTGCGCTTCCGTAAACAGCTGCACCTCCAGGCTTTCGATGCCCGGTGCGAAATCGAGGTCGCGCAAACGCGCCAGGTAGAACAAATGCACCTGGTGCACGCGCTGCACGTTGAGCAGCGAAAACAGGGGACCCAGCTCGATATTGGCGCCCGCTTCCTCCACCGTTTCGCGCTCGGCCGCGTCGGACGTCGTTTCATCGTTTTCCATGAAGCCGGCCGGCAGCGTCCAGTAACCAAGGCGTGGCTCGATGGCCCGCTTGCACAGCAAGACCTGCAGCTGGCCATCCTCTTCCCATACGGGAATCGAGCCGACCACCATTTTCGGGTTCTGGTAATGGATGGCGTCGCAGTTGGTGCAGACATAGCGCGGACGGTTGTCGCCTTCCGGAATGGACAGGCTGACAGGATGGGCGCATTCGGAGCAGAATTTCATGGGCTGGCTTGGAAAAGGGATGGCATGGGCTTAGACGCTAGTGTAACGCTTACTGTACACCGATTGCGCGCGCCGTGGCGTGGCGGGCGGACACAATGCCAACGGGCAATTGGCCAGATTTTTTCACGCACTTTTAATTTAATGGCTCTATTGCAGTCCAAGGTGAGATAGCTATTGCCTAAGCCGCCCGTTTGCCCTTATAATTCGAGTGCGGGGTGGAGCAGTCTGGCAGCTCGTCGGGCTCATAACCCGAAGGTCACAGGTTCAAATCCTGTCCCCGCAACCAATATCGGAAAGCCGCTGACTCTTGCAAAAGATCAGCGGCTTTTTCCATTTCTAGCCCAAGCCACACTCTGCGAGGCGGGGCAGGAATGACATTGTCAAATCATGCCCTTTACGCCGCGCAACAATCTGGTATATAATTCAAGTGCGGGGTGGAGCAGTCTGGCAGCTCGTCGGGCTCATAACCCGAAGGTCACAGGTTCAAATCCTGTCCCCGCAACCAATTCGAAGCCGCTGGCTCCTCGCAAGAGGGTCAGCGGTTTTTTCGTTGTGCGCTAGTGTTTACTCCTGCGCCTGGCGTGCATACACCACCAGCCTCAAATGGCGGTCCGCATCGATGGTCAGCGAAGTGTGCTCATAGGCAAGCTCCTCGCCGTCGATGTTCAGCTGGCGCACGCCGGCGCACGGCGCGTGCACGTCGTGGCGGCGCCACCATAGCTTGAACTCGGGCGACACTTTTTCCAGGTCTTCCACCAGCGCGTGGATATCGGCTTCCTGCGTGGCACGCGCGTAGTCGCGGCGAAAGCTCGACAGCATCAGCGGCGCCTGCTCTTCCCAGCCGGCGATGCGAGAGCGCAGCAGCGGATCGGTAAACAGCAGCCACAGCAGATTGCGGCCTGAGGCAGCATGCGCGCCGAAGCCAAACAGGGCATCGGCTCCCCCGTTAAACGCCAGCACGTCCCAGCGCAAGTTGAGCACATAGGCCGGATGCGCCAGTTCGTGCATCAAGCGGCGCACCAGCGGTGGCACCACGCAAAATGTCTTGCCCTCTTCTGCCGGTGGACGCGCATGCGCCAGCAGGAACAGGTGGCGGCGCTCGCCCGCATCCAGCTTGAGCACCTGCGCCAGCTTGTCGAGGAAGGTGCTGGAGACGCCGATGTCGCGCCCCTGCTCCAGCCAGGTGTACCAGGTCAGCCCCACGCCGGCCAGCGCCGCCACCTCTTCGCGGCGCAAACCTGGCGTCCTGCGCCGCCCGCCGCCGGGCAGGCCGACATCTTCGGGCGACAGCCGCGCACGCCGCGCCTGCAGGTAGGCGGCCAGTTCGTGGCGGGTGCGGGCCAAAGTGCGCATGGTGCGGTCTTTCCTGTGAGCCTGTTGCTATCAGTAATAGCATAAACAGTTAAATTGTAATTGTTTATATTGTATTCCAGAATGCCAGCTTTCTTCCTGAAAGCGTGCCCATGTCTGATTCTTCCTCCTCCGGTGCCGTAGCGCCTGCCACCACCGCGCTGCCCGCCACCGTCTACCTGATTGCCATGGGCGCGTTCGCGCTGGGCATGGCGTCGTATGTGACGGCGGGCCTGATGCCGATGCTTGCCAGCGCATTTTCAGTCTCCCTGGCGATGGCCGCGCAACTGGTGACGGCGTTTACTTTGGCCTATGGCCTCGGTTCGCCCCTGGCCGTGGCCCTGCTGCCGGCGCGCGCGCAGCGCGCCGGCCTGTTGTGGGCGTTGGCCGTGTTCGTGCTGGCGAACGGTGCCAGCGCCCTGGCGCCTGGTTTCAGCGGTTTGCTGGCATGGCGCGCCATCGCCGGCATCGGTGCGGGCGTCTATCTGGCGCTGGGCATCGCGGCGGCGGCGGGCGTGTCGGCGCCGCAGCAGCGGGGCAAGGCCATCGGTGTGATCATGGGCGGCATGGCGGGCGGCACGGTGCTGGGCGTGCCATTGAGCTTGTTGCTGGCGCAGCAGCTGGGCTGGGCCGCGGCCCTGTGGCTGGTCGCCATCCTCGGTGCGCTGGCGCTGGCGGGCTTGTTGTGGAAGCTGCCCGCGTTGCCGGCAGTGCCGGCAATCTCGCTGCGCCGCAAGCTGGCCTTGCTTGCCGACGGGCAGGTGCTGGCCATCCTGCTCGTGTCGCTGCTGGCGGCCATTGCCAGCCTGGGCATGTACACGTTTATTGCGCCGCTGCTGGCATGGTCCGCGCACGGTGCGCCGATTTCCGCCACGCCCTTCCTGTGGGCCTGGGGCGCGGGTGGCATCGCGGGCAGCGTGCTGGTGGGGCCGTGGGCGGACAAGATGGCGGCGCCGAAGCTGAGCTGGTTCATTTTGCTGCTGCTGGCGCTGGCCCTGTGCGCGCTCCCGCTGGCGGCCGGCTGGTCGGCGTGGCTGATGCTGGCGCCGATTGCGCTGTGGGGCGCGGCTGGCTGGGCCCTGCAAGTGCCGCAGAACCAGCAGTTGCTGGCCGCACGCACGCGGCAGGGCGATGGCAACCTGGCCATCGCCCTCAATGAATCGGCCCTGTACCTCGGCAGCGCCATCGGCGCCGCCGCAGGCGGCTTGCTGCTCCTGCTGGACTGGCCCATGTGGCTGCTGGCGGCGGCCGCCGCTTTTGTCGCCGCCCTAGCGCTGTTATTGCAGTTGCCCGCCGCGCGGCGCGTCTAGGTCCTAGGCTTTCTTCGCCAGCTGCATGCCCACGGGCAGGGCGCGGATGCGCTTGCCCGTGGCCGCGAAGATGGCGTTGCACAGGGCGGGCGCGATGGGCGGCGTTGCCGGTTCGCCCACGCCGCCCAGCTCCATGTCCAGGGTGCCCGGTACCAGGTGCGTGTGGATCACGTGTGGCGCGTCGGCGGCCCGCAGCACGCTATAGTCGTGGAAATTGCTTTGCTCGCCCCGGCCATTCTTGAAGCTGATCTCGCCGCTCATGGCCAGGGACAGGCCCATGATGCAGGCCCCCTCGATCTGCGAGCGCACGCGGTCAGGGTTGATCTGCGGTCCGCAATCCATGGCGATATCGACCCTGGGCACGATGACTTCACCGGCCGCGTTGATCTCCACTTCGATCACGGCCGCCACATAGGTGACAAAGCTGTAGGACACGGCCAGGCCCAGTCCCCGTCCCTTGGGCAGCTTGCGGCCCCAGCCCGCCTTGGCTGTCGCCAGCTCGATCACGTGGCGCATGCGGCCGATGTCTACCGGATACTTCGCCGGGTCTTCGCCATAGTTCCAGGCATCGGACAGGTCGGCCGGGTTGATCTTGCGCGCAGGGCCCAGCAATGCCAGCAGGTAGTCGCGGTGGTCCCTCTTTGCCGCATGCGCCAGTTCGGCCGTGAACGACTGGATGGCAAACGCGTGCGGGATATTCGACACGGACCGGAACCAGCCGATGCGCGTGTGGGCCGGCACTTCCGGCACTTCGACGCGGATGTTCGCAATGGCGAACGGCACGTTGATGGCCGACATGCCCAGCTCGAACGGCGCCTGCTTGTTCGCGCCGGCGGCAAAGGTCGAGGTGATGGTGGGCGCGGCCGTGCGGTGCAGCCATGCCGTCGGCATGCCTTTGGCGTCCAGCGCTGCTTCCAGCCGTTCGACGGACACCGTATGCAGGTAGTCATGCTGCAGGTCGTCGTCGCGCGTCCACGTCAGCTTGACGGGCGCGCCGTCCATGGCCTTGGACAGCAGCGCCGCCTCGACGGCGAAATCGGGTTTCGACTTGCGCCCGAAGCCGCCGCCCAGCAGGGTCACGTGCACGGTCACGTCGTCGTACGCCAGGCCCAGTGCCTTGGCCACGTTGCTGCGCGTGGCCTGCGGCGCCTGCACGCAGGCCCACACTTCGGCCTTGCCGTTGGCGATGCGCACGGTGGCGGCGGGTGGCTCCATGGTGGCGTGGGCCAGGTGTGGCAGATAGTATTCGGCACTGAATTTGCGCGCGGCGGGAGCGGCGGCCAGGGTGTCCACAGTCTTGCCCTGGTCGCGCGCGGGGTTGGCCGGCTGGCGCACGGCCGCTTCCAGCGTCTTGCGGAATGCCTTTGAATCGTAGCTGCCGTTCGGGCCATCCTCCCATTCCAGCACCAGCGCTTCGCGGCCCTTGATGGCAGCCCAGGTGTTGCTGGCGATGACGGCCACGCCGCCCAGCGGATTGAACATGGCCGGCGGCGGACTGCCCGCCAGTTCGACGATGCGCAGCACGCCAGGCACTTTCAGCGCCGCCGTCTTGTCCACGCTTTTCAGCTTGCCGCCAAATACGGGAGGACGGGCGATGACGGCATACGCCATGCCATCAAGGCGCGTGTCAATGCCGAAGTGGGTGTTGCCTGTGACAATGTCATGCAGGTCGATGCCGCGCGTGCTGGTTTGTCCGATGTAGCGCAACTCGCCCGCCGTTTTCAGGCTGATGCGCGCGCGCGGCGGCACTGGCAATTTGGCCGCTTCTTCGGCCAGCGCGCCGAAGGACAGCGAGCGTCCGCTGGCCGCATGCACGACCGCGTGGTTGGCGGCTTTGACTTGCGTCACGGGCACGTCCCAGCGCACGGCCGCCGCCGTTTCCAGCATCAGGCGCGCCGTGGCGCCCACGTGACGCATGGCGCGGAACGAGTGGCGCATGCTGCGCGAACCGTCCGTATCCTGGCTGCCGTAGCGCGCCTCGTCGGCGGGCGCCTGCTGCACGCGCACCTGCGCCCAGTCGGCGCCCAGTTCGTCGGCAGCGACCATGGGCAGGCTGGTGCGGATGCCCTGGCCCATTTCGGAGCGGTGCGCCACGATGGTGACAATGCCGTCGGCACCGACCGACAGGAAGACAAGGGTGTCGTCGACCACGCCGCCAGCCATATTGTCGCCGCCGTATTTGACGGCGTCGGCCGCCATCACCAGGCCGGAGGGGCCGGCCACCAGGCTCAAACCGGCCAGCGCGCCAGCGGCCTTGAGCCAGTTGCGCCGCGCAGGCGAAGCGGGGACGGAGATATTCTCAAGGATGCTCATTTGGCCGCTCCTTTCGCATTGATGCTGGTCGCGGCCTGCTTGATGGCCGCGTGGATGCGCGTGTAAGTGCCGCAGCGGCAGATGTTGCCGCTCATCGCTTCGCGGATCTGCCGGTCGTTCGGCGCTGGCGTCTTGTGCAGCAGGGCCGTGGCCGACATGATCTGCCCAGCCTGACAGTAGCCACATTGAGGCACGCCGTGTTCCTGCCAGGCTTGCTGCAGGGCCAGGCCGACCTTGTCTTCGCCCACCGCTTCGATGGTGGTGATCTTCCTGCCTGCAGCGGCCGATACGGGCGTCACGCAGGAGCGGATGGCGTCGCCATCGAGGTGCACGGTGCAGGCGCCGCACAGGGCCATGCCGCAGCCGAATTTGGTGCCGGTCATGCCCAGTTCGTCGCGCAGGGCCCACAGCAGGGGCGTGTCGTCAGGCAGGGCAAGATCGTGCTGCTTGCCATTGATGGTCAGGGTCGTCATGTTTATTCCTCGGGGTGGGGATGGTACGGGGAAGCGCGACGGCCATCCGCCAAACGGATGAGCGCATCAGTACGGGATGGTAGCACCAGCCGTCCTGCGCTGCAGGGCGTGGGACCGGTGGCGGCAGGCCAGGCTGGCACATGCCGGCGCAAGGTCTTCTATACTGCGGCTCCTGATATTGGAATTTTCTATGGTACACATGACACCGGCGCAAGGATTGCCGGACATCCTGGCGCCCGGCTTGCAAGTGGTTTTTTGCGGCCTCAATCCCGGCGTGGACGCGGCGGCGGCCGGCCACCATTTTCTCGGCCGTGGTAACCGCTTCTGGCCCGTGCTGCACTTGGCCGGCTTCACGCCGCACCTGGTGTCGCCGCAAGACGATGCCAGTGTGCTCGGTTTCGGACTGGGTTTGACTGCGGCCGTCGGGCGCCCGACCAGCCGCGCGGACCAGGTGGGGGTGGAGGAGTTCGCGCAAGCGGCGGCGGGCCTGCAGCATAAACTGGTATTGATGCAGCCGCAGTGGATCGCCTTCCTGGGCAAGGCTGCCTACGCGGCGATGACGGGAAAACGCCAGCTGGAGTGGGGCGAACAGCCAGAGCGCTTCGGCGGAGCGCGCGTGTGGATATTGCCCAATCCCAGTGGCCTCAATCGCTGCTATTCAAAGGAGCGACTGGTCGACGCGTATGCGGAACTCAAACGCGCGCTGGGCTGAAGTTCAGTTCCACCGCGCGCAACAGCGGCGTGACGAAATCGAGGAAGGCGCGCAATTTCAACGGCAGCGGCGTTTGTCCCTTGTGCAGCAGGCTGACGGGCAAGGGCGCCGCTTCGAACGGTGCGAGCACGATGCGCAGCCTGTCGTCGCGCAGGGCGTCCATGACCTGATACGATAGCACGCGGATCACGCCCGCGCCCAGGGTGGCTGCGGCAATCGCCGCGTCCACCGTATTGACGGCGAGTCGCGAGTGCACGGGCACGGACTGCGTAGCCTTGCCCGTGCCGAAGACCCAGGCGCGCCGCGATTCCAGCACCTCGAAGCTAATGCAGGCATGCGCCGCCAGGTCGCCCGGCGCAGTTGGCGCGCCATGCGTGGCCAGGTAGCCGGGACTGGCGCAGACGACCCGGCGCACGGTGCCGACCCGCGTCGCCATGAAGCTGCTGTCGGGCAGGTCGCCGATGCGCACTGCCACGTCGACCTGCTCTTCCATCAGATGCAGGACGCGGTCGGTCAGTACGAGCTTGATCTCGATATCCGGATAGTGGGCGAGAAACGCCGCCACTACGGGCACGATGTGCAGGCGTCCGAATACGACGGGTGCCGTGATCGTCAGCTCGCCTTTCGGGGCCGCATATTCGCCCGTCGCCGTGCGCTCCGCTTCGCTGATCTCTTCGAGGATGCGGCGGCACGCGGCCACGTAGGACAGGCCGGCCTCCGTCAGCGACAACTGGCGTGTCGTACGGTGCAGCAAGCGCGTGTTGAGGTGCGTTTCCAGCGCCGCCACCTTGCGGCTGACAGTGGCCAGCGGCATGCCGAGGCGGCGCGCGGCGGCCGACAGGCTGCCCGCGTCCACCACCGCCAGCAAGATGCTCATCGATTCCAACCTATCCATGGTTTGTTCTCATCCTGTTCTCATAGACAGCCTATCAATATTTGGAAGAATGATTCTCAATCTTATGGGATTCTCTTTGCAGGTGCAAGTAGATAAGCTGGTCTCCTTCGCTGCGGCATGTTGCCGCGGCAATTAGAAAGGACAGCGCCATGCGCCCCACGCCCAATCCCCCGCCCAATGTACACACTGTGACGCCCGCGCCGCGCGGCAAGATCCTCATGATGGCGGTGATCGCCGGCGCGGTGATCACTAACATCTATTGCACCCAGCCTATCCTGCCCCTGATCCAGTCCGGCCTGGGCGTCGACCTGGCGGCCGTCAATCTGGTCGCCGGCGCGGCGCTGCTGGGCTTTGCCACGGGGTTGGCCCTGCTCCTGCCGTTGGGCGACCGATTCGACCGGAGCACCCTGGTACTGGGGCAGATCGCGCTGGCCTTCGTTTGCGCCCTGGCGGCGGCGCTGGCGCCCGGCATCTGGGCGCTGATCGTTGCATCGTTTGGCCTGGGTATCGTCAGCTGCGTGCCGCAGCAACTGGTGCCGCTCGCCGCGAGCATGTCGCCACCCGGTGAGCGCGGCCGTTCCGTCGGGACGGTGGTCAGCGGCATCATGGTGGGCATCCTGCTGGGACGCACGGTCGCCGGCGTGGTGGGCGATGCCTGGGGCTGGCGCGTCGTGTACGCCATGGAAGCAGCGTTCATGGTGCCCGTGTGGATCGCGGCCGCCGCCTTGCTGCCACGCGGGAAACCCGGCACGGACCTGTCTTACGGGCGCTTGCTGGCATCGCTGTGGCCACTGGCGCGCGACCATCGCCCCCTGCGCGAAGCCATGCTGATCCAGGCGCTGTTGTGGGCATGCTTCAATGCGTTCTGGGTCAACCTGGCGTCGTTGCTGGCCAACGGCCCATGGCACCTGGGCAGCGCCTGGGCCGGCGCCTTCGGCATCATCGGCGCGGCCGGCGCGCTGGCCGCCACCCTCGGTGGCAGGGCCGCTGACAGACTGGGTTCGCGCACGGTCATCGGCCTGAGCATCGCCATTGTGACGCTGTCCTACCTGCTGCTGGCGGGCGCCGCCTCGTCGCTGGCCTTGCTGGTGATCGGCGTGATCGTGCTCGACATCGGCGTGCAGGCTGCGCTGGTAGCGAACCAGACGCGCGCCTTTGCCGTCGATCCGACTGCACAGGGCCGCATCAACAGCCTGTACATGACGGCCACCTTCATCGGCGGCGCCGCCGGCGTCGCGGCCAGCGGTTGGCTGATGCAGCGTTATGGCTGGATGGGGGTGGCGGTGTTTGGTGTCGTACTGGGCCTGGTGGCCGGCTGCATCCACCTGGCCGGCGCACGCGCACAACGGCGCGCGCCGGTGCTGTCATAAGGGCTAACCTGTACTTATCGAGGCTGTTCCAACTGCGTATACACGGCGTCGGCTATCTTGCCCAGCGCCTGTTTGGGAAGGCTCGCCGAGAGGGCATAACCGAGCTGGCCGTCAATCCAGTAAAAAACGCTCAAGTCCTTTTCTTGCGTGTAGCGGAAAGCCGTTTCCTGCTTGCCGGCCCGCTCCTTGGCCACGTACAGGGTCAGGCGCTTGCCAGTGCCCTCTTCATACATGAATTGTGCCACGGGGCCGTCGCCATCGCCGGGCAGCAAGCGGCCGCCGATCAGGTGATAGCCGAGCGGCGACAGCACAGGCGGCCGCAAGGTGCTGCCCAGGCGTTTCGACAGCCATTGCACCAGGTGCGCCTCTTGCTCCACCCCCACTTCCACGGGGTGGCGCACCTCGGGCGTGTAGACGGCATGGGCGATGGCGGCGCTGCGCGCCAGGGTCAGGGGGCTGGCGCTGGCGACCCGCATGTCGCCTCCATCGCCGCGCAGCAGCCAGCCGCCCATGCCGCCAGCGAACACCAGCACGATGGCTGCTGCCGCCTGCATGGCGTGGCTGTACCAGGCTTGGTTGGCCGCCGGCGGGGCCGCTGCTTGCAGCAAGGCCGGCGGAAAGGTTTCTTCCAGCACCGGGTCGAACAGGGCGCGCAATTGCTGGTTCTGTTCACGCCAGGCGTCCACCCTGGCGGCGTCCTCGGGGTGCGCGCGCAGGTGGGCGTCGATGGCCGCGCGCTGGTCTTCGGGCAGGACGCCGTCGGCCAGGGCGTGCAATTGCGCTTCGCTGATGGCTTGCGTTGTCATTTCACGACTTTCAGGGTGGGTGGGCCGCTGCCTTGGCTGCCTGCAGGGCGGCCATCGAGCAGGGTGCGCAGTTTGTCGCGTCCGCGCGACAGGCGCGACATCACGGTGCCGACGGGGATGTCCAGCGTAGTCGCCACCTGCTCATACGGCATCTGTTCGAGCGCGACGAGCAGGATGACCTCGCGCTGCCCCAGCGGCAAGCGAGCCAGCGCCGCATCCATTTCACCGATGGCGATCGCTTGCCCCGGCGCGTGCTCCGGGGCGTGCAGCACGGTGTCATCGTCCAGCTCCTGCAGCGCCAGGCCGGGGCGGCGCAAGTGATCCACGTGCAGGTTGTGCATGATGGAGAATAGCCAGGGGCGCATTTCGCTGCCCCGCTGCCACTGTGCCAGCCTGCGCCAGGCCCGCTCCACGGTGTCCTGCACCAGGTCGTCCGCGTGCAGGGGACCGACCAGCGCGCGCGCATAGCGACGCAGGCCTGGCAGGCACCCTTGCAGCTGGCGGCTGTCCTCTTGCATGGTCATCGTGGAGAGGGGGCGGGTAGCTTAAGGCTTGACGACGTGCCACACGTTCTTGAAATTGTCGCCTGCGACGTCGCCCGGCTTCTTGTCTTCCTTGTACAGGTACAGGGGCTTGCCCTTGTAGGTCAGCTGCATGGCGCCGTTGTCTTCACGCTTGATGCTGCCATACGGCGCGGCGGGCGTCGCGTCGGTGGCGATGACGGCGGGCCAGGCGACCAGGCAGCCGCCGCTGCAGGCGCTCTTGCCGCTGTCGGCGACATCCTTGTCGAAGACGTACACGGTCATGCCTGTGGCGTTGACCAGCATGCCGTTGGCGGGCATGACGTCGGCGGCGAAAGCCAGCGGGGCGGACAAGGCGGTAAACAGGGCGGTGGCGGCAAAAGTAGTAAAGCGCATGATGGACTCCTTGAGGTTTTGAGGGCTTGCAAGGGATAGACGTTGGCCGCTCGCCGTTTATTCCCGCTCTGGTGAATTATTTTTTTCCGGCGTATGCAGGCTGGCCCACAGGTGGGCCGCGGCCATGGTGCGGTGCGGCGCGTACTGGCGCAGCCATTGTTCCGTGCGCGCCATGTCCGGCTTGCTCTCTTCGCCGAGCAGCTTTTGCAGGGCAGCGCGAATGGCCACGTCGCCATGCAGCGAGCAGTCGGCGTAGCCGTAGCCGCGCAGCAGCGCGTAATTGACGGTCCACGGGCCAATGCCCTTCACGGCCAGCAGTGCCTGCGAGATCGCCGCCACGTCGCCGGACGCCGGCAACTCAAGCGACAGTGCGCCCTCGTCGACCAGGCGCGCCAGGCGCAGCACGGTTTCCGCCTTGGCGCGCGAAAATTTGCGGCTCGTCAAGTCCTCGACGGATAGCTGCGCCACGTCGCGCGCCTCCGGGTAGCACCACAAACCGCTGCCGTGCCTGCGGCCCGCCTGCAAAATGAAGGTGCGGCGCAGGGAAATGGCGAACGACAGGTTGATCTGCTGGCCGATGATGGCCCAGGTCAGCGCCTCGAAGGGGCTGGCCGACTGCACGATGCGCAAGCCTGGGTTGACGCGGATCAAAGGCGCCAGCAGCGGATCGCTGGCGGCCAGTTGGGCGAATGGCTGCGGATCGATGCGCAGGCCGAGGATGTTGAGCAGCGCGCCGTGCAGGGGCGTTCGACGATCGGCGACGGTATTGTCGTTGTCGTCGATCTCGGCCTGGCAGACGGCGGCATCGTCCGTGAACGCCACATCCAGCACGACAGGCACCCCTTGCAGCAGGATGCCCTTGCGCAGTCCTGTCGGCGTGAGCTGTTCGGCCACGGCTTCCGTGTCACGGCTGTGGAAGGCGATGACATCGTCGCGGCGGTAGCCGGCGGGCAGGGGGTGGGTCCAGTGCAGCAGGGTCATGGTGGGCCAAAGTCAGGGACGGTATCAGGAGGGCGATGCTGGGGCATCCCGTTTCTTGCTTTCTGCCTTAGCGCGCACAGATATCGGTGCCGGGTGGCGTCAAGGCCGCCGCGTGCTGGATCTGCAGGGCGTCGGGCACGCCGTTTTTGACTGCAGTCAGCTCGGCCAGGATGGAAATGGCGATTTCGGCCGGGGTCTTGCTGCCGATATACAGGCCGATGGGGCCGTGCAGGCGCGCCAGCTGTTCCGCGCTGACGTCGAACTGCAGCAGCCGCTCGCGGCGCTTGGCGTTGTTGGCGCGCGAGCCGATGGCGCCGACATAGAAGGCCGGGGATTTGAGTGCTTCCATCAGGGCCAGGTCGTCGAGCTTGGGATCGTGCGTGAGGGCGACGACGGCGCTGCGGCTGTCGAGCTTCAAATCCAGCACGAGGTCGTCAGGCATGGCGTGCAGCAGCGGTACGCCGGGCACGTTCCAGCCGCCGCTGTATTCCTCGCGGGGGTCGCAGACGATGACGTGGTAATCCATGGCCGTGGCGATTTGCGCCACGAAGCGCGACAGCTGGCTGGCGCCGATGATCAGCAAGCGCCAGCGCGGGCCGTGCTGCGTGGTGAGTATGCCATCTTCCAGGGCCAGCACGGCGCCCGGTGTAGCGCGCTGCAGGGTGACGGCGCCGCTGCGCAAGTCGAGGCGGCGCTCGACCAGTTCATGCGCCTCCAGGCGCGCCAGCAGTTCGGCCACGCCGCTGCCCGCATGCAGCGGCTCGATGGCCAGTTCGATGGTGCCGCCACAGGGCAGGCCAAAGCGGTGCGCCTCGTCGGCGCTGATGCCGTAGCTGACGACGTCCGGCAGAGTGCGCACGATGCCGTGCACGCGGACGGTATCGATCAGGTCATCCTCGATACAGCCGCCGGACACGGAACCGACCACCGTGCCATCGTCGCAGATGGCTAGCGTGGCGCCCACGGGGCGGGGGCTGGAGCCCCAGGTCTTGATGACGGTGACGAGTTCGCAGCGGTGGCCGGCGGCGAGCCAGGCGGCGCTGGTTTTCAGAACTTCAAGGTCGATGCTGTCCATGGGCCGCGAGAGTGATGCCGCATGTTTGCGGCAAAGTATGGAATAGTATTCAAGATTGTGGATATACTACCTGTTCCACCACCCTGCGGAGAATTTTCATGTCAAATGAAGTCAAGACGCAAGAAGAGGGTATTCCCAAGTTCGGCAAGCTGCTCATAGTCCTGTTTTTAGCCGTGGTGTTCTGCGGCGCCCTTACTTGGATTATGGGCACCTACTTCCCGAATTTCCCCGGCGCCTGAGCAAACTTGGTTTTGTCAGGCGCCTCCGTGCTTAAGGTTTGAGCGGCTTCTTTGCCGCCTGCTTGGCGCGCACGTCGGTGACGGCGCGGTTGATGGCAGCCATGCGCGAGTTGGTGCCCGGATGCAGGGCCGTGTAGCCGTTGGCGACCGAGGCAGGCACTTGCGTGGCCATGCGCTGCCAGAAGCGGGCGGCGTTGTCGACGTTGTAGCCGGCGCGCGCCAGCAGGTAGATGGCCAGGGTGTCGGCTTGCACGTCGAGTTCCTGCGGCATGGCCTTGATACCGGCGGCGCCCGTCAGCATCGATACGTCGGGCTGCACGGCGCCCAGGCTGTCGATGATGCTGCCTGCCGTGCCTGCCGTGCGCTGGCTGCGCGGGTGGTCGAGGATGTTGTGCGCCATTTCGCGGGCGATGACGAAGGCGATGCCTTCGTCATTTTGCGCCGCATTGACCATGCCACGCGTGAGCATGATGCGCGCACCGTCCGAATACGCGTTGATATTGTCCGCATTGCCCAGGGCGACGCGGAAGGCGCAGGCGCGCGTGACGGGAATTTTCAGATCCTGCTGCTGGCCGTCGCGGGCGATGGTCATGTTCAGGCTGGCGCTCTTGGAGGCCAGCGGGCCGACGATGGCGCCGAACGGGCCTTCCGCTTTCGGGCCGGCGGGCAGCGGCTTGCCTTCGGCGGCGAGCAAGCCGTCGCCCTTGCGCAAGCCGGCGCGCGCGGCGCCGCTGCCTGGCAGCACGCCCGAAACCTGCATCTGTTCGCCGTAGCCGAGGGCTGCCTGTGCCGCGTCGGCATAGATGCCCGGGTAGGAATACTTATTCTGCGCCGTGAAGCCCAGCAGGTTGCGCGCATACGTCTTGCACAGGTCCGCATTGTTGATCAGCAGGGGCGCCGAGACTTTCGACAGGCGGTCCTGCAGCGCCACCATCTTCACCAGTTCTTCCTGCGCCGCCCTTTGCTGCGCCGTCAGGGCCGGCGCATCGGGTGCCGGCACGACGTTGAACGGGCCGTTGCCATTCGTCGTCGGCGTGGTGCAGGCAGAAAGAAGCGCAACGCAAGCGACCAGCAATGGCGAGGCCAGATGGCGCAGCGAAGTCGTGACTGGGATCAGATGGCGAAAACCTGGCATAAGACAATCCTTAATGTTTGCCGGTGCTGCCGAAACCGCCAACACCGCGTTCGCTGTCGCCGAATTCCTCGACGACGTTAAAGCCCACTTGCAGCACTGGCACGATAATCAGCTGTGCCAGGCGTTCCATGGGATTGAGCGTGAAAGCGCTCTGGCCCCGGTTCCAGGTCGATACCATCAACTGGCCCTGATAATCGGAGTCGATCAAGCCTACCAGATTCCCCAATACAATGCCGTTTTTGTGGCCCATGCCGCTGCGCGGCAAAATCATGGCCGCATACGACGGGTCGCCGATGTGGATGGCCAGGCCGGTGGGAATGAGCACCGTCTGTCCCGCTTCGATGGTGATGGCCTCGTCTATGCAGGCGCGCAGGTCCAGGCCCGCGCTGCCGGGCGTGGCGTAGGCTGGAAGCAGTTCTTTCATGCGGGCGTCGAGGATCTTGATGTCGATATTTTTCATTAATCTAACTAACTAAGCTAAGTCGTATAAAGGGTTACTTGAGGAGCGAATTTTTTGCCAGGCGTTTCGAGATTTCCGAAATCAGCTGGCGCGCCAGGTTCAGTTTCGAGGCGCGCGGCAGCACGGTATGGCCATCTTCATCGAACAGGATAATGGTGTTGTCGTCCTGGCCGAAGGTATTCTGGCCGATATTGCCGACCAGCAAGGGGATGCCCTTTTTTTCGCGCTTGGTCGAGCCGAATTCCACCAGGTTTTCCGATTCGGCCGCAAAGCCCACACAGTAGGGATAGCCGGCCAGGTTGGTGCGTGCCGCTACAGTGGCCAAGATATCGGGATTTTGCGCAAACTTCAGTTCGGGAACGGAGCCGTCAGCCTGCTTTTTCATCTTCTGTTCGCTGGCGTTGGCCACGCGCCAGTCGGCCACGGCGGCGACGGCGACGAAGACATGCTGGCCGTCGACGTGGGCCAGCACCGCATCATGCATCTGCTGCGCGCTTTGCACATCGATGCGGCGCACGCCGAAAGGCGCGTCCAGGGCTGTGGGGCCGGAAATGAGCAGCACTTCGGCGCCCGCTTCGCGCGCCGCGCGCGCTACCGCATAGCCCATCTTGCCCGAGGACAGATTGGTGATGCCGCGCACAGGGTCGATGGCTTCAAAGGTGGGACCGGCCGTGACCAGCACGCGCTTGCCCGCCAGCACTTTCGGCTGGAAGGCGGCGATCAGCTCCGTCAAGAGCTGTTCCGGTTCCAGCATGCGGCCCAGGCCCGTTTCGCCGCACGCCTGTTCGCCAGCGGCCGGGCCGAGCAGCTTGATGCCGTCGTCGCGCAGCTGCTGCACATTGCGCTGCGTGGCGGGGTTCTGCCACATCTCCACGTTCATCGCCGGCGCCACCAGCAAAGGCAGGTGGGAGGGACGTGCCAGGCACAGGGTCGACAGCAGGTCGTCGCACACGCCATGCGCCAGCTTGCGCAGAAAATCGGCCGAACACGGCGCGATCAGGATGGCATCCGCATGGCGCGTCAAATCGATATGCGCCATGTTGTTGTCGATGCGCGCATCCCACTGGCTCGTGTGCACGGGGTGGCCCGACAGGGCCTGCATCGTCACGGCCGTGATGAAATGGCTGGCCGCATCCGTCATCACCACCTGCACCGAGGCGCCTGCCTTGGTCAGGGCGCGGCACAGTTCCGCCGCCTTGTAGCAGGCGACGCCGCCCGAAAGTCCCAGGACGATTTTTTTGCCGGACAATTCCATGCCGTTCTCCTGCTTGTTTATTTGTTTACCCGGCGCAGTTCATCGATGATGAACAGGGCCGCGCCGATGCAGATGGCGCTGTCGGCGATATTGAAGGCGGGGAAGTGGCCCCAGCTTTTCCAGTGGAAGTCGAGGAAGTCGACCACATGGCCGTAGATCAGGCGGTCGATGGCGTTGCCCAGTGCGCCGCCAAGGATCAGCGCCAGGGCCCAGCAAAACATGCGCTGGCCGGCGTGCTTTTTCAGCAAATAAATGATGTAGATGGCCGCCGCGAGGGCGATGCCGGTGAAGAAATAGCGCTGCCAGCCACCCTGGTCGGACAGGAAGCTGAACGCGGCGCCCTTGTTATACGCGAGCACCAGGTTGAAATACGAGGTGATGACCATCTCTTGCGCATAGCGGAAAGTCTTCAGGATCGTGATCTTGGTGATCTGGTCGAACAGGATGACGATGGCGGCAATGCCCAGCCAGGGCACCAGCGACGAAGAGGATGACGATTTCGATGAAAAACGGTTTTTAGTGGCCATATTTTTCCAGGGAAGATAAAGCCGCCGATACTCTTGCGGGCAGCGGCGGTGGGAAGCGGTGCGGGAGCGGGTAAGAATTCCCGCCCCGCACCGTTTTAAGCGAAGCGGCGAACTTCGCCCTTGCCAAACAGGTTGCTGACGCAGCGGCCGCACAGGGTGGCATGCGCGGCGTCCGTGCCCACGTCTGCGCGGTAATGCCAGCAGCGCTCGCACTTCTGCGCCGTCGACGCTGTCACGACCACCTCTTCGGCCGCTTCGTCGGCCACTTCGGCTACCGTTGCCTGCGAGGTGATGAAGACGAATTTCAAGTCGTCGCCCAGGGTGGTCAACAGCTTGTACTTCATCGGCGCGGCCTTGATTGTCAGTTCCGCCTGCAGCGAGGAGCCGATGGCGCCCGAGGTGCGCAAGTCCTCCAGCTGTTTTGTGACGTCCGTGCGGACTGCGCGCAGGGCCGTGTATTTCTCCAGCAGGTCGGCGGCATCCGACACTTCCGGCAGTTGCCACCAGGTTTGCGTGAAGATGGTTTCATCGCTGGCAGCATACGCTTCGCTGCCGGCGAAGACGGCCCACGCTTCTTCGGCCGTGAACGACAGGGCCGGGGCCATCAGGCGCAGCAGGCTTTGCGTGATGTGCCACAGAGCCGTCTGCGCGGAGCGGCGCGCGTGCGACGTCAGGCCGGAGGTGTACAAACGGTCCTTCAGGATGTCCAGGTAGAAGCCGCCCAGGTCTTCCGAGCAGTACGTTTGCAGCTTCGACACCACCGGGTGGAACTCGTAGCGCGCGTAGTTGTTCTCAATCTGCGTTTGCAGCGAGGCCATGTTGGCCAGCGCATAGCGGTCGATCTCGAACATCTCCGCCGTCGGCACGGCGTCCGTGGCCGGATTGAAATCCGAGGTGTTCGCCAGCAGGAAACGCAGCGTGTTGCGGATGCGGCGGTACGATTCGGTCACGCGCTTGAGGATCTCGTCGGAGATCGACAGTTCGCCCGTGTAGTCGGTCGAGGCGATCCACAGGCGCAGGATGTCCGCGCCCAGGGTGTCCGAGATTTTTTGCGGCGCCAGCGTGTTGCCCAGCGACTTGGACATCTTCTTGCCTTCGCCATCGACCGTGAAGCCGTGCGTCAGCAGGGCCTTGTATGGCGGACGGCCATTCAGCATCGACGACACCAGCAGGGACGAGTGGAACCAGCCGCGATGCTGGTCCGAGCCTTCCAGGTACAGGTCGGCCGGGAATTGCAGCTGCGTCGAGTGCGAACCGTGGCCTTGCGGGCCGCCCAGCACCGTCTGGTGCGTTGCGCCGGAATCGAACCACACGTCCAGCGTGTCCTTGTTCTTGGCGTAGATGGCCGCTTCGTCACCGATCAGGTCTTGCAAGTCCAGCGCCTGCCATGCCTCGATGCCGTTCTTTTCGATCAGCTTGGCCACCTGCTCCAGCAATTCCGGCGTGCGCGGATGCAGGTCGCCCGTTTCCTTGTGCACGATGAAGGCCATCGGCACGCCCCACTGGCGCTGGCGCGAGAGGGTCCAGTCAGGGCGGTTGGCGATCATGCCGTGCAGGCGCGCCTGGCCCCAGTCCGGGAAGAACTCGGTGTCGGCGATGCCTTTCAAGGCCGTCTCGCGCAGGGTCGCTCCGCCGTCCTTCGGCGTCACGTCCATGCCGGCGAACCACTGCGACGTGGCGCGGTAGATGATCGGCGTCTTATGACGCCAGCAATGCATGTAGCTGTGGTCGAACATCTTCACTTCGAACAGCGCGCCTGCATCGCGCAAGGCGTTGCAGATCGGTTTCGACGCTTCCCAGATGGTCATGCCGCCGAACAGGGGCAGGGTCGATGCGAACTTGCCGTCGCCCATGACGGGCTTGATGATGTCGTCGTCCTTCATGCCGTGCGCCTTGCACGAGATAAAGTCGTCCAGGCCATAGGCTGGCGCCGAGTGCACCACGCCGGTGCCGCTTTCCGTGGTCACGTATTCTGCCAGGTACAACGGCGACAAACGGTCATAGAAGGCATCGCTGGCATGCAGCGGGTGGCGGAAGCTGATGCCGGCCAGGGCCGCGCCGTCGCAGGTGGCGATCGTCGTGCCATCGAGCTTGAAGCGCGCCAGGCTGGCCACGACCAGGTCTTGCGCCAGGATCAGCAGCAGCGGCTGGCCATCGCGCTCGGTCTTCACCAGCGCATATTTCACTTCCGGGTGCACGTTGAGCGCCTGGTTCGACGGGATGGTCCACGGCGTGGTGGTCCAGATGACGATGAAACCGTTATCCGTCGGCAGGGAAGGCAGGCCGAAGGCGGCCGCCAGTTTTTCCGGCTCGGCGAACTTGAACCCGACGTCGATGGCGGGATCGCGTTTTTCCGCGTATTCCACTTCCGCCTCGGCCAGCGCCGACTGGCAGTCGAAGCACCAGTTGACGGGTTTCAGGCCGCGGTAGACATAGCCTTTTTCCAGCAGCTTGCCCAGTGCGCGCAATTCGTCGGCTTCATTGCCGTGCGCCATGGTCAGATACGGGTTGTCCCACTCGCCCAGCACGCCCAGGCGGATGAAATCCTTCTTCTGGCGTTCGACCTGCACATTCGCATAGGCGCGGGCCTTTTCCAATACTTCGGCCGTCGGCAGGTTCTTGCCGTGCAGTTTTTCGATCTGGATCTCGATGGGCATGCCGTGGCAATCCCAGCCAGGTACATACGGCGCATCGAAGCCGGCGAGCGAGCGCGACTTGACGACCATGTCCTTCAGGATCTTGTTGACGGCGTGGCCCAGGTGGATGTCGCCATTCGCGTACGGCGGACCGTCATGCAGGATGAATTTCGGACGGCCGGCAGCAGCCTTGCGCACACGCTCGTAAATCTTCTTGTCTTGCCATTGCTGTACCCATTGCGGCTCGCGCTTGGCCATGTCGCCGCGCATCGGGAACGGGGTTTCCGTCATGTTGACCGGGTATTTGCTTTCAGGCTTCTTGTTTTGCTTGGGCGTGGCTGGCTTGTTTTGATCGGACATAATCTTCTTTAATGGTGTGGAGTATATTTTTGCAGCGGGTTTGCGGCGACAGGCGCCGCCAGGCGGCGGAGTTGGCCGGCGTCAAATTCGGTCGGTGGCGGTAATGGCGCCGCTGCGCTTCTCAAAATAGGCGCGCGCCTGGTTCGAGTCTCGCTCGATGGCGGCCGTCAGGGTGGGCAAGTCGTCATACTTTTCTTCGTCGCGCAGCTTTTCCAAAAACTCCACGCGTACCAGCTTGCCGTAGCAGGATAGATTGAAATTAAACAGATGCACTTCCAGCAAGACTCGGCCGCTGTCGTCGACGGTAGGGCGCACGCCCAGGCTGGCCACGGCCGGCAGCGGCAGCGGCCCCAGGCCGTGCACTTGCACGATGAAGATGCCGGACAGGGCGGGACGGTGCGCCACGCGCAGGTTCAAGGTGGGGAAGCCCAGGGTACGGCCCAGCTTCTGGCCGTGGATGACGTGGCCGGAAATGGCGTACGGATGGCCCAGCAACTGCGTGGCAAGGGGGAAATCACCGGCGGCCAGGGCCAGGCGCACGGCGGACGACGAGATGCGCGTGCTGCCATTCATCACCGTCGGCAAAGTTTCCACATGGAAACCGTATTCGCGACCCGCTTCCTGCAGCATGGCGACGTCGCCGGCGCGCCGGGCGCCATAGCAGAAATCGTCGCCAACCATCAGCCATTTCACATGCAAGCCGCTGACGAGGACTTTTTCCGTGAATTCCTGCGGCGTCAAGGCGGCGAATTGCGCGCTGAAGTGCTCGACGACGACTCTGTCTATGCCGGCGTCGTCCAGCGATTGCAGCTTGTCGCGCAGGTTGGCGATGCGCTGCGGCGCCTTCGACAGGTCGCCCGCGCGCTGCGCGAAGAATTCACGCGGGTGCGGTTCGAACGTCATCACGGCCGCTTCAATGCCGAGTTCGGTCGCCGCGCCGCGCACGCGCGCCAGCAAGGCTTGATGGCCGATGTGGACACCGTCAAAATTGCCGATGGTCAGAGCGCAAGGCGCTCGTGCCTGGGCATTGGGAAGTCCGCGGAATACCTTCATAGGAATCTGATGAAAAACTGTGCCAAAAGGGGGATTATACGGACTGTTTCGGGGATGCACACCCGGCAGGGTGGGCACAGGGGTAATTTCCCTGCTGAAATGATAAAAAGCGTTGCCGGCGGGTGTGCTGGCAACGCTTTAGTATTGATTCAATACACTCTCAACGTCGAACCCAAGCGTAGCGAGCGGCAGTGATTTGTGGCCGAGAAGCGCAACCGTACCGTAGTACGGTGAGCATCACAGGCCGCAAAGCGCGACGCGCAGTAGCTTGGGTTCGATGTCAATTACTTGTTCATTAAAGTCCAGTAACGGGCCAGGTCAGCCGCGCCATCCGTGCCCTTGACGGCCTTGAATGCCGTCGTTGCATTGGACTTCTTGCCGGCGTGCATGTAAGCAATGCCCAGATGCAGCTTGCCTTCTTCCGCGTACTTGGCGGTGCCCATTTTCACGGCGTCATTCATCAGCCCCAGACCCTTGTCGGTCTGGCCATCGTAGACCAGGGCAAAGCCCAGCTTGTTCAAGCTGTCAGCGTCCTTGTTCTTGACGTATTCCGCTTCCGACTTGGCGGCGCTGGCCTTCAGGTCAGCCTGGGTTTTCAGGGCCAGGTCTTTCAGGCGCTGGTGACGGGCGGCATCGGTGCCGGTACCCAGCACGCCTTTTTTGTAGCCCTGGTCGATGATGGCCAAAGCTTCGCCAGGATTGCCTGCTTGCAGGGCCAGCTGGCTGATTTCCATGTATTCGGACGGCTTGGTGAACAGGCCGTTGGCCAGGCGCAGGCGCTGGACATCCAGGCCCAGGCGCTGCGAGAAGCCAGGTTTGCCCGAGACGCGGTTCAGCAGGTCAGCCCAGTAACTGGTCTTTGGATAGCTGGCGGCCAGTTTTTCCAGGGTGGCCACATAGCCGCCCTTGTCATTTTGCTTCATCTGGATGTTGGCCAGCATTTGCAGGCTCGCTTCCGAGTTGCCGCCGCGCGCTTGCAGTTCCTTGGCCGCTTCGGCGTAGTTGCCGCTGACGTAGTAGGTCTGGATCAGCAATTCGCGCATCTGCGCATCGTCGCGGTCTTTCAGCGAGCGTTTGATCCAGGTAATGGTATTTGGCCAGTCCTTGGCGCGGTAGTACATGCCTGCCAGCGCTTGCGTGAATTTGGGGGCTTCGGCGGCGCTCAGGCGGCCGGAATTGATGACGGCTTCGAAAGCCTTGATGGCGGTGCCGTTATCGCCGGCGGCAGCTGCGGCCGAGGCGCGCACGCGCTCGATCTGGTAGCTTTCAAAGGCGGTCTTGCCGCCGACGCTGTCAGCTTCGCGCAGCTTGGCCAGTGCTTCCTTGTTTTTGCCGCTGCTAGCGAGTTTTTGCGCTTCTTGCAGTGGCTTGCCCACTTCGGCACGCACGGTGTCCGCGGCGTATGCCAGCGAGCCCAGGCCGATTACGGGAGTTGCTGCGGTAAAACCGATAGCGGCCATGACGAGGCCGAGATGAGCGAGACGAAACTTGGACATGAGAAAGTCTTTCAGTAAAAAGCGAATAGGCAGGAAGTCCTGCCTATTCGGATGTAAAGATAACCTGATTGCTACAGCTTACTGGAATTGCTCGTTGCCGACCAGACCGATTTTGGTCACGCCCAGACGCTGTGCCGACGCCATCACACCGGCGACGACTTTGTATTCCACCAGCTTGTTAGGACGCAGATGCACTTCTGGCTGGTCTGCTTGCGCAGCAACGTTGCTCAGCTTGGCTTCCAGCGTATTACGATCAGGTACTACCTGATTGTCCCACAAGATAGTGCCATCAAAATCGACATCGATCGTGACGACCACTGGTTCGGTTGTCGGTGGCGGCGGGGTGCCGACCGGCATGTTCAGGTTCACCGAGTGGTTTTGCTTAGGAATCGTGATGATCAACATGATAATCAGCACCAGCATCACGTCGATGAGGGGCGTCATGTTCAGTTCCATCATTGGTTCCGGATCCGCGCCTGCTGCGCTTCCCGAACCGACATTCATACTCATAGTGTTTCCTTTAAGAAGTCCAACGAAGCACCGGGCGAAACTGCCGCCCGGTCAGCTTCCGGCAGTGGCATCCCCATGTTGCCGGGACGCCGCTGCCAGCCGCTATCAGCCCTTGTCAGGCGGTTCGGTGATGAAGCCGACCTTCTGGATCCCGGCACGTTGGGTCGTGTAAATAACCCGGCCGATCGATTCGTAGCGTGCTTCTTGGTCGCCACGAACGTGTACTTCCGGCTGCGGTACTTTCACTGCTTCAACTTTAAGATAATCGAACAGTTCGTTCGTGTCTTTCAGTCTGGTCTGGCCCAGGTAAATCTCGCCGTCCTTGTTAACAACGATGTTAACGTTCTCTGGCTTGGTTTGCAGGGCTTGATTGGCCTCAATCGGCAGATCGATTTTCTGCAGCTTGAGGACAACTGGACTTGTAATCAAGAAAATGATCAGCAAAACCAACATGATGTCGACGAGCGGCGTCGTGTTGATTTCTGACATTACTTGATCTTCATCTCCGCTGTCGGAGCCGACGGACATCGACATGATTCTTATCCGATCTTTTTAGCGCCGGCAGCACGGCCAGCTTCGCTGGTCGACATTACGCCGGAAACCAGAACCGAGTGAACGTCGGCGCTGAACGAGCGGATGTCTTCCATTGCGGATTTGTTACGACGAACCAGCCAGTTGTAACCCAGAACAGCAGGAACGGCGACCAGCAGACCGAAAGCGGTCATGATCAGTGCTTCACCAACTGGACCTGCAACTTTATCGATCGATGCGTTACCGGTCATGCCGATAGCGGTCAGCGCGCCGTAAATACCCCAAACGGTACCGAACAGACCGATAAACGGTGCGGTCGAACCAACGGTTGCCAGGAACGACAGGCCATCTTGCAGACGCGATTGAACTTTGTCCGAAGCGCGCTGGATCGACATCGTCACCCAGGTCGACAGATCGATTTGTTCCAGCAGGGCGCCGTCATGGTGTGCGGTTGCCTTGGTGCCCGATTCAGCGATGAAGCGGAATGGCGAGCCATCGCTCAAGGTTGCCGAACCAGCAGCGATCGAAGGAGCTTTCCAGAATTTGGAAGCGGCTTCTTTAGCTTGCTTGAAGATCTTCATTTGATCCAGCAGCTTGGTGATGATGATGTACCAGCTGCCGATCGACATGATGGACAGGATGATCAGGGTAGCGCGTGGCACGAAGCCGCCGTCCCATACTGCGGACAGGCCGAACGGGTTGTGCACTTCTTCGGTTTTGGCTGGAGCGGCTGCGTCAGCGGCTGGAGCTGCTGCGTCTGCTGCTGGAGCTGCTGCATCTGCGGCAACTGGTGCTGGTGCAGCGTCTGCCGCAGGAGCCGAAGCGGCAGCCGATGCTGGCGCGTCAGCGAATGCCGGTGCTGCTACCAGAGCGGTAGTGGCGGTGACGGACAACAGAACCGCGGCAAAAAATGCGGACAAACGGGTATTCTTAAACATGCTTCCTCCAAAATTAAAAATAACAGATCGCTGAACGTAATGACAACGAAATCATAGTGTGAGACAGGGGATAACTGTCTCGGGTTTTAATCCAGCGACCAAACGTATTGCATTTGCTGCCAGCCTTGCTCCGGCTTGCCGTCAACTGTTGCCGGCTTAAATGTACAGCGGCTGATACCTTGCACTGCAGCTTTGTCCAGGTCTCTGAAGCCGCTGGACTTCACGATCTTCGAATCAGCGACCTTGCCGTCTACACCGATCAGGAACGACAGTGTCACCACACCGGTTTCCTCATTGCGCTGCGACGACTTTGGATAAGCCGGTTTTTCGCAGACACTGAAGTCAACCACGGCCGGTGTGCGCACCGATTTGGCTGGTCCAGGAGTTGGCGAAGGCTGTGCAGGCGCTGCTGGCGGTGCCAATACATTCGTGGCTGGCTTCACGGCAGTCGCATTTGCAATCACGTTCTGCTGTGGTGGCGGCTGCTGCACGTTCACCTCGACTGGCGGAATGAATGGCGGCGGTGGCGCCTTCATTTCTGGCGGCGGTGGTGGCGGTGGAAGATCCTTCGGTGGAGGCGGTTTGACTTCCTCGATAATCTTGGTTTCAACCGGTTCCATCATTTTGGTAACTAACCGCTTGCCCAAGCCCGTCGCGATCCCGTAAGCCGCGAGAACGTGCAGCAGGACAACGACAGTTATGCCTGTGTAGTTCTTGGGACTTTTCTCGTTCGAAAAATTCATGCCTGCTTTCTCCAAATACCATCTCTTGTCTTGCAACTGAACCCCAAAATGACGACACAAAGCTCCAGCCGTATCCGGGACGTCGCCGAATTATACATACGAATTCTTTATTTTACACAGATTTTTAACGCCTAAAACCGGTTAAATTTTTGGCGCTTTTGCGCCCTGAAAACGTACTTGCTTATGTCATCTTTGCACGCTTTCGGACATAAAAAAAGGCGGTCTTATCGGTTTTTTACAGCCGTTTTGGGCTACCACTGCTAAGTTCTCCGATGTGCCCATATGGCGGAATTATATTTCGTGATATTCAATATGGAAACCGCTAAATTTGGAGGAAAATCTTTCCTTTTGGAAATGTTTTGCCTCGGAACCAGACCACTTAGCCGTGCGCGCGCACCAATCGGGTGCGAAAGGTGCTTAATCCAGGTCAAAAAAGGCGGTCCTGGAGGCTGTTTCGACGTCGCCAGGCCATACGGAATTCCTATGGTGGCATAGGATGCGCTTATGTTCTTGCTAAAATAATTATCAATAATATCACTTATGGTCGTGCCGGCGCATCGTCGCGCCGATTGCGCTTCTCGCGCCGGCAATTCAGGGTACCCAGGACGACGCCCTGCGGATCGAGTGTGTCGAGGTGCACGTCGAAGCCCCATAGCCGTGCCACATGTTTGAGCACTTCGGCTGCCTGCTGGTTCAGCGGGCGGCGCTGGAATTGCGTGTGACGCAGGGTCAGTGCGCGGTCGTCGCGCGTATTGACGGACCAGACCTGGATATTCGGCTCGCGGTTGCCCAGGTTGTACTGCTCGGCCAACTGTTGGCGCACGTAGCGGTAGCCAGCATCGTCATGGATGGCGGAAATGGCCAGTTTTTCATTCTTGTCGTCGTCGAGCACGGCAAAGAAATGGAATTCGCGGATCAGCTGCGGCGACAAATACTGGGCAATGAAGCTTTCATCCTTGAAATTGCGCATGGCAAAGTCCAGGCTCTTGCGCCAGTCGGTGCCGGCCATGTCGGGGAACCAGGCCCGGTCTTCCTCGGTCGGATGCTCGCAGATGCGGCGGATGTCGCTCATCATGGCAAAACCCAGCGCATACGGATTGATGCCGTTGTAATAGGGGCTGTCGATGGGCGGCTGATAGACCACGTTGGTATGGCTTTTCAGAAATTCCATCATGAAGCCGTCGCCCACCACGCCTTCGTCGTAGAGCTGGTTCAATATGGTGTAGTGCCAGAAGGTGGCCCAACCCTCGTTCATCACCTGGGTTTGTCGCTGCGGATAGAAATATTGGGAAATCTTGCGCACGATGCGCACCATCTCGCGCTGCCATGGTTCCAGCAGCGGCGCGTACTTCTCTATAAAGTACAGCAGGTTTTCCTCGGGTTCGGGCGGAAAGCGGGGACTGGCTTTGCGCTGGTCGTCCTCGTCCTCGTCCTCGTCACGCCGGGGCAGGGTGCGCCACAGCTGGTTGATTTGCGACTGCACATAGGCTTCACGCTCTTTCTGGCGCGCATATTCCTTCGCCATCGACAGTTTCGCCGGGCGCTTGTAGCGGTCCACGCCATAATTCTGGATGGCGTGGCAAGAGTCGAGCAGCAATTCCACCGCATCGACGCCATGGCGCTGCTCGCATTCGGCGATGTAATTCTTGGCAAACACCATATAGTCAATGATGGCGTCGGCATCCGTCCAGGCGCGGAACAGATAGTTGCCTTTAAAGAAGGAGTTGTGGCCGTAGGCCGCATGCGCGATCACCAGCGATTGCATGGTCAGGCTGTTTTCCTCCATTAAATAGGCGATGCACGGGTTTGAGTTGATGACGATCTCGTAGGCCAGGCCCATCTGCCCGCGCTTGTAGCTTTTCTCGGTCGATAAAAAATGCTTGCCGAACGACCAGTGGTTATAGGAAACGGGCATGCCCACCGAGGTGTAGGCATCCATCATTTGCTCCGCCGTGATGATTTCCAGCTGGTTCGGATAGGTGTCCAGGCCAAACTGCTTCGCCACGCGGCGAATTTCCTCGTGGATTTGCTCGATCAGTTCGAACGTCCATTCCGACTGCTCGGGCAGGGCATTCGGGTGGCGCAGGCGCACGAACGGTTCGCCCGGGGTGTTGCTGGCGCGGTCAAAGGCTGCACTCATCATTTCACCTGTTTCTTGAACAGTTCGCGGAAGACCGGGTAGATATCGGCCGGCGTGACGATCTTTTGCATGGCGAAATGGGCGTGATGGTCGAGCACGCCCGCATATTGCTCCCACAGGTTTTGCTGCGGGCCATCGGTGATTTCGACATAGGTGTAGTACTGCACCTTGGGCATGATGGTATTGATCAGCAACTGCCGGCACAGCACGGAATCGTTGTCCCAGTTATCGCCGTCGGACGCCTGCGCAACATAGCTGTTCCATTGTCCCGCGCCATAGCGCTCGTCGATGATGGTATTGAGCAAGTGCAGGGCGGAAGACACCACGGTGCCGCCGGACTCGCGCGAATTGAAGAATTCATGCTCGTCCACTTCCGCCGCCGCCGTATGGTGGCGGATGAAGACCACCTCGATCTTGTCGTAGGCGCGCTTGAGGAACAGATACAAGAGGATGAAGAAGCGCTTGGCCGTGTCCTTGCGCGACTCGTCCATGGAACCGGAGACGTCCATGATGCAGAACATCACCGCCTGCGTCATCGGCTTGGGCACCTTGATGCGATTGCTGTAGCGCAAGTCGAACGGGTCGATGAAGGGAATGGCCAGCAGGCGCGTGTGGATGTGGTGGATCTGGCGACGCAGTTCCTGCACCAGTATGTCGTCCTCGGGCACGCCTTCCAGCAGCAGGGCCGCCAGGTCTTCCTCGGCCTGCGCCAATTGCTTGCGGGCGCCGCCGCCCACGGCGATGCGACGTCCCAGCGCGCCGCGCAGGGAGCGCAGCACATGGATGTTCGATGGCGTGCCCGACATATTGTAGCCGGCGCGCTGGTTCTTGAATTCCGTGGTGGCCGTCAACTGGGTTTTCACCATGTGCGGCAATTCCAGGTCCTCGAAGAAATAATTCATGAACTCTTCGCGCGACAATTCGAAGATGAAGTCGTCTTCCGTCGTCTCGTCGCTATTGCCCGCCTTGCCCCGTCCGCCGCCACCGCCTTTCGGCCGGGCAATCTGGTCGCCCTTCAGGTATTCCTTGTTGCCGGGATTGACCACTTCCCATACGCCGCCATGCGCGTGGCCGAACGACGGTTCGCCCACATCCTTGACGGGGATGCTGACTTTCTCGCCATTCTCGACGTCCGTGATCGAGCGCCCTTTGATGGCGCGCCCCACGGCATCCTTGATCTGGCCCTTGTAGCGCCGCAGGAAACGCTCGCGGTTGACGGCGGATTTATTCTTGCTTTGCAAGCGCCTGTCGATGAGGTATGTCAAAGGGTGCCTCCTTGCCTCTCGTCTTGCGCGCCCCGCCAGTCACCGGGCGGGAGCGCGCCTTTGCTGTCCGCGCTATGACGACTTGCGTACGCGCAAGTACCATTCGCATAACAGGCGTACCTGCTTGGCCGTATAGCCTTTTTCCACCATGCGGGCCACGAAGTCGGCGTGCTTGTTGGCGTCGTCGGCACTGGCCTTGGCATTGAAGGAAATCACGGGCAGCAATTCCTCCGTATTCGAGAACATTTTCTTTTCGATCACGGTGCGGAACTTTTCATAACTGGTCCAGGCGGGATTCTTGCCGCCGTTCGACGCCCGCGCGCGCAGCCCGAAGTTCACAATTTCATTGCGGAAATCCTTCGGATTGGAAATGCCCGCCGGCTTCTCGATCTTCTCGAGTTCATTGTTCAGCGATTCGCGGTCGAAGCTTTCGCCCGTGTCAGGATCGCGGTATTCCTGGTCCTGTATCCAGAAATCGGCAAACGTCACATAGCGGTCGAAAATGTTCTGACCGTATTCCGAATAGCTTTCCAGGTAAGCTGTCTGGATCTCCTTGCCGATGAATTCCACATAACGCTGCGCCAGGTGCTCTTTAATATAGGAGAAGTAGCGCTGTTCGAGTTCCGGCGCGAACTGTTCGCGCTCGACCTGCTGCTCCAGTACATAGAGTAGGTGCACGGGATTGGCGGCCACTTCGGAATTGTCAAAGTTGAACACTTTGGACAGGATCTTGAAGGCAAAGCGCGTCGACAGCCCGTTCATGCCCTCGTCCACGCCCGCGTAATCCACGTATTCATGCATGGACTTGGCTTTCGGGTCTGTATCCTTGAGGTTTTCGCCATCGTAGACGAGCATCTTCGAGAAAATGCTGGAGTTTTCCGGGTCTTTCAGGCGCGACAGGATGGCGAACTGCGCCATCATGCGCAGGGTGCCGGGCGCACACGGGGCCTTGACCAGCGAGGAATTGGCCACCAGCTTGTCGTAGATCTTGATTTCATCGGTCACACGCAGGCAGTACGGCACCTTGACGATATAGATACGGTCAAGGAAGGCCTCGTTGTTGCGGTTGTTTTTAAAGGTCTTCCATTCCGACTCATTCGAGTGGGCCAGGATGATGCCGTCGAACGGAATCGCGCCGAAACCTTCCGTACCCTTGTAATTGCCTTCCTGCGTGGCCGTCAGCAAGGGGTGCAAGACCTTGATGGGGGCCTTGAACATTTCCACGAATTCCATCAGGCCCTGGTTGGCCAGGCACAGGCCGCCCGAATAGCTGTAGGCGTCCGGATCGTCTTGTGCGTAGTCTTCCAGCTTGCGGATGTCGACCTTGCCCACGAGCGAGGAAATATCCTGGTTGTTCTCGTCGCCCGGCTCCGTTTTCGAGATGGCGATCTGCTTCAGCACGGACGGATAGCGCTTGACGACGCGGAACTGGTTGATGTCGCCATTGTATTCATGCAGGCGCTTGACGGCCCACGGACTGGGGATGTTGCGCAGGTAGCGGCGCGGTATGCCGTAATCCTCTTCCAGGATGGTGCCGTCCTCTTCCTCGTTGAACAGGCCCAGCGGCGATTCGTTGACGGGCGAGCCTTTCAGGCAATAGAAAGGCACGTGTTCCATCAGCGACTTGAGTTTTTCCGCGATGGACGACTTGCCGCCGCCGACAGGCCCCAGCAGATACAGGATCTGCTTGCGCTCTTCCAATCCTTGCGCTGCGTGGCGGAAATACGAGACGACTTGCTCGATCACTTCCTCGGTGCCGTAGAACTCGCGGAAGGCGGGATAGATCTTGATGACCTTGTTGGCGAAGATGCGCGACAAGCGCGTGTCGTTGCGCGTGTCGACCAGTTGCGGCTCGCCGATGGCGGCCAGCATGCGTTCGGGTGCGCTGGCATACGTCAGCTTGTCCTTCTTGCACAGGGCCAGGTATTCGGTGAGCGACATTTCCTCTTCACGGGTGCGCTCGTAGCGTGCTGCATAGTTATCAAAAATGGTCATGTCAATGTCCTTTAATGTAAACCTGAACTGCCAGTCACCATGGCCGCCCGCCTGGCACTCGCCTGGGCTTGCCGTCTGAACTTTTCCTGTACCCCGTACCGATTTTTATTGTTGTTTCAAGCCCGGCTGTCTTTGCGAGTCCGGATTGCCCGGACCAAAAAACTGGCGCTTGATGCCGTACGCTGACGTGACCAGCCGGCTTTTTTTTCACTGTTGATAGCGCTTGTTGCACCTACCTTTACCCCATGAAATTAATTATTGCTCTAAAGGATCAGGAAGTCAAAAGATATGTCAGCATATCCTTAATACTTGTTTGTAAGTTTTTGATTTAATTAAATAAATCAACAAATTTTTGATCCATTTCAATGCGCCTTTTTGTACCTTTTAAATCATCATACGACAATTCGCCAGCGCGTGCCGGTGCGGGCCATGGCGCCGCACCCGCCAGCGCCGTGGCGGCCGGGCGCCGGTGAGGCCGGCCATCTTGCGCTAAGATGCCTGCATGTCTGATGGCCCTGCGCACCGCGCGTGTGCGTGCCAGCACTTTTATCGTCACCCTATAAGGAACACCCATGATGAACCCCCAATTGCGCGCGATCGTCCGCGGCATGCCGAAGGCCGAGCTGCATATCCATATCGAAGGTTCGCTGGAACCCGAACTGATTTTCGCACTGGCCGAGCGCAATGGCGTACCGCTGGGCTATGAATCGGTGGAACACTTGCGCAGCGCCTATGCCTTTACGGATTTGCAGTCTTTTCTCGACATCTATTATGCTGGCGCAAGCGTGCTCTTGAAAGAGCAGGATTTCTATGACATGACGCAAGCCTACCTGCGCCGCGCCGAAGCCGATAACGTCTTGCACACGGAAATCTTCTTCGACCCGCAAACGCATACGGCGCGCGGCGTGGCGATGGCTGATGTTATTAATGGCATACACCGCGCCTGCCAGGACAGCCCTGTCAGCGCGACCCTGATCCTGTGTTTCCTGCGCCACCTGAGCGAGGAAGAAGCATTTGACACCCTGACAGACGCCTTGCCGCACCGCGACAAATTCATCGGCATCGGCCTCGATTCCTCGGAAGTGGGCAATCCGCCCGAGAAATTCTCGCGCGTGTTTGCCCGTTGCCGCGAGCTGGGCCTGCACCTGGTGGCCCATGCGGGCGAAGAAGGCCCGCCAGCCTACATCCGCACGGCGCTCGATGATTTGCAGGTTGAACGCATCGACCATGGCGTGCGCTGCCTGGAAGACGCGGAACTGACGGCCCGCCTGGCGCGCGAACAGATTGCGCTCACGGTCTGCCCGCTGTCGAACACCAAGCTGCGCGTGTTTGACCAGATGCATGACCATAACCTGGTGCAATTGCTCGACGCGGGCCTGCTGGTGACGGTCAACTCGGACGATCCCGCCTATTTCGGCGGCTACATGAACGACAACTTCGACGCCATTTTCGATGCCTTGCCGCTGGGCCTGTCCCATGCGCAGCGCCTGGCGCGCAACGGTTTCATCGCCGCCTTCCTGCCGCAGGCGCAAAAAGATGCCTTCCTCGCTACCGTCGATGCGTATTTCGCGCAGCACGCGGCCGCCCATGGCATCGCGCAATAACGCATCACAATCAATTCGCATAAAGACCCGCCGCCCATGCTCCGCCTCTCCCTGAAAATGACCGGCCGCGACTGGCGCGCCGGGCAATTGCGTTTCCTGCTCGTCGCCCTGATCGTGGCCGTGGCGGCCCTGTCGGCCGTGGGCTTCTTTGTCGACCGCCTGCGCGCGGGCCTGAACCGCGACGCGCACCAGCTGCTGGGGGCCGACCTGGTCATCAGCGCCGACCAGCCCGTCAATGCCGTTTGGCGCGCCGAAGCCGTCAAGCGCGGTTTTACCCTGGCCGATACGGTGACCTTCCCCAGCATGGCGCAGGCGGGCGAGGGCGAGCAATCGCTGTCGCAGCTGGCGTCCATCAAGGCAGTCTCGCCCGGCTACCCGCAGCGGGGCAAGCTGAAAATCACGACCAAACTGAGCGAGGCGCAGGATGCCGTGGGCCAGCCAACCAGCCAGGTGCCGGCACCGGGCACCCTGTGGGTCGATGCGGCGATCCTGGCCAGCCTGAATGCCAGGCTGGGCGACACCCTGACACTGGGCGACAAGGCATTTACGGTGACGCAACTGATCGCCAGCGAACCGGACCGCGGTGCCTCCTTCCTCAATTTCGCCCCCCGGGTGATGCTGCCCTTGAGCGACCTGGCTGCCACGGCGCTGGTGCAGAACGGCTCGCGCGTATCGTACCGCTTGCTGCTGTCGGCGCCACCCGCCAAGGCGGCCGAGCTTGCGCAATATCAAGCCTGGCTGGAAAGCCAGATCAAGACGCAGGCCATCAAGGGCGTGCGCATCGAATCGCTGGAATCGGGCAGCCCGCAGATGCAATCGACCCTGGACCGGGCCGACCGTTTCCTGTCGCTGGTCGGCTTGCTGTCGGCCATGCTGGCCGCCGTCGCCGTGGCGATGGCGGCACGCCGCTTCATGCTGCGTCACCTGGATGCCTGCGCCATGCTGCGCTGCCTGGGGCTGACGCAAAACCAGGTCACGGCCATGTACGTGATCGAATTCCTGCTCGTCGGCCTGGCCGGCAGCCTGATAGGCGTTGCCGTCGGTTTCGCTGGCCATCTGGTGCTGCTGGAACTGCTGGGCAAGCTGGTGCAGAGCGACTTGCCGCCCGTGTCCATGCTGCCCGCATTGCAGGGTGTGGCCACCGGCATGCTGTTGCTGCTGGGCTTTGCCCTGCCGCCGATTTTGCAACTGCGCAATGTTCCCCATAACCGCGTCATTCGCCGTGAGCAGGAACCGCCGCAGGCGCTGGCCCTGGCGACCTATGGCCTGGGCATCGTCGCCTTCGTCGTGCTGCTCTTGTGGCAGGCGGGCGACGTGAAACTGGCGCTGCTGACGGCGGCCGGCTTCCTCGGCGGCTTCGCCCTGTTCGGCCTGGCCGGCTGGCTGGGCATCAAGTCGCTGAAAAGCCTGCGTGGCGCCTTCAAGCACCAAGGCTGGCGCTTTGCCGTCACGTCCTTGCAGCGCCGTCCGGGCGCCACCGTCATCCAGGTGGTGTCCCTGGCACTGGGCCTGATGGCCTTGCTGCTGCTGACGGTGGTGCGCGGCGACTTGATGGTGGCCTGGCGCAACGCTACGCCGCCGGACGCGCCGAACCGCTTCATGATCAATATCCTGCCGGAACAGAAAGACCCGATCGCCGCGCGCCTGGCGCAGGCCGGCGTGGCCAACGCACCTTTGTATCCGATGATACGGGGGCGCCTGGTGGCCGTGAATGGCAAGGCCATCACGGAAACCACCTACGAGGATGACCGCGCCAAGGGCTTGGCTGACCGCGAATTCAACCTGTCGACGATGCTCACCATGCAGGCAGAAAACAAGCTGGTGGCGGGCAAGTGGTTCGGCAATGCGCCCGGTGCGCCGGCCGAAGCGTCGGTGGAAGAGGGCATCGCCAAGACACTGAAGCTGAAACTGGGCGACAAGCTGCGCTTCGACATCGCCGGCCAGCCCGTGGAAGCGGCGATCACCAGCCTGCGCAAGCTGGAATGGGGCTCGATGCGCGTCAATTTCTTTGTCATTATCAACCCGGCCGCCATGGCGGACGCGCCGCAGACGTGGATCACGGCATTTCACTTGCCGCCCGCGCAGGCCGACCTGGGCAATGCCTTGCTGCGCGACTACCCGAACCTGACGGTGGTCGACGTGGGCGGCGTGCTGAAACAGATACAGGGCGTGCTGGACCAGGTGGTCACGGCTGTCGAATTTCTCTTCGCGTTCACTTTGGCATCGGGCTTGCTGGTGTTGTATGCGGCCTTGATGGGTTCGCAGGACGAGCGCACGCGCGAAGCGGGCCTGCTGCGCGCGCTGGGCGCCACGCGGCGCCAGCTGGCGCAGGCGCAGCTGATCGAATTTTCCCTCGTGGGCGCGCTGGCCGGCTTGCTGGCGGCCACGGGCGCGGCCGCCATGGGCTGGGCCCTGGCCACGTACCAGTTCAAGTTCGCCTGGAGCTTCGCGCCGGGCGTGTGGGCCTTTGGTTTACTGGCCGGCGCCCTGTGCGCCATCGCCGGCGGCTGGCTGGGCTTGCGCAATGTCTTGAAACATCCGCCGCTGCAAACGCTGCGCGAAAGCTAAGCGCCCACGCTCTCGCCCGCCTGGGCGCGTAAAAATTGCGCGTAGGACATGACCGGCTGCCCCAGCTGGTGCGGCGGCACGTCGAACAAGGCCCAGAAATACGTCACCTGGCCCAGGCAGATGGTGGGCGCGGCGCAGTAGCGGAACCAGTTTTCGCCGATGTGCGCCGCATACATGCCGTCGCTGTCGGCGTCGGAAAAGTACGGGATCACGCGCAGTTCCAGCAGGGCCAGCAGCAAGGACGCCGGTGCGTCGCTGTCGCGCGCCATTTCGTACTGCGTGTGCAGGCTGCGTTCCGTTTCGATGATCATCAGCTTGGCGTGGCCGTCGCGCGTGAAGAACAGGATGCCGCTGGGATTGGGAAAGATGTAAAACTCGACGTAGCCTTGGCGCTGGCACAGCTCGTACACGACGGTGGCCAAGGCTTCGTCTTGCAGGAAACGATAGTCGTGCAGCAATAGCAAGTCGCGCACGGTGTCCGATTGCTGCAGGAAGAATTCGCGTTGCAGGGCATGGACTTCCTGTTCCAGGATATCGAGCGCATCGTCGTCGCTCTTCTTGATGTAGCGGTCGATCAAGCCCCGGTTGAAGGCCGTCACGGCCACTTTTTCATCGGCTGCGCCCGTAAATAAAATCTTCTTGCAGGGCAAGTCACGCACGGCCTGGCAGAATTCCAGGCCATTCATCTGCGGCATCGAGTAATCGACCACCAGCACGGAAGGCACGGCAAAGCGCTGCGCCTGGCCGCTGATGCGCCAGATGCGTTCGAGATCGAGCGCCACGTTGCACTGGTCGGACGGCAGGTTTTGCGTGTCGAAATTGACGTGCAGCGGCGTCTCGCCCGGCTGCGTGCTGTGGCGCAGCCAGTGCAGCGCGCTGCTGGTGTCGTGGAAAGTCTTGCGCGCCAAGCCGGGATCGAGCTGGAACGCCAGGCTTTTCAGGAAGGAATCGCTGTCGTCGATCAATACGGTCAGGGTTGGATGGGTATAGACGGGCAGTTGCATGCATCACCTTGCGGGAGAAGAGGGGTGGAAGCGGGCAGGCAGGGCTGGGGAAACTCCAGGATGAAAATCGCATACGCATGTTCGCGCGACACGCAGCGTATGTGCGCCTGCCAGGCGGTGACGATCTGCCGGCACAGTGCCAGGCCGATGCCGCTGCCGTTATGCACGGGATAGGAATAGAAACGCTCGAAGATCAGCGGCAGGCGATTCTTCGCGATACCGCAGCCCGTGTCGATGAACAGCAGCCTGGGCGTGGGGCGGGCGCCGTCGACGATGATGCGCACGCGGCCCTTGCCGGCCCGCTGGATGGCTTTCAGCGCATTTCTCAGCAGGTTCAGCAGGATCACCACGCACAGTTCGTCCTGGCCAGCAAACTGGAAGTCGGCGCGCACATCCACCGTGACGCTGACCCGCTGCAGCTTGCCGGTAAACGGGTAACGCTTGAGCACGGCGTTCACCATCGCCAGCATCGAGAGCGACTGGCTGGGCTGCAGGTTGCGGTTCACGGCACTGGCGCTCATCAGGAACAAATCGATCATGTGCTGCATGTGGCGCACTTCGAACTGGATGCGCGACAGGGCATCCTGCAGCGGCGGTATGGTGTCCGCCTGGCCGGCCAGCTGCGGCAGCAGCCGGCGCATGCCCCGCACATTCGCTTCCACGCTGGTCAGCGGCGTGCGCAGTTCGTGCGCCACGGAACCGAGCCCGGCCGCCATGCCCGCCAGCCGTTCCCGTTCCAGCACTTTGCTGCCCACTTTCACCACGGATAGCGCGGCGATGGTGAACCAGTGCACGGGCAATTGCTGCAGCACTTCACGCTGCAGCACGTAAGCGCCTTCCCCTTGCAGGATGACGGCCAGGCAGGCGGCGCCCGTGCCGATCAGGTAAGCGCGGCAAGCCAGTCCCGTTTCGAAATGAAACAGCACTACCAGGCCGATCAGCAGCGATTGGCTCCAGATGGACGAGGCATGATTCATCAGAAACATGAAGGTAAAGAAGAAGGGCAGGATGTAGCTGAGCGCGAACAGCAGGTAGCGCGACAGCCAGCGGGCCGAGAAGCGGCGCGCAAACAGGCCCGCCACGCAGATGCCCACGCCCGTCAGGCGCAGGATCAGGTTTTCATAAGACTGCGGAAAAAAAAATTGCCATAGCAGGTAGTACAGCGGCATCGCCACCGTGCCCACGGCGGCCAGCATGGCGACTCTGCCCGCCAGGTTTTCATGGGGCACGCGCTCATGCAGCAGCGAATGGAGCAGGCGCCTGCGCCAGTGTGTCCATCGTCCTTGCCATTGCTGCGTCATGACTCTGCCCTGATCCTCTTCAGAACACGATCATCGCGTAAATTTTCCTGGTTGAACGGTTATCTCGCCGGACATTGATATACGTCAATGGATGGGTTAGCGACACGGTCAAGGTTTTAATTTGCAACAAACCTTTCCCCAGGAGAAAACTCATGACCATCGCTACCAGCTTGCACACCCCATCCTTCGGCCGCGCCGAACACCGCCTGCCAGACTACATCGCGCGGCGCATGGATGCGCATCACATCACGCGCATCGAAAAACTGCTGGGCGGCCAGCATCCCCATGCCTGGCAACCGACACCTGCCCATGCCATTTTTCTGGCGGGTAATGACTATCTTTCCATCGCCGCCGAACCCGCGCTGGTGGCGGCCCAGGTGGCTTCCCTGCAGGCGACCGCGGGCGGCATGCTGATGTCGGCCGTGTACTTGCAGGAAGGCAGCGAACAGCATCGGCTGGAAAGCCGCTTGGCCCGCTTCATGGGCTGCGAAGATGGCATCCTGGCGCAGTCCGGCATGGCCGCCAACGTGGGTTTGATCCAGTGCATCGCCGGCCCCGGCATCCCCGTCTACCTGGACATGCAGGCCCACGCCTCGCTGTGGGAAGGCGTGCTGTCGGCGCAAGCGCAGGCCGTCGCCTTCCTGCACAACGACATGGCGCACCTGCGGCGGCAAGTGGAAAAGCAGGGCCGCGGCGTGATTGTCGTCGACGCCCTCTACAGTACCAACGGCAGCCTGGCGCCGCTGCTGGAACTGCTCGATATCGCCGAGCGCAGCGACTGCGTGGTGGTGGTCGACGAGTCCCACTCGCTGGGCACGCATGGCCCGCAGGGCGCCGGCCTGGTGGAAGCCTGGGGACTGGGCCACCGCGTGCATTTCCGCACGGCGTCGCTGGCTAAGGCGTTTGCGGGCCGGGCTGGTTTCATCAGCTGTTCCAGCCGCTTCAAGGGGTATTACTTGTCCGAATCACGTCCCGCCATCTTCAGCTCCTGCCTGCTGGCCCACGAGCTGGCCTGGCTGGACGCGGCGCTCGACTTCATCATGGCCGCCGACGCGCGCCGCGCCATTTTGCGGCGCCACACGGTGCAGGTGCGCGAGGGATTGAGCGCGCTCGGCTATAACGTCAGCGATGGCACGGAACAGATCGTGGCGCTGGAAGCGGGCGGCGAACCTGCCACCCTGGCGCTGCGCCAGGCGCTGGAACGGCACGGCATTTATGGCGCCATGTTTTGTGCCCCGGCGACAGCGAAGAACCGCGCCCTCGTGCGTCTGACCCTCAACGCGGGACTCGACGAGACGGGCATCGCCCGGCTGCTGGCCGCTTGCGCGGCGGTTCGCGCGGAAGCAGGTGTGGAACACTGGCCGTCAACGCGGCGCCTGCGCAAGCTGGCGCTGGTGTAGGGCTGGTACGCGGGCCGGCGCCAGCCGTCGGGCAGCGTCAGCCGGCCAGCCTGCCCAGGACGGCGGACAGCGCTCCCAGCTGCTCTGCCGGTGCGTCCTGCAGCAATTCGCGGCCCACCGCATGCGCGGTGGCGCTGGCATGGTCCAGCAATTGCTGGCCGGCGGCAGTCAGCACGGCATAGCCGACGCGCGCGTCGCGCTGGTCCGCCTGGCGCGCCACCAGGCCGATTTTTTCCAGCGGCATCAGGGAGCGCGTGACGCCCGAGGCTGTCAGCGCCAGGCGTTCGGCCAGGTCGATGCGGCGCAGGCGCGCACCGGGTGCGCGCTGCAGCTGATACAGCAATTGATAATCGCTGAAGCTCAGGCCATGCAAATTGCCCAGGGCGCTGTCGAAGCGGCGCACGATGAGTGCCTGGGCGCGCGCCAGGCGCAGGCAAAAGTCCAGCGCGCCATCGCTGTCCGGCGACGGGGGAGTGTGATCGTTCATGGCTGCCATTGTATTCGCTGCGAAGTGCTTGAGTGCGCAAGTGTAAAGCAATCGTGCTCAATACAGTGGCTGCCCCTGTTCCTGCCACAGTACACGGTGCAGTGCCAGCAGGGCTTCCAGTTCGGCGTCCGCATCGAAGGCGGGGTCGTCGGACGGCCTGACGGTGTCGATGATTTCGCAGGAAAAGGCCGCCGCGCCGTCGCGCCGCCAATCCGCCTGCAGCGCGGCATTGCGGTGCTTGCCCAGGTTCAGCTCGAAACGGTGCCGGTTCAGCGAGCCGGGCGCGTTACGGCTGTATTCGAGCAAGGTCCGTCCGCTGGGCAGGTGCCGCAGGGCGATGATGCCCAGCGGCGGCGGCTGTTGCCGGTAGTGGGCTTTCAATGTTGCCTGTCGTGTCTTGTTCATATTGTATTTCTCCTGTCGTTTGTTTAAATCGTTTCTGGCCCGACGATGCGCGGGATGGCGCTGAAAAGTGCGGCCACCACGGCTGCCGCCAGCAGCAGGGCGCCGCCGCCGCAGAACAGCTCACCCACGCTCAGGTGGCGTAGCAGCGCCCCCGTGGCCGCTGCGGACAGAGGAGCCAGGCCCAGGAAGATGCCCATGAACAGGGCCATGGCCCGGCCCAGCATGGCGGGCGCCACGCGCCGTTGTATCCACGTAAAGATGGCGACCTGCAAGTAGCCGCCCAGCATGCCTGTGACGGCCAACAAGGCTGCGCCTTGCCAGGCTGTGCTGATTTGTCCCAGCGCCATCAACAGGCAGCCCACGATGGCGTCGAGGAGCAGCAAGGTGGCGCCGAAACGCCGCTGCAGCCAGGCGCCGCCCAGGCTTGATGCCAGCATGCCGGCCAGTGTGCCGGCGCCGTGCGCGCCCATCAGCAGGCCCAGCGCTGCGGCACCGTGCAGGCGTTCGCTGGCCAGCACGGGCAAGGCCACCTGCAGCGGTCCCATGACGAAGAACGCCACCACCGCCCAGTAGGCATAGCAGCTGCGCAAGGGCATGTCGCGCCACACCATGGCCAGGCCCGACGCCGTGTCGCGCCAGATGCCCTGTGCCGCGCCGGCCGCTGCCAGTGGCCGCAGGCTGACTTGCCGCAAGGTCCAGGCGGAGAACAGAAACGTCAACGCATCGATGGCAAAGGCGGCAGCCAGCGCCGCCATGCCGGTTTGCTGCGCGCCATCGTGAGCGCTGAGGACCAGCGCCGCCAGCAGGGGGCCGGCCAGCAAGGACAATTGGCGCGCGCCCATCTGCAAGCCATTGGCTTTTTGCAACGATTGCAGCGGCACAGCCTGCGGCAGAATGGCCGTGCCGGCCGGGATGCCGAAAGCGGACGCGATGCCCAGCGCCAGTGCGGCCGCATACGCCAGCGCCAGGCTGGCGTAGTCAAGCAACAGTAGTGCTGCCAGCAACAGCAGGATGGCGGCGTTCGCATATTTGCTCAGCAGCATTACGCGTCGGGGTGAATAGCGCTCGGCGATGGTGCCGCCCAGCAAGATGAACACGGCGCGCGGGGCGCCCATCAGGGCCACGGCGATGCCCAGGCTGAGGCTATCGCCGGTCAGGCTCAGCACTAGCCAGGGCAGGGCCAGCATGCTGAACTGGTCGCCCAGCATGGAGACCAGGCCGCCGCCCAGCAGCCAGCGGAAGTTGCTATTGCGCAGCAAAGGAGTCTCTGTCGTGGTTGGCATGGTCGTATTGTCCGTGTTTAAAATTGGCATGCTAGTTGAGATAAGCTTGAGTAGTCAAGTATATTGCCATTTATTGTGGCATCGGCAGCGGGGGCTGCGTGGGCCGCCGACGCTTGCGCTATCATGGCGGCCATGACTGATACCACTGCCCCTACCCTGTACGAGACCATCGGCGGCGCTACCGTGCTGCGTGAAATGGTCGACCGTTTTTACGACTTGATGGAACTGGAAGCCGAGTTCGCCGGCATCCGCGTCATGCATCCTCCCTCGACGGACGGCTCGCGCGACAAGCTGTATTTCTTCCTGACGGGCTGGATGGGCGGCCCGGACCTGTATATCGAGAAATTCGGCCACCCGCGCCTGCGCGCTCGCCACTTGCCCTACGCCATCGGCACCAGCGAGCGCGACCAGTGGCTGCGCGCCATGGCCTGGGCAATGGAAGACACGGGCATCGAAGAGTCCCTGCGCGTGCGCCTGATGGAATCGTTCTATCAGACAGCCGACTGGATGCGCAACAAACCTGACTGATCCCATGAGCCCAATCGAGTTTTATAGCCTGCTGGGCGCCGCTGCCGTCGCCATCGTCCTATTGATCCTGATCCTGGTGCGTCCGCGTGGCGCTGCCGGCGATGGCGCCACCACGCTGGCGCTGGTGCAGCAGCACCAGCAGCAAAGCCTGGAACGCATCGACCGCGTCGAACGGGAAGTGCGGCTGCAGTTGCAGGCGTCGGCGCAAGCCACGCGGCAGGACCTGGCCGCCGGCCTGGCGCAATTCCAGGCAGCGACATTGCAACAGCTCGACAGCCTGCGCACGCAGATGCAGGCGCAGGGGAAAGTCGGGCGCGAAGAGCAGGCGCAAAGCCTGGCGCGCTTTGCCGACAGCACGAACCAAACCCTGTCCCAGCTGACGGAATCGAATGCGCAGCGCATGCTGGAAGTGCGCGCCACGCTGGAAAACAAGATCCGCGATTTGCAGGCTGACAATGGCGCGCGCCTGGAAGAGATGCGCAAAACAGTCGATGAAAAACTGCACGCTACCCTGGAAACGCGGCTTTCCGCCTCGTTCCAGCAAGTGTCGGAGCGGCTGGAAAAAGTCCACCAGGGCCTGGGCGAAATGCAGCAGTTGGCGCTGGGCGTGGGCGACCTGAAGCGAGTGCTCACCAACGTCAAGACACGTGGAACCTGGGGTGAAGTGCAGCTGGAAATGCTGCTCGAGCAGGTACTCACTGTCGACCAGTATGCAAAGAACGTGGAAACGGCGCCGGGCAGCGGCGCACGCGTGGAATTCGCCCTGAAGTTGCCGGGCATGAGCGACGGCGGGCCGCCCGTGTGGATGCCTATCGATGCGAAATTTCCGAAAGAACAATACGAGCGCCTGGTCGAAGCGGCCGAGCGGGCCGATGCCGACGGCGTGGCCTTGGCCGGCCGCGAGCTGGAGCGGGCCGTGCGGGGCGAGGCGAAAACCATTGCCGAGAAATACCTGGCGCCGCCGCAGACCACGGATTTCGCCATTTTGTTCCTGCCCACGGAAGGCTTGTATGCGGAAGTGCTGCGCCGGCCGGGCCTGGCCGACGAATTGCAGCGCGTGCACCGCGTCAGCATCGCCGGTCCATCCACCCTGACGGCCTTGCTCAACAGCCTGCAGATGGGGTTCCGCACCCTGGCGCTGGAAAAGCGCTCGTCGGAAGTGTGGCAGGTGCTGGGCGCTGTCAAGACGGAATTCGGCAAGTTTGGCGACGTGCTGTCGCAAACCCGGCTGACCCTGGAAAAAGCGGCAAAGAATATCGAAAGCGCGGAAGTGCGCAGCCGGCAGATGGCGCGCAAGCTGAAATCCGTGGAAGCCTTGCCGGGCGAGGCGGCCGCCTTGCTGCTGGGGGCAGCGGACGCGGGATCGTCCGCCGAGGCGGACGGCGACTAGGGCCGCCTTGTTTGCCGTCACTGCCGGCTAGCTTAGCTGTTCCTGCTCCATCTGGCGCTTGACGATGTCAGCGGTGATGCTGCCTGGCACATCGAGCTCGCGCAGCGCCAATGCGCGCATGGCGTCATTTGCCAGGCTGGCCAGCAAGGTGGCGTACAGCGCGTCGGCCTCGGCGGCTTGTTCCCGGCCGCGCAGTACGGCAGCGGCGATCCGCACGTCTTTTACCAGATTCATCAACTCCGTCGCCAGACGCGGTGCCATGCCCGGCGCAGGAAACAGGGGCTGGCTGGCGGCCAGGGCATTGACCGTTTCGAGGTGTTCCAGCGGGGCGCGGCGATAGCGGTCCGCCAGCACGAAATTGCCCGCCTCGACGATGGCTGGCAGGGCTTGCCAAGCGTACTGTCGCGCCAGTTCGGGGGCGCTGCTGTCCAGCTGGGCGAACAGGTCGGCGGTGGAACGGGCCTCGCCCAAGGTGTCGTTCATCTCGACGATGAGCGAGAAGCGCGACATGTCCCCGGCCTGCGGCATGCCGCTGTCGTGGCGTCCGAACGCATGCTCGCCTGCCAGTAGCAGCCGTATTTGTCCATCACGTTCAGCCTGCAGTGCGGCACGCGCCGGCGCGTAGGCATCGGCCAAAAACTTCCACTCCAGCATGATGATGAAATGGCTAGACCTTGCCGGCTTCATTGCCTGCCCGGCATCGGCGAACAGTTGCTGCAACAGCGGCAGCGCTTCCGCATGCCGGCCTTCCCTGCGCAGCGCAGACATGCGTGTCAAACGGTTATCGATGTCGGGCATGGCGATCCTTGTCTGGAATGCACCATAGTAGCAAGTCCGCACGCGGGTGGCTACGCCTCAGGCGCCATGCTTGTGGGCACGGTTTTTCTGGCGCCGCAGACCAGTAGCGCCAGTCCCGCCAGCAGCATGGCCCAGGTGTGCGGTTCCGGCACGGCCGGCAGGACGGACAGGTCGGGGGGCGGCACAAGCGACTCGATGATGCTGCTGCCGCGCGGTGGCGGTCCGCCGCCGTTGCGCCCATCGCCTATGCTCGATGGCCACACCGTGTTGCTGCTGGTGTGTACGACATCGAAGGCCTGTACGGGCAGGCTGGCCAGCACGGCCGGCGGCGCCGAACCTGTGAGCGAACCGCCATGCGCGGTGCCGGGATTGTCGATGACGGGAGCGTATGGCGCCGCCGCAGGTGCGGCTGCCACAGCTGGCGCCGCTCCTGCGCCGCGCGGCCCGGCCGCCGCCACCTGCGTGATGCGGCTGACATTGCGGCACACGGTGGGCACCAGGATGCATGCGCCCTGCACGCAGTACACGAGCCCCCTTTCCTGCATCTGCTCGCTCCAACCTGCACGCGTGACATTGCGGCACACGCGGCCCGGCCCGAAATGCATGTCGCTGATGCGTGCATCGTAATTGCCCTTGCCGCGGATCGCGTCGCGGCTGATCACGACGATTTCATCGTACTGGCGCGCGCGCATGCGCGCCTTCAATTGTTCGCGCACCTGCGGCGCGATGTCCGGGTATCTGTCCACGGCTGCCACGACATCGCCCATGAACGGGTCGGCGCCGGGACGGTTCCAGCTGCAATGCTCCAGCACGTCGGCCCGTGGGGCCCCTTTGGCATAGGCGGGCAGCGGTGCCAGTGACAGCATGCCAAGCAGGCTTGCGGCCCCCAGCATGCTGGCGCCTGCGATCCATGAGCGGTGTCTCATTATTAGTATCCCGGTGAAAAAAAATATCAAAATTGAATTTTATGCGAGTTGAGATGTTATCACCGAAGAAACTCTGATATCAACAAATAAATAAAATTATTACAATTTTGTTGTGTTTATTTATATTTTTTTAGGGAGGTAATCAAGATTTTTATCTTGATGGGCTGACAGTTGCCGTAGACGAAAATTGATTGGAAGGGGCAATGCGAACGGCCCGCGCAGGGCGGGCCGTCGTGAAGAGGAAGGGGAAGCAGATGGTGGCGCTTTGTATGCGCCCCGGCCAGCGCGTCAGCCTGGCCGGTGGTGCAGCATCAGGTCAGTCCATGGAACAGCACGATATCGACGAGATCGCCGGCCGCCACGTGGCCTTGCCCCTCATGCAGCACGATCATGCAATTGGCTTGCGTCATCGAGCGCAGGATGCCGGAGCCTTGCGCACCCGTCACGCGCACGTGCTGGCGGCCATCCGCGGCCCGTTCGACGATGCCGCGCTGGTACTCCGTGCGTCCCCGTTTCTTGCGGATGGGTGCCTGCGCCGCCACCTGCAGCAGGGGCAGGATGGAAGTGTCAGCATCGGCGCCCATCAGGCGCAGCAAGGTGGGGCGCGCGAGGAAGTAAAACGCCGCCATCACGGCCACCGGGTTGCCGGGCAAGCCCAGCAGCAAGGCCGTGTCGCCCTCGCTGGCAATCCGGCCAAAGGCCATGGGACGGCCGGGGCGCATATTGATTTGCCAGAAGGCCACGTCACCGAGTTGCGCCAGGATGTCGCGCGTGAAATCGGCTGCGCCGCTGGACACGCCGCCAGAGGTGATGATGACGTCGGCCGAGGCGCAGGCGCCGCGCAGGGCCGCTTCCAGCGCTTGCGGCGCATCCTTGACGATGCCCATGTCGAGCACCTCGCAACCCAGGCGGGTGAGCATGCCCAGCAGGGTGTAGCGGTTGCTGTCGTAGATGCAGCCCGCGTCGAGTGGCTCGCCGATCGAGCGCAATTCGTCGCCCGTGGAAAAGAAAGCCACGCGCAGGCGCCGGCGCACGGGCACCATGGCGATGCCCAGCGAGGCCAGCAGACCCAGTTCGGCCGGTCCGAGTATCTTGCCCTGCAGCAGCGCAGGCTGGCCTTGCATCAAGTCTTCGCCCTTGAACCGGCGGTTGTCGCCGGGGCGGATGCAGTCCGGTGCCAGCGTAATGCTGCTTGCGCTGGCCTGCTGCACCAGTTCCTGCGGCACCACGCTGTCGCAGCCGTCCGGCATGACGGCGCCCGTCATGATGCGCGCGCATTGCCCGCTCCCGACGTTGACCGTGCCGGGACGGCCCGCCAGGATGGTGTCGACCACGGCCAGGGTCAGCGGAACGCTCCCACCGAGGTCGGCTCCATGCAGCGCATAGCCATCCATGGCGGAATTGTCGTGCGCGGGCACACTGATGGGCGAGATGATGTCGGCCGCCAAAATGCGCTCGAACGCTTGCGGCAGCGGCAATGTTTCGATCTCGGCGACGGGGGCGACGGTGTCGGCCAGGATGGCTTGCGCCATCGGCACGGACAGTCCCTGCGCCTGCAGGGCGGCGAGCTCGTCTGGGGTATTGATGTTGCCGAACGCGCCATGGTTCTCGAAGAGCACCTCGGCCAGTTTCAAGGGGCCGTGCCAGGTGCGCATGCGGCGTTCGCCGGTGGCCAGGTAGGCGTCCAGCTGGGGCAGGGCCGAAGTCTTGACGAGACAGAAGACGGGATGGGGGCGGCGCACTGCCGATCCCGTCGCCGGATCGATCTCTTCGGTGACGGCGATGGCCAGGTCGGCATTGTTTTGGACCAAGGCGTCCGCCAGGCGCGCTGCCAGGTCGGGCGGCAGCAGGGGCGAGTCGCACGGTACGCAGAGCAGGTAAGGGCTGGTGGCGTGCTGCATGCCGCTGTGCAAGCCGGCCAGCGGACCCAGCTGTCCCGGCAGTGCATCCGGCCACACGGGCAAGCCGAAGCGCGCGTAGTCGCCGGCATCGGCGTGGACACTGATGGCCAGCTGGCCCACTTGCGGCGCCAGGCGCTGCAGAACGTGGCGGGCCAGAGGCTGGCCATGCAGGGGCTGCATGCCTTTGTCGCGCTGGCCCATGCGCGTGCCGAGGCCGCCGGCCAGGATCAGGCCGGTAATGTCGTGTTTGTTGATCATGTCAGGTAGTGAAATGGATGCATGCGCCATGGTAGCAGCGGCGGGCCTGCACCACGCCCGATTCAGCCGCCGATATACGACATTTCCACTTTCTTTTTACCCTGCTCAAGCGCGCCGCCCGTCAAATCCGTCTGGCTGGTGCGCAATTGCGAATAGCGGTCGCCGCGGCCGCGCCATAGTTGCGCTACGGCCGAGGAAATTTCCGTGTCGCTGTGGCCGCCGCGCAGCAGGCTGCGCAAATCGTGGCCGCTGCTGGCGAACAGACAGGTGTACAGCTTGCCCTCGGTCGAGAGGCGGGCGCGGCTGCAGTCGGCGCAGAATGCTTGCGTGACGCTGGAAATGAGGCCGATTTCGCCGCTGCCATCGGCGTAGCGCCAGCGCGCCGCCGTCTCGCCCGTGTAGTTGGGGTTGATTGGCAGCAGGGGCATGTGCGAGGCTATGCGCCGCACGACCTCTGCCGAAGGGATGACTTCCTGCAAGTTCCAGCCGTTCGATGCGCCCACGTCCATGTATTCGATGAAGCGCAAGATGTAGGGCGTGCCCTTGAAGTGGCGCGCCATGGGCACGATTTCCTGCTCGTTCATGCCAGCCTTGACGACCATGTTGATCTTGATGGGGCCCAGGCCCGCCGCATGCGCGGCGGCTATGCCGTGCAGCACGTCGGCCACGGCGAAATCGACATCGTTCATGCGCTTGAAGGTGGCGTCGTCGAGCGAATCGAGCGACACGGTGACCCGGTTCAGGCCTGCATCCTTGAGCGCTTGCGCCTTTTTGGCCAGCAAGGAACCGTTGGTCGTCAGGGTCAGGTCCAGCGGCTGGCCCGACGGCGTGCGCAGTTCGGCCAGCATGGCGATGAGCTTCTCGATATTTTTGCGCAGCAGCGGTTCGCCGCCCGTCAGGCGGATCTTTTCTACACCATGCGCCACGAACAGGCGCGCGATGCGCGTGATTTCCTCGAACGACAGCAAATCCGTGTGCGGCAGATACACGTGGTTCTTGTCGAACACGTCCTTCGGCATGCAGTACACGCAACGGAAATTACAGCGGTCGGTAATCGAGATGCGTAGGTCGTGCAGGGGCCGGCCCAGGCTGTCGGCCACGTTGCCGCTGGGACTTTCCAGCCGCGCGGGGATCGCCGGTGCCCCATTGCGGGCTTCGGCGAGGTAGATAATCTTGTCAGCCATAAAAGGTGGTGCCACTTACGTAAAGTCGTTCAAGGCAGATACGATAGCACGAGGCCGAAGATGGCACAGGCGAGCAGCAATTTGATGGTTCCCATTTGAAACTTGATCAGCGCCACGCCGGCCGCCAGCGCGATGGCGATCGCCAGCCAGTCCCAGTGCGGCAGCGGGTTTGCTTGCCAGAAGACATGGCGGCCAAAGAACAGGGCCAGGCTGGCGATCACGCCCACTACGGCCGCCGAGATGGCCGTCAGGGGCGCACTCAGGCGCAAATTGCCGCGCGAAGCTTCCACCAGAGGCGCGCCGCCCAGGATGAAGATGAACGACGGCAGGAAGGTGAACCAGCTGGCGATGAGCGCGCCGCACACGCCTGCCAGCCACAGGTGTTCACCCGCCACGGCATGGCTCCAGCCACCCACGAAGCCGATGAAGGCGACGATCATGATCAGGGGGCCGGGCGTGGTTTCGCCCAGCGCCAGGCCATCCATCATCTGCGCGCTGCTGATCCAGTGGTAGTGGTCGACGGCGCCCTGCACCAGGTAGGGCAGCACGGCATACGCGCCGCCGAACGTGAGCAGGGCCGCCTTGCTGAAAAATACGCCCATCTGCGCCAGTGGCTGATCCATCCCGCCCGCCAGCGCCAGGCCCAGCCAGGTGATGAAAGCCAGCGCCAGGCCCAGCGCGCAAGTGGCCAGCAGACGCGGCCATCCGAAACGCGCGTGCAGCGGCGTGGGCGTGTCGTCATCGATCAGGGCGGGGCCAAAGCCGGCCGCGCCGCCATGCGAGGTGGCGCGAACATGGAAGTGGGTCGGCAGCCAGCGACCGCCAGCCATGCCCAGCAGGGCTGCGGTGAGCACGATCAGCGGAAATGGCAGCCGTAGCACGGCGATGGCGACAAATGCAGCCGCCGCAATGGCGATCAGGCCGGGGCTGCGCAAGGTGCGCCGGCCCAGGCGCCAGGCCGCCGCCAGCACGATGGCGACGACGGCCGGCTTGATGCCGTACAGGACGCCGGCGATGGCGCCCACGTGGCCATACGCCATGTAGAGCCAGGACAGGACGATCAGCAGCAGCAGCGAGGGCAGCAGGAATAGCAGGCCCGCCACCAGCGCGCCGCGCGTGCGGTGCATCAGCCAGCCGATGTAGATGGCCAGCTGGGTCGCTTCCGGCCCGGGCAGCAGCATGCAGTAATTGAGGGCGTGCAGGAAACGCTGCTCGGAAATCCAGCGCCGCTTTTCCACCAGTTCCGCATGCATCATGGCGATTTGCCCAGCCGGGCCGCCAAAGCTGACGCAGCCCAGCTTGAGCCAGTACCAAAAGGCGCTGCGCAGGCTGACGGGGTCGGGACGGGCAAGATGGGTGTTCTCGTGCATGGCGGCTGGCTGGCAAAGAGAGTGGACGTAAAAAAGGGGAAGCCTGAGCTCCCCCTTTCATCATTGGCGGCAGGGCGAACCCGGCCTGCTTATGGACGTTGCGTGTTGACCTGAATCAACGGCTCATCCGATTGCGGCGGCAATGGCTTGCGTTCGCGCGGCTTGCGTACCGGAGCGACAGCCTTGGCGGCCGCTTCCTGCGCCAGGCGCAGTTTTTCCGGATCGGTGGCAGCCAGGGTCAGGCCGGCCGAACCGAGCACTGCGCTCAAGTCCAGCGGCGCGGCGACTGGCGCGGCAGCTGCCGGGGCAGGAGCAACGACCGGTGCTGGCGCTGGCGCTGGAGCAGGAGCTGGCGCTGGAGCAGGAGCTGGAGCTGGAGCAGCAACCACCGGGGCGGCTTCCGTCACGGCAGGTGCTGCTTCAGCGACTGGCGTTTCCTCGATCACGGCGGCGGCTTCGACCAGCGGTGCGGCTTCCACCACTGGCGCGGCTTCGACGATGATTTCCGCTGCAACTGGCGCTGGCGCTGGTGCGGCTTCCGCTTTCTCGGCAAAGCTGTACTCGGCAGCCGGTGCTGGTTCGGCAGCGGCTGGTTCCGCTTGCGCTACTGCAACGATGGCTTCGGCAGGAGCTTCCGGCACGATCACTTCAGCAGGGTGTGCGGCTTCAACGGCAGGAGCGGCTTCTTCGACCTTGGCGATGTCCGCGACCTTGGCCACTTCCACCACGTCGACCACTTCCACGACGGCAGCTTCCACTGGTGCAGCAACGGCGACGACAGCGGCGGCAGCCACGACGGCGACCGGGGCCGCGTCAGCAGCAACAGCGGCAGCAGCTTCCGGCGCCGGAGCGACCGTAAAGCTGATCACGGGTGCGTCCTGACCTTCGTTCTCGCCGTTTGCCGATTCGATCAGCTCGCCCGTTTCGCGGTCGCGGCGGTTGCGGTTGCGGCCGCCACGACGACGGCGGCGGCGCGGTTCTTCGCCTTCCACGTCGTTTTCCGTCTCTTCGCCTTCAGGACCGGCATTCGCCGGTGCTTTCAGCAAGCTCGTTGGTGCGGCGTCGGATTCAGGGCCGTTTGACGGCACGACGACATTCACGGCGCTGGCGCTGGCGCCAAACAGGGCCAGTTCGTCAGCTTTCACTTCAGCAACAACGGCCTTGTCGGCGCGTGGTTCACGGCCTTCGCGTGGCTGGCGTGGCGGACGTTCGGCGCGCTCTGGACGCTCCGCGCGTTCCGGACGCTCGGCGCGTTCAGGACGTTCACCGCGCTCACCGCGCTCGCGTGGTGCTGCCGTTGCATCGCCGGCTTCGCGCGGTTCGCGTGGCGGACGTGGTGGGCGTGGCGGACGGGCCGCCTTTTCCAGTGCTTCGGCTTCCTTGGTCGCGTCGTCCTGGGCGGGACGGCCCTGACCTGGTTCGCGTTCTTCGCGGCCAGGCTTGCCGTTGCGGCCACGGCCACGCGGGCCACGGCTGTTGCGGTCACCGCGGTCGGCGCCGGCCGGCTTGGCTGGTGCGACAGGGGCGGGCGCTGGCGCCACCGGTGCCGGGGCGCCGGTGAAGAAGCTGATGATCTTGGCGATCAGGCCTTGTGGTGCGACAGGCGCGGCCACCGGAGCTGGTTTCGCTTCGACGGGCTTGCGCTCGACCAGCGGTGCCGGCTGGTCAGGGGTGATCGTCTTGACGACGGCTTCCTGGCGCGGCTTGGCTTCTTCCTTCTGGCGCTTGCTGTAAGCCATGTCGGTTTCAGCGCTTTCCGCCAGGTTGTAGCTGGCCTGGCTGTCTTCCAGACGCGGATCGTCGTGCTTGATGCGTTCCAGCTTGTAGTGCGGCGTTTCCAGATGCTTGTTCGGGATCAGGATCACGGCGATGCGGTGGCGGTTTTCGATCTTCAGTACTTCGCCGCGCTTTTCGTTCAGAAGGAAGGCGCCCACGTCCACAGGTACTTGCACGTGGATGGTGGCCGAGTTTTCCTTCATCGCTTCTTCCTGGATGATGCGCAGCACCTGCAGGGCGGACGATTCGGTATCGCGGATGTGGCCGGTGCCGGAGCAGCGCGGGCACGTCACGTGCGAGCCTTCGGACAGCGAAGGGCGCAGGCGCTGGCGCGACAGTTCCATCAGGCCGAAGCGGGAAATCTTGCCCATCTGTACACGGGCACGGTCATGGTGCAGCGCGTCCTTCAGGCGCTGTTCCACTTCGCGCTGATTTTTTGCCACTTCCATGTCGATGAAGTCGATGACGATCAAGCCGCCCAGGTCGCGCAAACGCAGCTGGCGGGCCACTTCTTCGGCCGCTTCGCAGTTGGTGTTGAAGGCGGTCGTCTCGATGTCCGAGCCACGCGTGGCGCGGGCCGAGTTGACGTCGACGGACACCAGTGCTTCGGTATGGTCGATCACGATGGCGCCGCCCGATGGCAGCGGCACGGTGCGGCTGTACGCCGTTTCAATCTGGTGTTCGATCTGGAAGCGCGAGAACAGCGGCACGTCGTCGCTGTAGCGTTTTACGCGGTGCACCATGTCGGGCATCACGTGGCTCATGAACTGGTGCGCCTGGTCGTAGATCTCGTCGGTGTCGATCAGGATCTCGCCGATGTCTGGCTGGAAGTAGTCGCGGATGGCGCGGATGACGAGCGACGATTCCTGGTAGATCAGGAAAGCGCCGTTGGCCGACTTGCCGGCGCCTTCGATGGCGCGCCACAGTTGCATCAGGTAATTCAAGTCCCACTGCAGTTCATCGACGTTGCGGCCGATGCCGGCGGTGCGGGCAATGACGGACATGCCAGCAGGCAAGTCCAGTTTATCCATGGTTTCGCGCAATTCCTGGCGCTCTTCACCTTCCACGCGGCGCGATACGCCACCGCCACGCGGGTTGTTCGGCATCAAGACCAGGTAACGGCCGGCCAGCGAGACGAACGAGGTCAGGGCGGCGCCCTTGTTGCCGCGCTCTTCCTTTTCCACCTGGACCATGATTTCCTGGCCTTCGCGCAGCGCTTCCTTGACGGAGGCGTTACGGACGTCCACGCCTTCGCGGAAGTACGTGCGAGCAACTTCCTTGAAAGGCAGGAAGCCGTGGCGGTCTTCGCCATAGCTGACGAAGCACGCTTCGAGCGATGGCTCGATGCGCGTGATGACGCCCTTGTAGATGTTGGATTTGCGCTGTTCGCGCCCGGCTGTCTCGATATCGATGTCGATCAGTTTCTGTCCGTCGACAATCGCTACGCGCAGTTCTTCTTGCTGCGTGGCATTAAACAACATGCGTTTCATTTTTATAACTCCGCGACCCGTAGGCCATCTCAAAGCCGCTTCCGGGGAAGCGGCGAAAGTACAGGGATATATGCGAGAACGGGAGTGTTGGCGGGGGAAATGCCTTAGCGTGCGGAGCAACAACGCGTACGAGGTATACGTTACGGCCGCAACAGGCGCGGTGAGGTCAATCGTCATGCCGAGTGCACAGGACACTTGCAACTCATCTGAAACAGCCCGAATGTCGGGGGGCAGAGAATGCAAGTGGTCAGCAAATTCAGAGCCAAATCGTAAGCCGGCTCATTACAGGGATCGCGATGGCGAGGCTTGGCCTCAGCCTATTCATCGACAACCCTCAGTATTGTGGCCTCATACGGGGTTTGGCGAAAACGGCAAGCGTTATCAACTTCATCAACCCGCGAGCCCGACTCGATAAGTCGCGCTAACGGGTACTTATCCTTATAATCCAATACACTCACTTCAGCATCTCCACGCGTTATCCGATTACAACTACGGTGCAACCTTGATTCGCGCAGGGATGGTGCATATACATTTTTTTCCACCGAATTTGCAATTTGGCGAGGCCGGTGGAGACGCCCCTGTGTAAAATGTGCTTTTATTCTTACACTCGCAGCAGCCAGGGCCGCAGCAAAAACAATTATATATTCAAAATGAAGGACTTAGAGAGATTTCTGGGAAGACATAGTAAATGAAGAGTCAAAATGATGTTGTTCCCCCTTCAACACCCCCGGTTCAGCCGCAAGCCCAATTCGTAACGATCGCCGAGGAAGAAGCAGGCCAGCGCATCGACAACTACTTATTAAGAGTGTGCAAGGGAGTGCCTAAAAGCCACATCTACCGGATCTTGCGATCGGGAGAAGTGCGGGTTAATAAAGGCCGTATCGATCAGCTGTACCGTCTCGCCGCCGGCGACGTGGTGCGCATTCCACCCGTGCGCGTGGCCGAAAAGGCGCCCACGGGCGCGCCGGCCGCCGAATTCAAGATCATCTTCGAAGATGCGCAGCTGCTCGTCATCGACAAGCCGGCCGGCGTGGCCGTGCATGGCGGCTCGGGCGTCTCGTTCGGCGTGATCGAGCAATTGCGCGCCTCGCGCCCCGACGCCAAGTTCCTGGAACTGGTGCACCGCCTGGACCGCGACACGTCCGGCTTGTTGTTGCTGGCGAAGAAGCGCACCGCCTTGACGAACTTGCACGAGCAGATGCGCGACGGCGTCACCGACAAGCGCTACCTGGTACTGGTGGCTGGCGACTGGAAGAATGCGCGCCAGCATATCAAGTTGCCGCTGCATAAATATACGACGGCCGAAGGCGAGCGCCGGGTGGCTGTGCAGGCCGATGGCCTGGCGTCGCACACGGTGTTTTCACTGTTGCATAAATATCACAACTTCGCCTTGCTGGAAGCGGAATTGAAGACGGGACGCACGCACCAGATCCGCGTGCATCTGTCATCCTCCGGTTTCCCCATCGCGGGCGACGATAAATATGGCGACTTTGCCCTCAACCGTGCCCTGTTGAAAGCCGACAGTACGCGCGGCGCCCTGAAGCGCATGTTCCTGCACGCGCACCAGATCACGTTTACGCATCCGGAGACGGGCAAGACGATGACCCTGAATGCGCCGCTGGCTGCTGAATGCGAGCGTTTCTTGGTAAGCTTGGGCAAACCATTGGCCGTTGCCGCACGATAAATATCCATCGCGTGGGCGCAAGACTACTCACAAGGTAGTCAGTCGCCATCATTCATTCTCAAGGAGCCGGCGGTTTTGCCGTCGGGAAACATGGCAAGAAAGCAATTTGATCTGATCGTTTTCGATTGGGACGGTACCCTGATAGACAGTACCTCGACCATCGTCAAGTGTATCCAGGCGTCGGCGAAAGACCTGGGCTTGCCAATTCCCACCGAGTTGCTGGCCTCGCATGTGATCGGCCTGGGCTTGCAGGAAGCGATGCGGCTGGTGATGCCCGATGTCGAGCCGAAATACCATGCGCGCATGGCCGAACGCTACCGCTATCACTATCTGTCGCGCGACCATGAGCTGACCCTGTTTCCCGGCGTGCACGAAATGCTGCAGGAATTGTCGCAGCAAGCGTACTTTCTGGCTGTCGCCACGGGCAAGAGCCGTGTCGGCCTGAACCGTTCGCTGAATGCCGTCAAGCTGCTGTCGCTGTTCGATGCGACGCGCTGCGCCGATGAAACGTTCTCCAAGCCTCATCCGGCCATGCTGCAGGAGCTGACGCGCGAACTGGGGCAGGATATGCGCCGTACCGTGATGATCGGCGACACCAGTCATGATTTGTTGATGGCAAGCAATGCAGGCGCGGCTGGTATTGCCGTAGAGTATGGGGCGCATCCTGTGGAACAGTTGCAGGCCTGCAATCCGCTGTATTCGGCCGCCACGGTGGCCGATCTGCACCAATGGCTGAGCGAGCACGCATGATGACCGACGTTGCGGAAGTATTGATTTGTGCCGCCGACGCGGTGGCCGATGGCGGCAAGGGCGTGCGCTTTCCCGTTTCGGCCGGTGGCGAAGCGACCACCGGCTTTGTCGTGCGCCATGGCGGCAAGGCGTACGGCTATCTGAACCGCTGCGCCCACGTGCCGATCGAACTGGACTGGGCCGAGGGCGAGTTTTTCGAATCCAGCGGCTTGTACCTGATGTGTTCGACGCATGGCGCCATCTATGTGCCGGAAAGCGGCTACTGCGCGGGCGGTCCCTGCAAGGGCGGCCGCTTGCGTCCGATTCCCGTGACCGAGCGCGATGGCCAACTGTACTGGCAGCCCGATGAGTATGTCCAGCCGCTGCCGGCCTGAAGCCGGGCGCAGGAATTATTGCAATTTAAACAAAGTGAACCATGAGCGATAACACGAATGACAAGGTGGACAGCAGCGTGCCAGCCCCCGGCTACGGCGCCCCTGCCGGGAACTGGGAGCGCGACGTGCTGGAGAAGCTGGTATTTGCCACTTTGCAAGAGCAACGCGCGCACCGCCGCTGGAGCATCTTTTTCAAGGTGTTCGGCCTGCTGATCGTGCTGTTTGCCCTGTGGGTGTTTTATGACTACAACACGGCCGACGACAGCGAAACCCTGGGCCGCCACACGGCCCTGATCGACATCAGCGGTGCCATCGAGTCTGAAGGCAGCGGTTCGGCCGCCGTCGTCATTCCTGCGCTGGACAAGGCGTTTTCCGACGCCGGTTCCGTGGCTGTGGTACTGCATATTAATAGTCCGGGCGGCAGTCCCGTACAGGCTGGCATGATCGTCGACGAGATGCAGCGCCTGCGCAAGGGCTATCCGGACAAGCCCTTGTATGTGGTGGTCGATGAAATGTGTGCTTCGGGCGGCTATTACATCGCCGCCGCGGCCGACCGCATCTATGTCAACAAGGCCAGCGTGGTCGGTTCCATCGGCGTGCTGATGGACGGCTTCGGCTTTACGGGCGTGATGGAAAAGGTGGGCGTCGAGCGCCGGTTGCTGACGGCGGGCGAGAACAAGGGTTTCATGGACCCTTTCAGCCCGCTGACGGAAAAACACAAGGCGTATGCGCAAGGCATGCTCAATGAAATCCACCAGCAATTCATCGACGTGGTGCGCACGGGGCGGGGCAAGCGCCTGAAGGAAACGGCTGATACCTTTTCCGGCCTGTACTGGACGGGCGCGAAAGCCGTGGAAATGGGCCTGGCCGACGATTTTGGCACGGTCGACAGCGTGGCGCGCGACGTCGTCAAGGCGGAAGACATCGTCGACTACACGCAGCATGAAGGCTTGCCGGAACGGGTGCTGAAGAAATTTGGCGCCGCCATGGGCGCCGGTGCCATGAAGGCGGCCGTACAGCAGTCACAACCGGCGTTGCGCTGAGGACATGACTCTTGACTGGCTGGCAAGCCAGTCGAGAATGATTTTCAATAAGGTGGTATTTTGGCTTGAAAAACGGGCTGCTTGGGCTATAGTGAAGGCGTAGTTCTTTTCAAGGAGGGGCGATATATCAACTATGTTGTCAGTACTAACTTGATTGGTAGGTCTTGGAACTACTCGCCGCATCGCAGATGTGGTTTTGAGTGAATTTACATTCCTCACTGAAGTCCCGTTGGGGCTTGGGAACGGCGGCGCAATGCCGCCGTTTCCTTTTGTGCGTCGTTCGTACCGGGTGTGCCGGCATCGCGCGATATTTGGTCTGGGTTGGCTGGCAAGGCAGAAGCAAGGCTGGCATGCGGGGGCGGGGCATGGCGGGTTCGATGGCCGTGCGCTCAGGCGGCGCAGCCGTTACAGTGCACAGGCAGGGTTGCTTGCCGGGCCGGCGCCGCTGCGGTGCTGCTGGCGTTGGAGCTGATGTCCGGCGGCGTGTCCGCCATGGCGGGCGTGCTCACGTCCGCATCCGCGTGCGCAAAACCACCCCGTTCCAGCCAGCACATGAAATGGCATTGCGCCTCGGCATGCCAGTGCGTCTGGCTCGCTGGTGATGGGGGCACGTCCGCCTCCTGCGGCGCAGGGGTGTTGCGCCAGCGCGCCACGCCGAGTCTGACCTTGTGCATGGATGCCTGTTCCGCGGCGATGCGCTCGCGCATGTCGGCGATGCTGCCTTGTAAGGCGATGGTATCGGTATGCTTCATACGATGTCCTTGTAAGGGGTGGCGACTGCCACGATTCCTAAAGTGCGTTAGGCGGATTCCTAACGAAGTTTCAGTCTATCAATGCGATATTTCGAGCGCTTGATATATCTCAAAGGAATTGGCCATTTATATCGAAATCTCACCTTGTGCTTCGCCTTATATGTGTCTGCGCCACGCTGGCGCGCGCTCCTGCGCCTGGCGCGGGCGGCGCGCGCCGCCGCTTCACGCTGCCAGCCGCTTCTGGTAAAGTCACGCCCATGAGTAAATTATCCCTAGACCGCATCCTGCAATCGCAGGGTTTTGGCACCCGTAAATATTGTCGTTCCCTCATCGAAGATGGCGATGTCGTCATCGATGGCGTCACCCAGACCAATTACCGCACTACCGTCGAGACCGAAGGCCTGGTGTTGCACGTTTTTGAAGAAGAGTGGGTATACCGCGCGCACCTGTACCTGGCGCTGAACAAGCCTGCCAACTTCGAATGCTCGCGCAAACCCAGCCATCATCCTGGTGTGCTGACCCTGTTGCCGGAACAGTTCACCTGGCGCGAAGTGCAGCCCGTCGGCAGGCTAGACCACGATACGACCGGTATGCTGCTGATGTCCGACGATGGCCCATTTATCCATGCGCAATCGTCGCCGAAGCGTCACGTTCCGAAGATTTACCAGGCCACCACGCAAGAGCCGGTGACCGATGAGCTGGTGGCCCTGCTGCTGGCTGGCGTGCAGTTGCACGACGAGCCGGCCCCGCTGGCAGCCCTCGTCTGCGTCAAGCGCGGAGAATTCCAGCTTGAAATCGTGCTCGAGCAAGGCAAGTACCACCAGGTCAAGCGCATGCTTGCCGCCGCCGGCAACCATTGCAGCGCGCTGCACCGTTCCGCGATCGGCAGCCTGACCCTGGAGTCGCTGGGCATCGCCGAAGGCGAATGGTGCTATCTGACCGCAGAACAGCTGACATTGCTGGCCTGAACCTCCTGCTGACCGCCAAAGCCGGGGACTTCCCGGCTTTTTGGCGTCTTTAGTCCCCATTGCCTGCATTTGATGAAGTTTCCCGCACATGAAATTAGCTACCCTGAAGGATGGCACGCGTGACGGCCAGCTGGCTGTCGTCTCGCGCGACCTGAAAACGGCCCATCTGGCCGATGGCATCGCCTCGACCCTGCAAAAGGCGCTCGACGACTGGAGTTTCATCGCGCCCCAGCTGGACCTGCTGTACCAGACCATCAATAGTGGCCGTGGCCATCGGGCCTTCGAGTTCGATCCCGCCAACTGCATGGCGCCCTTGCCGCGCAGCAGTCTGCGTGTGGGCGGCATGTCCTACCTGCAGCAGATCGAGCGTGCCTGCAAGGCGGCAGGCAGCGAGGCGCCTGCCAATCTGCGCGAGGCGCCACGGATGTACCAGGGCGCCAGCGACGATTTCCTCGGTGCCCACGACGACATCACTCTGGCGCACGAGCAGTGGGGCATCGATTACGAGGCCGGCATCGCCGCCATCACGGACGACGTGGCCATGGGTTCCACGCCGGACCAGGCGCACCTGAACATCAAGCTGTTGATGCTGGTCAACGACATTACGCTGCGCAACCTGGCGCCCGACGAGCAGGCCTGCGGCTACGGCTTCCTGCAGGCGAAGCCGGCCATGGCCTGCTCTCCTGTCGCCATCACACCCGATGAACTGGGCGACGCCTGGCGCGGCGGCAAGGTGCATTACGCCTTGCGTTGCAGCCTGAATGGCAAATTGACGGGCCAGCCCCACGCGGGTGCCGACATGGCCTTTAATTATCCGCAATTGCTGGCGCATCTGTGTCAGACGCGCAACGCGCGTGCCGGCAGCGTGGTGAGTGCGGGCGGCGTCGCCAACAAGGAAGTCAAGAAGGGTTTTTCCAGTATTGTTGAGCGACGTAACCAGGAGATGATCGCTGATGGCGTCGCCAGTACGCCCTATTTGCTGTTCGGTGATGTTGTTCGACTGGAAATGCTGGGTGACGATGGCAAGTCGCTGTTTGGCGCCATCGAGCAGACAGTGAAGCAGGCCGAAGCGCGCAAGTCCCGCTAAGGTTACTGGGGAGCAAAGGAAAAGCAGGGGATTCGCCCCGCTTTTCCCTTGATGGCGTTGTGGTGATTGAACCGATAATGCGTCATGCCCAGTCCGTATTGCGCCTAACCAGGCTGCAGGACTTCACCGGAGTTGATTGATGTCGGAAGACAGCGACGCAGAAAAGACCGAAGCCGCGTCACCGAAGCGCCTCGAGCAGGCGCGTGAGGAAGGCGACGTTCCGCGATCGCGTGAAGTGGCAACGTTTACGGTGCTGATGGCGTCCGGCTGCTGCCTGTGGTTTGCCGGCGACGCCATCGTGCGCCGGCTGACGGCGGTCATGGTCTCCGGTTTGACCCTGGACCGGGAGCAAATCCTCAATCCCGACGCGATGATGTTACGCATCGGCTACGACGTGGGCTCCGTCTTGCTGACCTGCTTGCCGTACGCCGCAGCCATCATGCTCGTCGCCCTGGCCTCGCCCGTGCTGGTGGGCGGCTGGCTGTTCAGTTCCAAGGCATTTACCCCCAATTTTGGCAAGCTCAATCCGATTCGCGGCCTGGGAAATATGTTTTCGAAGAATGCGCTGGTGGAGTTGCTCAAGGCCGTCGCCAAGACCATCGTCGTCGGCGTCGTTGCCTGGATGGTGATGCAGCACCAGAAAGATGCCGTGCTGGGCCTGTCGGTGGAATCCCTGCGCGCCGGTTCGGCCCATCTGATCAGCCTGCTGATCACGGCCTTCTTGCTGATCGTGGGCGCGCTGGGCCTGATCGCCGCCATCGACGGCCCCTACCAGATGTGGCACTACGCTAACAAGATGAAAATGTCCTTGCAGGAAGTCAAGCAAGAGTCGAAGGAGTCGGACGGCAATCCGCAGATCAAGGCGAAGATCCGCCAGATGCAGCATGAAATGTCGCGCCGCCGCATGATGGCCGACGTGCCGACAGCCGACGTGGTGGTGACCAATCCTACCCACTACGCGGTGGCCTTGAAGTATGGCGAGAATTCGCGCGGCGCGCCGCAGGTGGTGGCCAAGGGCATCGACGAGGTGGCGGCGAAGATCCGCGAACTGGCGGGCGAGCACAAGGTTGCCATCCTGGAAGCGCCGGCCCTGGCGCGTGCGCTGTACAAGCACACGGACATCGGCGACGAGATTCCCGAGGCCTTGTATGGCGCCGTGGCCGAAGTGCTGGCGTATGTGTTCCAGCTGCGCAGCTACGGCAGTGGCCACGGCCAGCGCCCCGACAAGCCGAAAAAACTCGACGTGCCGCCCGAGCTCGATCCGCTGGACCCCGCATCGCAGACCAAAGCCGCAGCAGACGCGGCAGACAAGAATAAAGGAAATACACCATGAACGGCCTGAGATTGCCAGCCTGGCTCAGCGGTATGAGCAGCAACGCCAGCAAGGGCATCGCTGCGCCGGTCATCATCATCATGCTGCTGGCGATGATGGTGCTGCCGCTGCCGGCCTTCATTCTCGACATTTTCTTCAGTTTCAATATCGCGCTGTCCATCATCGTGCTGCTGACGGCGCTGTACACGGTCAAGCCGCTCGACTTCATGGCGTTCCCGACCATTCTGCTGGTGTCGACCATGCTGCGCCTGTCGCTGAACGTGGCGTCCACGCGCGTGGTGCTGACGGAAGGCCACACGGGCGCCGACGCGGCCGGTAAAGTGATTGAAGCGTTCGGCCACTTCCTGATCGGTGGCAACTATACGGTCGGTATCGTGGTGTTCATCATTTTGACCATCATCAACTTTACCGTGGTGACCAAGGGTGCGGGCCGTATCGCCGAGGTGGGTGCCCGCTTCGCGCTGGACGCCATGCCCGGTAAACAGATGGCCATCGATGCCGACCTGAACGCTGGCCTGATCGGCGAAGACGAAGCGCGCCGCCGCCGCACGGAAGTGGCGCAGGAAGCGGAATTCTATGGCGCCATGGACGGTGCCAGCAAATACGTGCGCGGCGACGCCATCGCCGGCATCATGGTCACCGTCATCAATATCGTTGGCGGCCTGCTGGTGGGCTTGCTGCAGCACGACATGGGCTTTGCCGATGCGCTCAAGAATTACACCCTGCTGGCCATCGGTGACGGCCTGGTGGCACAGATTCCTTCGCTGATCATTTCCACGGCAGCCGGTATCGTCGTCTCGCGCGTGGCCAGCGACCAGGACATCGGCACCCAGTTGGTGGGCCAATTGTTTGCGAAACCGCAAGTGCTATATATTACCGCCGGCATCATCGGCGGCATGGGCTTGATTCCCGGCATGCCGAACATGGTCTTCATCCTGCTGGCCTCATTGCTGGCCGGCTCCGCCTATTTGATCAGCAAGAAACGCACGCAGGAAAAGGCGGCGGCCGAGAAGCCGGCCGAAGTGCCGCAAGCGACCGTGGCGCCCGAGCAGGAAGAGGCAAGCTGGCAAGACATCATGCCAGTCGATACCCTGGGCCTGGAAGTGGGCTACCGCTTGATTCCCCTGGTCGACAAGACGCAGGGTGGAGAATTGCTCAAGCGCATCAAAGGCATCCGCAAGAAATTTGCCCAGGAAGTGGGCTTTCTGGCGCCGCCCGTGCATATCCGCGACAACCTGGAATTGAAGCCGTCCGCCTACCGCATCACCCTCAAGGGCGTGGAAGTGGGCGTGGGCGAGGCGTTCAATGGTCAGTTCCTGGCGATCAATCCCGGCATGGCCAGCGGTAGCTTGCCGGGCCTGGCTACCAGCGACCCCGCGTTCGGCTTGCCCGCCACCTGGATCGACGCCAGCTTGCGCGACCAGGCACAATCGATGGGCTACACGGTCGTCGATGCGGGCACCGTGGTGGCCACGCACTTGAATCACCTGATCACCTCGCACGCTTCCGAGCTGCTGGGCCGTGCCGAAGTGCAATCGCTGCTTGATCACCTGGGCAAGGATGCGCCGCGCCTGGTGGAAGACCTGGTGCCGAAGATGCTGTCGCTGTCGACCCTGCAAAAAGTGCTGCAGAACCTGCTGGCCGAGGGCGTGCACATCCGCGACATGCGCACCATCATCGAAACCCTGGCCGAGCATACGGTCAATACGCAAGACCCGAACGATCTGACGGCGCTGGTGCGTGTGTCCCTGGGCCGCGCCATCGTGCAGCAACTGTTCCCCGGCGCCGCCGAACTGTCCGTGATGACCCTCGACAGCCGCCTGGAGCGCCTGCTGATGCAAGCCATGGGCAATGGCGGCGATGGCGCCGGCATCGAGCCGGGCCTGGCCGATACCATCGCCCACCAGGCGGGCCTGGCCGCGCAGCAGCAGGAAGCGCTGGGCCTGACGCCCGTGCTGCTGGTGCCGGCGCCGCTGCGCGCCCTGCTGTCGCGCTTCCTGCGCCGCGCCCTGCCGCAGCTGAAAGTGCTGTCGCATGCGGAAGTGCCGGAAACCAAGACCATTCGCGTCACCAGCCTGGTGGGCGCGCAATAGTTGGCACAGTCAATACCGGGGTCAGACCCTCATACACGTTGCCGATGACCTTAACGTCGGCGGTGTTGGGGGGGCTGACCCCAAGCGACGGCCCCTTTGCCTCTTTTTGCTTATTTTTTCATCAATTTCCTGCTGGCAAACTGAATAACGGGTACTTTCCCGTCCTGTTCCTTCGATCATTTCCTCCAAGCATCGCTAATAATGGAAACTGTCCGGGTGATCTGTGTCCATGTGGAAGACAGCACTCAAGCAACAGGAGTCCATGATGGTCACACAGTTCAGCCAATTTTGCGCCACCCCCGCCCTGGGAGGCCGGTCATGAATGTGAAGAAATTTACGGGCGCCTCGTCGCGCGATGCGCTGCGCAAGGTGCGCGAAGCGCTGGGCCCCGATGCCGTGATCTTGTCGAACCGCCAGGCCGATGGCGTGGTGGAAATCCTCGCGCTGGCCAATGACGATGCCGCTTCGCTGGCCTCGCCGCCGGCCGCGTCCGAAATGTCCCAGCCCCGTCCCCAGTTGCAGACCCAGTTCGCCACGCCGCAGCGTCCGGCCGCCCCGGCCCAGCGCCCGGCTGTGCCGCGTCCTGCCGCGCCGCGCCAGGCAGCCGGCGAGTCAGTGGACATGGCCCGCATGCAGCAGATGATGGCCAGCGCACTGGCGCACGTCAAAGAGAACGCCGCCGCCGAGATGAGCGGCATGATGAATGAAATCCGCGCCATGCGCGGCATGATGGAAACCCAGCTGGCGGAAATCTCGTGGGGCTCGACGCAGCAGCGCGAGCCGCAAAAAGCCGTGGTGCTGCGCGAAATGCTGGCAGCAGGTTTTTCGGCCAGCCTGGCGCGCTACCTGATCGACAAGCTGCCCGCCGGCCTCGATGGCGCGCAAAGCATGCGCTGGATCAAGACCGTCCTGAGCCGTAACCTGAATACGGTGGCCAATGAAGACGCCATGCTGGAGCAGGGCGGCGTGTTTGCCCTGGTAGGCCCGACCGGTGTCGGCAAGACCACCAGCACGGCCAAGCTGGCGGCCCGCTGCGTGATGCGCCACGGCCCGGAAAAGCTGGCCCTGATCACCACGGACGCCTACCGTATCGGCGCGCACGAACAGCTGCGCATCTACGGCAAGATCCTCGGCGTGATGGTGCATTCGGTGAAGGATGAAGCGGACTTGCGCATCGCCCTGAAGGAATTGAAGAACAAGCACACGGTGCTGATCGATACGGTGGGCGTGAGCCAGCGCGACCAGATGGTGACGGAGCAGGTGGCCATGTTGTCGGGCGCCGGCGCCGACGTGAAACGTTTGCTGTGCCTGAACTCCACGGCGACGCAGGAAACCTTGAACGAAGTGGTGCGCGCCTACCAGGGCAGTGGCCTGGCCGGCTGCATCATGACCAAGCTCGATGAAGCGGCCTCGATCGGCAATGTGCTCGACGTGGTGATCCGCCAGAAACTGAACCTGTTTTATGTGTCGAACGGCCAGCGCGTGCCGGAAGATCTGTACCTGGCCGACCGCGGCTACCTGATCGACCGCGCCTTCAAGCTCAAGCGCGATGCGGCGGCGACGCAGTTTTCCGATGCCGAACTGCCGCTGCTGATGGCGCAGGCAGCTGCCCGCAACAATGAAGCGCGCGGGGTGCGTCTTGGCTAATTTCGATTTCGACCAGGCTGAAGGCTTGCGCCGCATGCTGGCCGGCCCGCAGCCGCGGGTGATGACTTTTCTCTCTGCCACGCCGCAGGACGACAAGGGGGCCATGCTGGTCAACCTGGGCGCCTCGCTGGTCTACGGCGGCAATGACGTGCTGCTGCTCGACGCCAGCGGCGGCAGCGATGGCGTCGCTGCGCGCCTGGGACTGGCGCACGGCGCCAGCCTGCGCGACGTGGCGCGCCAGCAGTGCGCCTTGAACCAGGTCATCCACCAGGTGCCGCAAGGCTTCGGCGTAGCCAGCCTGGGTGCGCGCAACCACCTGATGGACAGCATGGACTATGCGGGCGAGGAAGAACTGCGCCGCCTGGGCAAGACCTTCGAGGTGATGGCGCGCCAGAGCGGCATCGTGCTGGTCGACGGCGTCATGGCCGACGAGGGCGATTGCTTTCCCGTGCCGCTGATGGCCTCGTCCGATATCGTGGTGCAAGTGTCGACCAGCGCCACTTCGATCAAGGCGGCATACTGCCTGATCAAGCGCCTGAGCCAGGAACTGGGACGCCGTCCGTTTGGCATTCTGGTCACCGGCGCTTCCGAATCCGAGGCAAAAGTGGTATACGATAATATGGCGCAGGCGGCGAGCCGTTACCTGGCCGTGAAACTGACCTCGATGGGGTCGGTGCCTGCCGATGAGTATCTGCACCGCGCGGCGCGTCTGGGCCGCAGCGTGGTCGATGCCTTTCCGCTGGCGGGAGCTTCGGTGGCGTTTCGCGGACTGGCCGAGCGGCTGGCCCGTTCGGCGGCGCCGGTGCTCGGTGGCACCTTGTACCAGACGGGGAGCCCGCACCAGTTCAGCGTCTGAATCCATCATCAGCACACGATAGCAGTTAAAACAATAAGCAGCCTATGTACACGGTCAAAGGGAAATCGAACAAGGACTATTTGCTGACGGAGCACATTCCGCTGGTGAAGCGTCTGGCGCACCATATGAAGGCGAAATTGCCGCCTTCGGTCGAGGTCGATGACCTGATCCAGGCCGGCATGATCGGCCTGCTCGACGCCATCAGCCGCTATGAAGAGACGCATGGCGCGCAGTTCGAGACATATGCCGTGCTGCGCATCCGCGGCGCCATGCTCGACGAATTGCGCACCAGCGACTGGTTGCCGCGCAGCATGCGCCAGAACATGCGCAAGATCGAAGAGGCGATGAGCATCCTGCAGCAGCGCCTGGGACACCCGCCGACGGAATCGGAAGTGGCGAAATTGCTGAAAATGTCGCTCGTCGATTACCAGGAAATGCTGGGCGACGGCGGCGGCCACCAGTTGCTGTACTACGAAGACTTTCATGACCCGGACGGCAATGACAGCTTTCTCGACCGCCATTGCGTGGACGAGGACAGCGACCCCTTGCGGTCCCTGCTCGATACCGATTTCCGGCAATCCGTGATCGATGCCATCGACGCGCTGCCGCCACGCGAGAAAATGCTCATGGGCCTGTACTACGAAGAAGAGCTGAACCTGAAGGAGATCGGCGCGGTGATGGGCGTGTCCGAATCGCGTGTCTCGCAGCTGCATACCCAGGCCGTCGCACGCCTGCGGGCAACCTTGAGGGAGCTGGCGTGGACTGGTCCAGCGTAATCGGGCTGGCGCTGGCGCTGGCGGGCCTTCTGGTCGGCCAGGCACTGGAAGGCGGCAAGATGGCCTCCCTGCTGCAGCCGGCCGCCTTTGCCATCGTCATCGTCGGCACCTTCGGCGCCGTGCTGCTGCAAACGCGGCTGCGTACTTTCGTGCGCGGCCTGGAAATGCTGCGCTGGGTGTTTTTGCCGCCGGCCGATACGCGCGCCGCGCTGGCGCGCGACATCGGGCAATGGAGCTTGACTGCGCGCCGCGATGGCACGCTGGCGCTCGAACGCCTGATGGAAAACACGGCCGACCGTTTCAACGCCAAGGGTTTGCGCATGATCGTCGACGGCATCGCCCCCGACAAGCTGCGCCAGTTGCTCGACGTGGAGATCTCTGCCTACGAAATGGCCGAGCGCCAGGCCGTCAAGGTGTGGGAGTCGGCGGCCGGCTATTCGCCCACCATCGGTATTCTGGGCGCCGTGCTGGGCTTGATCCATGTCATGGAAAACCTCACCGACCCGAGTAAATTGGGCAGCGGCATCGCCGTGGCGTTTGTATCGACCATCTACGGTGTGGGCCTGGCCAATCTGCTGTTCTTGCCGGTGGCCAATAAACTCAAGGCCATCGTCTCGCGCCGGGTGCTGCAATATGAAATCACGGCCGCCGTGCTGTACGACATCGCCACGGGCGACCACACGCGCATCATCGAAGAGCGCGTGGCCAGCCTGCTGCACGAGCACTGACCATGATGCGGCGCGCGCGCAGGAAGTATGACGAGGAACCGGACAACCAGGACCGCTGGCTGATCTCGTACGCCGACTTCATCACTTTGTTGTTCGCCTTTTTCGTCGTCATGTATGCGATTTCGCAAGTCAACGAAGGTAAGTACCGCGTCTTCCAGAATGCCATCGGCCAGGCTTTCAGCCTGGAAAAGGGCGCGCCGCCCATCATCATGGAAGCACCGCAAGCCATTGCGCTGCCGAATCCCGCCCTGAAACGCCGCACTGAAGCCCTCCGCCGCGAGCGCGAACACATGACGCGCCTGGCGCAGGATCTCACGTCCACCCTGGCGCCGCTGGTCAAGGAAGGCAAGGTCAGGGTCACGCAGACGAGCCGCGGCGTGAGCGTGGAAATCAATGCCAGTGTGCTGTTCGACCCGGGCGCCGCAGGGCTGACGGCCGAGTCGGACCAGGCCTTGCGCGCCGTGGCCGTGCTGCTCAAGGATGACACGCACGACGTGCAGGTGGAAGGGCATACGGATGTGCAGCCCATCAGCAATTCGACCTTTGCCTCGAACTGGGAATTGTCGGCCGCGCGCGCCAGCGCCGTGGTGCGCCTGTTCATCGCCAGCGGCGTGCAAGCGTCGCGCCTGACGGCCGTGGGACATGCCGATAATATCCCCGTGGCGCCGAATGCCACGCCGGAAGGGCGCGCGCGCAACCGCAGGGTCGCCGTGACGATTTTGTCGGGCATCCCCGAGACGGTGACGGAAGTGCCGACGTCGCCCGTCGCACCTGCGCCGGCGCCGGCCAACTGACCCTCGCCGCTTGGTACAATCGCTGCCTTCTTCCTTTTTAGCTATCCATCATGAAAAGCAGCTCCCTGGGCGGTCTAGTGTATTCCACCGAAACGGGCCGCATGTGCCCTGCCTGCCGCCAGCCGCTGGCGCAATGCGCGTGCAAGGCGCAGGCCAAGGCGGCGCCTGCGGGCGATGGCGTGGTGCGCGTGTCGCGCCAGACCAAGGGCCGTGGCGGCAAGAGCGTCACCGTCGTGAAAGGCTTGGCGCTGGACGCCATCGCCCTGGCGCTGCTGGGCAAGCAGTTGCGCACGCAGTGCGGCTCGGGCGGCACCGTCAAGGATGGCGTGATCGAAGTGCAGGGCGACCATGTCGAGACGGTGATGGCCGCGCTGGCCAAGCTGGGCCACCAGGCGAAAAAGGCCGGCGGCTGAGAGTGTGGAGGCGTGCGGCCCGCCGCAGCGCGCCTGTGGTAACGTGCGTTTCCCATCCACGCGCGCCACCTCATCATGATTAGCAAGCTGACCGGCATCGCCACTGCCGCTGCCATCGCGGCAGTACTGGCGCTCGTGTACTGGCCCGCGCCCGACGGCGGCGCGCCGCAATCTGTGGCCATCGCTGCTGCCAGCGCACCACCGGGGCGCAGCCTGGCATCGTATTTGAGTATCGATGCCAGCCCCGTCGCCGATGCCGCGCCCGTTGTCGTGTCCCTGACACAGCGGCTCGAACGCCTGGCTGCCAGCGGCAGGGCGGAAGACGCGTATGCGGCCTTCAACCTGATCGACGACTGCATTGTTTTCCAGCGCGAAAGCCGCTTGCCGGGGCTGGAATTCGAGCTGGGACGCGAGATGACGGCGGAAGAAAAAGCCGCCCAGCAGCAGCTGTGCGGGGGCCTGACGCAACGCCAGCGCGAGGACCGCCTGGCCTACCTGGCGACCGCCGCCAAGGCGGGTGTGCCGGGCGCTGCCACCCTGTTCCTGTCGGAAGGGCCGTTCGGCGACCGCAGCGCGCTGCGCAACCGTCCTGACGATCCGCTGGTGCAGGCATGGAAGCGGCAAGCCATTGCCCAGCTGACGGCGCAGGCGGATGACGCTGAACTGAGCAGCGTGGCTACCCTGATGATGGCCTACCTGCGCGATGGCGAGGTGGTGCAGAAGGATGCCCCGCAAGCGTATGGCTACCTGCTGGCCCTGCGCATGGTGTACGACGACATCCTGGCGCCCGGCACCACCAATCCGTATCAGGATGAATACTGGCACTGGCTGCAAAACGAGCTGACGCCGGCGCAGCAGGCCGCCGCGGCAGCGAAGGGACAAGCCATCGCGGCGAAATTTCGCCAGCATACGGGGCGTGCCGCGCATGGCTGAGGTGTGGAGAGCATGCATGTTTTGCAATAATTAGCCTTGTTTGACGCCATGCCGCCGCGCTATGATGGCCGCACGCCTGGCTGAGGGGCGGATGCGCCATGAGGAGACATCCACGGATGCTGAAGGCGAGGAATTTTCCGCTGCCGCAGTTGGCTGCCAGCCTGGCCGCCTTGCGGGTGCGCATGGCAGCGCACCCCATGCGGGGCGCTTTGATGTTGGGGGTGACCGTGGGCGCCATCAACTTTCTCATCTTCGTACCGTTGGCGCTGGCTGCCGTGGCCCTGTTTACCTCGCAGCAACTGGGTGGTACCGCTGCGGCATCCCTGAAAGACGCCAGCACGGCGACGATACTCTGGATAGCCGTCGTTTGGGCGCCGTTGTTCGAGACGCTCATCGGGCAGTGGCTGCCGCTGGAGATATTACGCCGTTACAAAGTGCGCACTGCGGTCAGCCTGCTGGCCAGCGCGGCACTTTTTTCCCTGCTCCATGTCGTGAACGGCGCCGGGATCTTGCACGCGGCCATCACTTTTATTGGCGGATGCACGTTCGCAGCCAGCTACCTGACGGCGCGCAGCATGGGCCCGGCGCCCGCGTATGTGGCGGCCGCCGCGGCGCATGCTTGCAGCAATGGTTTATTGCTGTGCTTGTCGCTGCTGTTTCCGGGTTTGGCGTCGTGAGCGTCGCGTGAAAACTTAGCCGATGACGACGCGCCGGCTGGCTGTGTTCGTCATTGCTTGGCCGCTGGGGCCGTAGAAGTTGCCGCTCTGGGCCGTGGGGCGCATGGCGTTCAGGGCGCCTTGCGTGTGCAACATGTGTTTGTTGACCAGCAGGCTATTCAACCGGTTCTGTTCCTTGGCTTCGCGCGTGGTCTCGAGCAGGGCTTTCCATAGGGGCGCCGCCTCGGCTTCGCTGGCACCGACCAGCCAGTCTTCCATGCCCGCTTCGGCGGCCGTGAAACCGGCCGCCGCCAGCGCCTGGTGGCGTTGCGCCGCCAGCTGGCTCAATTGTCCGACGAGTGCCGTCTTGCGCGCGGTGAGCTCCGTGATTGCATCGATGTCAGCCGCAACCAGATGCCGCTGTTCTTCTTTCATCAATGCCAGCAATGTGGTCATGAGCTGTTGCTCGTCGCGCAGGCTGGAAAACGGAGTCACTGATTGCATGAGGGAACCTATCTATTTCGTGAGTGCAGCAAGTCCTTGACTGTGTCGAGGAGACCGTCTGCCACTTTTTCAGAGTTGACCTGGAACTGCCCGTCGGCGATCGCCAGCTTGATGCGTTCGACTTTTTTCGTGTCGAACACGGCGCCGCTGCCGGCAGTTGCACTGGCCGCTAATGCCTGTCCTTGCGGCGACAGGCGTACATTGTCCGACGTCGTCGGTGTTGCCTGGGCTTTCTCGGCATTCCGGGCGCCGGAGGTGCTCGGGGGCGCCACCGGCAGGCCGGGATTGCTTTTAATGGTGTTATCGGTAATTTTCACAGCGTGATCCTCGTCTGGTCGAAGTCAAAAAACTCCGGGATATGACTTCTTATCGGCATCTTATCCAGGAACTTTAGTGCACCAGACTACAATATCGCTATCTATCCGTGTTAAAAGGCGACCTCCACCATGCCACCCGCGCGCGCCACGCCGCTGATCTGCTGGCCGCTCTGCGTGCGTACCTGTACCGTCTGCCCATCGCCGGCGCTGCCGATGGCGCGTCCTTCTGATGCTACCTGGAAACCATTGCCACTGGAAACGACGCGCACCAGCTGGCCCTGCATCACCACCGGCTTGCGGCGCAGGGTGTCGAGGCGCATTGGCGTGCCTGGCGGCAAGGAAATATTCGTGCTGGCGCCCACCACCTGGGCCATGTCGGTGGCGATGCCTGCCGGCAATGCGGCCAGGTCGCCCTGCATCGTCACCAGCTGGCTGGCATCAATGGCTTGCCCTTGCGCCAGCGGCACGGCGCTGGCCACGTAGTCGCCCACGACGGCCACGTTGGCTTGCAAATAGATGGTCCAGTTGCTTGGTGCCGTGCAGCGCACGCCCACCGTGGTCTTGCCCCAGGCGCGGGCGCCCGGCGCCATGAATGCTTGCGGTGCGGGGCAGGCCGCCAGGTTCAGGCGCGGATCGACGGCGCCGACGCTGATCGTTACTTTTCCCGGCAAGCCATTGCTTTGCACTTGCAGAAACTGTTCCACGCTGTTGCGCAGCGCTTCCGGCGTTTGCCGGCCGGCGTTTTGCGCCTGGGCCAGCATTGGCAGGGTGGCTAGAGCGAGAAGGAGTGCAAGCGGTGTTTTCATGGTGATAGGCCTCTGGAATACTGCCATGATAGTGCGCGTCGCCCCGTTCGAAGCCCCGATTAAGGGGTAAAAGTACAGTCTGATCCGGCGATGGCCTTACCGGTGGCCGCCGTACTATGTTTCCTGTCATCACTATACCGCCATCCTTTCGCCATCTCAGGCGCCAGTGGCAGATCTTTCCGGAGCCTGACATGATAGGGAAACTCGACGATTACATGCGCTTCAACGAGACGGCGCTGAGCCTGCGCTCGACGCGCCAGGAATTGCTCGCCTCGAATATCGCCAATGCCGATACGCCCAACTACAAGGCACGCGATGTCGATTTCGCCAGCGCGCTGAAGGGCGCGATGGCGCGCAAGGATGGCGTGCAGCCGGCCCTGAAGGGCACGGCGCCGCAGCATATGCCGGGCAAGGGTGTGGCTGCAGTTGCCGGCGCAGGCGGCAAGGTCGAGTCCCTGGCCGACGGCACGCCGCTGCTGTACCGCGCGCCGGCCCAGGGCGCCGTCGATGGCAACACGGTGGATATGGATCTCGAACGCAACGCCTTTGCCGACAACGCCATCCGCTATGAGGCGGCCGTGACCTTCCTCAACTCGCAGATCAAGGGCATGCTGACGGCCATTCAGGGAGGACAATAATCATGTCGCTGTTTAATATTTTCAATGTGTCCGGTTCGGCCATGAGCGCTCAGGCGCAGCGCTTGAACACGGTGGCCAGCAACCTGGCCAATGCCGATAGCGCCACCAGCGCCACGGGTGAAGCCTACCGCGCCAAGCAGGTGGTGTTCGAAGCCGTGCCCATGGCCAACGGCGCCACGGCCGTCAAGGTGCAGAAGGTGATCGAAGATCCGTCGCCGATGAAGCTGGTCTACGATCCGAAGAATCCGCTGGCCGACGAAAAGGGCTACGTCACCATGCCGAACGTGAATACGGTCGACGAGATGGTCAACATGCTGTCCGCCTCGCGCTCCTACCAGACCAACGTGGAAACCATGAATGCGGCCAAGTCGCTGCTCCTGAAAACCCTTACGCTCGGCCAATAAGGCTGACTGACTATTATGGCAACCATCGATACCAGCACCAGCCCCGTCACCGACCTGATGGCGACGATGAATCCGAAGAAGACGACGGCCGCGAAGGGCAGCGTCGAGGAGGAAACGAACAAATTCCTGACCCTGCTGGTGACCCAGCTGCAAAACCAGGACCCGATGAACCCGCTGGACAATGCGCAGCTGACCAGCCAGCTGGCCCAGCTGTCCACGGTGACGGGCGTCAACAAGCTCAATACCACTTTGGAAACGCTGAAAACCAGCTACCAGCAGGCTGAATCCATGCAGGCGGCCAATATTATCGGCCACGGCGTGCTGACAGCAGGCAAGAACATCACCCTGAGCAAGAGTGCGGCCCTGCTGGGCGTGGACCTGGCGACGCCGGCCGACAGCGTCAAGGTCATCATCTACGACAGCTTGGGCAAGCAAGTCCATTCCATCGACCTGGGCCCGCAGGACGCGGGTACTTTGCCGCTGGGCTGGAACGGTTCCACCGCCGACCTCGACAAGGATGGCAAGCCCATCGTGCTGGCCGACGGCGCGTACACCTTCTCGGTGGAAGCCACGCGCGGCGGTGCCAAGCTCACGGATGCAGCGGCGCTGATGTTCGGTTCGGTCGCCAGCGTGTCGACGGGGGCGGGTGGCGTGAAGTTGAATGTACCGGGCGTGGGCAGCATTACCATGGCCGATGTGAAACAGATTTTGTAAGCCGCTCATTTGTAGCGTAGACCCTCTACCCCTAATTTCTACCAGGAGAACACAATGTCTTTCCAACAAGGCCTGAGCGGCTTGAATGGCGCCGCCAAATCGCTGGACGTCATCGGCAACAATATCGCCAACTCGGCCACCGTGGGTTTCAAGCAGTCGCAGGCGCAGTTTGCCGACATCTATGCCAATTCGCTGTATGGCGTGGGCGGCAACCAGCCCGGCATCGGCGTGGCCGTGTCGCAAGTGGCGCAGCTGTTCAACCAGGGTAACCTGGAGAGTTCGTCCAATCCGCTCGATATCGCCATCAATGGCGGCGGTTTCTTCCGCACCAGCGTGAACGGCGCCATCCAGTATTCGCGCAATGGCCAGTTCCAGGTTGACAAGAGCGGCTTTATCATCAACGCCCAGAAAGCCCAGCTGACGGGCTATCCGGCCGATGCGAACGGCAAGATCCTGGCCGGCGCCACCGTGCCGCTGCAGATCGACCCGTCCGACATGGCGCCGCAGGCGACTACCAAGGTCGATACCCAGGTCAACCTCGATTCCAACTCGGCCATGCCGACCGTGGTGCCGTTCAGCGTGGGCGAGCAAAAGTCGTGGACCAAGCAATTCCCCGTGCCGGTCTTCGATTCGCTGGGCAATTCGCACACCATGTCCAATTTCTACGTCAAGACGGGCACCAATACCTGGGATGTCTACTCGGCCACTGACGGCAAGGAAATTACCAGCGCGAAAGTGGCGGCGGCGGCGCAGACCGATGCCGCCTCGGTCGCCGCGCGCGCCGCTTACCAGTCCGCTGTCACGGCCGTGCCGCTGGTGCCAGCCAATATCACGGCAGCCGCCGTGGCCTATGGCAATGCGGCCGGCGCCGCCGTGCGCACTGCCGCCGCCGCGGCCGGCGCCAGCCCCGCCCAACTGGCCGCCATCAGCGCCACCTATGGCAGCGCCGTGCCCAATGGCGTCAATTCCAGCCTGACGCCAGACCAGATCGACAAGAATATCGCCTCGGTGACGGAAGTGCCCGCCGTGAAGTCGGCTTCGCTGGTGTTCAACAGCGTCGGCAGCCTGGACAAGGCAGCCATGCTGGCGCTGACGCCGCCGCAAACCTTGCCGGTGACGGTCAACCTGCCCGTCTTCCCCGCCACGGGCGCGAACGCGAACCTGGCGATCAAGGTCGACTTCACCAATTCCACCCAGCTCAGTTCGTCGACCAGCGAAAAGCGGACCGTGGCCGATGGCTATGCGGCCGGCCAGCTGAGCCGTTTCGTGGTGGGCACCGATGGCGTGATCCAGGGCCAGTATAACAATGGCAAGACACGGGACCTGGGCCAGGTGGTATTGACCAAATTTGCCAATCCGAATGGCCTCGAGCCGCTGGGCAACAATGCCTGGGCGGAAAGCTCGACCTCGGGCAGCCCCATGACGGGCGAGCCGAGCTCGGGCGGCTTGGGCGACTTGCGCGCCTCGGCCGTGGAAGTGTCGAACGTGGACCTGACGGCCGAACTGGTCAACATGATCACGGCGCAGCGCGCTTACCAGGCGAATGCGCAGACCATCAAGACGCAGGATTCGGTCTTGCAGACCCTGGTCAACCTGCGTTAATAATCAGGGAGTCAGTCACTTCGTGACCGGAATGTGCCGCATTGCGGCGCATTCCCCCGCCGGGTCTGACCCCAGCTTTCTGCCTTGGGTTGAAGGCAACAGGAGAAATAAAAAATGGACCGTCTCATCTACACCGCCGGCTCGGGCGCCAAGCACATCCTGGACAAGCAGGCGACCACGGCGAATAACCTGGCGAACGCCACCAGCACGGGTTTCCGTGCCCAGCTCGACTCGTTTCGCGCCGTGCCCGTGGTGGCTGACGGCATGATGCCGACGCGCGCCTTTGTCGTCGATTCGACGGTCGGTTCCGATTTCACCCAAGGCCCCATGCAGCACACGGGCCGCGCGCTCGACGTGGCCGTGGAAAATGCGGGCTGGATCGCGGTGCAGTCGGCCGACGGGTCAGAAGCCTATACGCGCAACGGCGCCTTGAAACTCAATGAAAACGGCATGTTGCAGACCCAATCGGGCTTGATGGTGCAGGGAGATACGGGACCGCTGGCCATTCCGCCGGGCGTCACGGTGGCCATCGCCAGCGATGGCACGGTGGGCACGATTTCCACGGATGTGCCGCCGGGTCCGTCCACGGTGCTGGGACGCATCAAGTTGGTCAACCCGCCCGAGCAGCAACTGGTGCGCGGCGACGACGGCCTGTTCCGCCTGAAGGATGGCACGGTGGCGCAAGCCGACCAGGCCGTCAAACTGACCACAGGCGCGCTGGAGGGTAGCAATGTCAGCCCCGTCGACTCGATGGTCAGCATGATCGCCCTGGCGCGCCAGTTCGAAACACAAATGAGCTTGTTGAAGAATGCCGAGAATAACGCGGCGAAAGCCACCCAGATCCTCGCTTTGAATTGATAGAGCCGGTCGCATAATGGTCACATAGAAATAGTCTACAGGGCTGGCAAGCGCTGTTATTGGAGAAAAAACATGATTCGTTCCCTTTGGATAGCCAAGACCGGCCTGGAAGCGCAGCAGACGCAGATGGACGTGATCGCCAATAACCTGGCCAACGTCAGCACCACCGGCTTCAAGAAGTCGCGCGCCGTGTTTGAAGACTTGCTGTATCAAAATGTGCGCCAGCCGGGCGCGCAATCGTCGCAGCAAACCCAGCTGCCGTCGGGCTTGCAGATCGGCACGGGCGTGCGCACGGTAGCTACCGAACGCATCCATACGCAGGGCAATCCCCAGGCGTCGGGCAATTCGCGCGACGTGATGGTCAACGGCACCGGTTTCTTCCAGGTGCTGCTGCCCGATGGCGCCACCGCCTACACGCGCGACGGCTCCTTTCAGACGGATGCCAACGGCCAGTTGGTGACCTCCGAAGGCTTCGTCATCCAGCCTGCCATCACCGTGCCGACCAATGCGCTGAGCCTGACCGTCGCGCGCGACGGCACCGTCTCCGTCACCTTGCCCAATACCGTGGCGCCATCGCAGATCGGCTCCCTGCAGCTGACCACCTTCGTCAATCCGGCCGGCCTGGAATCGAAGGGCGAAAACCTGTACATGGAAACGGGCGCCTCCGGCGTGGCGCAGACGAACACCCCGGGCACGAATGGCGCCGGCGTGCTGATGCAGGGCTATATTGAGAGCTCGAACGTCAACGTGGCCGAGGAAATGGTCAACATGATCCAGACGCAGCGCGCCTACGAGATCAACAGCAAGGCCATCACCACATCCGATCAAATGCTGCAGAAATTGTCGCAACTTTAATGTTCATAGTCGTCATGCCATCCGCAGCCGGATGGCAGCGGAGGTTCGTCATGCAATACCCCATCATCGCCCTGTTGTCCGCAGTCCTGCTGTCCGGCTGCGCCATCACGCCCACCTCGATCGTGCAATATCCGACCACCACGCGCGCGCCGATGCCCGAACCCGTGGTCGTCAGCAACGGTTCCATTTACCAGCCGTCGACCTACCGTCCCGCCTTCGAAGACCGCCGCGCGCGCCACGTGGGCGACACCATGACGATTGCCATCACCGAGCGCACGAATGCCGTCAAGGCGGGCGCCAGTTCCGGCAACAAGTCCGGCAGCGTGGGTTTCAGCACGCCCGGCATCGCCCAGGGCCGTTTCGGCGGCACCGTCTCGGCGACTGGCGCAACGAAATTTGCCGATGGCGACAACCAGTCCGCCAGCAACACCTTCAGCGGCACAATAGGCGTGACGGTGATCGAGGTATTGCCAAACGGTAACTTGATCGTCGCCGGCGAAAAACAAATCGCCATGAACAAGGGCACGGAATTCATCCGCTTCTCGGGCATGGTCAATCCGGACACCATCGGCACGGGCAACGTCGTGCCCTCGACCCAGGTAGCTGACGCGCGCGTCGAGTACCGCACGAACAGCCAGATCGACCGCGCCGAAATGGCCTCGATGGCCTCGCGCTTCTTCCTCAGCCTGTTGCCGTTCTGATCATGGCCACTTTTACCTTCCCCCGCTGTTTGGCCATTGCCGGCCTGGCTTGCGCCCTGCTGGCGCCGATGGCGCAAGCCGAGCGCATCAAGGACTTGGCCAGCATCGCCGGCGTGCGCCAGAATCAGCTGATGGGCTATGGCCTCGTCGTCGGCCTCGATGGCAGCGGCGACCAGACCACGCAAACACCATTTACCATCCAGAGCGTGGCGGCGATGCTGCAGCAGCAGGGCATTAACTTGCCGCAAGGCACCAGCTTGCAGCTGAAAAACGTGGCCGCCGTGATGGTGACGACGGCCTTGCCCGCGTTTGCCCAGCCCGGCCAGCTGCTCGACGTGACGGTGTCGTCGATGGGCAATGCAAAAAGCTTGCGCGGCGGCACTTTATTAATGACGCCATTGAAGGGCGCCGACGGCCAGGTGTACGGCATGGCGCAGGGCAACGTGCTGGTGGGCGGCGTGGGCGCGCAGGCGGCCGGCAGCTCCATCGTCATCAATCACTTGAGCGTGGGACGCATCTCGGGCGGCGCCACCGTCGAGCGCACCGTGCCCTCGGTGCTGGGCGCCAACAACACGATACGCCTGGAATTGAATGCTACCGATTTCGCCACTGCCAGCCGGGTGGTCGACGCCATCAACAGCCGCTACGGCGCCGGTACGGCAGCCGCGCTGGACGGGCGCGTGATCCAGGTGCAGTCGCCGGGCGGCAGCGACCAGCGTGTGACCTTCCTGGGCCAGCTGGAAAGCATCGAAGTCAATCCGGCCCGCCTGGCGGCCAAGGTCATCATGAATGCGCGCACCGGTTCCGTCGTGATGAACCAGTCCGTGACCCTGGAAACATGTGCCATTTCGCACGGCAACCTGTCCGTCACCATCAATGTCGAGCCGCAGGTGAGCCAGCCGGCGCCCTTGTCGGGCGGGCGCACGGTGGTCACGCAGACGGCACAGATCGATATCAAGAAAGAACCGGGCAAGGTCATGCTGGTCAAGGGCGGCGCTTCGCTGTCCGACGTGGTGAAAGCCTTGAATGCCATCGGCGCCTCGCCGCAAGACTTGCTGGCCATTCTGCAGGCGATGAAGGCGGCCGGTTCGCTGCGCGCCGAACTTGAAATCATTTGATGGGCACGCCATGATCAGCCAAACCGACCTCAGCAATACCGCCGCCTACGACGTCAAGGGCATGGATGGCTTGCGCCAATCCGCCAAGGCGAAAGACCCCGCCGCCCTGAAAGAGGCGGCCACGCAATTTGAAGCCATGTTCATCAACATGATGATGAAAAGCATGCGCGACGCCACGCCGCAGGACGGCATCATGGATAGCCAGCAAAGCAAGATGTACACCTCGATGCTGGACCAGCAGACGAGCCAGAATCTGGCCAAGCGAGGCACGGGCCTGGCGGACGTGCTGATCCGCCAACTGTCGTCGTCGAACCAGGCGCTGGCTGCCGACGGCGCGGAAGCGCCGTCACCCCGCTCGTCGAGCATGGCGCAGGCGCTGGCCGCCTTCCGCCAGCAGCAGGGCGCCCTCACCGAGGGTGCAAGCAATGCCACCGGCACCGGCAAGACCCTCAGCGACAAGGCCAACGCCACGCAAGCACCGCATGTGCGCGCCTTCCAGGAAAAACTGGGCGTGCATGCGGAGGAAGCCAGCCGTGCCACCGGCATCCCGGCCAAGTTCATGCTGGGCCAGGCGGCGCTGGAAACGGGCTGGGGCAAGCGCGAAATCATCAGCCGCGATGGCAGCAGCAGCCATAACCTGTTCGGCATCAAAGCCTCGGCCGACTGGAAGGGCAAGGTCACGGAAGCCGTCACGACCGAATATGTGAATGGCAAGGCGCAGCGCAAGGTGGAGAAGTTCCGCGCCTATGACAGCTATGCGGACAGCTTCAAGGATTATGCGCAGTTGATTACCGGCAACAAGCGCTACGAGAAAGTGCTGGCCAGCGCGGGCGATGCCAGCACGTTCGCCCAGGGCTTGCAAAAGGCCGGCTACGCGACGGACCCGAATTACGCTGCCAAATTGACAAAAATTATCAAGAATTCGCTGGTCGGTTAAGGCGCGTCCCCACCCATGTGCAGGCCGCGCGCTTCAAGTTTTCGCTGCGGCTGCCGTAAATACATTTGACGGTAACCAATAAGACACCATGACTTCGAATCTACTCAGCATCGGTAAGAGCGGTTTGCTTGCAGCGCAGGTGGGCCTGTCGACGACCGGGCATAACATCACCAATGCGAATGTACCCGGGTACAATCGCCAGACGGTGCTGCAGCAGACTTCGCAGTCGAATTATGCCGGCTATGGCTTCGTCGGCACGGGCACGGAGGTGTCGCAGATCAAGCGCCAGTACGACAGCTTCATGGCCACCCAGGTCAATGCCGCACAAAGCGCCACCAGCGCCCTCGATAGCTATTACACGCAGATCAGCCAGATCGACAATTTGCTGGCCGATCCCACGGCGGGCCTGTCGCCCGCCATGCAGGATTTCTTCAAGGGCGTACAGGATTTCAGCGCCAATCCGTCCTCGGTCGCCTCGCGCCAGGCGCTGCTGTCGAGCGCCGGTTCGCTCGCTTCCCGTTTCCAGGGCTTGAGCGCGCGCCTGACGGAGATCGGCGATGGCGTCAATTCGCAGATCACGTCGAACGTGACCGTGATTAATACCTACGCCAAGCAGCTCGCCGAGCTGAACAAATCGATTTCCCAGTTGTCGGTCGATGCCAGCAACCAGCCCAACGATCTGCTGGACCAGCGCGACCAGCTGATCACGGAATTGAACAAATATGTCAAGGCGACGGTGCAGCCCGCTGCCAACAATACCGTCACCATTTCCATCGGCGCGGGCCAGCCGCTGGTGGTGGCGGACCGCAGCTTCGAACTGGCGGCCACGCCTTCGCGGACAGACCCGAACCGCATCGAGGTGGGCTATGTCACTGGCAGTACCGTCACCGTATTGCCGGACAGCTCCCTGACCGGCGGCTCGCTGGGCGGCTTGCTGGATTTCCGCAGCGGCACCCTGGACAATGTCCAGAACTCCCTGGGCAAGGTGGCCATCGCGCTGGCCAGCACCTTCAATGACCAGCACAAGCTGGGCCAGGACTTGAATGGCGCCATGGGCGGCGACTTCTTCAAGATACCCGACCCCGTGATCGGCGCCGACCGCGGCAACAACGCCAGCAGCACCACCGTGCTGTCGGCCAAGGTCAGCGACCCCACCAAGCTGACGGCCAGCGATTACAGCCTGAAGTACGACGGCAGCAACTATGTGGTGACGCGCGAATCCGACGGTGCGCACACCATCATCAATCCTTATCCGCAAACGGGGCCGCAAACCATCGACGGCGTCGATTTTTCGATCTCGGGCACGGCCGCCCAAGGTGACAACTACGTCATCAGGCCGACGGCGAATGGCGCGGCCGGCCTGAACGTGCTGATCACCGACCGCAACAAGATCGCCGCCGCCGCGCCCATCGCCACCTCGGCGCCGGTAGCCAATACGGGCTCGGGCAAGCTCAGCGCCGGCTCCGTCGACAAGGCATACCTGACCCCGGGCAATGCCCTGACGGGGCCGTTGACCTTGACATATGACAAGGCGACCACCTCGCTGACGGGTTTCCCGCCGGGCCAGGCGGTGACGGTCAAGGGCTTGAATGGCGCCACCACGACCTATCCGGCCGGCACGGCGAACATCCCGTATACGGAAGGCGACAACTTCAGCTTTGGCGGCATCAATGTCAGCATGACGGGTACGCCCGCACAGGGCGATAAATTCACCATTGCGCCGAACTCGGGCGGCGTGGGCGACAACCGCAACGCGGCGCTGCTGGCGGGCTTGCAGACGAAGAACATCCTCGATGGCGGCAATGCCACGTTCCAGGGTTCGTATGCGCAAACCGTCAGCTTCGTGGGCAACAAGACACGTGAAGTACAGGTCAGCGGCCTGGCCAGCCTGGCCTTGCTGCAGCAGGTCAGCACCCAGCAGCAGGCCGTTTCCGGCGTCAACCTCGATGAAGAGGCGGCCAACCTGCTGCGTTACCAGCAGTCTTACCAGGCGTGCGGCAAGGTCATGCAGATCGCCAGCACCCTGTTCGACGTGGTGATCGGCCTGGGACGTTAATCAATTTTTGCCGCGACCTAGCGCGCGGCGGCTTTCTGGAAGGGCAGCATCATGCGCATCAGTACACGAATGATTTATGACCAGGGCAGCTCGCAGCTGAACAATCTGCAGGGCGCCTTGAACCGTACGCAGATGCAGCTGTCGGCGAACCGCCGCAACCTGACGCCGGCCGACGATCCGATCGCCTCGGCGCGCGCGCTGGAAGTGACGCAGTCGCAATCGATCAATACCCAGTTCGTGACGAACCGCTCGAACGCGAAGAATTTCCTGTCGCAGGAAGAGCTGGCATTGGCCAGCACCACTTCGCTGATCGCCGACGTGAAAGACCTGGTCCTGAAGGCCGGTAATCCTGCCCTCAAGGATGTCGACCGCGATACCCTGGCCAAGGAGCTGGAAGGCCGGCTGACCGACTTGCTGGGCATCGCCAACACGGCCGATGGCGCCGGCGGCTACCTGTTTTCCGGCTATAAATCCACCACCCAGCCATTCAGCCAGACGCCGACGGGCGCCACCTATGTGGGCGACCAGGGGCAGCGCGAATTGCAGGTGGGTTCGGCGCGCTACCTCGCTACCAGCGATTCCGGCGCCACCGTCTTCGAAAATAACCTGACCGGCAACGGCAAGTTCACCACGGCGGCGGCCACCGCGAACTTTACGCGCGGCGGCTCGGGCATCGTGTCGGGCGGCACGGTGACGGACCCGTCGCTATTGACGGGGCACAAGTATTCTATCGATTTCAAGGTCACTGGCACGGGCACCGACGCCGTCACCACGTACACCGTCACGGACGCCACCTTGGGCCAGACGGTGCCGAATCCCGCCGTGCCCATTCCCTACAAGGCGGGCGACGCCATTACCTTCGACGGCCAGCAGGTAAACATCACGGGCAAACCGGCCGACCAGGACAGCTTTACGCTGGAGCCTAGCGCCAAGGAATCGCTGTTTACCACCGTGAAAAACCTGATCGGCGTGCTGCGCCAGCCGGGCAGCGGCGATGCGGGCCAGGCGCGCCTGACGAACGGCTTGAACGCCGCGCATAATATTCTCGACACGGCCTATGACAATGTCCTGTCCGTGCGCGCGGAAGTCGGTTCCCGCATGAAGGAACTCGATTATCTCGACAGCGCAGGCGACGACCTCGATATCCAGTACGCCACCACCCTGTCGGATCTGCAAGACCTGGACATGGTCAAGGCCATTTCCACTTTCAGCCAGCAGCAGGTGACCCTGCAGGCGGCGCAAAAATCGTTTACCTCGATTTCAGGCCTGTCACTGTTCAATTACATCAGTTAAGCGGCCAGCATCGCAGGATGACCGGCAAGCCGGGGCAGGGAGTGCATCTCCCGCCCCGGCATTTTTTTTGCGCCTGCAATCTGGCCATTCTTGCAATATACACAGGCAAACTGTGCAGTCTACCTGACTATCTGTTATAGTGGAGGTCGTTGATCCACCCCACGGCTACCATGACCACCCAGCAAGAAGAACACGAAGACCACGAGCAGGTGCTGCAACTGGCTGGCGAATTGCGCATTCTCATCGGCAAGCTGCGCCGCCGCCTGCGCGAAGAAGCGCACCTGGGCGATGTCAGCATGTCGCAGGCATCCGTGCTGAGCCGCCTTGAGCGCGACGGCCCGGCCACCGCCAGCAGCCTGGCGCGCGCTGAAGGCATGCGGCCCCAGTCGATGGCTGCCACCGTGCAAGCCTTGACGCTAGCGCAGATGGTGACGGGTTCGCCCGACCCGCTGGATGGCCGGCAGACGCTGTTGACCCTGACGGATAGTTGCCGGGCCTGGATCGCGACCAGCCGCGCCGCGCGCGAAGACTGGCTGGCGCGCACCATTGAAAACCGGCTCACGCCGGCCGAAGTCACCGAACTGAACCAAGCGGTGGCATTACTCAAACGCTTGGCGGAATGACCCGCTGAATTTTTCACCACGACCCCGGCAAGGAGCCCGCACGCCCAGATGAACAACACATTCCGTTCGCTACGCATTCCCAATTACCGTATCTGGGCCGGCGGCGCCCTCGTGTCGAATATCGGCACCTGGATGCAGCGCACGGCGCAGGATTGGTTGGTGCTGAGCGAATTGACGCAGCACAAAGCCAGTGCCGTCGGCATCGTCATGGCCTTGCAATTCGGCCCGCAACTGCTGTTGCTGCCCCTGACGGGCATGGCGGCCGACTTGCTCGACCGGAGAAAATTGCTGCTGTGCACGCAGGCGGCGATGGGCTTGCTGGCGCTGGGACTCGGGATATTGTGCATCAGCGGCCTGGTACAACTGTGGCATGTGTATGTGTTTGCTTTCCTGCTGGGATGCGTGACGGCCTTCGATTCGCCCGTGCGCCAGACCTTTGTTTCCGAAATTGTGGGCGAGGAAGACCTGACGAATGCCGTGGCGCTCAATTCCACCTCGTTCAATGCGGCGCGCATGCTGGGCCCTGCGGCAGCAGGGCTGCTGATCAGCAGCGTCGGCAGCGGTTGGGTCTTTATCATCAACGCCGCCTCGTTTGCGGCCGTGATCGGTTCACTGTTGCTGCTGCGCGTGGAGTTGCTGCGCCGCGCGCCGCGTATCAAGGCCACCCGCGCCAGCCTGGGCGAGGGCTTTCGCTACGTGCGCCAGCGGCCCGACCTGATGGCCATCCTGCTGATGCTGTTCCTGATCGGCACCTTTGGCCTGAATTTCCCGATTTTCCTCTCGACCATGTCGGTCACGGCATTCCAGGCGGGCGCCGGCCAGTATGGCGTGCTCAGTTCCGTGATGGCTTGCGGCTCCGTGGCCGGCGCCCTGCTGGCGGCGGGGCGCGGCCAGCCCACGCTGGCCTTGCTGCTGGGGGCGGCCGCGCTGTTCGGCCTGGCCTGCGCGCTGGCCGCCGTGATGCCCAATTACTGGCTGTTCGGCATGATGCTGGTGGTCATCGGCATCGCCGCGCAAACGTTTACCACCAGCGTCAATAGCAGCGTGCAACTGTCGACGGCGCCCGCCATGCGGGGCCGCGTGATGGCCATCCTGCTGGCGATCTCGGCGGGCGGCACGCCGCTGGGCGCGCCCGTGGTGGGCTGGGTGGCCGACACTTTCGGCCCGCGCTGGGCGCTGGGCATCGGCGCCCTGTCGGGCCTGGCAGCAGCCCTGGTCGGCGTGCGCTACTTGGTCAAATATCACCAGTTGCGCCTGAATCTGGATCTGCGGCGCTGGCGCCTTGCGCTCAGCAGCGACCAGCACTGAAGCGACAAGTCAGGGCGGCAGCAAGCCCGTGCGGGCGGCGGCCAGGATGGCCCCGCTCAAGCCGTCGAGCGGGCCGGACGCGGCGCGTGGCGTATGCCAGTGCAGGGGGCACATCCATAGGCGTGTCGGGCAGCAGTTCGATCAGGCTGCCATTGTCGAGACAGGGCTGGATCAGTGCCTGCGGATGCAAGCCCCAGCCCATGCCGGCCAGGCCTGCCGTGACGAAGGCATGCGAGGAAGGCAGGGCATGGCGCGGCAGTTCCACGTGCCGGTGGCACAGGCGCCGCACCCGGCGAGATTGCAGCTCGTCCTTGGCATTGATTATGAGGCTGGGCGCCAGTGCCAGGCTGGCGGCGCCCACGCCCTGGGCAAAATGCCGGTGCATGAAGGCCGGACTGGCGGCCGCCAGATAGCGCATGGCGCTCAAGGGGCGGCTGTTGCAGCCCGATGCGGGCCGTGGCGCTAACGGCCGCCAGCACAGCGCCGCTGCGCAGCCACTCGGCCGTATGGTCCTGGTCGTCGACGGCCACTTGCAGCAGCACCGGGTGCTCGGCCCCGAAGGCGGCGATGGCGGGCGCCTTGGTTTGCGCGGCCCAAGGCGTGGCAAGTGCTTGATGGCTTGATTGGCGTGAGCATGTTCGTGCTGTCCGCACTGCTGTTGTGCCACGCGCTGGGCTGCTAGCCCTGATCAGCGTACGGGCGGCTGCGGTACCGGCGTCGCCGGGCGCAAGGGGTTCGGCGGCGCGGGTGGTGGCGGGCGGTCGCGCGTGGCAAAGCCGCGCGGCAGCAAACGCGCCGTTTCTATGCCGCGCAGGAACATGTTCTGGAAGGGCGTGGCCAGGTAGGGCAGGACCATGCTGATCACCAGCAAGCCCACTCCCAGGGTGACGGGGAAGCCGATACCGAAAATGTTCAGCTGCGGCGCGGCTCGGGTCAAGATGCCCAGGGCCACGTTGGTCAGCAACAAGGCAGCGATGATGGGCAGCGAAATTTGCAGGCCGGAACGGAAGATTTCCCCGCCCCAGGCCGCCAATTGCTGGAAACCGCCGCCGCTGATGGGACTCGATGAGATGGGCAGGCTGACAAAGCTTTCCGCCAGCGCCGCCAGCAAGACCAGATGGCCGTTGACAGTGAGAAACATCAACGTGGCCAGCATGACGAGGAACTGGCTGATGGCGGAAGACCTGCCCTTGGTTTGCGGGTCGAAGAAGGAGGCGAAGCCCAGACCCATGGTGAGGCTGCTGAGCTCACCGGCCATTTCGATGGCGGAAAACACGATGCGGATGGAAAAGCCCATGGCGAGCCCCACCAGCATCTCTTGCGTGAGGATCAGCAAACCGGGCAATGACATCGGGTTGACGGCCGGCAAGGCAGGTACGGTGGGGGCGATGATCATGGCCAGCAGCGCGCCCAGGGTCACCTTGACGGTGGCCGGCACGGCAGCGTTGCCGAACAGGGGGGCGGCCGCGATCAGGCCGAGGACGCGGCTAAGCGGCCACAGCAGTGCTGCGATCCACGTGTTCAGTTCGATGCTGGACAGGGTCAGCATGGCAACGGTTGCTGCACTAGCCCACCAGGTTCGGAATGCCCGTAAATACCTGGCGCATGTAGTCGAGCATGACGGACAGCATCCACGGGCCGGCCACGACGAGCGCGACAAAGATGCCGACCAGCTTTGGGATGAAAGACAGGGTCGCCTCGTTGATCTGCGTGGCCGCCTGGAAGATACTCACGATCAAGCCGATGATGAGGGCGACAAGCAGCATGGGCGCGGCCACCATCAGGGTGATTTCCATCGCGTGGCGGCCCAGGGTCATGACGCTTTCGGGTGTCATTGTATTTCCCCTAGTAAAAACTCTGTGACAGCGAGCCCAGCAGCAACTGCCAGCCATCGACCAGCACGAACAACATCAGCTTGAACGGCAGCGAAATGGTGGCCGGCGACATCATCATCATACCCATCGACATCAGTACGCTGGCGACCACCATGTCGATGATCAAAAACGGGATGAAGATGGCAAAGCCGATCTGGAACGCCGTTTTCAGTTCACTCGTGACGAAGGCGGGCACGAGGATACGCAGCGGCACGTCTTCCGGGCCTTGCAAGGCCGGCGAGCGCGACATCTTGGCGAACAGGGCCAGGTCAGCCTGGCGCGTTTGCTTGAGCATGAAGGTTTTCAGGGGATCGACACCCTTGTCCATGGCTTGCTGCATGCTGATCTTATTTTCCTGATAAGGAAGATAGGCATCCGTATAAATCTTGTCGAACACGGGGCCCATGACGAATAAGGTCAAAAACAGGGCCAGCCCCACCAGCACCTGGTTAGGCGGCGCCGATTGCGTGCCGATGGCCTGGCGCAGCAGGGATAGTACGATGATGATGCGCGTAAAGCAGGTCATCATCAAGAGGGCCGCCGGCAAGAAGGTGAGCGACGTCATCAGGATGAGCGTCTGCACCGGCAGAGAGTAATTCTGTCCTCCGCCCGGCGCTGGCGTGCTGTTGAAGGCGGGGATGCCCGGCTGGGCCATGGCCCACAGCGGCAAGGCCAGGGCGGCCGCCGCCAGCAGCCAGGTCAGGGGAGTCTTTACGTTGGACCACGCCATCTGCTGCTTATTTCCCATTGCGTTTTTCGATGGTCTGTTTCAGCCACTCGGAAAAATTGGCGGCCGCAGGGCCGTTTTGCGCCGTTGCCAGTTGCGGCAACTCGCCTTCCTGGCGCGGCATGGTGGCCAGCGCGTTGATGCGGCCGGGTGAGGCGCCGACAACGATCCACTGGTCGGCCACTTCGACGAGGACGATGCGTTCGCGTCCGCCCAGGTTGAGCGAGCTGACGACGCGCATCTTGTTGTTGCCGCCCATGACCTTGGGACCATAGCGCTTCATGAACCAGGCCAGGCCGATCAGCAAGGCCAGCACGAACACCAGTGCGAAGATGGTTTGCAGCAAGCTTCCAGCCGAGCTCGTCGGCGCCATCGTCATGGGCGCGCCTGCCGGCATGGCGGGCAGGGCGGTGGCAGGCGCCGATGCAGCGGCAGCGGCGGCAGCGGGTTTTTCAGTTGCAACTTCGGCAGGTGCGCTGGCCGCTGCCGTTTCAGCCGGGGCCGAAGCGGGTACGGGCGCCGAAGCTGGCGCCGCCAGCGCAATGCTGCATGCCGCCATGAGCGGCAGCAGGGTGGAAATCAACAGGCCAGGCTTCATTTATTCAATTTTCGGATGCGTTCGGAAGGCGTGATGATGTCGGTCAGGCGGATACCAAACTTGTCATTCACCACCACCACTTCGCCCTGGGCAATCAGGCAGCCGTTCACCAGCACGTCCATCGGTTCGCCGGCCAGGCCGTCGAGCTCGACCACGGAACCCTGCGCCAGTTGCAGCAAGTTCTTGATGGCGATCTTGGTGCGGCCCAGCTCTACCGTCAGCTGCACGGGGATATCGAGGATGAAATCGATATCGTTGTGCGTTTCCGACTTCGACGCCTGCTTGGAAAAATCCTTGAACACGGCGGCACTGGCCGCGCTGGCCGTATTGGCGGCCTGGTTTTGCAGCGCTTCCGCTTCCGCCTTGGCCTGCTCGGCAATGGCCGCGCCCCAATCGTCTTCCGCGCTTTGGTCGTCTTGGTTGTCAGACATGTGTTTCTCCTGTTGTACAGATACGGACCGCAACGCGGCCCGGGTAATTATTTAGTGATTGTTCATGTTATCGGTGTTTGCCAATAACTTTTCGACTTTCAGCGCATATTGTCCGTTCAACACGCCGTAGGTGCAATCCATCACGGGCACGCCGTCGACGGTGGCGGCGATCAGTTCGGGAATATTCAGCGGGATAATGTCGCCCACCTTCATGTTCAGGATTTCGTCGAACGAGACGCGCGCCGTGCCCAGCGAGGCCACCAGTTCCACTTCGGCGATCTGGATTTGCTGCGTCATCAGGCGGATCCAGCGCTTGTCCACTTCCAGCGCCTCGCCCTGCAGGCTCGAGGTCAGCGAATCGCGGATCGGCTCGATCATCGAATATGGCATGCAGAAGTGAATTTGTCCGGAAACGGAGCCTAGTTCCACCGTAAATGTGGAGGCAACCACCACTTCGTTCGGCGTGGCGATGTTGGCGAACTGCGTGTTCATTTCTGAACGAATATATTCGAACTCGACGGGGAAGACCGGCTCCCACGACTTGGTATAGGCTTCAAAGACGATGTCGAGGATGCGCAAGATGATGCGCTGCTCCGTCTGCGTAAAATCGCGCCCTTCGACGCGCGTATGGAAACGTCCGTCGCCGCCGAACAGATTGTCAACCAGCAAGAATACGAGGCCCGGATCGAAGACCATCAGGGCCGTGCCGCGCAGCGGCTTCATGTGCACCAGGTTCAGATTGGTCGGCACCACCAGATTGCGGATGAATTCGCTGTATTTCGATACGCGCACGGAACCTACTGACACTTCGGCGCTGCGGCGCAGGAAGTTGAACAGGCCCACGCGCAGCAGGCGGGCGAAACGCTCGTTGATAATTTCCAACGTTGGCATCCGGCCGCGCACGATGCGCTCCTGGGTTGCCAGGTTGTAGGTACGAACTCCCGTGACATCTTCCGGCGCCTGCGCGTCGTCCTGGTCTCCGTTGACGCCCTTCAAAAGGGCATCGACTTCTTCCTGGGAGAGGAAATTATCGGCCATGGCTGCTTATTGAATGATGAATGCGGTAAATAATACGTCCGTCACGTCCTGCTCCGGCCCTTTGTCCTCGAACGGCTGGTTCACCTGATTGATGATTTCGGCCGCCAGTTGCTGCTTGCCTTCCACGGTATTGAGTTCGGATGCTTTTTTGCCGGACAGCAGCAGCAGCAAGCGGCTACGCACCTTCGGCATGTTGACCTTGATCAAGTCCATTTCTTCCGGGCTGCTCGCTTGCAAGGTGAATGCGATTTGCAGGTATTGCTCGCCATTTTCCGGCTGCAAGTTGACGGTGAAGGCATCGATGGGCACGAAGACGGGCGGACCTGCCTTGGAAGCGGCATGTTTTTTCTTGCTGGGTGCCGATTCTTCTTTATCGGCCTTGCCATGCAGGAAGTACCAGGCGGCACCGCCACCGATGCCGCCAGCCACCAGCACCGAGGCCAGCACGATGATCAGAAGCTTCTTTTTCGAGGCGCCGGCGGGGGCCAGGCCTGCATCTGCTTTCGGATCTGCTTTCATTTTTGGATTTGCTTTCAATGGTACTCGAGTGCATGGAAGTGGATCACGACGCCATTATGTCATTATCGGCAAATTCTGCGCAGAAGGATGCAGTGAAAAGAGGGCGGAAGCGCCCTCAACTCGCTGTTTTTATACGAAAAGTTACGCTGTGAGGCGCGCCAGTGGCCCGTGGACGACGAATTGGCCTCAGGCAAAGGTATCCACGGCACTCAGGCTGGGCCGGCTGCGACCGCCTGTCGCCGGCGCGATGGCGATCTCGCCACCGGTGACGCCGCCGCCCTGGCCATTGCCGCGGCGTTCGCCCGAGGCGGCACGCTCGCCATTGTTTTTCTGTTCCGGCGTGCCGGCCGAGACGGTCGCGCTGCCGAAGGCGATGCCCGCTTCGCTCATCATCTCGCGCAAGCGCGGCATGGCCGCTTCCAGCGCCTGGCGTACTTCGGGCTGGGCCGACATGAAGGCGGCATCGGCCTGGTCATTGGTGACCGTCAGGACCACTTGCACAGGCCCCAGGTCGGGTGGATTCAGGGTCAGGGTGGCGCTCTGGTCGCCACCGGCCGCCATCCACACGACCTTTTGCCCCAGTTGCTGGTCCCAGGCCGGCGTGCCGACCCGGCCCGTCAGTTTGTCTGCCGGCACGGCCACAGCGGCGGCGGCCTGCTGCAGCGCGCCTGGCTGCAGCTGGGCCGCAAGGCGGCTCAGGTCGGCAGGAGCTTCCTTGATAATCGGTTCGGCCACGGCGGTGCCAGCCCTGGCGGTGGCCGCCAGTTGCGCGTCGATGGCCAGTTTGCCCGGCTCGCCCTTGCCGGTCGGCACGCTGTTGCCTTGCGTGGTGGCCGTCTTGCCCTGGGCCAGGCCCAGGCTGTCGGCGAAGTCGGCGCTGTCGGCTTGCGCAGTGGCGGCGGTGGCGGCGGTCTTGCCGCTGCCCTGGCCGGCTGCCAGTAATGGCGCTGCTGTCACGCCCTTGGCGTCGGCCTTGACACTGGCGCGCGCTGGCAGTTCCGGCACGGCCTTGGCGGCTGGCGGCTGGATCGCCAATTGGATGCTGCCCACCAGGGCCAGCATCTCGGCGGCCGGATCGGCTGGCGGCGTGACTGTTGCGGCGGGGGCGGCGGGCACGTTTGCCTCGGCCGTGGCGCTGTCGCTAGTGGCGGGCGCGGCCGCTTCGCTGGCCGGCGCGGATGGCTGTTCGCTGGTGGCGGCCTGTTCGGTGCCCGCTTGCGCGGACTTCGTTTCCTTGGCCGGCGCCTGGCTTGGTGCCTGAGCGGGTGCTTGCGTGGCGGCAGGGCTGGCGGGGCGGGCCGCCGCCGGTGCTGCCGCTTGCTCCATATTGCGGCTGGCCTGGCGTTGCTCGATCTGGCGGTTCAGGGTGCGCTGGAAGTCGCCCGCCGTGCCGCTGGTGGGCGGCTGGCTGCGGTTGGCAGTGCCCGGCGTGGCGTTCGGCGAGACAATCTGGGAAATCGGGTTTTGCAGGGTTTGCATGATGCTGCCTCAGTGTTGCTTAGCGTTTGTAATAGGCTTGTCGCGCCGCGTGCTCATCCATTGCTTTCTGGTCGCGCTTGTTTTCCAGCTTCAGCGCCTGTTCCTGCGCCCGGTTGTTCAGGGTGGTGTAAGACATGCGCTTGCGTTCGGCGTTCTGCCAGTGCTGTTTTTCATTGTCGCTGCGTGCCTGCGCGTGATTGACCACTTGCTGCTGGCCCAGGATGGCGCTGTCGAGCTTGACCATGAAGGCCTGGAAATTGCGGTAGGCCATGGGCGTAATGCCGTTGCTCATGCTCGCCTCGAAGCGCTTGGCATAGTCATCGCGGTAACCGGACAGCATCTCGAGCTTCTGGCGGCAATCGTCCAGCGCTTTCAGGGCCGCGCCCAGGCGCTTGGCGCAATCGTCCGTTTCGCGCTGGGCAAGGTCAATCAGGGTTGCAAGTTGGGAAGGAGAAGCCATACTTGATTATATTCCCGCTGTGCAAGCCCTAATCAGTCGAATAGAGCGGTAAGTTGCCCCAAGCTCTCGTCCATGCTGACCCGCTCCGTGATTTGCTGTTGCAAAAACGCCTCGATTTTTTCATGCAGCGCGATGGCCTGGTCCAGCACGGGATCGGTGCCGGCGCTGTAGGCGCCCACGCTGATCAGGTCGCGGCTGCGTTCATAGCGCGAATACAGTTGCTTGAGTTTGCGCGCCTGCTGCTGGTGTTCATGCGTGGTGATCGAGTGGGCAGCGCGTGAAATCGATTGCTCGATGTCGATGGCCGGGTAGTGGCCTGCCTCGGCCAGGCGGCGGTTCAGCACGATGTGGCCATCGAGAATCGCGCGCGCGGAGTCGGCGATCGGGTCCTGCTGGTCGTCGCCCTCGGTCAGCACGGTGTAGAAGGCCGTGATCGAGCCGCCGCCTTCCTCGCCATTGCCGGCCCGTTCCACCAGCACGGGCAGCTTGGCGAAGACGGACGGCGGATAACCCTTGGTGGCTGGCGGTTCGCCGATGGCCAGGGCGATTTCGCGCTGCGCCATGGCGTAGCGGGTCAGCGAATCCATGATCAACAGCACGTTTTGCCCCTGGTCGCGGAAATACTCGGCAATGGCCGTCGCATACGCGGCCCCTTGCAGGCGCATCAGGGGCGGCGTGTCGGCCGGCGCGGCCACGACGACGGAGCGGGCCAAGCCTTCCGGGCCGAGAATTTGCTCGATGAATTCCTTCACCTCGCGTCCCCGTTCGCCGATCAGGCCGACGACGATCACGTCCGCTTCCGTGTAGCGGGCCATCATGCCCAGCAGCACGCTTTTACCTACGCCGGAACCGGCGAACAGACCCATGCGCTGGCCACGGCCCACGGTCAGCATGGCATTGATCGAGCGCACGCCCACGTCCAGCGTGGCCACGATGGGCGCGCGGCCCAGGGGGTTGGCGGGGCGTACATTGATGGGAGCGCTATCGGTCGTATGCAGCGGGCCCAGCTGATCAAGCGGCCGTCCTGCGCCATCGAGCACGCGGCCCAGCAGTTGCGGTCCCACGGGCAAGTGGCGCGCGCGGTCGCTGGGGCGGCGTCGCGGGTGTGCCACGCTGCCTGGGCGTGGAATGGCAGGTTCGACGGAAAACACGCGCGTGCCGGGCACGATGCCCTCGACGTCGCTTTGCGGCATCAAAAACAGGCGCTCGCCTTCAAAGCCCACCACTTCCGCCTCGACCCGCCCGCCATTGGGCAGCGGCACAGTGCAGGCGGCGCCCACGGCCAGGCGCAGACCCACGGCTTCCATCACCAGGCCGGCCACGCGCGTGACTCGCCCCGAAATTTGCATCGGTTCGACAAAGCCGACCACGGCCGAACAGTCGCTCAGGTAGGCGCGCCAGCGCGCCGCATGGGCATTCGGGCCTTTGACGGGCTCGCTCACGGCGCCAGCCAGTCCAGGTCCTTGCCCAGCGCATGCGTCAGGCGCTGCCAGCGGGTGGAGCTTTGCGCGTCGATCTGGTTGCTGGCCGTGTCGATCTTGCAACCGCCGCGTTCCACGCTCGGGTCTTCGATGACACGCCAGCCACCCTTGTCGAGCTCATCGCCGATACCGTCGCGTACCACTTGCGCATCTTCCGGATTGAGCATCAGCAAGGCTGGTTGTTGCAGCACAGGCAAGTATTCGATGGCTTCGCGCACCACCGGCAGCATCAGCTCGGGGCGCACGGGCAAGGCTGTCTTCAGCATGGCCTTGGCCAGTTGCAAGGCCAGTTCCATGACTTCGTTGGCGATCAGTTCATCGGCCTGGTGCACGGCCGTGCCGAAGTCGACGGCGATAGTTTGCAGATGCGCCAGTTCCACGCTGGATGCCGCCTTGCCTTCCGCATACGATTGCGCATGGCCATCGGCATGCCCGGCCGCGTGGCCTTCCGCATAACCGGCGGCGCGGCCCTCGTCGAAGGCCGTGGCGCGCGCTTCCTCGCGGATGGCGTCGAGTTCTTCCTGCGTCGGATATTCCAGCGGCGGGGCCAGCTCTTCTTCCTGCAGTTCGCCGTAAGGATCAACTTCCGGGTCGAATTCCGGTGCCGGCTCCGGTTCGAGCAGCTTGCGCGCCGCCACTACGCTGGGGCGCTCGTCGCCAAACGAGGTCATTTCCCAGCGCTGGTAAGCGGTTTGTTGCTCTTTGGGTATTAAATTAGACAAACGAATCCTCGCCTTTTCCACCCAGTACTATCTGCCCTTCGTCCGCCAGGCGGCGCACGATTTGCAGGATCTGTTTCTGTTGCGATTCGACTTCCGACAGGCGCACGGGGCCTTTCGACTCCAGGTCTTCGCGCATCATCTCGCCGGCACGCTGCGACATGTTCTTGAAGATCTTGTCGCGCAGCTCTTGCGAGGCGCCTTTCAGGGCGATGATCAGCATTTCCGACTGCACTTCGCGCAGCAGCAATTGAATGCCGCGGTCGTCGATGTCGATCACGTTGTCGAACACGAACATTTCGTCCATGATCTTTTGCGCCATGTCGTTGTCGTAGTTCTTGATATTGTCCATGACGGAGCCTTCTTGCTCGCCGCTCATGAAGTTGAGGATCTCGGCCGCAGCGCGCACGCCGCCCAGCGACGATTTCTTGATGTTTTCGTTACCCGACAGCAGTTTCGTCAGCACATCGTTGAGTTCGCGCAAGGCGGCCGGCTGCACGCCGTCCAGGGTGGCGATGCGCAGCACCACGTCGTTGCGCAGGCGGTCCGTGAAATGGCCGAGGATTTCGCAAGCCTGGTCGCGTTCCAGATGGACCAGGATGGTGGCGATGATCTGCGGGTGTTCGTTGCGGATCAGCTCGGACACGGATTGCGAATCCATCCACTTCAGCGATTCGATGCCGGACGCATCCTTGCCGCCCAGGATGCGCGACAGCAGCACGGACGCCTTGTCGTCGCCCAGCGCCTTGGTCAGCACCTGGCGGATGTATTCGTCCGAATCGAGGCCGACGGTGGAATTGAGTTCCGTCTGCGAGCGGAAGTCGTCCAGCACCTCGACTACCTGCTCGTGCGCGATGCCCTTCATGGTGGCCATGGCGGCGCCCAGTTTCAGCACTTCGCGCGGGCCGAGGAATTTCATGACCTCGGCCGCTTCGCTCTCGCCCAGTGCCAGCATCAGGATGGATGCTTTTTGCAGTCCCGTTGTCTCAGTCATTATTGCCTATCCATGCTTTGATTACGTTGGCCACCACGCGCGGGTCTTCCTGTGCCAGTTTCCGGGCCATTGCCAGGTTTTCGCGATAACCGCGGGCCGTATCTTCTTCCAGTTCTTCCAGCTCGGCTTCGCTGAGCAGGACTTCGTTTTCTTCGCCGTCCTTGGCCAGTTCCGGCTCGATGACGGGCGGTGGCGCACCGAAATCGTCGATCTTGCGCATCACGGGGCGCAGCATCGGGCGCACGATCTTGATGAAGATATACAGCAAAATCAGGGCCGTGATGAGGAATTTCGCCAGTTCCTTGGCCAGCGGCAAGTTGGCCGGGTCGCGCCACCACTCCAGCTTGCCTTCCGGCGCGCGCTCGATGCCGTCGAAGGGCGAATTAGCCACGCTGAAGCTGTCGCCGCGCTCCTTGTTGTAGCCCATCGCTTCCTTGACCAGATTATTGATCTGCACCATTTCGGCAGGAGAAATCGGCTTGACCGTCACCTTGCCATCCTTGTCGAAGCTGCGGCGGTAGTTGACGACGACGGCTACCGACAGGCGCCGCAAGCCGCCCATGGATTTCTGCTCGTAGCGCACAGTCTTGTCAACTTCATAATTCGTTGTCGATTCCTTTTGCGTCGGTGCCGTCGGTGCGCCAGCTGCCGCTCCCGGTGCCTCCGCCGTCAATGGCGCCGTGGCCACGCCGGGCGGCTGGTTCGACAGGGCGCCCGGCACGCCAGACGGATTGGCATTGCCGGCGCCCGTCGATTCGCTCGTTTGCTGGCTGCGGATGGTGGACGCTTCCGGCGGCGAGTTCGGCTTGTAGGTTTCGGCCGCTTGCTCGCTTTGCGAAAAATCCACGTCGGCCGTCGCTTCGGCGCGTACATTGCCTTCGCCGACGATGGGCAGCAAAATCGATTCGACTTGCTTGATCACGCTTTGTTGCAATTGCTGCACGTACTTCAATTGGTTCGGATCGAGGCTCTTGATGCCGTTGGCACGATCCTTGTCCTTTTCCTGGTTCGACAGCAGGTTGCCGGCCTGGTCGACCACGGTGACATTCACGGGCAACAGTTCCGGCACGCTGGACGCCACCAGGTGCACGATGGCGCTCACTTGCAGCTGGTCGAGGCCGCGTCCGGGATGCAGGTTCAGCAGCACGGACGCCGTCGGTTTTTGCTGTTCGCGGACGAAGACGGACGGTTTTGGCAGGGCCAGGTGGACTCTGGCCGTATCGACGGCGGACACCGATTCGATCGATTTCGCCAGTTCGCCTTCCAGCGCGCGCTGGAAATTGACCTGTTCCAGAAATTGCGAGACGCCCAGCTTCTGGTTTTCCATCAGCTCGAAGCCCACGTTGCCGCCTTTGGGCAAGCCTTGCGCGGCCAGTTTCAGGCGCGCGTCATGGACTTGCTCGGACGGCACGAGAATGGCGCCGCCCCCTTCGGAAAACTTGTGCTTGATGCCCAGCTGGTCCAGCGACGCGGTGATGGCGCCGCCGTCGCGGTCCGTATAGTTGGAAAACAGGACCTTGTACTCGGGTGGCTGGTTCCACATATACAGGGCCACGCCGATGGCAATCAGTGCCGCCACGCCCAGGCCGCGCAGGAAATTCTTGCCCATCGGCGTCTTGGCGAACGCTTGCACGGACTCCACGGGCGAGCGGGCAGGCGCCGGTTCCGGCGGTATGCGGTTCACATCGATTTCTTCGGCTACAGCCATGATTGCCTTCCGGGGCGCGTGTTATTGACGGGTATTGGGTGATGCGTGGGGGCCGCTTCCTCATGAGGAGGGGGCGATATGCAGAATTATCCGCCACTGTCACGCGCTTCAATCGTCCAAACAGAAGGTGCTTTTGCCGCCTGCTCGGCCGAGCGGTTGGCGTTCGCGCTGGTATTGTGGAACCCTGGCAACATGTGACGGAAGTTATTGTACCCGTCGTTGCCTTGCAAGCCAGGGTTTTGTTCTCTGGGTGCAACAGGCAAGGAACAGTTATGCAGCAGACCAGAATCGGGAGGCAAAGTGAAAACAGGCGGTATCGATAGCGGCAGGATCGAGGCGATGATCGCGCAACTGAAGTCGGCGGCCACGCGGCCGGAGGCGAAAATACCGGCGATCCAGACCGAGGCGCCGGCGGCAAAGGTGAATTTTGCCGATGCCTTCAAGAGCGCGCTGGACTCCGTAAGCAGTTCCCAGCAGGCTTCGTCGGCGATGGGCCAGCGCTTTACCATGGGCGACGAAAAGGTCAGCCTGTCGGACGTGATGGTGTCGATGCAAAAGTCCAGCATCGAATTCCAGGCGACGGTGCAGGTGCGAAATAAATTAGTGTCGGCGTATCACGAGATCATGAATATGCAGGTTTAAGTTTTAGCTACCCCAACGGCAAATTCCGGGGTCAGACCCGCCGGGTCTGACCCCAGCTTTCGTTTTGGGTTATTAGCCCAACCCCGCCATGCGGGCATTCCGTTCTCGTTCGAGTCGCGTGATATAGCGCTGCACATGCGCCAGCATGCTGCGCGGCAGGTCGACGAACTGGCAGCCCAGGCGGCGGTTCAGCTTGTTGTTCAGCAGGGTCATGTCCAGCGAATTGCGAATTTGCAAGGTGGCGGTGACGATGCCGACGTCGGGCAAGTCGATGCGGCAGCCGGGATAGTCCCTGCCGATGGTCTCGCCCAAGATCAGTTTATTGTCCAGGATGGCGATGCCGCCGCAGCTGATGTCGGCCAGCGGAAACAGGGTGTCGGTGCCGCCCAGCGAGGGCGGCAAGGGAATCGAGACGCGCACGGGATTGCTCACGGGCGTGGTCATGCGGTAATACTCGCGCCGCTGCAGGCGGATCAATGTTTCTGGAATGGCAATTTTCAAGGCGGGCGTGCCCTTGTAATTACACTCTTCGACCAGGGCACTGGCAAACAGGATGCGGATCTTGTCGAGCGAGGTTTCAAACGAGATGCCGGTGGCCGCCACCATGCGCCGGTTCTGGTCGGCGTTCACGGAACGGTCGAGAATGACGGTATCGCGTTCGGCATCGACTTCCAGGATGGAGGTGACGCACACATCGGATTCACCGTGGATCAGCATGCGGATCAGCTGGTTCTTTTCGCCGATGCTGCGTAGCAAGGCGATGATTTCCCGCCGTGATTCCACTTCAAAGTCATGCCAGTTTTCGAGGCCGGAATCCATAATATGTGCTTGCATTGATGCCTGTCTATGTATCGGTGAGATTGACGCTGGTGTCGGGCGGCGGCGGGATGGGTCCGCCATTCGCAGATTCAATATGATATAACCAGGCCAGCAGTTCTGCAATCGCCCGATACAGGCCGGGCGGAATCTGGCGGTCCAGGTCGACATCCATCAGCAGCGCCACCAACTCCTTCGATTCATGCACGAAGACGCCGTGTTCGCGCGCCGTACTGATGATCTGGTCCGCGATCAGACCGCTGCCCTTGGCCACTACCTTGGGCGCCGGCGTGCCGCTCTGGTAGGCCAGGGCGACGGCCGTCTGCGGCACCTTGCGCTTGGTGTCGTCAAGCATCATCTTCTCCAGCCGCCTCCGGCTTGCCGGCGATGCTGAGGGAAGACAATGGCCATCCGGCCGCCTCGAGCGACGCTTCCAGCCGCGCCGCATGCTGGCGCAAGGTGTCGGCGCTGGCCTCGCTGCCCGCTTGCATCTGGATGGCCACCCGGCCGCTCTGCAAGACCACGTGCGCGGCCAAATCGCCCAGCAGGGGGAACTGGAAGCGCACATTGCTGCGCCAGGCCATCGCCTCCTCGTCGGCCTCCGTGCCAGCGTGCTGCTGTCCTTCCGGCGCATCCTGGCTGATATCCCACTGCATCTTCTGGCCGGGCCAAGCTTCTCCCTGCCACTGCACGCGCGCCTGTTCGTGCGTATGCAGCTGCAAATTGATCAGTTGCGCCGAGGCCAGGTCGGTGCCCGTCCTGGGCGTCTCGCCCTGCGCGGCTTTTTGCATTTGCGGCTCCAGCAGCAGCGACGCCAGCGACCGCTTGCCTTCGGCCCATTCGGCCACGTGCGATTCATAGAACAAGCCGCTGCTGCCGACCGCATCCTGCAGTTTCTGGGCCACCTGGGCCGGGGCGGCGCCAGGCGTTGTCATCAGCGGCGTCTTGCCGACCAGGGACAGGGGCGCGCCGGGCACGCTTTCCGCCTGGCTGAGCACAGTGCTGATGGCGCGCGCGGTGGTGCTCAGCTCGGGCGCTGGCGTGTCGCCTGCCAGGGCGGGCAGCAAATTGGCTGGCGTCAAAGGCGCGCGGCTGAGCAGGGTGGCGGCCGTGCTGCTGGCGCGCGTGCCCGCCTGGGCGGCGCCTGGCTGGGGACCGCGCAGGTCGGCAGCCTCGGGCTCGGCTTCTGCGTCCGCAAACGTCAGCAGGGTGCGCGCGGGCTGGTCGCGGTGAGTGCCGATTTGAAAAGAGGGACGGGGATTGATGCCGATCAAGGTCAGCGGGATTTCCGTGCCCGGCTGGGCGCCGGCGGGCAGCTGCATGCGGGCCGGCGTACCGGCCACGCGCACCAGGAAGCTGCCATCGCCCATGCGGGCCAGCACCTGTCCCTGCATGGATTTGCCGATCAGTCCCTGCAGCGAGCGCTGGAACTCGGCCTGGCGCGGGTCGGCGACGGCGTCGGCCGGGCGCGTGCCCTTGACCGGGGTCAGGGGCGTCATGCCGATCGCGTCCATCTTCGGCAACATGGCGCCCCCGTGTGCGTTTAGACGCCGTAGGCGTTGGCCAGGCGCCTTTCGGTGCCCGTGCTGTTGATCAGCTTGGACAATTGCGCCATCCACGGCATGGTGAGGTCGCGGATCTTGCGGTCGTCTTCCAGTATCTGCTTGATCAGGGCGACCTTGCGCTGGCGGCCGGCGCTTTCCAGCACGACTTTTGCTTCATTCGCCTTTAGCGCTTCCGCATGCGCGCTCACTTGCTGCTCCAGCGCTTCCAGCTCGTCCCAGTCGGCGTTGGTGGCGGCAGTGACCATCTTGCCCGTCAGGGACTGCATGGTTTCATAGGTGGTCAGGACTTCTTGATTGGTCATCATGGGTCAGGCACTCGCAAGGCTGGGCATACGTTTCAAATCGGCGCCGGCGATGGCGGCGGGGGTGGTGCCTATGGCGTTCCAGGTTTCGCGCAAGTCAGTCAGCAGGCGCTGCACTTCTTCCAGCATGCCAAGATCGTTGTGGATGTTGGCCGTCAGCAGGCGCGCGCCCATGTATTCATACAGGGCGTCGAGGCCTTCGGCGATCTGGCCGCCCGCTTCCTTGTCCAGGCTGGCGCGCAAGCCATTGTCGATGATCTGGATGGCCTTCGAGATGGACTTGCCTTTTTCCGGAATATTGCCCGATTTCATGTGCATCTGTGCGCTGAGCACAGCCACCAGGGCGCCGTCGTACAGCATCACGATCAGCTTGTGCGGCGAGGCCGAAACGATGCCCGTTTCCAGGCCTACTTTGGCATAGGCATTGACGCCGCGTTGTTGGGTTCCAAACATTTAATTCTCCTGATGATAGCGCTTAACGGTTGGCGGCGATGGAAGCCAGCTGCTGTGTCAAATAGGATTGCGTGGACGTCAATTTGCTCAGCGTCACGTCGAGGCGCGAATATTGGGCGCGGTAGCGCGCTTCGATGTCGGTCAGCTTTTCGCTGAACTTGTCGCGCTGCGCCGCTATCGATTTCAGGGTTTCGTTGATACCACTCGTGCGCCCGGTGATCATGCCTTTTGTGCCCAGGAAGGACGTGGCCAAATTGTTCAACTGATAGGCATAGCCTTGCGAGAAGCTGACTGTGCCGCGCGAGCCGGTGACACCGCCGGTCACTTCGATCTTCAAGCCGTCGGCTGGCGAGCCTGGCGCGCCCGTCAGGGTCTGTCCGGAGCCGATAACGGGTTGTCCTCCCAGGGTGCCGGCCACGTCGGCGCCCTTGACGGGCTTGGCTGCGCCAAACAGGGTCTCTACACCGGTCCCCGTACCATTGCTCAAGGCCAGATTCGACACCGAACCATAGCGGCTCGACACCAGGACCAGTTTGCCCGTGCCATCGATGGAGGCCGAAACAGTGGAGCCGACGTCCGAAAAGGCCTTCACGCCATTGATCGACGATTGCATCAGCGATGCCATCTGCGCCGGCGTATAAGTGCCAGCCGGTATCGACACCTGGGCTGTATTTTTGGCAGAGCTGGGTTCCGTATCGTTGAGGGTGATATTCCAGGTGGTATCGCTGGCAATCGTGGTGCTGGCCGCCAGCACGCCATCGGACGTAAGCGAACCCTGGCTGGCCATGGTGGTGATGCTCAGGTCATAGGTGCCGGGCTTGGTGGCGGCCGTCGAACTGGTGAAGGCGACGTTGCTGTCGCTGGCCTTTCCGAGCGCTGAAAACAGGCCTGCGATATCGTTGAAATTCGCGCTGATGGCTTTGTCGAGCTTGCTGGTATCCAAGGCCAGGCTGCCATCTTTTTGGAATGAAATACCCACCTGGCTCAGATTGCTCATGCCGCTGCTCAAGCCAGTAATCGGCGCGCCCAGCTGCCTGCGCAGCTGGCTCTGTATCGACTGGACGGTCGAGTCCCCCAGCAAGACGCCTCCCGTCTTGGTGTCGGGGTTGTAGGCGGTCATCTTGCCGATCGAGGTGTTCAATTCATTGTAGGCCTTGACGAAGGCGCTGATGCTGGTCTTGACCGTCGTTGTATCCTTGGCCACCGACAGGCTGGACGTGCCTATTTTGGTAATGCCCAAGGTAACGCCTTCGATGGCCGTATCGACGCTGTTCGAACTGCTGGTGATGGCGATGCCGTTGACGCTGAACATGGTGTTTTGCGCAGCACTGTTCTGCTTGAGGTTTTGTGTGCCGCCGGCGTCATAGGACAGCAGATTGCTGAGGGCGCTGTCGGCAGGCTGGCCATCGCTGCCGCTGAGCGAAATCTTCATGGCCGAGTTGGCGCCCGTCTTGGTCGAACTGAGCACCAGATGATACGGCTTGTCGCTACCGTCGGAAACGATGCTGGCGGTGACGCCCAGGCCAGCGTTATTGATGGCGTCGCGTATGCCTTGCAAGCTGTTGTTGGTGGAATCGATCACCACCGAACCCGTGGCTTGCGTGCCATCCTGGGTGAAGCCCGTGTTCATGTAGCTGCCGCCCGTTCCTGCGGTCAATCCTGCTGCCGCAGGGTTGCTGCCCGCGATGACGATGGGACTGGCGTTGCCCGAGGCTAATGTGATCGAACTGGCAAGCGTGACGTTCGAACCGTCATTGACCGAGTTCGAGGCGTGGCCGATGCCGCCCTTGACAGAGCCTGTTACCACTTCTTCAATATTGAGGTTCGAACCATCGGCGCGTGTAAACATCAAAGTGCCGTCGGCAGCCTTGCCGGTGACGGTGATGTTGGCTGCGGCCAGCGCATTCGACACGGCATTCGGGCCCTCGAGCGTCGTGTCCAGCGAGGCAGCCGTGATGCCATTGCCTGCGGTGACGCCGTTACCCTGGGTAACGATCTCGATACCGCCGACCGACAACGAATAGGTGCCGTCCGCACCGGTTTCGATATTGCCGAAACCGTTGAACATGCTGGCGTTGCTGGCCGTTGGTTGCGCCGTAGCGGTCACGCCTGTAGTGCTGCTCTTGGCGTTGATGGCGTCCGCCAGCGCACGTGCGCTCTTGGTGCTGGCGTCCGTCGGAATGGCCGTGCCATTGATGACCAGCGAGCCGTTGCTCACGCCCGTGAGCAGGGTGCTGCCGCTCAGTGCCGTGCCAGTTACGCCAAAGGTGCCGCCAGCGACTGAGCCCAGCTGGAAGGAAACCGTGGTCTTGGCGCCGCTGCCGATAGTCGACAGTTTGCTGGCCATGCCGACCGACGTGAGCGTTTGCGCCTGGGCCAACTGGGAGACGTTGATGTTGTAGCTGCCTGCGACAGCCTTGGCGCCAGCGCTGGCCGAGAACACGAGCGGATCGGATGGCGTGGCGCTGACAGCGCGGAAGTTGCTCGAATTGGTGAGCGCTGACAATGAGCCCTGGAAAGTGCTGACGGCGCCACTCAGGGCGCCCAGCGCGCTGAGCTTGGCCTGGTAGGAAGCCGTTTTCTTGTCAAAAGTCCCCAGCGGCACCGCTTCGGCCGTCATCAGCTTGTCGATGATGGCGCCCACGTCCAGGCCGCTGGCGCCGGCGCCGATGCCAACGGATGATATTGTAGGGGTAATGGCCACTGAAGACTCCTAGGAAAACGCTAATATAAGCTGTTATCGGCAGAATCAATCAGGACTTGAGAGGGGGATTTACAGCGCTGTTTTCAGCGAGCGCAGAAAATCGGGGGAGAGATAGGAAAGTATTGTTATGTTTTCAATAAAAAGACGGGCCGGATAGTCAGGCTATCGGCCCCCCCTGGTTATTCAGATGCAAACTGCCACGATGTCGCACCCCGTGTGCCATGCCATTATCAGGCGCTTTGACTGATCAGCGACCCTTTGGCCGAGTCAAAGGACTTGGCCAGTTCCAGGGCTTCCTTGGTGGGTATCTGGCGCAGTACTTCCTTGGTTTCCTGGTCGACGACCTTGACCACAGTGCGCTGGCTGTCCTCGTCGATGGAGAACTCAATGCCTTGCGTTTTCATTTGCGAGGACTGGTTCAGTTCCGATACCGCCTTGTTCAATTGCTCGCGGCTGGGCTCTTTGCTGGTTTGTTGTGGCGCAATCGCGCCATTTTCCGTGGCGGCCCGTGGCGTTGCCGGGCGCGCTGCCGACGTGTCCGCAGACGCGTAACTCTTGTCTATCCTGGCCGCGGAGGCGGCCGCTATCGTGTCGATAGTCATGGTGCTCTCCTAGTGAAAATTCCCCTGCCGAAAAAATCCGGCAGGGGAATCAGAGTCCTACGCTGTTGCCTGACTAATCGGAGATTAGCCGCGCAGCAGGCTCAGGACGCCGTTTGGCAGCGAGTTCGCTTGCGCCAGCATGGCCGTACCAGCTTGTTGCAGGATCTGGCCGCGGGTCATGTTGGCCGTTTCCGATGCAAAGTCGGTATCGACGATGCGGCTACGCGAGGCGGACAAGTTTTCCGTGGTCGATTGCAGGTTGGAAATCGCCGACGAGAAGCGCGATTGCAAAGCACCGTACTGGGCGCGTTGGCCGTTCACCGTTGCCAGTGCTGCATCGGCAATTTTCAGTGCCAGTTGGGCGCCGTCAAACGAAGTCACGTCCAGCGAAGCCACCGATTTCAAGTCCGATGTTTTGTTCGTGGCCTTCAAACCCGACGTGTCGGTGATGGCAAAGCTGCCCGGCGCATCGTAGGTGACCGTGCCGTTGGCGACAGCGACTGCGGCAGGAGCTTTTGCGTCAAACGCGGCACCCGTCAAGGTTTTGTCAGCCTTGTAGGAATCGATATTGAAGACGGCGTTGGCGGTAGCGGAGGTATTTTTGATGGCAATGTCCGCGCCGTCAGCATGCGTCAGTTTCATGCTGCTGGTCGATGCATCGTATTCGGCGGTGATGCCGGTTTTCGACGTTTGCGCATTGATTGCATTGATGCCTGCCGCATAGTCGGAAGCCGACTGGCCTGCGCCCACCGAGAAGGAAATCTGCGCTTCCTTGCCAGTGGCCGTATTGTCGCCCACCAGGGTGAACGAATACGCTTCGGTCGAGCCGAGTTTCAGGCTGGTGGTGGTCTTGGCCGTTGCTGTTACGCCCGTATCGGCGCTTACCTTGTTGACGCTGGCGGCGATGGTTTGCGCGCTGTCGTTGGCTTTGGTGGTGACAGTGGAGGTTCCGCGTGCGCCGGCGACGACTACCGAGCCGGCCGTGGCTGTTGCCGAGGTTGCAAGGACGGCGGTCGCATCATTTTCCACGCGGTTATTGCCGTAGGTGCTAGTCAGGAAGTTCGCGCCGCTGGCGGAAATCAGCTGATTGGCATCTGCGCCGACCTGGAAGTTAGCGGTACCCATGGTGCCATCGAGCAGCGCCTGGCCGTTGAACGAGGTCGTGGTGGCGATACGGTTCAGTTCCGAACCCAGTTGGCCTACTTCGGTTTGCAGCGCCTGGCGGTCGCTGGCCGAGTTGGTGGCGTTCGACGATTGTACGGCCAGTTCGCGGATACGTTGCAGGATGTCGCCCGAGCTCGAGAGTGCACCCTCGGCCGTTTGGGCCAGCGAGACGCCGTCGTTGGCGTTGCGGGTGGCTTGCGTCATGCCGCGGATTTGCGACGTCATACGGTCGGAAATTGCCAGGCCTGCGGCGTCGTCCTTGGCGCTGTTGATGCGCATACCGGAAGAAAGACGTTGCAGCGAGGTGGTCAGGGCCGACTGCGAGGTCGACAGATTGCGTTGCGAGTTCAGGGAAGCGATGTTGGTGTTAATTACTGCAGCCATGATAATTCTCCAGACAGGTACTACATTGCGCTATATGCTAGTCACTTTGGCCTGCCCCGCTGTTCCGGGACAATCAAGCCGCTGTTATTTAGGGTAACGGTTGCTCTGCGGGAAAATTTATGGCGGAAAGTGCTTTAAATTTTAATTTTTAGCCCTTCAGTTTGCCGCTGGCCGCGCGCTAGACGACATGATTTAACGAAACTTGAGGGTAAAAATAGTTTTATTTTCATGTCGCGTGGATGCTGGTGAAGCGCGGGAAGAGGAACGAATGTTGTTGTTTTGAAATAAAAAATGCCGTCCGGCCGGGTGGCGGGACGGCATAGGCGAAGCGGGCGGGGTTCAGTCCGCCACCACCACGCGGTTCTTGCCCGTTTGCTTGGCCTGGTACATGGCGCGGTCGGCGCGCTTGACCAGCTCGGCCTGGTCTTCGTTCGGCAGGCGCAGGGCCACGCCGGCGGAAAAGGTAATCAAGACTTTTTCATTGTCATGCAGGAAGAAATGCCGGGTCAGCTCGCGCTGCAAGCGTGTCATCGTCGACGAGGCTGCATCGACCGTGGTTTCCGGCAGCAGGATGAGGAATTCCTCGCCGCCGAAGCGCGCGATGACGTCCATCGAGCGCAGGGTTTCCTTGACGATTTTTACCAAGTGTTTCAACGCGGCATCGCCGGCCAGGTGACCGTAGGTGTCGTTCAGGCGCTTGAAATCGTCCAGGTCCAGCATGGCGATGCACAGCGGCGTGCCGCGGCGGTCGGAACGGGCCGTTTCGCGCTCGAACACATCGTCCAGGCCACGGCGGTTCAGGCTGCCTGTCAGCTGGTCTTCCCGCACCAGTTCGCTCATATGCTGGAGCTTGGCTTCCAGGGTGTGGATGCGCTGTTCCGCATCCTGCACTTCCTGGCGCGCCAGCACCATTTTGTCGCGTGCGCGCAATGCTTCGTTCTGCACCATGCGCGTTTCGCGCAAGACTTCGTCGAGAACGTTGTTCAATTCGCTGATATTTTCCGCCTGGCTGATTTTTTCCGAATAGCCGCCGATCTTTTCATGGAAGTCGCCCGTGCTGGCCGCCACTTGCCCCAGGCGGTCGATGAAGGTCATCATCATGTTCTTCACCGTCAGCTTGACGTCGGACAGGCTGTGCTTGAGCTGGCTCTGCTTGTAGATGACTTCCTTCAGGCTGCGGGTGGCGTCTTCCAGCGCGCGCTGGTCGAGCGGACCGGCGATCAGATTTTGCACGGCATCGACCTGGCCGCGCAGCCAGCTGTCGTCGTCGAGCAACTGGCTGACGTTATCGAGCAGCAACTTGAACAGACGCAGCAGCAATTCCTGCTGTTCGGCCGTGTCGCCGCTTTTGAGTTCGATCTGGTAGCACAGCTGCTTCAGGCGCAGGGCCGCTTCGTTCAGCGCCTCTTCCGTGTGCGCCAGCTTGATGGCCGCGCCCAGCGATTCTGCTTCTTCCACCAGCGCGGGCGTGCCTGTCAGCAAGGTGGCGACGGCAAAGCCCAGGGTGCGGCTGAGCAACTCACGCAGGGTACGCGTCTGTTCGCCGTCCGGCAGGGGCGGCAATTCGATGCCGCCTTTCTTGACCTGTTTTTCCGCCAGTTGCGCCAGCGTGCGCGCATAGCTGTCCCAGTCGCGTGCTTTCAGGGCGCGCTGGAAACGGCGGCCAAAGTCGCCCAGTTCCCCCGTCGATTCGCTCATCTTGGCGGCAAATTGCGTCAGGACGTTTTCCGCGCCGCTTTCTGTGGGGGCGCTGGCGGCCAGCACGGCTGCAGGCACGGCAGGGCTGTCCGCCGGTTCGCTGATGCCGGCGATTTCATTGTAGATCTCGCGGTAGGCGCTGGGCGTGGGGGCGATGCGGCGCGTGGCCAGGCGGCGAAACGCTTCGCGCGCGATCTCAGCCGGATTCATCGCCGCACCGGAGGCGGTATTCGTGGCGCCAGCGGGAGCGCTTGCTGGTGAAGATGGCAATTTACTGGACATGTAGACACAGCCTTTTTAGATATTTCTCATTATCCTCATGATAGGCGAGTTGGCAAAGAACTTATTGTGCGAGAAGCAAGGAGAAGTCCTGTCAATTCGCCCGATGCCAGCGCGCATGCCGCTTTGCCGTCAATCCACCAGCTGGTTGCGGATGGCGTAATGCGTCAGTTCGGCGCTGTTCTTGAGTTTCATCTTGACCAGCAAGCGGGAGCGGTATTCGCTGACGGTTTTCACGGATAATTTGAGCTCTTCGGCGATGGCGCCTACCGCCTTGCCCGAGGCGATCATCACCAGCGTCTGGTATTCGCGGTCCGACAGGGTGTCGTGCAATGCCGTTTCGTGGTCTTCGCCCACCGTGTTGGCCAGTTCCTGCGCCAGCGAGGCGCTGATGTATTTTAATCCCTGCGCCACCTGGCGTATGGCCGTGACCAGTTCGCGCGGCGCACTCTGTTTCGTCAGGTAGCCGGCCGCGCCCGCCTTGAGCGAACGGATGGCGTACTGGTCTTCGCGGTGCATGGAGAGCATCAGCACGGCCAGTTCCGGCTTTTCCTTCTTGATCTGCTTGAGCACCTCGATGCCGCTGCGGTCGGGCAGGGAGATGTCGAGCAGCAACACCTGGCATTTCGAGCCGCGGAACAGCTTGATGGCGTCGTGGCCATTTTCAGCCTCGCCGGCGACGATGATGTCCTTCGTGTCGGCGAGGATTTGTTTCAAGCCCTCGCGCACGATCGCGTGATCGTCGGCGATGAATACCCGGATGGTGGCTTTTTCTTTCATGACTGCGTTGTTTCCTATCTGAATCCCTGCGCCCGGCGGCGACCCTGTGGCCTTACGGCGCTCCGCTTTGCGCTGGTGCGCTGGCTGCAGCCGCTATTATCGCCTCTCGCGGCGTGGTCAGCCGGATTTTTATGCTCAGGATGGTGCCACCGTCCGGCCCATCTATCAGGCTCAGGGTGCCGCCCAGCGCGCTGGCGCGTTCGGCCATGCCGCGGATGCCGAACGATTGTGGCTTGGCACGGTCGGACAGGCGCATGCCGACGCCGTTGTCGGCGATCGACAGGCTGATATGCTGGCGCTGCCGGGCTAGGCGCACGCTGACCTTGCTGGCCTGCGCGTGTTTGGCGATATTCGTCAGCGCCTCCTGGGCGATGCGGAACAGGCTGGTCGCCAGGTCCAGCTCCAGCTCGATATGCTGGCGGTTGGAAATGAACTGGCATTCGATGCCGGCCTGGCGTGCGAATTCCTTCACCTGCCAGTCCAGCGCGGCAACCAGGCCCAGGTCCAGCATGGAAGGGCGCAGGTCCAGCGAAATACGGTGTACGGCGTCGATGCTGCGGTCGACCAGGGCGTCGACATAGTTGGCCTTTTCCTGCAGCAGCGGGTCGTCCGGGGGCAGGCGGCGCGCCAGCATGGCCAGCGCCATCTTGATCGCCGTCAAATTGCCGCCCAGGTCATCGTGCAGTTCGCGCGCCAGGCGCGTGCGTTCGTGTTCCTTGACCTTGTCGATATGCGCCGTCAGTTCGGCCAGGCGGGCGCGCGACTGGCGCACTTCGATCTGTTCGAGCCGGCTTTCGGTGATATTCGTCATGATGCCTTCCCACTGCACCGTGCCGTCGGCCAGCGCGCGCGGCGTGGAGCGCAGATTGATCCATTTGACATCCTTCCAGGCATCGATCCAGATGCGGCCTTCCCAGTTCCAGCTCCACAAGGCGTTTTTTGAGGCTTGCATCGACTCCAGATACGAGGCGCGGTCGTCGGCCAGGATCAATTGATAGAACAGTTCCGGGCGCGCGTGCAGCTGTGCCGGGTCCAGGCCCAGCAGGGCCTGGCAGCCGTCGCTCAGGTAGGCGAAGGACGCGCGTCCATCCGCATGCAGGCAGAACTGATACACCAGGCCCGGCGTGTTCGAGACGATGGCGTTGAAGCGCGACTGCACCTGTGCCAGGGCGGCCGCCGTCGCCTGTGGCGTGCGCAAGTCTTCGCCCTCGGCCAGGAGCAGGGCGCGGCCCTGGCGGCTGGCGCGCGACAGGTGCAGGCTGAGCGAATACAGGCTGCCATCGCGGCGGCGCTGCTGTAGATGCAGCAGGGCCTGCGCGCCGATGCTGTCGTCCAGGGTGGCCAGCACGGCAGCGAGGTGCTGCGCGTCGAGCTGCGGCGCCAGGGTAAAGGGCGTCATTGCCAGCAATTGCTTGCGCGCGTACTGCAAGTTGTCGCAGGCGGCATCGTTGGCATCCAGCAATTGCAAGCTGGCCGCATCGTACAGGTAGATTTCCGGCGTTGCCGCGCGCATGGCGGGCGCCAGCCGGGGAGTGTCGTGCATGGGATGGCCTTTCTTCATCAGCGGCGGGCGCGCCAAAAGGCGGCGAAGCGGCGCAGCACTCTCGCTGGGCGGGAATTATGACGGCCTGGCGTACCCTTGCGCAAGCGTTGCCACCAGGCGCGGCGGGCGCGGCCCAGTGCGGCCGACAGGCGGCTGACGCGGCGCCACGGACGCGTGGCGCGCAGGCGGGCGATCCAGCGGTCCTTGGTTTCCATGAACAGGCCGTGCCAGCGCGCAAACCACGGCAAAGTGAGCAGGGTAGGGCGCGTCAGGCTGTACAGACGGGCCACGGCGGCCGCACCGCCCAGCTTGGCAATGACGATTACGCCGATGCCGGAAAATGCATGGCCGCGCGCGATCGCCAGCAGGGCCAGCAGCTTGACGGGAAACAGCAGCACGGCCGGCAGCACGAAGACGGCCAGCGCCCAGTACGGCGGCAGGCGCTTGATCCACGCTTCCAGCGCATGCAGGGGCGGAAACTGCGCCACCACCTGCATGATGCGCGCACCCGTCGCCCACAGCCATTCCTCGATCAGCAGGAAGATGGCGGCCAAATAGACCAGCGGCGCGAACAGCCAGCGCCTGACTCTGTAGAATTTTTTCATCCGTCTCCGTGTTCGGCGCAGGTTTGCCGCGATTGCCCCGATGATACGTCAAAAAAGCCTGCCTGCCCCCGTATCCGGTGTGCCTGTCGCTCCCTGACGGGGCTACAATAGGCAGATGAATAAAGCCTTTGTAAAAGAATCCGACAACGACGACGATGAAGAAGCGGCCGCGCTGGCGCTGGCCATTCCCGCTGGCGCCAAGAACTACATCACGCCGGCCGGCTACCAGCGCATCAAGGAAGAGCTGCTGCAACTGATCGACGTCGACCGTCCGGAGGTGGTGCGTATCGTCCATTGGGCGGCGTCGAATGGCGACCGTTCGGAAAATGGCGACTATATCTATGGCAAGCGGCGCCTGCGCGAAATCGACCGCCGCATCCGCTTCCTGACCAAGCGCATGGACCTGGCCGCCATCGTCGACCCCAGCGTGCACCATGGCAATGACCAGGTATTTTTCGGCGCCACGGTGACCTACCGCACCAGCGACGGCGAAACGCATACCATCACCATCGTCGGCATCGACGAATTCGACCCCCTGAACGGCAAGATCAGCTGGGTCTCGCCCATGGCCCGCACCATCACCAAGGCACGCGAAGGCGACGTAATCACCCTCAACACGCCGCTGGGCGAGCAGGAACTGGAATTGCTGGAAGTGACGTATCCGGCGCCGGGGGAGGGGTAGTTTGCGTTGACGCAGGGTGCCTGAGGCACGCGCGGGTACACTGACCATTTAGTCGGTAGCAGGAGTTGCTATGCCCCGCCGCCTTCGGCTTGTTTTGCCAGGTGTTCCGCTGCATGTGGTGCAGCGTGGACTGAACCGCCAAGCATGCTTTCTTGATGGGCAGGATAAGCAGCGCTATCTTGACTATCTGCGTAGTTGTTTAGCGCTTGCGCCATGCTCTCTGCATGCGTATGTGGTGATGAGCAATCATGTTCATCTCTTGCTCTCTACGCAAAGCACAGCCTCCCTGTCGTCGCTGATGAAAATGCTGAACCAGCGTTATGTACAATATTTCAACTGGCGTTATGGTCGCACCGGCAGCTTGTGGGAAGGCCGCTACAAATCCTGTTTGGTGCAGGGCGAGCGCTATTTATTGATTTGCCAGCGCTATATCGAACTCAATCCCGTCAGGGCCGGTATTGTGGCATTGCCCGGGCAATATTGCTGGTCCAGTTATCGGAGCAATGCGCAGGGCAGGCATGATGATCTGCTGTCTCCGCATTCCTTGTATTTGATGCTTGGAAATGATGAGCTTGAACGGCAAAAAACATACCAATCGTTATTTCAGGATAAATTGGGGGAGCGCTGCATCGGACAACTGCGAAAAGCAGTCGATGCTGAATTTGCGGTAGGCGACCAAGTGTTTTTAAGGCGAGTTGCGGAACTGAGCCGGTAGTCCGCAGCGGAGATCCGGGGTCAGACCCGACGGGTCTGACCCCGGCTCTTTACTAACAATTTTAGTTGCGTTCGCGCAGGATGCGGTTCACGCCAGCGACGCGGCGCACATTGCGCAGCAGGGCGGCCAGGTGGACGCGATCCTTGACTTGCACGGTGAAGCGCAGCTGGTCGAGAACGTTGTCCTTGTCTTCGTCCATGCCCACATAGATGATGTTGGCGTCGGACTCGCCGATTTCGGCGGCCACGCGGGCCAGGATGCCCCGTTCGCTGTTGATCAGCACCTTGATGCGGCAGTCGAAGCGCCGGTTCAGTTCGGTTCCCCAGCGCACGGCGATCCAGCGGTCCGGTTCCTTGGTGCGCTGGCGTTTCGCTTGCGAGCAGTCGCTCGTGTGCACCAGCAAGCCCTGGTCGCGGCGCAGCTGGCCGATGATCTGGTCGCCGGGAATCGGCAAACAGCAGGGTGCCAGCTGCACGGAGACGCCTTCAGTGCCACAGATGGTAACGGGGTCGAGTTCGCTGCCGCTATTGTGTTCTACAGGCATGCTGGCCGCTTCGCCGCCGATCAAACCAAAAATGTGGCGCGCCACCAGCGTGGCCATGCGCTTGCCGATGCCGATGTCCGCGTACAGCTCGTCCATGGAATTGGCGCTCGATTCGTTGAGCAGGCGTTCGACCAGTGGGGCTGGCAGGTCGGCGTCGATGTTCAAGGTTTGCAGCGCTTGCGACAGCAATTGCTGGCCCAGGGCGATCGATTCTGGCAGGTTGATCGTGCGCAAATGGTGGCGGATGGCCGAACGGGCCTTGCCGGTGCGCACGAACGACAGCCACGTCGGGCTGGGGCGCGACGAGGAATCGGTGATGATCTCGACGATGTCGCCATTATGCAGCTCGGTGCGCAAGGGCGAGGTTTCGTTGTTGATCTTCACGGCCACGGTCTGGTCGCCGATGCCCGTATGGATCGAATAGGCGAAGTCGATGGCCGTGGCGCCGCGCGGCAGGGCGATGATCTTCGACTTCGGCGTAAACACGTAGACGGAATCGGGGAACAGGTCGACCTTGACGTGTTCGAGGAATTCGGCCGAGTCGCCCGTCTGCTGCTGGATGTCGAGCAGCGATTGCAGCCACGCATGCGTGCGCTGCTGCAGGTCGGACGGGTTCGATTCGCCGCTCTTGTACAGCCAGTGCGCCGCCACGCCCGATTCGGCCGTGCGGTGCATTTCCTGCGTGCGGATCTGGAATTCGACGGGTGTGCCATACGGACCGATGACGGTCGTGTGCAGCGACTGGTAGCCGTTCAGCTTGCGGATCGCGATGTAATCCTTGAACTTGCCAGGCATGGGTTTGTACAGGCTGTGCAGGGTGCCCAGGGTCACGTAACAGTCGGCAAAGCTGCCCACCACCACGCGGAAGCCGTACACGTCCAGCACTTGCGAGAACGACAAGTGCTTGCTGCGCATCTTTTTATAGATGTCGTACAGGGTCTTTTCGCGGCCCGTGACGTCGGCCTCAAGTTCGGCCATGGACAAGGTGCTTTTCACCGCATCCATGATCTTGTTGACCACTTCGCGCCGGTTGCCGCGCGCCGCCTTGACGGCTTTCGCCAGGGTGCGGTAGCGCATGGGGTACAGGTGCGAGAAAGACAGGTCCTGCAGCTCATGATAAATATTGTTCAGGCCGAGGCGGTGTGCGATCGGCACGTACACTTCCATGGTCTCGCTGGCGATGCGGCGTTTTTTTGCCGCCGTCATGAAGTCCAGCGTGCGCATATTGTGCAGGCGGTCGGCCAGTTTGATCAGGATCACGCGCACGTCGGACGCCATGGCCAGCAGCATCTTGCGGAAGTTTTCCGCCTGCGCTTCGATCTGGCTCTGGAATTCGATCTTTTCCAGCTTCGACAGGCCGTCGACCAGGTGCGCCACGGGCGCGCCGAAGCGTTCGATCAATTCTTCCTTCTTGACGTCCTGGTCTTCCATGACGTCATGCAGCAGGGCGGCCATGATGGCTTGCGCGTCGAGTTTCCAGTCGGCGCAGATTTCGGCGACGGCGATCGGATGCGAGATATACGGCTCGCCCGAGCGGCGCATCTGCCCCAGGTGCATTTCGTCGGAGAAGCGGTAGGCTTCCTTGACTTTTTTCAGGTCGGCGGGGGAAAGATATTCGGCCAGCTTGTCGGCCAGGTGACTGACGGAGGCCACGCCCAAGGCGGGTGCTGGCGGTGTGGCGGAGGCATTCCCGGTGGACGTGCCAGTGCCGGACGCGGAAGCGCCCTGCGATTTTGCCGCCTGGCGCGGGGCCGGAGGCGGCAGTGCTGCGGAAGTCGTGTCGGCTGGAGTCAGACTCATAAAACGTCGCGTTGCTTTACAGTGTGAATAAGGATACGGTAGAACCAGGGGTCAGCACTGTTCCGGCACGCGGCTTCCCACTTACATCGGGACCTTTTTCAGCATTTCGATACCGACTTTACCGGCAGCGATTTCACGCAGTGCGACAACGGTAGGCTTGTCCTTGGCTTCCACCTTAGGGGTGTGGCCTTGCAACAACTGACGTGCGCGGTAGGTTGCAGCCAGGGTCAGCTGAAAGCGGTTAGGGATCTGTTTCAGGCAATCTTCGATGGTGATACGGGCCATAGTAACTCCTAATAGTGGTGCGTGGCGCTGTGTGAACTGGCGTGCAGGGATGATTATTCTGCGTGCAGGCCCAGCTGGGCGAATAGCGATGCGTTGCGGGCCGCTTGTTGCGCAAACCGGCAACGGGCCGCTCTCACGATCGCGCTCAGTTCGGACAAAGCGACCGTAAACTCTTCATTGATAATAACATACTCGAACTCGGGAGCGTGTGCGATTTCGCCGCCGGCCGCCAGCAGGCGGCGGGTGATCACATGCGGCTCGTCCTGGCCGCGCTTGTTCAGGCGCTCTTCCAGCGCATCGATCGATGGCGGCAGGATGAAAATACCGGCCGCGCGGGGGAATTGCTTGCGCACCTGGCGCGCGCCCTGCCAGTCGATTTCCAGCAGGATGTCGGTGCCGGCCAGCATTTGCTGTTCCACCATGATGCGCGAAGTACCATAGTAATTGCCATGCACTTCCGCCCATTCCAGGAATTCGCCCTGGTCGGCGCGCGCGACAAAGTCTTCCGCTGTCGTGAAGTAGTACTCGCGGCCGTGCTGCTCTCCGGGACGGGGCGCGCGCGTGGTGGTCGAAATCGACAATTTGATGCCGGGCTCTTGCGCCAGCAATGCATTGACCAGTGTCGATTTGCCGGCGCCCGAGGGCGCGGCGACCACGAACAGGCTGCCGGAGAAGGCGGTAGGGTGGCTCATGCGGATCTTTCCATATGCGTGTGATGGCGGCGTGTGCGCTTGCGTGCGCGCCGCCCAATTCGGTATTTTACCAAGAGGCAGGGCGGCGAGCCAGTCCCGCGATGCGCCTTGCCGCCGCGCTTGCGCATATTTTGCTTGTTATCTTTTGCAAATGGTTATTTAATTTGGAATGGTTTTTTCTTGATAACTATTTTGCGGACAGGATGCGCGCATGAAAAATTTCCCCTTCCTCAGTGCTGCCCAGGCCATGCTCTTGCTGCGCGTGGCCATTGCCGTGATGTTCATGGCGCACGCCATTACGCGCATTGCCAACGGCACGATCCCCCGTTTTGCCGGCTTCCTGGAAGACAAGGGATTCATCTACGGCCTGGCCGTGGTGTGGGCGATTACTGTTGTCGAGATCGTTTGCGGCAGTTTGCTCATCGTCGGCAAATACACGCGCTGGGCGGCGGCTGGGCTGATGGTGATCTGCGTCGGCGGCATCGTCATCGTGCATGCGGCCAAGGGATGGTTCGTGGGCGAACATGGCGCTGGCGGCGTGGAATACAGCATCGTGCTGTTTGTGGCCTGCGTCGTCATCGCCGCCAGCGACAGGGGGCGCGCCGCAACGCGCCTGGCCTGAAGCCGGGGGATTATTCCAGGTTCTGCACCTGTTCGCGCATCTGCTCGATCAGCAGCTTCAAGTCCATCGAGGCATCGGCCAGTTCCTTGACGGACGCCTTGGCGCCCAGCGTGTTGGCTTCGCGGTTCAGTTCCTGCATCATGAAGTCGAGTCGCTTGCCCACTTGCCCGCCCTTGGTGAGGATGTGGCGCGTTTCGCCCAGGTGGGCCGACAGGCGCGCCAGTTCTTCCGAGACGTCGATGCGGATGCCATACAAAATGACTTCCTGGCGGATGCGCTCCATGGCGTCCTGGCGCGACAGGGCCGAATTCGATCCCTGGCTGGCCAGGCCCAGCGCGTCCTGCATGCGTTCGATGGCTTTTTGCTGGAAGGCCGCTACCACCTGCGGTATCAAGGGGGTGATGCGCTTGACGATGGCTTCCATCGCTTCGATGCGCGACACCAGCACCGCTTCGAGCGCCGCGCCTTCGCGCTTGCGGCTGTCGACGAAGGCAGCCACGGTGCGTTTGGTCAGCGCGCCTACGTCCGCCTGCAATGACTCTTGCCCCACTTGCGCTTCTTCGATGATGCCTGGCCAGCGCAGCAGTTCGGCCACCGTCATGACGGGGGCGGAGACAAAATGCTGGCCCACTTCGTTTTGCAGGCGCGCCAGTTCGGCCAGTAGGGGCAGGTTCAGCGCCTGCGTGCCGGCCGTCGCGGCCTTGCGGCCAAAGCTCAGGCGTACCTCGACTTTGCCGCGCGTGATGGCGGACATGACGGCGGCGCGCAAGTCAGGCTCCAGCGCCCGCAGATCGTCGTTGATGCGGAATTGCAGGTCGAGAAAGCGCGAGTTGACGCTCTTGATTTCAATTGTCAGTGTGCCTGCAGCACCTTCGCTGGTGGCAACCGCGTAGCCTGTCATGCTTGAAATGCTCAAAGGATTCCCCGATTTGGTCTTATATACAGTCACTTATACACTTAATCAGGCAGCGCAGGCAATACCGTCCGCGCCGCAAAACAGGACCGAAGAGTGCGATGGCCTGAAAATTGCTGAATAGTGTGCGTTTTACGGCATTGTAAAGAAAATTGTGTTTGGCGGGGCAGGATTGTATGGATCTTGTGCGCATGCCGCCAGGCGCCGTGTCATGGCGCCGCGGTGGTAAAATCGCTGCCGCAACTCCAATCACACAGGATACCCCCATGACATTTGAATCCCGCCCGAGCGGCCGCTCCGTCGACGCGCTGCGCGCCATCCGCATCACCCGCCAGTACACCAAGCATGCCGAAGGCTCGGTGCTGATCGAGTGCGGCGACACCAAGGTCATCTGCACCGCCAGCATCGAAGACAAGGTGCCGGGTTTCCTGAAAGGTAAGGGGCAGGGCTGGTTGACGGCCGAGTACGGCATGCTGCCACGCTCGACGCACACACGCATGGATCGCGAAGCGGCGCGCGGCAAGCAGTCCGGCCGCACGCAGGAAATCCAGCGCCTGATCGGCCGCTCGCTGCGCGCCGCCTTTGATCTGCAAGCCTTCGGCGAACGCACCCTGCACCTCGATTGCGACGTCATCCAGGCCGATGGCGGCACGCGCACGGCCTCGATTACCGGCGCCATGGTGGCCGCGTATGATGCGTTTTCCCAACTGCAGGCGCGCGGCGCCATCGCCGCCATCCCGGTGAAAAGCTTCGTCGCCGCCATCTCCGTGGGCGTCTATCAGGGCATGCCGGTGCTGGACCTGGACTATGTGGAAGACTCGGGCTGCGACACGGACATGAACGTGGTGATGACGGAAGCGGGTCACTTCATCGAAGTGCAGGGCACGGCCGAAGGCGCCGCCTTTGACCGCGCCGGCATGAACCGTTTGCTGGATCTGGCGCAGGGTGGCATCGCCGACCTGATCGTCATGCAGAAGCAGGCGCTCGGCCTTTAATCTTTACCTGGATTTACATCCTGTCGCCCGCCGCGCCGGGCAAAAAGCCCACACCTGCCGCCGTTGAGCGCGGTAGTGGGCCAAGGTGAGGGGAGCGCAAAAGGTTTACAATGTCGGCACTTCAATCGGACTACTGACATGACCCAACGCCTCATTCTCGCCTCCAACAACGCCGGCAAGCTCAAGGAATTCAATGTGCTGCTCTCGACCATCGGTTTTTCCGTCCACGCCCAAGGCGAGTACGCCGTGCCGGAAAGCGACGAACCGTTCCACACCTTCGTGGAAAACGCCTTGCAAAAGGCGCGCCACGCTTCCCGCCTGACTGGCTTGCCGGCGCTGGCCGATGATTCCGGCGTATGCGTCAACGCGCTCGGCGGCGCCCCCGGCGTGTATTCGGCCCGCTATGCTGGCGAGCCGAAATCGGACGCCGCCAACAGCGCCAAGCTGATTGCCGACCTCGATGCGCATGCCGACAAGTCCGCGTATTACTACTGCGTGCTGGTCTATGTGCGCCATGCGGACGACCCGCAACCGGTGATCGCCGACGGCCGCTGGAATGGCGAGATGATCGCCACACCGCGCGGCCAGGGCGGCTTCGGCTACGATCCGCATTTCTATCTTCCTGCGCTGGGCAAGTGCGCGGCCGAACTGACGTCCGATGAAAAGAACGCGCTGTCGCACCGGGGCCAGGCCCTGCGCGCGCTGGTTGACAAGCTGCGGACCCTGCGATGATTCCGATCAAACTGGTGGGCGCTGTTGCCAAATCAGCAGTGAAATCCGGCCCCTCGCCCGTGCCGCAGGAGGGTATTTCCGGCGCGGCAGGAGCTGCGCTGAAGTATCTGCAGCCGGGCGCGCTGAACCTGACGGCCCTGCCGCCGCTATCGCTGTACGTCCATTTCCCGTGGTGCGTGAAAAAATGCCCGTATTGCGATTTCAATTCGCACGAGGTGCGTGGCAGCTTTCCGGAAGATGAATACCTGGCGGCCCTGCGCCTGGACCTGGAAATGGCGCTGCCGCTGATCTGGGGCCGCAAGATCCACACCATTTTCATCGGCGGCGGCACGCCCAGCCTGATGTCGGCGGCGGGGCTGGACCGCCTGATGTCGGACGTGCGCACCTTGCTGCCATTGGAACCCGATTGCGAAATCACCATGGAAGCCAATCCGGGTACCTTTGAGACGGAAAAATTCAAGTCCTACCGGGCCAGCGGCATCAACCGCCTGTCGATCGGCATCCAGAGCTTCAATGGCCGCCATTTGCAGGCGCTGGGCCGCATCCATGACGATAATGAAGCGCGCCGCGCGGTGGACATCGCGCACGCCAACTTCGACAATTTCAATCTCGACCTGATGTACGCGCTGCCCACGCAAACGCTGGCCGAAGCGCAGCAGGACCTGGAAACGGCGCTGTCGTTCGCGCCGCCGCATTTGTCGCTGTACCACCTGACGCTCGAACCCAACACCCTGTTCGCCAAGTATCCGCCCGTGCTGCCGGACGATGACGAGAGCGCCGACATTGCCGACATGGTGGCCGCGCGCGCGGCCCAGGCCGGCTATGGCCGTTACGAAGTGTCGGCCTACGCGCAGCCGGGCCGTCAGGCCCGCCACAACCGCAATTATTGGGAGTTTGGCGACTACCTGGGCATCGGCGCCGGCGCGCATTCGAAGATATCGTTTCCGCACCGCGTCCTGCGCCAGGCCCGCTACAAGCAGCCGCGCGCCTACATGGACGCGGTACTGGCCGGCGCGCCGGTGCAGGAAGAGCGCGAACTGGCGCGCGAGGAGATGGGTTTTGAATTCATGCTCAACACCTTGCGCCTGACGCAGGGTTTCTCGCCCAACCTGTTCGCCGAGCGCACAGGCCTGGCCATCAACGCCATCGAGCAGCCGCTGAATGCGGCCGAAGCGAAGGGCTTGCTGTACCGCGACCATCAGGTCATCCGTCCGACGGAGCTGGGCTTGTGCTTCCTGAATGACCTGCAGCAGATGTTTTTGGAAGATTAATGCGTGGGGACGGCGCGCAGGCGCTGCAGCTTGGCCGCATAGAGAGTGTGGTCGCTGCGTGTGGTGCTGTTGCTCATCGCTAGTTCCAGCTGCTTGCCGGCCTGCTCCAGCTGGCCCAGGCGCGCATAGGCTTGCGCCAGCCAGAAGTGGAATTCGTGGTAGTACGGGTCGCGCGCGATTTCACGTGAAAACAGCTGTATCGCCCGCACGTAATCGTTTTTCTGCATGGCCGCCTTGCCCAGGTTGAAGTAATGGAAAGGCGGTTGCGGCTGCAGCGCCAGCAGGCGCCGGCGCAGCGGCAGCGCTTCATCCGGCAGGCCGGCCGCTTCCAGCGCTTGGGCCAGGTTCGACAGCAGCACCGTGTTGTCCGGCGTGCGCGTCAGCGCATGGGCGAAAGTGCGCCGTGCTTGCGCCAGGTCGCCATGGCGGAACTGGATTACGCCCAGGGTGTTGTAGGCGCCGCTGTACGAGGGGTCCTGCAGCAGCGCTGCCCGGGCCCACCAATACGCCTGGTCCAGCTGGCCTTCACTCATGGTTTCCGCAGCGCGGTTGTTCATGTACATGGCGAGCACGGTCACTTCGTCGAGTTCTCGCGTGCGGTAGCCGCCCATCTCCGCGGACGGCAGGAAATCGATCACCATCACGCCCTTGGCATCGTACCTGCCGGATGTGTCGTCCAGCCGCTGGCCCAGCACCAGGTTGACGTGGCCGGCGACAAAATACATGTCGCCGCTGCGGCTCCAGCTTTCTTCACCGAGCACCTCCTGGTAGCGCACCTGCAAGCCCATTTCATGTGCCAGCGCCGCCGTCATGATCACCAGCGACAGGCAGTTGCCCTGGCGTGCGGAGAACGTTTCGCGCGCATTGCGCGTCATGGCCGCATCGTACTCGAGTTTCAGCCTGCTCTTGTCGTACAGGGCGTCATACAGGGCCGCGCGGTCATTCTTGTTGCGCGCCTCGCGCCGCACTTGCGTGCGCACATACTGGCGCATGGTCTCGTCGATGGCAAAGACCTGGCTGGCGTCGATGGCGGCGGCCGGCGCAAAATCGCTGTCGTTGAAGATGGGGGGCAGGCTGGCGGGCGGTGCGACGCTGCAGGCCGCCAAAGCGCCACAGAGCAGGGCGGCGCCCAGGCGCTTGAAGCAAGAGGCGAAAACAAGATAGGGACGCATGGTCTCTCCCTGGAGGCGCCGGCTGTCTCATGTCGCGGTGGCGCGCCAGTCCCACCTGAAACCAGTATCGGCGCGCCTGGCGCCGCTGTCAAATAGTTTCAGGCGCCTTGCCGCCGCCGGCACGGCGCTTGAAGCCGGGCTTAAAACTCTTCCCAATCCTGGTCGCCGGCGACGTGCGATGGCGTTTTGCGCGCCGCGGCACTGGCCGCCTTGGGCGCTGCCGGTTTGCTGGCCGTGGCCTGGGGCGGGCGCTGCGCGAGTTTTTGTGTAGTGGCAATGGCGGCCTTGAGCGGCCGTGCAGTGCGTAACGGCGCTGCCGTGGCCACGTGTTCGAGCTGGAAGCCGGCCGCCACTTGCGCCAGGCGCGCCGCCTGGTCCTGCATGCTCTCGGCCGCCGCCGCCGCTTCTTCCACCAGGGCCGCATTTTGCTGCGTCACCTGATCCATCTGCGCGATGGCCTGGTTGACCTGATCAATGCCCATGCTTTGCTCTGCGCTGGCGGCGGTGATCTCGGCCATGATGTCGGTGACACGGCGCACGCTGTCGACCACTTCGCTCATGGTGCTGCCAGCCTGTTGTACCAGCCGCGTGCCGTTGTTGACCTGTTCCACCGAATCGCCGATCAGGGTCTTGATTTCGCGCGCCGCAGCAGCCGAGCGCTGCGCCAGGCTGCGTACTTCCGTGGCCACGACGGCAAAGCCGCGCCCCTGTTCGCCCGCGCGCGCCGCTTCGACGGCCGCGTTCAATGCCAGGATATTCGTCTGGAAGGCGATCCCGTCGATGACGCCGATGATGTCGACGATTTTCGTCGACGCCGTGTCGATGGCGCCCATGGTATCGACCACCTGGCTGACGATGCTGCCGCCCCGTTCGGCCACACCCGAAGCGGCGACTGCCATCTGGTTCGCCTGGCGTGCATTGTCCGCATTCTGCTTCACGGTGCTGGTCAATTCTTCCATTGACGACGCCGTCTCTTCCAGCGAACTGGCTTGTTGCTCCGTGCGCGCCGACAAATCCTGGTTGCCGGCGGCGATTTCGCCCGACGCCGTGGCGATCGCGTTGGTACCCGTTTGCACTTCCGACACCACCTTGCGCAGTGCCTCGTTCATGCCGTGCAGCGCGCGCATCAGGTCGCCGATTTCATCGCTGGCAGGCTTGCCGAACTGCGTGCGCAAGTCGCCGTCGGCTACCGTTTCCGCCACCTTCACTGCGGCCTTCAACGGTTGCGTGATCGAGCGCGTGATCAGCCAGGCGCAGACGCTGCCCAGCGCCACCACGAGCGCGCACAAGGTCAGCAGCAGGGTGAAGCTGCGCCCGTTGGCTACCTCAATGGCGTGCGCCGTGGCGTCGATGGCCTGGCGCTGCTGCGCCAGCAGGGCCTTGACGTTGTTCTGGTACTTGGCGGCGGCCGGCGCGAAGCTGTCGCGGTAGGTGCTTTCCGCCTGGGCCGCGTTGCCGGCCTTGCGCGCATTCATCACCAGGGTCTTGGCATCCTGGTACTTGATGCGCTCGGCAATGGACGCCTTGAAAATGCTCTTTTCCTCGTCGCTGTCGAGCAGCGCCTCGATTTTCTTCAGCAGCTCGCTGCCTTGCTTGGTGCTGTCGGCGATGGTCTCGGCAAACACGCTCGACAGGGTTTCGTCCGTGCTCCGGGCGATCATCGAGGTGCGCGCGATGGCCGAGTAAATCAGCACGTACCAGTCCGACACGAGGCGTTCCTTGGCCAGCGGTTTTTCCATCATTTGCCGCGTCGCTTCGGCATTCACGCTGGCACTGTACAGCGCGTACGAGGTGGAAATCACGGACAGCAGCAGCACCAGCGCGAAGCCTGCAGCCAGGCGGGTGCCGATACGAAGGTGGGAGAGGGCGTGCATGGTCGTAACTCCTGTCGCAGAGGGATTTAAGTTGCCTGTGCGACATAGTATGCACTGATAAGTGACCAAGAGGTAAGCGAAAAAAGAAGCTGTTTTGCTGACTGTTGCAGCCACGCCCGTGCTACAGATTGCCCGCCTGGCGCAAGTCCGGCTGCTCTGCCCAGCGGGCGAAGGCCGCCGCCATGCGCTCGCTTTCCGCGATGGCGCAGCGCCAGTCGCGCATGCGTGCCGCGTGGTCTTGCCCGTAATGGGGGAAGTCGCGCCGGTCCGGCAGTTTGCCGTTGGGCAAGCTGGCTACGAAGGCAGGCGAGGGCGAGACGAGGATCATGTTGTCGAGCGCGCTATCGCCGCTGCGCGCGCGGCGCCACGGCATGGCCTTGTCCAGCCAGCCAGGCACGATATGGTCGGCAAAGTGCGGGTACAGCACCAGGTCCGGTTCGCGCTGGTACGGCAGGTGCAGATGATAGTCGACCAGGCCGCCGTCCCAGTAGCGCCCGGGCGGCGCGCCGGCGATGTCCGTTACGGCGTCGAGTACCAGCGGGATGGAGCCGGAGGCCAGCAGCGCGTCGCGCAGGTTGTCCTGCGCCAGCGGCACGAAATGGGAATGAAAGGCGTCGAAGCGCGAGCGCAGCCAGCTGGCGCCATCGGGCCCGGCATGGAACACCGCGCGTTCCAGCGAGGTGGCCAGACGCGCGCGCGCCACGGCATTGCCAGCGGCAGCCAGCAGGAAGCCGCGCCGGTCGCGCCATTTGCCCGGCTGCGCCAGCGCGCCGATGCCGCGCACGGCCAGCACCGACAGGCTGTGGTGCTCGTGCTGCAGCAGCGCATCCTGGCCATCGAGGACGGCGTCGAGCAGGGCGCGGCAAGTGCGGCTGACGTGCGCGGCATCGGGTTTGTCGGGATAGCGCTGGCCCACGTATTCGCGCACCAGGCGGCGCTGCGCGGCGACCGGGTCGGGGAATACGGCGGCAGCCATGCGCCAGGCGCCGATCGAGGCGCCGACGAAATGGCGCGGACGCGGCGCCTGCGCCAGGAAGTTGCCGAACAGCCAGCAATCGAGCTGGTGCAGGATCAAGCCTTTCGGCCCGCCTGCGGCGGCAGGGACGATGGCGACGTCAAGCGCGCGCATGCCATTTTCGGCGATGCGCGCCCGGGCGCGGCGGCCCAGGCGGATGGTGATGGCGGATGAAGTAAGAGACATGCGTGGGCGGCTGGTGGCAGTGGTTTATTGTAGCGCCATTGGGCCTGAGCGCGCTGCCATGTAAAAAAGCGGCGCCGTGCACTGCACGGACGCCGCTTTTTTTCGCGCCTTGTGATTAGCGCAGCGCCGCGATCATCTGTTTCAGTTTGCCGGAATCGACGCAGAAGGCGCGGATGCCTTCGGCCAGTTTTTCCGTCGCCATCGCGTCTTCATTCATCATGAAGCGGAAGGCTTCTTCGTTCAGCGACATTTGCACGATGTTGGTCGATGGCGCCGCTTCGGCGCTCAGCTTGCGCTCCACCGGCGCATCGCTGTCGGCCAGCTTTTGCAGCAGGTCGGGGCTGATGGTGAGCAGGTCGCAGCCGGCCAGTTCGAGGATTTGCGAGGTGTTGCGGAAGCTTGCGCCCATCACCTCGGTCTTGTAGCCGAACTTGCGGTAGTAATTGTAGATGCGCCGGACCGACTGCACGCCCGGGTCTTCCGCGCCCATGTAATCGATACCCGTTGATTTCTTGTACCAGTCGTAGATGCGGCCGACGAAGGGAGAAATGAGCTGCGCGCCCGCTTCGGCGCAGGCGATGGCCTGGGCCAGCGAGAACAGCAGGGTCATGTTGCAGCGGATACCTTCCTTTTCGAGGATGGCGGCGGCGCGGATGCCTTCCCAGGTGGAGGCGATCTTGATCAGCACCCGTTCGCGGGCAATGCCCGCGTTTGAATACAGGGCGATCAGGTCGCGGCCCTTGGCCACCGTGCCTTCCGTGTCGAACGACAGGCGCGCATCGACTTCGGTGGAGACGCGGCCGGGGATGGTTTGCAGGATTTCCACGCCAAACGCGATCAAGAGGCGGTCGATGATCTCGGCGGTAGAGGCGTTCGGATGGTCGCGCACGGCCTTTTCCAGCAGCGGCTTGTATTCATCCTTCTGCACGGCCTTCAGGATCAGCGAAGGATTCGTCGTCGCGTCGCGCGGCGTGTAGGCCTGGATCGATTGGAAGTCGCCGGTGTCGGCCACCACGGTAGTAAATTGCTTCAGTTGTTCGAGTTGGTTCATGGCTGCACGGGAAAGAGTGAAAGGGCTTGCCGGAGTATTGTACCGAATCCATTGCATGTGGGGATCCACTATTGTCTTAGCCCAGGTCCTGCTTGCTTAATTGAATCTTGTTTTTTGAAAATGGACGCATAATTGCCAGGACTTGTCTGTTTTTTACATTTTTCTGATCATGAAAAAAATCATCCTCATCATCTTGTCCCTGGCCATTCTGGCCGCCTGCAATGCCAGGGAGAACGACGATCGATTGCAAGCAGAGTTAAGTGAGCAAACTTTCACGACCACCTCCTATAACTACACGCCTTTCGACCTGTATTCCATTGCGTACAAGGAAATCTCGCTACCCTTCAATATCGATGACGCGCCCAGCGGCGGCTCCATTTTTTTTCGCGACGCAAGCGGGAGGGAACTCGATAATGGTGAAAAAGTTGCCGTCAGCAGTGGCAATTGCTGTTTAAGCTGGGACCGACCGGTCGACAAGCCGCTGAGAGTGCGTGTGGTGTGGAGCGTGGTGTTCGATACGAGCTACCACGATGGAAAATCGAGTATTTCTTATGATGAGCGCACTTCCAGGCAGAGTTCCCCTGGCAGCCGCTGGTGCCAGGCCATTGTTGACATTCTTCCCGCGACAGGTCCCGACCGCCCGACCGCCGTGCTCTTGCACTTTCTTGCCGATGGTACGGTTCAGGCACGGCTGGGAACATTCAAGACGGATACGCCGCTTGCTGCCGCAGAGGTGAAATTGCATGCCACGCGCCTTCCACAGGGGCAGTTCTGCAGGCAGGAAATTGAGAATCCTTTCTATGGCATCCCCCGCAAGGCGCATCTGGAATGAGGGACGGGCAAAGCGGCTGCGCCGGTCAGCGAGGCTGGCGCCGGCAGGGGATCAACCGATGAAGGAGTCGAACTGCATATCAAACTCTTGCAGCGCTTTTTGCGCATTCTGCATCTTCTTGCGGAATTCAGGTCCACGCTGCAGGGCCAGACCCACGGCCAGCACGTCGATCACCACCAAGTAGGCCAGGCGGGCTGAAATCGGGGTGTAGGGGTCGGTGTTGAAGACCAGGTCGATCGGGATCAGGACCGTCGCCAGGTCGGCCAGCGGCGTACCCGATGGGGCCAGCACGACGACGTCGGCGCCGCCGCGGCGCGCCAGTTTCACGGAACGCACCAGGGCAGGGCTGTTGCCGCGCTGCGAGATAGCCACCAGACAGTCGCCGCCGCGCAGCAGGGCTGCGGCGATGCTGTGGATGTTCGGATCGCTGTAGGCCACCGTCGGCACGCCCGAGCGGAAGAACTTGTGCTGCGCGTCGGCCGCCACGATGCCCGACGTGCCCTGGCCATAGAATTCGATCTTGCTGGCGCGCGACAGGATGTCGAGCGCGCGCTGGATCGCTTCCGGGTTCAGGTTGTTGCGCAGGTCGAGCAGGGTATTGATCGAGCGGCTGCAGATTTTATTCACCAGGTCGGCCGCCAGGTCGTCCTGCGCCGGCTGCTCGTTCGCGCCCGGCATGGCCAGGGCCAGGCCCTGCGCCAGCTTCAGCTTGAATTCATGCCAGCCGTCGTAGCCCAGGGTGCGGCAAAAGCGCACCACGGTCGGCTCCGACACCTGCGCGCTTTTCGCCAGCGCCGTGATGTTCTGGCTGACCGTCTGGTTAGGCTGGTCAAGCACGGCCAGCGCGACCTTCTTCTCCGACTTGGAGAGCGAATCGAGCTGGGTGCGGATGGAATCAAGCAGCATCAGGGTAGTCTTCTGGTAGGTGTTCAGGAGTGTGGGGATAATAGATAAATGGCCTGCCCATATGAGGGCAGGCCCTTGTCTTGCCTGTTAATCCTCAGGTAATGCTTCTTCACGCCACTGCAAGCCATCGCGGCCGATCAGGGCGCTGGCCGCGGCCGGGCCCCAGGTGCCGGCCGTGTACGGAATCGGCGCGCTGTCGTTCTGTTCCCAGTTGTCGAGGATCGGTTCGACCCATTCCCAGGCCGCTTCCAGTTCGTCGCCGCGCATGAACAGGGTCAGCTGGCCGCGCAGGACGTCGAGCAGCAGGCGCTCGTAGGCATCCATGCGCGGTGTCTTGAACGATTCGCGGAAATCGAGTTCCAGTTCCGCCGGTTTCAAGCGCATGCCGTCGCCCGGGGTTTTTGCCATCAAATTCATGCGCAAGCCTTCGTCCGGCTGCAAACGGATCACCAGGCAGTTCGGCTGGAAGCTGGACGTCGGCTGGTTGAAGATCGAGTGCGGGATCTGCTTGAAGCGCACGACGATTTCGGCCAGGCTGTCGGCCATGCGTTTGCCCGTGCGCAGGTAGAACGGCACGCCGGCCCAGCGCCAGGTATCGATTTCCGCCTTCAGCGCGACAAAGGTTTCGGTGCGCGAATGCTCGGGTGCATCCGGCTCGTCGCGGTAGCTCGGCACGGTGACGCCGTCCACGTGGCCGGCACGGTACTGGCCGCGCACGATGTTTTGCGCCAGGGTGGTGGGCGTGAATTTTTTCAGCGAGCGCAACACTTGCAGCTTTTCATCGCGTACGGCGTCCGGCGCGATCGAGGTCGGCGGTTCCATGGCGACGATGCACAGCAGTTGCAGCAAGTGGTTTTGCAGCATGTCGCGCAGGGCGCCCGAGGTATCGTAGTAACCCATGCGGTTGCCTACGCCCAGTTTCTCGGCGATGGTGATCTGCACGTCGGAAATCCATTCGCGGCGCCACAGCGGCTCGAACAGGATATTGCCGAAGCGCAGGGCCAGCAAGTTCTGCACGGTTTCCTTGCCCAGGTAATGGTCGATACGGTAGATCTGCGATTCCTGGAAGACCTTGCCCACTTCGGCGTTGATCTGCTTGGCGCTGGCGAGGTCGCGGCCCAGCGGCTTTTCCAGCACCACGCGCGAATTCGGCGTGACCAGGCCATTGTCTTCCAGGTTGTCGCAGATCAAGGCAAACAAGTGCGGCGGCGTCGCCAGGTAGTACACGCGCGTCAGGTCGGCATCGCCGCGCAGCGCTTCGACCAGTGGCGCGTACGTGGCCGCATCGCTGGCGTTGAGCGATACATACACGATGCGCGCGCAGAATTTGCTCCAGGTGGCGGCGTTCAGCGTGCTGGCCTTGATGTGGGGACGCGAGTTGGTTTCTACCATCTTCAGGAATGCATCCTGGCCGCTATCCTGGCGGCCCACACAGATGATGCGCGCCGTCGGCGGCAAATCGTTCGCGACGTCGCGCGCATACATTGCAGGCAACAACTTGCGCATTGCTAAATCGCCGCTGCCGCCAAACAGGACCAGGTCAAAATCGGTAAGTGCCATAAGTGAGTGTCGTCGCAAAAGTAAAAGGGCCGGAGCGGGGAGGAAGCCGACCGGAAGTGCCAGTCTGTCGCTACTATAATCGGTGGTGTAAATTTACTACGTAGAACAGGCAATTGCAAGAAATTTTACTACATTCCATCCCCTGTCGTCGCAGTTTTGCCCGGTATGCCTGCCAGCGATGCCGCCATGGTCATTATATGCCGTTCGCTGGCGCAGGTACGCCGTCACGCCTTGCAGAGCGCTTTTCAAAGCAACCATGGTTGCCAGGGAAATTTTCAATTCTCTGCGTCATCATTTGCGCTGTAGCAACAAGCAAATCAAGAAATGCTGTCAGGATCGCCGTTGGCAGCGTAAAGTAGCTTTGAGGAAAGTAAAAAACCGTATAATTCAAGCTCGAATCGATAGCAACTATTGGTTGTAAGAAATTGTACGATATACACTGCACCGCTAGCGCCGGCCATGCCCCGAACCCGCCATCCGACGTCCATGCGACGTGCAGTCCGCACTGCCCGCAGCATCAGGGCAGGCGACTTAACTTTACAAGACGGCTCAAGGGGACACAATGAATTCAATGCAGCAAGATGTCGATGAACGCACCAGCCTGACAGGCAATAATAAATTCGAACTGTTCCTGTTCAAGCTGGGCACCAGTGATCACTCGACCAGCCGCGAACTCTTCGGCATCAATGTGTTCAAAGTCCGTGAAATCATGGAAATGCCGGCCATCACGGCGGTGGCCGGTTCGCACCCGCACATGCTGGGTGTGGTCAATATCCGTGGCCAGATCGTGCCCGTGATCGACTTGCCGATGGCGGTCGGCTGCAAGAGCAATGGCTTGAAGATCCTGATGGTGACGGAATTCGCCCGCTCGACACAGGCGTTTGCCGTGGAAGAGGTCGATGAAATCGTACGCCTGGAATGGAATCAGGTGCTGTCGGCCGAATCGAGCGTCGGCGGCGGACTCGTCACGAGTATCGCGCGCCTCGATGGCGACACGGACAAGACACGCCTGGCGCAAGTGCTGGACGTGGAGCAAATCCTGCGCAACGTGCTGCCGTCGGGTGATCCTGATGTGGACGAGAACAGCATCGGCCCGCAAGTGCGCTTGCCGGCCGGCGCCGTGATCCTCGCGGCCGACGATTCTTCGCTGGCCCGCTCGCTGATCGAAAAGGGCCTCGAAGCGATGGGCGTGCCCTTCATCATGACCAAGACGGGCAAGGAAGCGTGGGAGCGCCTGCAGGCGATCTCGGCCCAGGCGGCGACCGAAGGCAAGACGGCGAAAGACAAGGTCGCGCTGGTGCTGACCGACCTGGAAATGCCGGAAATGGATGGCTTCACCCTGACGCGCAACATCAAGAACGATGGCCGCTTTTCCAACATCCCCGTGGTGATCCACTCGTCGCTGACAGGCTCGACCAACGAAGACCATGTCAAGGGCGTGGGCGCCGATGGTTATGTGGCCAAGTTTGTAGCGGCGGAATTGGCCGAGACGATACGCAAGGTGCTGGCCCGCTGATTTGCGCGGCCGCATGCGTAAATGAAAGGCTGGGGTCAGACCCCCGGGGGCGACAGCACAAGCCCCTGAGTTGGCGGCATTGAGGGTCTGACCCCGGTATTATTGGGCCTGATACTTTAGGCCTGATACAGGTGTTCCGGCTGGCCCGCCACGTCCACGCGCACGGACAGCACGTGGCCCGTCAGCGGATAGTCGGCAAGCTCGGTGGCCGAGCGGTTGTGGCTGGCGCTGGTGATGTACAGGGTGCGCAGGTCGGGGCCGCCAAACGTCACCATGGTGGGGCAGCGCACGGGCACGGTAATTTCACCGAGCAAATGGCCATCAGGGGCGAAGCGTAGAATCTTGCCGCCTTCAAACATGGCCGACCAGTAATTGCCTTCGCTGTCGACGGCCGCGCCATCCGGGCGTCCGCCGTAGTCCGCCGCTTTTTTGTCCGTGGAAAAGCGCTGGAATGGTTGTGGCGCGGAAATGGCTCCCGTGGCTGCGTCGAAATCAAAGCGGTCGATGCGGTGCGTAGTGGTATCCGAGTGGTACATGGTGCGTCCGTCAGGACTGAAGCCCAGGCCGTTCGATACCGTCATGCCGCCGGACCAGACCTTGCGCACTTGTCCCTTTTCCAGCACGAACATTTCCGCCGCATCAGCGCTGCGCGGCTCGAAAATCGTGCCGACCCAGAAGCGGCCTGCGGGGTCGACCTTGCCATCGTTGAAGCGAGTGGTGGCCATGTCGAACGGAGCGGGGGCAATTTCCGCCAGGCTACCCGTCTTGGTGTCGAGGTGGGCAAAGCCGCTGCGCAAGGCCACGATCAGGCCGCCGCCGGCGTTGATGGCCAGCGCCGACGGTTCCGTCGGCATGCTCCACTGCTCATGCTGGCCGCTGGCCGGATGCACGCGGTGCACGGCGCGGCCATCGATGTCGACCCAGTACAGGGCCGCTTCCTTGCCATGCCACAGCGGGCATTCACCCACTTGCATGGCTTTGTCGCTGACTACCTTGATTTCGTAAATATTCATTTATTCTTAATGTGGAGAACGCTTAACAAAACCGACGCGCAGCAGGTTTAGTTATTCGTTATTAGTATGCGGCCTTGGCGGCCTTGGCCAGGGCAATCAAGCCATTGGTCGAGCTGTCGTGGTGGTCGGGACGGGCTTCGCCCGTCAGTTCGGCCTGGATTTTCTTGGCCAGCACCTTGCCCAGTTCCACGCCCCACTGGTCGAAGCTGTTGACGTTCCACAAGACGCCCTGCACGAAGGTCTTGTGTTCGTACAGCGCGATCAGCGCGCCCAGGGTGGTCGGGGTCAGCTGGTCCATCAAAATGGTATTGCTGGGGCGGTTGCCCGGGAAAGTCTTGTGCGGCACCAGCGCTTCGATCTCGTTTTCCGGCAAGCCTTGTGCCTGCAAGTCAAGGCGCACTTCCTCGCCCGTCTTGCCCGTCATGAAGGCTTCCGACTGGGCGAAGCAGTTCGCCAGCAGGGCGTCGTGGTGGCCCGGCAAATCGTGCGTGGCGCGCAGGGCGGCGATGAAATCGATGGGCGTGATGTCCGTGCCCTGATGCAGCAGCTGGAAATACGCGTGCTGCGCATTCGTGCCGCAATCGCCCCAGATGACGGGGCCGGTCGGTACGTCGACGGGCACGCCATCCTTGGTGACGCGCTTGCCGTTGCTTTCCATGTCCAGCTGTTGCAAGTAGGCGGCAAAGCGGCTCAGGTCCTGGTGATAGGGCGCGATGGAGACGGAGCCGCAGTCGAGGAACTGGCGGTTCCAGAAGCCCACCATGGCCAGCACCACGGGCATATTCTGTTCCAGTGGCGCCTGGCGGAAATGCTGGTCCATCGCGTGCGCGCCGGCCAGGAAGTCGCTGAAGTACTCAAAGCCCACGGACAGCGCCACGGCCAGGCCGATCGAGGACCAGACGGAATAGCGGCCACCGACCCAGTCCCAGAACGGGAACATGTTTTCTGGCGAAATGCCGAAATCGACGATGGCTTGCGTGTTGGTCGAGACGGCCACGAAGTGCTGCGCCAGGTCAGTTTCTTCGCCTTCAAGCAAGAACCAGGCGCGCGCCGTGTTGGCGTTAAGCATGGTTTCGGCCGTGACGAAGGTTTTCGAGGCCACGATGAACAGGGTCGTTTCCGGATCAACCTTGGACAGGGTCGCTTCCATGTCGTGGCCGTCGACGTTGGACACAAAGTGCATTTCCAGGCCCGGGTTGGCGTAGGAGCGCAGCGCCAGGCAGGCCATTTTCGGTCCCAGGTCCGAGCCGCCGATGCCGATGTTGACGATGTCGCAAATCGGCTTGCCCGTATAGCCGAGCCAGCTGCCATTGCGTACTTTGTCGGTAAATGCCTTCACGCGCTGCAGCACATCTTGCACGTCGGCATCGATATCCTGGCCATCAACTACCAGGGCGGTGCCGCGCGGCGCGCGCAAGGCGGTATGCAGAACTGCCCGATGTTCGGTAAGATTGATTTTCTCGCCCGTAAACATCGCTTCACGCTGCGCTTCCACGCCGCGCTCGCGGGCCAGGTTCATCAGCAGTGCCATGGCGGTGGCGTCGACGCGGTTCTTCGAGTAATCGAGCAGCAGTCCTGCCGCATCGACTGTCATGCTGGAAAAACGCGCTGGATCTAGAGCGAATAACTGGCGCAGATGTACGTCGCGCAGGCTGGCGCTATGCGCTTGCAGGGACTGGAAACTGGCGGTGGCGGTGATGGCAGGAGTAGGTGCTGGCTGGCGCATGGCGGTCGGCTCGGGTGCTTGTCTCGGTTGAAAGGAGCGCGGCGCGTTCGTCGTGACGAACAGCGGATCCGGCGTTGGTATGAGAATAATACATCAGAAAAACGTAATTTCACTACAGTTTGTAACGTGAAGCCGATTTTGTTGTGCTTTTTTTAGCGATTGCAGCAGTCGTATATAAGGGATATGTTGGCAGCTGTGGATACGCGATATTGCCTGGGTTGGCTTTGATACGCCGCAATTTGTGGCTTATTTCTGTTGTTGGCCCATGCGAGAGTGCTTCTTCTTCACCATTTTGTAGTAAAATTTCACGAAATACTCATTTTTAAGGAAATTCATATGGCGCTGCATCCAGTAGTCGAATCCGTAACAGCGCGCATCATCGCGCGCAGCCGGCCATCGCGCGGCGCCTACCTGGCGCATCTGGATGCTGCCCGCATCCAGGGCGTGCAGCGCGGCGCCCTGTCGTGTACCAACCTGGCGCACGGTTTTGCCGCCTTTCCCGCCAACGACAAGCTGTCGCTGAAGGAATACAAGAAGCCTTCCGTGGCCATCGTGTCTTCGTACAATGACATGCTGTCGGCGCACCAGCCCTTCGAAGGCTTTCCGCAAATCATCAAGCAAGCCGTGCGCGAAGTGGGTGCTGTGGCCCAGTTCGCCGGCGGCGTGCCCGCCATGTGCGATGGCGTGACGCAAGGCCAGCCGGGCATGGAATTGTCGCTGTTTTCGCGCGATACCATCGCCATGTCGACGGCCGTGGCGCTGTCGCACAATATGTTCGATGCCGCCCTGTACCTGGGCGTGTGCGACAAGATTGTACCGGGCCTGCTGATCGGCGCGCTGCACTTCGGCCATCTGCCGGCCGTCTTCGTGCCGGCAGGTCCGATGACGTCGGGCCTGTCGAACCAGGAAAAAGCCAAGGTGCGCCAGTTGTATGCACAAGGCAAGGCCACGCGCGAAGACTTGCTCGAAGGCGAGTCGAAAGCCTACCATGGCGCCGGCACCTGTACCTTCTACGGTACGGCGAACAGCAATCAGATGCTGATGGAAGTGATGGGCCTGCACTTGCCGGGCGCCGCCTTCATCACGCCGAACACACCGCTGCGCGATGCGCTCACCAAAGCTGCCGCCCAGCGTGCTGCGGGCATCACGGCGCAAAGCGCCAGCTACTTGCCAGTCGGTCATATCGTTGACGAGAAATGTATCGTCAACGCCGTCGTGGGCTTGCTGGCCACGGGCGGCTCGACCAACCACACTTTGCACCTGGTGGCGATCGCCAAGGCGGCCGGCATCGTCATCGACTGGAACGATTTCAATGAACTGTCGGCCATCGTGCCGATGTTGACGCGCATCTACCCGAACGGCGACGCCGACGTGAACCATTTCCACGCGGCCGGCGGCACCGGTTACCTGATCCGCGAACTGCTGGACGCGGGCTTGCTGCACGAAGACGTCAACACCATCCTGGGCCATGGCTTGCGCGCGCACTGCATGGAACCGTTCCTCGGTGAAGACGGCAAGGTCTTCTGGAAAGATGCTCCGGCCGCCAGCGCCGATGAAAACGTGTTGCGTCCCGCTTCGAATCCGTTCGCGCCGGACGGCGGCATGGTCCTCGTCGCAGGTAACCTGGGTCGCGCCGTGATGAAAGTCTCGGCCGTCAAGCCACAGCACCGCACGGTGGAAGCGCCTGCCCTGGTGTTCAATTCGCAGGAAGAGTTCATGAACGCCTACAAGGCCGGCACCCTGGACCGCGACTTTGTCGCCGTGCTGCGCTTCCAGGGCCCGCGCGCCAACGGCATGCCGGAACTGCATGCGCTGACTCCCGCGCTGGCCAACCTGCAGGATGCGGGCCGCCAGGTGGCGCTGGTTACCGATGGCCGCATGTCGGGCGCGTCGGGCAAGGTGCCGGCCGCCATCCACGTGTCGCCTGAAATCCTCGCCGGCGGCGCCCTGGGCCTGGTGCGCGACGGCGACATCATCCGCCTTGACGCCTTTACGGGCGTGCTCGAAGCGCTGGTGCCGGCCGACGTCTGGCACGCGCGTTCGCTGGTAACTGCCGACCTGTCGCCGAACCACGTCGGCATGGGCCGCGAGCTGTTTTCCATGTTCCGTTCCACCGTCAGCGCGGCGGAAGAGGGTGCCACCACCTTCGGCCTGCCGTCGCCGATTCCCACCACCGTCGCCTTGCACGACGCCGACAATGTCGGTGATACTGTACCCGGTTCCGATGAAGACTTTTTGGCTAGGAAATAAGAGATGACCATGACACTACTGGAAATTATGCGCACATCGAGCGTGATCCCCGTGATTGCGATCGACGATCCTGAACACGCCGTACCGCTGGCGCGCGCGCTGGTGGCGGGCGGCATCCGCGTGCTGGAAGTGACCCTGCGCACCAAGCATGGCCTGGAAGCGATTCGCGCCATGTCGGCTGTACCGGGCGCCATCGTCGGCGTCGGCACCCTGACCCGTCCCGAGGAATTTGTCCAGGCGCGCGATGCGGGCGCCGTGTTTGGCGTCTCGCCAGGCCTGACGTCGGCCCTGGTGGCGGCGGCGAAAAGCAGCGGCTTGCCCCTGCTGCCAGGCGTGATGACGCCCGGTGAAGTGATGGCGGCGCGTGAAAACGGCTTCCAGCAGCTGAAACTGTTCCCGGCCGTGCCTGCCGGCGGTATCGGCATGCTCAACGCCATCTACGGCCCCCTGCCGGACATCACGTTCTGCCCGACGGGCGGCATCTCGCAAGAGACGGCGTCGCAGTTCCTGGCGTGCAAGAACGTCGCCTGCGTGGGCGGTTCGTGGCTGACGCCGAAAGACGCGATCGCGGCCGGCAACTGGGACCGCATCACGGAAATCGCCAAGGCTGCCAGCGGTTTGCGCTCAGCGTAAGCGGTACCGGCGCGGCAGGCTTGCGTGCCTGCCGCGCTTTCCTCCCTCCTCTGCATGCGAGTCTTGCGCCGCCCCCTGACCATCGGCGAAACCGCCATGGCCCGCAGCGTCTTTCAGGGCGCCATCGATTACGCGCGCGTGCGTGTGGTGCGCGGCTCCTTTTTACCATTCGGCCTGCAGGACCAGAACACGGCGATGACGCCGCGCGGCAGCCTGCACTTCATGCCGGCCCAGTACCGCGACGATTTTTCGCGTGAAGGCAACGGCGGCAAGCTATTCTTCATCCACGAAATGGTGCACGTGTGGCAGTACCAGCTCGGCTACTGCGTGCTGCTGCATGGCGTGCGGCTGGCGCTGTGCGGCGGCTACATCCGGCAGCGCGCCTATCGCTACGACGCGCAAGCCGGCGGTATCCTGTCCGACTTCAACATGGAGCAGCAGGGCGACATCATCGCCCACTATTTCGGCGCCCGCCAGCTGGGCATTGCTGCCTACGTGGCGCAACTGCCGCAGCTGCAGGACATCCTGCAAGGCTTCCTGCTCGACCCCGCCGACTGCAGCTTGCTGCCGCGCTAATTTCGTTTCCTATCGTTATTTCATGTACGCGTGCATATATATTTAATTTGCATGTATTCAGACCTTGACATTCATCTCAGCATTACCTAAATTAAATTATACAAAGAACAATTTCTTTGTTTTAATTGCAACCTCGGCGCGAGATCGAGAGCAACCTGTCCAAGCGAGTAAATCATGCAGATTAGAAACAGCTGTAGAGGAAAGTCGTGCCTGAAAAAACGCCCACGTGGCGCAGCGCTGGTGGAATTTGCCTTGATCGCCCCTATCCTCTTTTTCCTTATCGCCATGATCATGGAACTGGGGATCATGTTCTGGGTCAACCTGACGATGCAATACGCCGTGCGCGAAGGGGCCCGCTACTCCATCACGGGGCAAAACAACCTTGATCCGGCCAGCGCCAACAAACAGCGCTACGAGGCCGTGCTACAAAAGATCAACGACAGTTCGCTGGGCCTGTATGCCATGGTCAGTCCCGTGGTGGTGGTCAATGGCGTATCGCAAGCGCCCTCCGCCTACAACAACAATATGTTCGGCTCGGCCGGCGATATCGTTGTGCTGCAGGTGAACTGCACCTGGCCCGTCATCACCCCCGCATGGCGCTTGATGGCCTTGCTCAATCCCAAAACTTCCACCAGTGCGCCCGGCCAGTATGCCTTCAGCGTCGCGGCCACCATGCGTAACGAGGCCTTCTGATGACACCATCCAAACAATTGGCATTGATGCGCGCGCGCCGCCTGCAAGGCGTGGCTGCCGTGGAATTCGCCCTGGTGTTGCCCTTCTTGCTGATGATGGCCGTCCCCGTCTTCGATCTGGCGCGCATCGTGCAAGGCGACATGATATTGACCAATCTGAGCCGCGAAGGGGCCAATTTGGCCTCGCGCTCCTCGCAGGACCCGCAAACCATCATGACGGCGCTGGCGATGACGACGCCGCCGCTGGACATGGCCAGCAATGGCAGCATGTACATCAGCAAGATCATGGGCAATGGCCCCGGCAAGCAAAACGTCATTCTTGAACATTACCGCTGGACACAAGGGCCGCAGCAGGCTAGCAAGGTGTGGAACTGCAGCAACTGGGCCAGCGACGGCACGGGCAAGTGCACCAGCATTCCCAGCGGTGGTTCGCCCATCAACGATGCCATGAGCAACCAGTTGGCCAATGGCGAAGTCATTTATGTCGTCGAGGGACTGTATCGCGCCAACATCCTGTTTGCCGGCATGAGCCTGGGTTTTGGAGCGCAAACGCCCCAGCTGAGCGGCAATCTGTACGCCAAGACTATTTTTTAGACACGCTGTCATTATTGCGCAGGCGCACGTGCACGCGCCGGGAGAACATCATGAAAAGCATACGCAGGCAGACCGGAAAACAAAAGGGGCAAGTGCTGATCGTCATCGCTCTGTCGATGGTGGTGCTGATCGGCGCGGTGGGGCTGGCCATCGATTCCGGCCTGGGCTTCATCATCCGTTCCAAGCTCAATGCGGCCGTCGATTCGGCCAGCATCGCCGCCGCGCGCGCCGTGACGCAAGGCGTGGGCGAGGCGGCGCAGCGGGCCAGCGCCCAGGCGGCGGCGCAAAAATTCTTTGCCGCGAATTTCCCCACGGGCTACCTGGGGGCCACGCCCACCTTCAACAATCCCACCGTGACCTTTGATGCCGGCAAGGTGACGATCGATGCGGCGGCCACGGCCTCCGTGCCCGTGACCCTTATGCGCGTGCTAGGCTTCAATTTGCTGTCGGTCAGCGCCTCGGCGCAGACCATCCGCAAGGACCTGGACCTGGCCTTCGTGATGGATACCTCGGGCTCGCTGTCGCCTGTCGGCTCCACCGTCATCAGCAGCGCGCAGCTGTTTCTCAGCAAATTCAATCCGGCGCTGGACCGCATGGCCCTGATCCATTTCTCCTACGGCGCCGAAGTCGATAAGCCGATCAACAAGGTGGCGCGCGGTTTCGACCAGGCGGGCATGAAGACCACCATTGGCAACTATTCGTTTGACGGCTTGACGAATTCGGTCGAAGGCATGTGGAATGGTCGCGACCAGCTCAACAGCATCGCCCTGGCCAACCGTTCCAGTCTGCGCGTCATCGTGTTTTTTTCCGATGGATCGCCCAATACCATTTCGTCCGTCTTCAAGTTCAAGAAGCCGGCCGACTGCACTACGCCTGGATCGCTGGTGACGGGCGACGGCACCAGCACCGGCACGCCGGCCGGCCTGTGGCGGATCGACAAGCAGGACACGACGGCGGCCGGCAAGTGCGACCAGGATACGAACATCGTCAAGAACCTCGATGCGGCCGCCTTGCCGCAGTGGTATAACGCGCACAATCCCACGAACTTGCCGGCCTTGCAGGAGTTCCCCATCATCACGGCTACGCCGCGTTCGGTCACCAACGATACCAGCAGCAATTCGGCCACCTGGATCAATGTCAACCGGGCCTCGCGCAACCTGCTCGAAGCGGTGGCCGCCAAGGCCCGCAGCGAGGGCATGTACGTGTTTACCCTGGGCCTGGGCAGCGAGCTGACGAAAGCGAACGGCCCCGCGCCCAGCGACAAGGGCGAAGATATCCTCAAGTGCATGGCCAACACGCCCGATGCCCTGTCGCGCTGCGTGAACGCGGGCGCCGGCCAACCCGTCGGCATTTATTGCCACGCCGCCAACTCCAACGAGTTGAAGCCCTGCTTCGAGAAACTCGCCTCGGCCATTTTGCGCATCAGCATGTAGATACGGAAAACAGATGGTCAGGGCCGGATATTCGCTCCGGCCCTTTTTTATTGCCTGTGCACTTAGGCTGCGGACAGCACACCATGCCGCAGTGCCGCTCAAGCTTCCGCTCGCCGAGGAGTCGATGTCGCATGTAGCGGGATCTTCGTGCCGCATGGCGGATTGCCCCGCTAGTATATGCACAGCTCGGTCCTCGATATTTTAGCCAGCCAAGTCCGGCAACCCATGATCCGAAGGGCGTACCGTACTTGGTGGGTGGCCAGTGATCGCTGACAGGGGGGGCGGGCACATCCCGAAGCCATTCATAACGCAGATGTCGAGACCTGAAAAGGCTGGAATCGGGCGGCGTGCCTGTGCCGCCCTTCACGTATGCGGCATGCGCAGCGGCAGAGGCGCCAGGCAATGTGGAATGCGCTTGTGTTCAGGCCGGAGCAGGGCAATGCGGGTAGCCGGCAGGAGAGCAGGCAAAGGGCGGGACGGGGTGTTGCGGAGGAGATCTTTGGCTCCCGGCAGCGTTGACCGCCAGGAGCATGTGGGAGGGCTGCGGTTTTAATTGCCGCCGGCCATGCCAGGCAGCAGCACGCGGTAGATCTGCAGGAAGGCTGGTCCCATGAGCACCACCAGCAGGGAAGGGAAGATGAAGAAGATCAGCGGAAACAGCAGTTTCAGGGCAATTTTCGCTGCCTGCTCTTCTGCCAGCTGGCGCCGCTTGGTGCGCAACTGGTCCGATTGCACGCGCAGGGAGGCGGCGATGCTGGTGCCGAACCGTTCGGCCTGGATCAGCATGGCAACGAGGGCATCGACATCTTCCACGCCCGTGCGCAGGGCCAAGTTGCGCAAGGCCCGTTCCTTCGAGTTGCCGGCGCGCAGTTCCAGCGTCAGCAGGTGCAGTTCCTCGGCCAGCACGGCGCTTTTCAGCGTGATTTCGGAGGCCACCCGCGCCAGCGCCGCATCCATGGCCAGGCCAGCTTCCACGCAGACCGTCATCAGGTCCAGCGCATCGGGAAAACTTTCAAAAATGTCGCGCTGGCGCAGGCGGATGCGGCGGTTCAGCCAGCCGTTCGGCAGGTAGTAGCCGAATGCGGCTGCCAGCAGCAGCCACAGCAGTAATGCCGTGCCGCTGTAATGCACGCCGGCCACGCTCAGGCCCAGGAAAAGCAGTACGGGCAGGCCCACGGCGAAGGCCGTCTTGGCGCCAAAGTACAGCAGCGGCGCCGATGGGTGACGCAGTCCTGCATGCATGAAGCGCAGGCGTGTTTTCGACGTCTCCCAGCCATCTTCGGGCAGGGACAAACGCGCTAGTGGTTTGCTCAGCTTGACGAAGTGCGCCAGCCAGTGGCGGGCGCCGCCAGTCCCGGCGGCGCCCACGCTGTCGAGGCGCTGGCGCAGCGGGTCAGGTATGGCCAGCAGCAGCACGAACATGGCGCCGGCGAAGACGGCGACGAACAGCAAGCCGAGAAAGCCCATTTGCATGGTAGTCATGATGTCGTTCCCCTCAAAAATTCACACCCGGATATGGATGATCTTGCGCATGAAGATGACGCCGAGCAGCATCAGCAATAGCGCGCCGCCCAGCATTTTCTGTCCGCCGGGATCGCGGTACAGCAGCTCCAGGAAGGTGGGGTTGGTCAGCTGGATCATGGCTGCCGCGCCGAACGGCAACAGCCCCAGGATCCACGCCGACAGGCGCGCCTCGGCCGACAGCACGCGCACCTGCCCCAGCAGCTTGATGCGTTCGCGGATGATGTGGCTGATGCTATCGAGCAATTCCGACAGGTTGCCGCCCGTCTCGCGCTGAATCAGCACGGCGATGACGAAATAGCGCACGTCCGTGCTGGGCACGCGCGTGGCCAGGTTCATCAGCGCGTCCGGCATGGCGATGCCGAAGTTGACTTCGTCGAAGGCGATGCGAAATTCGTCGCCCAGTGGCGCGTTCATTTCCTCGCCGACCATTTTCAGGGCCGTGGGAAAGGCATGGCCGGCGCGCAGGGCGCGGCTCATGAGTTCCAGTGCGTCTGGCAACTGCTGGCCGATGCGCTGCAGGCGGCGCGACTTGGCGCGCTCGATGTAGTACAGGGGCAGCAGCGCGCAGGCGGCCGCTGCCACCAGGCGCAGCAGCCAGGGCAGGTCGAACAGGCTGGCGCCGACCAGGCCAACGAGAAATGTCAGCAGCACCAGCAAGGCCCATTGCGCCACGCTCCACGTCAGCCCTGACTGTTCCAGCAGGCGGTCGAGTGCATGCACGCGCGGTACTTCCAATAATAATTTCTGCAGCGCCGGCGTGTCGCTGAGCAGGCGCTGCTTGATCATCGACGTGTTCTGCTCACCGGCGTGGGCGCCGGCCGACATCACGCGCAGACGCCGCGCCACGCGTTCCGATTCCGGCCCGCGCACATTGTTCCAGGCCTGGTACATGCCCGTGACGAGCAGCACCACGGCGATGAAGATCAGGGCCCCGAAGACGTAAAAACTGGTGTCCATGGCGCGGCTCCTCAATGGTATTGGCGGTCGGGATCGAACAGGCTTTCCGGCACGACCACGCCGAAGGCGCGCAGGCGGTCGAGGAAGCGGGGGCGCACGCCGCTGGCCTGGAAGTGGCCGCTGACGGCGCCATCCTGGGCTACGCCCGTCTGGCGGAACGTGAAGATTTCCTGCATGGTGATCATCTCGCCTTCCATGCCCGTGATCTCCTGGATGGACACCACCTTGCGCTTGCCGTCCGTCAGACGCGCCACCTGTACCACCACGCCGATGGCTGCGCTGATCTGCTGGCGCATGGCCTTGCCCGGCAACATGGAGGCGGCCATGCTGATCATGTTTTCCAGCCGCGTCAGGGCATCGCGCGGCGTGTTGGCATGGATGGTGGCCATTGAACCCTCATGGCCCGTATTCATCGCCTGCAGCATGTCGAGCGCCTCGGCACCGCGCACCTCGCCCAAAATGATGCGGTCGGGCCGCATGCGCAGGGCATTGCGTACCAGTGCGCGTTGCGTCACCTCGCCCTTGCCTTCGATGTTCGCGGGCCGCGTTTCCAGGCGCACCACGTGCGGCTGCTGCATTTGCAGTTCCGCCGCATCCTCGATGGTGACGATGCGCTCGGTGCCGCTGATGAAGCCCGATATCGCGTTGAGCATGGTGGTCTTGCCGCTGCCCGTGCCGCCCGAGATCAGGATATTGATCTTGGCCTTGCCCAGGCCCTGCAGGATTTGTGCCATTTCGGCCGTCAGGCTGTGATGTTCGACCAGGTTGGAAAGCCGCAGCGGCTGGGCCGAAAAGCGCCGTATCGACATCACGGGTCCGTCGATGGCCAGCGGGGGGATGATGGCGTTGACGCGCGAACCGTCCGGCAGGCGCGCATCGACCATGGGGCTCGATTCGTCGATGCGGCGGCCCACGCGCGAGACGATCTTGTCGATGATCTTCATCAGGTGCGCATCGTCGTTGAAACGGATGTCGCTCAGTTCGAGCTGGCCATGGCGTTCGACATACACCTGCCGGTGCGTGTTGACGAGGATGTCCGAGACGCTGGGATCGTTGAGCAGCGGTTCGAGCGGGCCGAAGCCCAATACTTCGTCCTGGATGTCGCGCACCAGGGTGCGCCGCTCAAGGTCGTTGATGACGACGCTGTCTTCATCCAGCAGGCGCCCCACCAGGACCTTCAGGTCGTCGCGTATCTGCTCCTGGGACAGGCGTTGCATGCCTTCCAGGTCGATGCGGTCGAGCAGGGACTGGTGCACGTGCTGCTTGAGTTCCTGGTAGGCGGGATTGTCGATGCTGCCGCCGCGCACGGCGCCGAAGGCCGAATTGCCGTTCGAGGCCGGGGCACTGCCGAGGCGTTCGCGCAGGCTGGGGCCTGCACCATTGATGTCGATGCTCATGCTGTTTCCCCTCGAAGTTGGATGGGCCGGCTGCGCTGGAACAGGCGTGAAAACAGGCCAGGCGTGCTGGCCGCGCGCGTACCGCCCAGCTTGCGCGCGCACTCCTGCAGTGATTTGGCCAGCGGGCTGCCGGGCGCCAGCTTCAGCACGGGTACGCCCTGGTTGACCGATGCCGCCGCCACCGCGTAATGATTCGGCATGGCGTGGAAGATCTGCTGGCCATAGGCCGCTTCCAGGTCGCGCCCGCGGATTTCATCGGCGCTCGTATGGCGGTTCAGGATCAGGTGAATCTTGCTGGTCGGGTATTCCAGCGACTGGAACACCTGCAGCAGCCGCTTGCCGTCGCGGATGTAGGGCAGCGTTGCCTGTACCACGGGGCAAATCATGTCGGCGTTGTCAAGCGCGCGCACGCTGATGGCATCGAGGCCGCGGCCCGTGTCGAGCACAACAAAATCATACTCGTGGCGCGCCAGGTGCAACAGCTGGTCGATGTGCTCGGGTTTGATGTCGCTCGCGTGTCCGGGATCTTCGGGCGCAGCCAGGATGCTGAAGTTCGGCGTCACTTGCACCATGCTGGCGGCGAGGAAGGAGGGGTCGAGGCGATGAATCTGCTGCGCCACGTGCGACAGCGTGGCGGCCGGCTTCTGGTCCGAGACAAACAGCGCCGCATCGCCAAACTGCAAGTTCAGATCGAACAGCGCCACGCGCTGGTTGTCCTGCGCCAGCGCGTATGCCAGGTTGGCGGCGAGAAAGGTGGCGCCGCTGCCGCCTTTGCACGAGACGAAGGCGATGATCTTGCCATCGCGCCGCACGTGGCGCGCGCTCTTGTCCTCGATACGCTGCAGCGCCGCATTCAGGGCGGCGCCGTTGTCGGCTTGCGGCAGCACCTCGCGCACACCCGCGCGCATGGCTTGCAGCAGGAAGTCGCTGCCCTGCTGCTGGCACTGCAGGATGATGGCCATGGCGGGCTGGCGGCTGGCCAGACGTTCGATGCGCACCAGGTCGGCATCGTCGATGACGGGCTGCGCCAGCAGCAGCACGTCAGGCACGGCCATTTCAGCCGTGCCGGCCAGCCGTTCCAGGCTGCCGACGGCGCTGTCGATATCGTCGCCCGCGTGGCGCTCGCGCAACAGCGCCGTCATGGCGGCCAGTTGTTTTTCGTTACTGGAAATAATGAAGATTTTCACGGCAAGCTCCGGCAGTGGCTGGGTGGATGGGGTACGGTTCAGCGTTTGCTGACGCCGATCGTCAGCACGTCGGGAATTGGATCGGGCGCGCTGAAGGATTTCTGGTATAGCTTGTAGCCACTGATAGCGGCCTTGCCATCGAGACCGAGCACGGGATTGCTGTTGTAGGCCGCGTCCGGATACAGGATTTGCTGCTGCTTGAGCAAGGTCACCGACTCGCCGAAATGGCTGTCGAGCACGGGGGTGGTGGTGGCGGCACAGCCGGCCAACGCGCCGATTGCCGCAGCGCACAGCAGGCAGCGGGGCAGGGTGGTTGCGAAGGTTTTCATGGAGATGCTCCTATTTGAGATCATCGATAATGCTGGCCGATGACGTGGCCGCATCGGCTTTCGGTACGGCGCGGTATTGCGGCAGGTCGTTGGTGCTCACCGTCGGCGTGGCGACGGGCATGGCCACCGGCATGGAAGGCGGCACGGGCGCGGCCATGGCTGCCGGCGGCGCGGCGGCAGGTAGCGGCATCGGCGCTGGCTGCGGCAGTGGTGCTGGCGCTGGTGCGGGCGCCGTGCCTTCCATCTTGCCTTGCATGAACATGTCGCCGCGCGTAGGTTGCACATACGGATCGGTAGGCAGCTTGTAGTCGGGCGGTAGCGGCTTGACCAGGTGCGGCGTGATGATGAAGACCAGTTCCGAGCGGTCTGTCTGGAAGTCCGTGCTGCGGAAAAGGGCACCCAGGACGGGCACTTCGCCCAGGCCCGGCAAGGCCTTGATGTTGCTGGTCACATTGTTCTTGATCAAGCCGCCGATGGCGAAGCTCTGGCCATCGAACAGCTGCACGGTGGTGGTGGCGCGCCGCGTGGTAAACGAGGGCAGGATGGCGGTGGTGGAAATGCCGGTGGCCGTGATGCCGATGCCTTCCTTGTTCAGGTCGGACACTTCCGGCGACACTTTCAGGTTGATGCGTCCCCCTTCGAGCACGGTGGGGGTGAATTTCACGGCCACGCCAAACTCTTTTTCTTCCAGCGTGATGGTGGGCGTGCCACCATTGTTGGTCTGGCTGACGGGGATGAAGATCTTGCCGCCAGCCAGGAAACTGGCTTCCTGTCCGCTGATGGCCATGATGTTCGGTTCTGCCAGTACCTTGATCAAGCCATCGCGCTTTTGCGCATCGAGACCCAGGAAGTTGCCGTTGCGGCTGTTGCTGGCGTTGAAACCGCTGGGATTATTGCTGAGCAAGTTCGACAGCAGCGAATAGGTCCAGCCGCCGATAGTCTTGCTCAGGCCCAGGTTGGCGCCCAGTTGGTCGACCAGGGTTTTCGACACTTCCGCCACTTTGACTTCCAGCATCACCTGCTGTGGCGCGGCGATCGCCATCAGGTTGATCACGCGTGGCGAGGCTGACGGGCCGCCCGAAGGGTCGGGTGCGGCGCCGGCGGCGGCGGGTGCCGCACCGGCAACTGCGGCGCCAGCGGCGGGGCGGGAACCACGTTGTGCATACGCGTTGGCCAGCGACATTGCCTGGTCGGCCTTGACGGTGTCGCTGACGACACCCGACAGTATCAGTGTGTCGCCGGCCACCGTCACGCGCAGCTCTTTTTCGTTCGGCAACAGTTCGCTCAGGCGCGTCTGCAGCAGGCTGGCGTCGATGCTGACGGACAGATCGATGATGCTCGCTTCATTATTGCGGTTCCATACGATCAGGTTGGTCGTGCCCACGGATTTGCCCAACAGATAGACATCGGTGGTGTTGAGCAGGATCACGTCGGCGATGCGCGGGTCGCCTACCGAGACGCGGGCGACAGGAAACGGCAGGTGCATCAGGGTGGACTTGCCTTCGGCCAGCGCCATGTTGCGCGACAGTTCCGTGCGTCCTCCCGCCGTATCGAGCATGGCTTGCTGCGCCACCGGTTTCACGCGCGGCACGCGGCGCACCACCTTGGGGGGCGGCGCGGAGACCACAGCCGATGCTGATGCAGGGGCTGGCGTGGCTCCGGGCGGCGTGGTCGACAGGCCAGGCGAGGTGGCAGGTGCGCCCGCTTCGCCATGGGCTGCCGGGATAAGGGCGCCGATGGTGGCGATGGCGAGGGCCATGCGCAGGATGCGGCCTCCGTTTGCTGTGCTCAGTTTGCTCATGGTGCTCATGGCGTGCTCCTCGTGGTGCGGATCGGATGACGATCGGCGTAGCGTTGTTCAGAATTGTTGGGAGCTGCGTTCCAGCCCCTTGATGACATCGACTTGCGGCCCGGCTGGCCCTTGCACCACGCGGCGGTGTATGACTGGCCGGGGGGCGGGGGCGGCCACCTGGGCGGCGACCTTGGCATCCAGCAGGCTGGTCTTGGTGGCGCCATCCGTGTTGACGGGCTTGTCTTCGATCTGGTTGCGCAGCACCAGCGACAGGGTGCCCACGCTGCGCGCCAGGTCGAGCTTTTCCGTCTGGTCGGGTGTCAGTTCCAGTGTCACGGCATTGACCACCTTGGGCTTGGTGTCGTCGCGGTTCGATTCCTGCGCAATGGCCAGCACGAGTATGCGTTCGAGCACGATTTTGGAGATGCTGGGATCTCGCCCGGTGCCCGTCTTGGCCGCATCGTCCTGCGTGTTGACGAGAATGTCGACATAGTTGCCGGGCAGGGCGAAGCCTGCCACGCCGACCACGTCATTGACACGCACCGTCATGGCGCGCTTGCCCTCGCCCACCACGGCCGACAGGCCGCCCTGGGTGCCGGGGGGCGCCAGCTTGCTTTCCATGATCGGTTCGCCGTGCTGGATGCTGGTGCGCGTGACGCGCGCATCGAGCAGTTTCGGGTCGTTGATGGCGCCCGGCGGCAGCGCGCTGCTGGGCCAGTCGACCATGCGCACCATTTCCGGCGCGATGCGCGCGCCCAGGCTGATGTCGATCAGGGCGACAGCGACCTTGTTGGTATTGCCCGAGGCCTGGGCATTGATCCAGCGCGCGGCCACGATGACGGCCACGAACGCCAGGATGACCGCGAAGGCCATCATTGTCAGAGCGCGTGCGTTTCTCATTTTGATACTCCTTTATCCAGGACCGCAGCCGGTCCGTTCTGTATGCCGGCGGAGCCGTCGGCGGCGCCGAAATAATTGTTCCAGGCCCAGTGCAACGCCTCGGCCTCGAGCCGTGGCGGGCGGCCCTCATAGCGGGCCACGTCGCACAGTTGGGCCAATATGTCGCGGGGATAGCAAGCCAGCAGGGGCCTTGCGTGCTGGCCGTGCAACTGCAGCAGGTAGTGGTAGGCAGCATGGTTGAAGGTCATGCCGAATTGTTCGCAGACGTGGCGGAACACGGCTTCGTAGTGGTAGCCGCTCAATTCCCCGACATGGATCTTGTAGCCGATACGGCGCAGGAAGGAGTCGTCGGCCAGCTGCTGCGGCGCCAGGTTCGAGGAAAATACGACGATCACGTCGAAGGGGACGGGAAATTTGTAGCCTGTGTGCAGCGACAGATAATCGACGCGGCGCGCCATTGGCACGATCCAGCGGTTCATCAGCTCCACGGGCGAGCAGCGCTGGCGGCCCAGGTCATCGATGATGAAGATACCGTTGTTGGCCTTCAGGTGCGGCGGTGCCTGGTACAGGCGGGCACCGGGATCGAATTGCAGGTCGAGCATGTCGAGCGTCAGCTCACCGCCCGTCAGCACGGTGGGGCGCCAGGCGCGTACCCAGCGCGGGTCGGCCGGCGGCGCCACGCCGGTGGCCAGCGTGTGCAGCATGGGGTCGAGGAAGGGGAGCACCTCGCCATCGACCATGACCGCGTGCGGCAGGGCGATGGTGCCGCTGAGCAAACCATGCAGGCGCTCGGCCAGATACGTCTTGCCGCTGCCGGCGGGGCCGTGCAGGAACAGTGCGCGGCCCGAATTCATGGCCGCGCCCAGCTGGTCGAGCACCGACGTGCTGGCCACCACGTCGTGAAACTGCTGCATCATGCTTTCCCGCGTGACGTGCATGTGCGCCACGCTTTGCGCCAGCACCTGCGCGCTATAGTGGGCCAGCGTGACGGGCGCCGGGCCGCTGTAGGCATTGCGCCGCAAATAGTCGGCGGCGCGCAGGCGGCCCTGGTCGACCAGGTGGTAGTGCTGGTCGGCATCCGTGCCGCTGTAGCCGTTGCGCTGCACTTCGCACAGTTTTTCGGCGCGCATGAAGGTCAGCAGTGGTTCGAGCACGCCGGCGCCCAGTTTGACGTGCGACGACAGGGCCGGCAAGCCGATCTGGCCACGCAGGAACATGACCTTCACCAACAGTTCCACCAGGAACAGGAAGGGCAGGCCCGTTTCGGCCACGTTGCGTGGTGCGCGCTGCATGGCCGGCATGATGCTGCCGTCGGCAGGCGCTTCTGGGTAGGTATCGGGCATGATGATCGCTCCTTTTGCCGGATGGTGAGGTCAGAAGATGAACGGCAGCAGCCGGTATTTCACTTGCCGCATGTACACGCGGTAACGTACGTCGGTGGACAGGAAGCGCTCCTCGCGCAGCAGGCGCGCAACCATCATGGCGATTGTCGCGAAGTAGGTCACAGCATTGGCGGGCGAGGTATTGGCCAGCAGGTAGCCACTCAGGGAAATCAGGTAGCTGGCATACAGGGGATGGCGCACCACGCGGTAGGCGCCGCCCGTCTTGATCTCGCGCTGCGCCGCCACCAGGCCGAAGCTGCGATTCAGCGACAGCAGGCCGGCGATCTGCAGCAGGCTGCCGATGGCCAGCAGGTAACGCGCGCCGGGCCAGATGGCCATGTCGGCAGGCGAGAGCAGGAAAGGGGCGAAGGTGGCGCCGATGGCCAGCAGCCAGTCGCCCGCATCGGTGGAAATGCTGACGGGGGCCGAGCGCACGACAAAGAACAGGGCGGCGAGGGTTTCGGCGGCGCAGAACAGCAAATAGCTCCAGTCGTCGCTGTGCAAATAGCCCACCACGTGTGCACTGGCAAAGAATACCCACAGTCCGGCCATGGCGATGCTGGTGAGCAGGCTGGCGCGGCGCGAGTGGCAGAGAGTGGCGAGGGTGTCCATGGTCGGGTCCTGTGGTGGCTGGTCGTCGGAGCGGCGCGTTTCGTTTCAGCGCAAGCTCCACAGATGGTTGTATTGCAGGAACACCTGCAGCAGGGTGCCGCTGGCAATGGCGAAGGCGTAGGCCAGCTTGCCCGTGGCGGGCGGCGGTTCGGCGATCGTGGCGGCGCCGCCGGCAAGGCTGTGCAGCAGCGCGCCTAGCATCATGTGGTAGGTGTTGCGCAGCACCAGGCGCAGGCGGCGGCCTGCCAGCGCGGCGGCCAGGGCCAGCACGCCGCCGCACAGGAAGGTCAGCAGGGCCGCTTCCAGTACGGCGTCGGGGCCGAGGAAGGCGCCGCACATGGCCATCAGCTTGACGTCGCCGGCGCCCAGGGCGCGCAGCAGATACATGGGCAGCAGCAGTGCCAATCCGGCAGCGGCGCCAGCCAGCGCCTGCAGCAGGCCCAGGCCGCCGAAGTCGACGTCGAACAGGCCGGCGCCGGACGGCACGAAGCTGTTCAGGATCAGTCCCGCCAGCATGCCCCACAGCACCAGCAGGTTGGGGATGCGGCGCGTGCGCAGGTCGTGCCACAGCGCGGCGGCGAGCAGGGTGGCCAGTACGGCCAGGCACAGCAGCATGGGCAGGTGGGCGTTCATGATGTCAGTCCTTCCTTGCTCATGCAGGGCACCGTGGCCATGCTCATGGCGGGTGCCGCTGCCTGGCTGCCCAGCATCCGTCCCACCAGGTGCCACACCAGCGCCGCGCCGGCCGCGCCGACATAACCGTCGAGCGCATAGTGCCAGCCCAGGTGGATGGAGCCGAGCAGTATCAGCACGGCGAAGGCGGACAGCGAGATGCCTGCGGCGCGGCTCACATTCCAGCCCATGATGGCCATCAGCACGGCCGTGGCCACATGCATGCTGGGCATGGCGGAGATGCCCAGATCGCCGTTTGTTCCCTTGCTTTGATAGCCTTGCCACAGCATGTCCTGCACCTGCAGGGCCCACACGGGGACGTGCTGGTTGGTGTCATGCAGGTAGGCCATCAGCGGCGCATACGGATCGCTGGCATGCAGGTGGCCGTAGTAGCAGGGGCCGACCGAGGCAAACAGCACGGCCAGGATGCTGCCCAGGACGATCCAGGTCAGCGCAAAGCTGAGCAGGAACTGCATGCGCAGCAGCGGGCGGCGCGTATCGAGGATGAGCCAGTACAGCACGGCGTAGAACAGGAAGAACCAGAAGTGGTAGCTGAAGTTGAGCAGGCCCGTGACGAGCGGGTGGCCCAGCAGCGGCTGCAGCCTTTCCCATGGGGCCTTGCCGCCATGCAGCGCGATGTCCCAGGCGGACAGGGTGGCATCCCAGGTGTAGGGGTGCAGGCGGGGGATGGCGGCCTTGAAGACGGTGAAGCTGGAGGCGAAGACGGGGATCAGCAGCATGGCCGGCAGCGCGTGCAGCAGGCGCTCGTTGCTCAGGTAGCGGCGCAGGTCGTGGTACAGGTAGTGGCACAGGCGGTGCGGACGTTGCATCACCATGACGCGAATGGTATAGCCGCACAGGATGAAGATGGGACCCGTGAGGATGGCCAAGAGGAAGCCTGCCAGCACGTTGAGGATGTCCGATGGGCTGGGCAGGCTGCCGGCCAGCAGCGCTGCCGCGGCGGCGTACAGCAGCACGATCAGCAGCAGGGCGCGGTGGGTGCGCAGCGAGGCGCGCAGGGTATTCATGACAGGGCCAGGACCACTTGGTCCTTGACGTAGACAAATAGCAGCTTGATCTGGTCGCCGAGCAGGGTGATCGTGACTACCAGCACTGCCGCTATCAGGCTCGTCAGCAGCGCGTATTCGATCGCCGTGACTGCCGATTCATCGGAAAAACGGCTGAAGAGAGATTTCACGATGGGCCTCGCTATGCGTCATCAAGGTGGGCTTGCTGGAGTGTGGCGGGGGCGGTATGTCCGGGCTGGCGCTGGGCAAGCCCGGACTGCGCTGCATCAGCCGTTGGCGGTGGTGAGCTTGGTGCCGATGGTGCTGAAGGTCTTTTTCAGCTGCGTGCCGACGATGGTGACGGCGCCGATGATCACCACGGCAATCAGGGCTGCGATCAGGCCGTACTCAATTGCAGTGACGCCATCTTCTTCGCGGATAAAGTTTTTGATGAGGTTCATGACAACTCCTGGTGGTGGTTAAGGTACAGCGGTGGGTAAAACGACATGGCAGCGTTGCTTCCTGTTGCTTCGATTAGGCGTTCTCATGGGCTTTCGCCCAGTGCCAGCAGTCCGATGATGCAGACCACCGCCATGAGGGCCGCTACCAGTGCATAGCGGTAGAACGCAGCCTTTTGCTTGCCCTGCAAATAGGTGATCAGGGCTGCCGGAAGAAACTTGTCAAGGCGCATGCTGTGCTCCGTGTCGTGGTGGGCCGCGCGGTGATTTGCACTCCGGTAAGATCACTATAGAAGTTGGCAGCTTGATCTACATCAGAAGAACCTCCTTTTATTGCAAGGAGGAACTGCTTGTTTTTTTCGTGACAATTGTCATGGTTGAGTTTGGCGCGCGCAGGCAACGGCCGTGCCGGTGGTTGGCGAAGGGGGCGGCGGGGAGGGAGTGCGCGGCCGTGCTGTGGCCGTCCTGGGGGATTGCGGCGTCAGGCGCCGGGCGGCAATTCGCCCAGCTGGTGCTTCGTGGCGTAGGCGTACAGTTCCAGGCGGTTGTACACGCCCAGCTTGCGGTAGATCGACGTCAGGTGATTGCGCAAGGTGTGTTCGGAGATAAACAGCTGGTCCGCCAGCAGCTTGGCCGGCGTGCCGCTGCCGTGCACCAGCGCGGCGATGATCTTTCTTTCCTTGAGGGTCAGGCTGGCGACGGCGATGGCTTGCGCCGAGCCGCCGCCGGGCTGGGTCAGCTGCGTCAGCATGCGTCCCAGCATTGCGTGTTCCAGCCACAGCTCGCCGTGATACACCTTTTCGATGGCCTTGAGCACCATTTCTGCCGGCGCATCCTTGCTGACGATGCCGCGCGCGCCTTTTAGTACCGTCTGGTCCAGTACGGCCTGATCGTGGCTGGCCGTCAGCACCAGCACGCGCGTGCTGCCGCACTGCGCCAGCGCAGGCAGGATGGCCAGCGAGCTGACGCCGCCCAGGTCCAGATCCAGTACGATCACATCCGGTTGCAGCGCCTTCGCCTGCTCCAGCGCCTCGGCGCTGTCGGACGCCGTGGCGACCACCCGCATGCCCGAGTGCTCGCCGCCGATCAGCCGCTCCAGGCCCCAGAGCATGGTCTTGTGATCGTCCACCAGCATGACGCTGATGGTATGGCTGGCCGGTGGCATGTGGCGTAATTCATTCATATGGGGATCTCGATCTGTACGGAGGTGTTGCCCAAGGTGTTGTGCGTGACCCTGGCGCTGCCACCGAGGGCGGCGGCGCGTTCGGCCAGCGAGTCGGGCAGGAAATCGGGCACGTGCGCGGCCGCGCACTCGTTGTCGATGCTGATGTGCAGCGCGCCTTGCGCGCACGTCAGCTTGACTGCGCCGTGGCGTGCCGACGTATGCTTGCGGATATTGCTCATGCCTTCGTTGACGATCTGGAATACCTCGGCTGCCAGGCGGTCGTTGATGCGCAGGTCGCCCTCGATATGCAGGGTGATGTCGATGCCATAGAATTCGTGGATCTGCGCCGCTTGGCGCCGCAGCGCCACCAGCAGTTCTGGCTCGCTTTGCACCTGGCCGTTCTTGAAGGTGCGCGCATAGCTGCGCAGGTCGGCGATCACCTGGCCCGACATGAGGATCAGTTTTTCCAGTTCAGGCAACAGGGGGTTGCCTGGCAGGGCATCATTGCGCAGGGCGGCCAGGCCGTGGCGCAAGCCGATATACGGCTGGATGGCGGTGTCGTGCAGGTCGCGCGCGATCTTTTCGCGTTCGCGCGAGGCTGCCTGCGATGCCAGGCGGTCGAGCAGTTCGATGTTTTCAATGACGGGAAACGCCTGCGCGCCGATATGGCTGAGGAAAAGGGCGTCGGTCTTGCTCAGGCTGGTCTTGGAAACGATGTAGAGGCGGCCCGTTCCATTGCGCAAAGGCAAGGGCGCGCTGATGAAAGAATGCGCTTCGAGCAGCTCGGCCAGGCTGGCGCCGGCCATATCGCCATGCCGCAGCCAGCGCCCGCTGTCCGCGTCCAGCGTACGCACGCCGCCTGTCCACGGCAGCCAGCTGGACAGGGGGCGGTTGTAGAGCACGATCTTTTCGGGCGGGAATGCCAGCAAGGGGCTGGCCGCCTCATCGCTGAGGATGGCGCTGGTCGTGACCAGCTCCGTTCCCGTATGCACGGCACTGCGCAGCGACCAGTGCGGCCCCCCCTTGTCCTGCATCGCCAGCAGGCAGCTGCGGGCATGAAAATAGCTTCGGGTTTTTTCCAGCACCGAGCTAATGGTCTGGTCGACCCCGAAGCGCGGATTGGACAGCTGGCTGACATCGCGCAGCAGCGCCAGGTGGCTGCGCTGCGTGATGGCCGAGCCGCCCCAGTAAGCGATCATGTAGCCCAGTGCCAGCAAGAATGTGGTGCGCAGCAGCAGGCGCGACAGTTCCGCATTCGTTTCGCTAAACAGGGCGGTGGCGGCGAACAGACCGGCCGAAGCCAGGGTGATGCGCGCGCCTTCCTCGAAGCCCCGCTGGAACGACGAGGTCAGGATGGCAAAGAAGAAAAACAGGAAAAACAGGTTGTTGTGGTTGCTGCTGGAGAATACGATCAGTGCATACCAGGCCACGTCCAGCCAGTACAGCAAGATGTCCTGGGGCAGGCTGAAGTTCATCAGGGCCAGCACGTAGAGCAGCAGGCTGTGCATGGTGTAGGCGGAAAAGATCAGCCAGGTGATCTTGCTCAGCTTGCCTGCGCTTTCGGGGTCGATGAACAGGGTCAGCAAGGTGGCACTGGACAACAGCAGGCGCATGCCATTGACCATGGTCGTATCCAGGCCGGTGCCCGGCAGACGGGATTTGAGGGGCAGGTCGAGGTTCACAAGCACTCCTGGGCGTATCCGCGCAGGAGCGGCGCATGCGCTTGAATGGATACCGCAGATAAACTCTTGTTGTTTTTGCTGCAATCACATATGAGTCTACGCATCCGCCGTAAAGTTGTCTACTGGAATTGCGTAACGGCGTTGCTTTCCTACAGTGGCTGTACCATGACCCTGTTGCGCCCGGCGCCTTTGGCCAGGTACAGGGCGCGGTCGGCGGCGCCGATCAGGGCGGAGGTGGCCAGTTGCTGCTGCGGGTGCTGCGTGGCGATGCCGATGCTGACCGTGATGTGCTTGACCTCATCGCCCGTCTTGGCATGCGGAATACGCAGCTCTGCCGCCCGTTCACGGATCGCCTGGGCCATGCGCAGCGCCTGCGCGGCGTCGGTGTCGGGCAGGATGGCGGCAAATTCCTCGCCGCCATAGCGCGCCAGCAGGTCGGTGGGGCGCTGCAGCATGGCGGCCAGTTCGGCTGCCACGCGGATCAGGCAGTCGTCGCCTTGCTGGTGACCGTAATGGTCGTTGTAATCCTTGAAATGGTCAATATCGATCATCAGCAGCGACAGGGGGCTGCCCGTGCGCATGGCGCGCCGCATTTCCTTCTCGATCGCCACGTCGAAGTGGCGGCGGTTGGCGATGCCCGTCAAGCCGTCGGAAAAGGTTTGCGACCGCAAGACCATGGCCTGTTCACGCAGCAGCTTTTCGCGGCCCACAGCGATGGTGACATCATTGATCTGGATCAGGCAGTGGCGCGGTGAGCCGGGTAAATTGATCGGGGTGACGGCGATGGCTTGCTGCATGCGTTCCTGGCCTTCCACCGTGCCAGCGGCCGCGCCATGCGTGTACAGGGCAAATGGCGCTTTGTGCAGGGTTTGCGACAGCAGAGACTGGAAATTGTCGCGCAGGGCCTGGGTGATGGCCGAATCGATGCGCTTGTGCCGCAGTTCCGGATAGACGGTGAAGAAGTCCTGGCCCAGCACTGCGTCGGCCGGGCACGCCGAGTGGCGCTTCATCCAGTGGTTCCACAGCACGATGCGGTGCTGCTCATCGAGCACGATGGCGCCCAGGTTCACGGCGCCAATGATGCTCTCGAGCAGGGCGAGTCGGTGTAAGGCATCCGGCATGATCGTCACGCCTGTCCCAGTACCTTGGCCAGATAGTGGCTGACCTGCTGCTTCAGGTCGTGCAAGGCGGACAGGTCGAGCACGAAGGCGACATAGCCGTGGATCTGGTGCCGGGACAGCACGAAGTCGATATGCAGCATCAGCACGACGGCGTCGTCATCGTGGCCACCGAAAGATGACAGGATTTCTGCGCTGGTGCCCACGTGGTACAGGGGCAGCGAGCCATGCAGTTCGCTGTCGAACAGGTTGGCCAGGGTACCCACGCAGGAGTTGAGGATGATGTTGCCGATTTCGCTCATCGCCTCCTGTTCCATCTCCGTCAGTTCCTGCAGCGGCATGGCGTCGCCCACCATCAGGCGCACGATTTCCAGGCTCTTGTCTTCCGGGAACATCAGGATGGCCTCGGTGGCGAAGGCGCCATCGTAATGCTGGCTGACGCCGCAGATGCGTTCGCCATCCTTCTTGCTGCCCAGCAGGGCGGCCGCGTCGGCACGGTTCAGGAAGGTGATCGACGGCACCGACATGGTGACTTCTTCGTTGACGATCTCGCTCATCGAGGCGGCCGCATGGCCTACCCCGATGTTGAATATCTCTACCAGGGCATCGTTTTCGAGTTCGGAGAGATTGACCATGCTCACAGTCCCAGTGATTCGATCAGCTGATGGATGCGGGTTTCCGTGATGGGTTTTTCCATGAAGCCCACGCCCAGTTCGCTGGCGCGGTTGCGGATGGCGTTTTGCACATTCGCCGTGACGAGAATGATGTGTGTTTTCGGGCACAGCGCGCGCAATTGTTCCGCCGCCGCCACGCCGCCCATGCCGGGCATGTTGACATCCAGTAATATCAGGGCAGGGCTGGCTGTCTTGACTTTTTCCAGGGCTTCTTCACCCGTCGCCGCCTCAATCACTTGCCAGTCGGCATGTTTACTGAGGATGAACTGATGCGACATCAAACGTGAAACCCTGCTGTCATCGACAACAAGTACCTGCTTACTGTGATTCATTGGCTATTCCTGAAACGTCATATCGGGCTATCGTTCCATTTTCGCATATTTTAAGGGCCATAGAGAGTAATTGAATGGGGAATTGCCCTATGGCAAGGTTTTCCCACTTGCCTGTTGTATCAAATGGAATGGCCGGTCACCATGGCCGGCTAGCCGGGCCGGCAATCCGTTAAAATAGCGCCATTCCCCACTTTAGCCTGAATGTCATGACCCAAGACGAATTGAAGCAAGCCGTAGCCCGCGCCGCCATAGCCTATGTGGTTGAGGGTGAAATCATCGGTGTCGGCACCGGTTCCACCGCCAATTTTTTCATCGATGAACTGGCCAAGATCAAGGACACCATCAAGGGCACCGTCGCGTCGTCCGAAGCGACGGCCGCCCGCCTGGCCGGTCATGGTATTGCCGTCTTCGACCTCAACGACGTCGAGTCGATCGCCGTCTACATCGACGGCGCCGATGAAATCACGGCCAGCGGCGCCATGATCAAGGGCGGCGGCGCAGCATTGACGCGTGAAAAGATTGTGGCTTCCGTAGCGAAGCAGTTCGTCTGCATCGCCGACGGCTCCAAGCTCGTCGATACCCTGGGTGCCTTCCCGCTGCCGGTGGAAGTGGTGCCGATGGCGCGCGCCGCCGTATCACGCCAGCTGGCTGCGCTGGGCGGCACGCCCCGCTTGCGCCTGAAGGCCGGCAGCACCGAAGCGTTCATCACTGACAACGGTGGCGAAATCATCGACGTGCTGGGCTTGCAGATCGCCGACCCGGTGGCGCTGGAACAGCAGATCAACCAGATCGTCGGCGTCATCGCCGTCGGCTTGTTCGCCGTGCGCGGCGCCAACGTTTGCCTGCTGGGCACGCCGGAAGGCGTGCGGACGTTGGCATACTGATACGTAGCAGAAATCCGGGGTCAGTCACCGCGTGATCGGAATGCGCCCCACTGGGGCGCATTCCCCCGCCGGGTCTGACCCCAGCCTTCCGTTTGCACCGCCCGGTACACGGCCACGGTGCGCAGCAAACCGCCGAGGAAGATGCCGCTGAAGCTGCCGTAGGCGAGGCAGACTGGCACGACGAAGCCGGTCGCATGGGCAGTCGCCGGGGCGATGGCCAGGGTCACGGCAACCGCATATTTCATGCAGAAGATGCTCATCATCAAGATCAATGGTACCCAGCTGCCAGGGCGCCGCACGCTGCCCCGCTCGGTAATGGGCACGATCTTGTTTGTATCGACCAGCGTCCAGGCCAGCGCCGCACCGGCCAGGGCGCCGGCGGTCCAGGCGAATGGCGCGATGCCGGCCAGGCCGAAGCTGCCGTACACGCCGCTCAGGGACAGGGCCAGCATGACCAGGGGAATGATGCACAGCTTGCGCAAGGTCACTTCACGCGCGCGGCTGGCTAGCACGCCGCGGTAGACGAGAAAGCCCAGGATGACCCAGACGTAGAGGGGAGTGTGGCTGAAGATTTGCTGCAACATGGTGTCCGCCCTGGAATGAAGTTGTCGATGGACGTACTGTGCCAGCCGGCGGCAGGGTCGGCGAGGCGCTTGCGACGAAACGGGGATGAGGTGCCGTGAAACGGCGGGGGAGGGCGTGAAACGAAGGTAAAACTGCCCGTGACGTGGTCACGGGCAAGCGATCAAACTTATTCCGTTGGTGGCACGTAGCCCATGGCCGCATCGGCGCCATCACCGAAGAAATGTTTTTCCATTTGCGTGGCCAGGTATTTGCGGGCGCGCGCGTCGGCCAGGTTCAGGCGGTTTTCATTGACCAGCATGGTCTGGTGCTTGAGCCAGGCGGCCCACGCTTCTTTCGACACCGATTCGTAAATCTTCTTGCCCAGTTCGCCCGGGTACGGTGGGAAATCCAGTCCTTCGGCTTCCTTGTTGAGTTTGATGCAGTGGATCGTGCGGGCCATCTGTGCTCCTGAATCAGTATAGAGATAAAGCGTGATTATAAGGCACTTTGCGCCTGCCCTCGCGGGGCCGTCGCGGCCAGGCCACGCGCCGTTTGCCGGTCCCTTGCGCTGGATCAAATTTGATCTGCGCCGCCCCAGCTAGTAAGATGCCTTATCGCGCCAGCCGCTGGCTGCGCCTCTTCACAGTAAGTAATAACAATTAACCAATATGGAATCCCTATGACCTCAGTGAAAGTCCATGGCATCGATGTCAGCAATACAGGCAGCTTCGTGCTGTTTGGCGGCATTAACGTGCTCGAATCGCGCGATCTTGCCATGCGCGCCTGCGAAGAATATGTGCGCGTGACGCAAAAACTGGGCATTCCATATGTGTTCAAGGCCAGTTTCGACAAGGCCAACCGTTCATCGATTCATTCCTACCGCGGTCCGGGCCTGGAAGAAGGCATGCGCATGTTCCAGGATGTGAAGGCGGCGTTTGGGGTGCCCGTGATTACCGATGTGCATGAGCCATGGCAGGCGCAGCAAGTGGCCGAAGTGGTGGACGTGCTGCAATTGCCCGCCTTCCTGGCGCGCCAGACGGACCTGGTCGTGGCCCTGGCGAAAACCGGTAAAGTCATCAATATCAAGAAGCCGCAGTTTTTGAGCCCTGGCCAGATGGCCAATATCGTCGAGAAATTCAAGGAAGCGGGCAACGACCAATTGATCCTGTGCGACCGCGGCACCTGCCTGGGCTACGATAACTTGGTGGTCGACATGCTGGGCTTTGGCGTCATGAAGAAAACGTGTGACGACTTGCCTATCATCTTCGACGTCACGCACGCGCTGCAGCAGCGCGACCCCGGTGGCGCCGCCTCGGGTGGCCGCCGCCAGCAAGTGGCGGACCTGGCCCGCGCCGGCCTGGCCGTCGGCATCGCCGGCCTGTTCCTGGAAGCCCATCCGGACCCCGACAACGCCCGCTGCGACGGCCCGAGCGCCTTGCCGCTGGACCAGCTGGAACCATTCCTGGCGCAATTGAAGGCGCTCGACGACCTGGTGAAATCGTTCGCACCGCTGAATATCAAGTAATCCTGTTTAAGTAATGAAAAAGCCCGGCATGCCGGGCTTTTTCAGTTTTACAGTGTCTTGATGAGCACTTGGGATTTACGTTGCCAGTTATACATATGCTGGCGGTCCTTCGGCAAATCGTCGACGGTGGCCGGTACGAAGCCCCGTTTCTTGAACCAGTGCGAGGTGCGCGTGGTCAGCACGAAGAGTTTGTTCAGGCCGGCGGCGCGCGCGCGGTTCTCCATGTGTTTCAGAATACGCTCGCCGTCGCCCTGGGCTTGCACTTCCGGGTTGACGGTCAGGCATGCCATTTCCGCCATCTTTTGCGCGGGGAAGGGATACAGGGCGGCGCAGCCGAAGATCACGCCATCATGTTCGATGACGGAGAAATAATCGATTTCGCGCTCGATCAGCTCGCGGCCTCGCTTGACGAGGGTGCCGTCCGCTTCCAGTGGTTCGATCAGCTTGATGATGCCGCCCACGTCTTCGATGGTGGCCTGGCGCAGGCTTTCCAGGTTTTCATGACTGATCATGGTACCCACGCCATCATGGGTGAACAATTCCAGCAGGGCCGAACCGTCCATCGAGAACGGCACGATGTGCGAGCGCTCGACGCCGTTGTGGCATGCCTTGACGCAATGTTTCAGGTAGAACGCCGTGGCGTCCGGCAGGAAACCGGCCATCAGCACGGCTTCGGCCTGGTGCGACGACAGTTCGCGGATTTCCACGCCCGTGGCGTCTTCCATCATCGGCGTTTCCGTGATGAAAATCAGTTTGTCCGCGTGCAGGGCGATGGCGGCGCTGCAGGCCACGTCTTCCATGGTCAGGTTGAACGCTTCGCCCGTGGGCGAGAATCCCAGCGGCGACAGCAGCACCAGGCCGTCCGAACCGAGGATGGAATGGATGGTTTCGGCGTCGACCTTGCGCGTGATGCCCGTCAGTTCCAGATCCACGCCATCGATCACGCCCAGCGGGCGCGCCGTGATGAAGTTGCCGGAAATGATACGGATGGCCGCATGCGACATGGGCGTGTTCGGCAAGCCCTGGCTGAACGCGGCCTCGATATCGAGACGCAGCTCGCCGGCGGCCTCTTTCGCGCATTCCAGCGCGGCGATGTCCGTGATGCGCACGCCATTGTGGAAGCGGCCTTCGACGTTACGCAAGGCCAGTTGTTCCGCCACCTGCGGCCGCGAGCCGTAGACAACGGTGACATTGATGTCCAGCGCATGTAGCAGGGACAAATCATGGGCCAGCACCTGCAGCGCCCCGGCGCTGACGAGTTCACCGGGGAAGGCGACCACGAAGGTCTTGCCGCGAAAGGCGTGGATGTAGGGCGCGACCGAGCGCAGCCATTGGACGAATTGGGTAGGGTTTTCCATTAAGCGCATTATAATTCGCTGCGCGATGTGCGCGCTTAAAATACCTGTAAAAAAACAATGTCTTCAGCCAGCAATAAGTCTTCCCCTCCTTCCTCCGTTGCAAATGTGCCCGCCAGCGGGGATGTTTCCACGCCTGCCGCCGCGCCTGCGCAGGGCCGCCAGCGCCCGCCCGTGAGCCAGCAAAGGCCGCAGGCGCCACGCACGGAACAGCAGAAACAGCAACAGCAGCAGCGCGCGCCGCGCCCGCCGCGCGAGGGGCAGGCGCCGCGCAATGACCAGGCTAGCCGCGAAGAGCGCGAGAGTCGCGAGAGCCGTGACGCTGCCCGCGCCGCGCGCGAGGCGGAAAAGGCATTCCGCAATCCGCTGCCGCCGATTACCTATCCGGAAGACTTGCCCGTTTCGGGCCGGCGCGCCGAAATCGCCAAGGCCCTGATGGAAAACCAGGTCATCATCGTCTCGGGTGAGACGGGTTCCGGCAAGACGACGCAGTTGCCGAAGATTTGCCTGGAACTGGGACGTGGCCAGAAGGGCATGATCGGCCATACGCAGCCGCGGCGTATCGCCGCTTCCTCGACGGCCAAGCGCATCGCGCAGGAGCTGGGAACGCCGCTGGGCGAAACGGTGGGTTTCAAGGTGCGCTTTACCGATACCCTGAGCCGTGGCGCCTCCGTCAAGCTGATGACGGACGGTATCTTGCTGGCCGAGACGCAGACCGACCCGTTGTTGAAAAATTACGACACCATCATCATCGATGAAGCGCACGAACGCAGCCTGAACATCGATTTCCTGCTCGGCTATCTGAAACAGCTGCTGCCGCGCCGCCCCGATTTAAAAATCATCATCACCTCGGCCACCATCGATGCGGAACGCTTCTCGCGCCATTTCGGCACGCCGGAAAAGCCGGCGCCCGTGATCGAAGTGTCGGGCCGTTTGTACCAGGTGGAAGTGCGCTACCGCCCCGTGGAACGCGAGCAGGTAGCCATGCCGGGCGCAGGCAGCAATGCCGACAAGCCGGGCCAGCGCACCGCCGCCGCGCGCGAAAAGCGCGACCTGATGGATGCCGTCGTCGATGGCGTGGAAGAGCTGTGCCGCATCGGCTCGGGTGACGTGCTGGTGTTCTTGCCCGGTGAGCGCGAAATCCGCGACTGCGCCGAAGCGCTGCGCAAACACCATCCGCCGCATGTGGAGATTTTGCCCCTGTTCGCCCGTTTGTCCGCCGAAGAGCAGGAGCGCGTGTTCAAGACCAGCAATGCGCGCCGCATCGTGCTGGCGACCAACGTGGCGGAAACCTCGCTGACCGTGCCCGGCATCCGCTATGTGGTCGACGCGGGCCTGGCGCGGGTCAAGCGCTACAGTTATCGGAACAAGGTCGAGCAACTGCAGGTCGAGCCGATCGCCCAGTCGGCCGCCAACCAGCGCGCTGGCCGTTGCGGTCGCGTGGCCGATGGCGTCTGCATCCGCCTGTATGAAGAGCAGGATTATTTGCTGCGGCCCAAATTCACGGAGCCGGAAATCCTGCGCTCCTCGCTGGCGGCCGTCATCCTGCGCATGAAATCCCTGCACCTGACGGACGTGGAAACCTTCCCCTTCATCGAGCCGCCGCTGGCGCGTGCGGTGGCCGACGGCTACCAGTTGCTGCAGGAACTGGGCGCCGTCGATGACGTCAATAAACTGACGCCGCTGGGCAACAAGCTGGCCAAGCTGCCGCTGGACCCGCGCGTGGGCCGCATGATCCTGGCCGCGCTGGATAACGCCTGCCTGACGGAAGTACTGATCGTCGCCTCCGCGTTGTCGGTGCAGGACCCGCGCGACCGCCCGATGGAGCACCAGCAGGCGGCTGACGAGGCGCACAAGAAGTTTGCCGATGAAAAGTCGGAATTCTTGAGCTATCTTAAAATCTGGCGCTGGTTCGAGTCTGCCATCGAGCACAAGAAAACCAACCGCCAGTTGCAGGACAATTGCCGCACGAATTTCCTGTCGCAGATGCGCTTGCGCGAATGGCGCGACGTGCACTCGCAGTTGCTGACCATCGTCAAGGAACAGGGCTGGCGCCTGAACGAAGCACCTGCTACCTATGATAATTTGCACATGGCCTTGCTGACTGGCTTGCTGGGCAATATCGGTTTCAAGGGCGAGGACGAGCCGGGTGCGGGCTATCTGGGCGCGCGCGGCATCAAGTTCCACATCTGGCCCGGTTCCTCGCTGCTGAAAAAGCCGGGCAAGTGGATCATGGCGGCCGAACTGGTCGACACGACGCGTTTGTACGCGCGCTGCGTGGCGCAGATCCAGCCCGAGTGGCTGGAAAAAGTGGGCGTGCACCTGCTGAAGAAATCGTGGGGCGAGCCGCGTTGGGAAAAGCGTTCGGCACAGGTGACGGCGTCCGAACGGGCGACTTTGTATGGGCTGGTGGTGTACAGCCAGCGCCGCATCAATTACGGCAATTTCAACTTGCCGGAAGCGCGCGAAATCTTCATCCGCGATGCGCTCGTCGGCGGCGACTTCGACACGCGCGCGCCATTCTTTGCGCACAACCACAAGCTGATCAAGGACATCGAAAACCTTGAGCACAAATCGCGCCGCCTGGACGTGCTGGTCGACGATGAACTGATCGCCGCCTTCTACGACAAGCTGCTGCCGGCCGACGTGTGCAATGGCGCCGGTTTCGAAAAATGGCACAAGGACGCCACGCGCGACAATCCGAAGCTGCTGTATTTGAACCGCGAAGAGCTGATGCGCCACGAGGCGGCCGGTGTGACGACGGATCTGTTCCCGAAAACCATGTCCGTGACGGGCCTGGAAATGGGCCTGACGTACCACTTCGAGCCGGGCAGCGTGCGCGATGGCGTGACGTTGAGCGTGCCGCTGTATGCGCTGAACCAGTTGCCGCGCGAGCGCTGCGAATGGCTGGTGCCGGGCATGCTGAAGGAAAAAGTGCATCTGCTGCTCAAGTCCTTGCCGCAAAAGCTGCGCCGCCACTGCGTGCCCTTGCCTGACTATGCGGCGAAATTCTGCGAGCGCGTGCACGAGGCGGGCGTGTTTGGCCGGGGTGACCTGATCGACGCCATCATCCTCGACATCCGCACGCAAATTACGATCAATGTGCTGACGACGGACTTCAAGCCGGAAACCCTGCCTGCCCATCACTTCATGAATTTCAAGGTGATCGACGAGCATGGCCGCCAGCTGGACATGGGCCGTAACCTGGCCACCCTGCAGGCGGAATTCGGCGGCCAGGCGCGCCAGAGTTTCCAGAAACTGGCCGAAGTGTCGGGCGTTTCCGGCACGGGCACGCCCGGTGCCAAGGTGGCGGGCGCGCAAGTGGCGTCGCGGCTGCAGGCGCAAGCCCAGGGTGCCGCCGCCAACGCTGCAACAGGCAAGGGCGGCGCGCCGGCCAAGGGAGCGGCTGCCGCTGCGGCGCCGGCGTCCCCGAATGCCACCGTCTCGCAGCACATGGGCTTGACGGCCTGGACTTTTGGCGAATTGCCGGAACTGCTGGAAATCGTGCAGGGCAAGCTGACCTTGATCGGCTTCCCGGCGCTGGTCGACAAGGGCACGCATTGCGACCTGGAAGTGTTTGACGACCCGACCGTGGCCGCGCGCACGCACAAGATCGGTTTGCGCCGATTGTTTGCGCTGCAAATGAAGGAGCAGATCAAGTACGTCGAGAAAAGCATTCCCGGCTTGCAGCAGATGGGCATGCAGTTCATGGCCCTGGGTTCGCAGGAAGAGTTGCGCGAGCAAATCATCAACAAGGCGCTTGATATTGCTTGCTTGCAAGATCCGCTGCCGCTGGACGCCGCCTCGTTCGCCAAGCGCCAGGCGGAGGGCAAGTCGCGCCTCGTGTTGCTGGTCAATGAAATCGCCCGTTTGCTGTCGCAAGTGCTGACGGAATTCCACGGCTTGCCCAAGCGCCTGCAGAATATTCCCCCTGCTGCGGCGACCGATATCCAGTCGCAGCTGCAGGGACTCGTGCATAAACGCTTCCTGACGGAAAACGAGTACACGCAGCTGGCGCATTTCCCCCGCTACCTGAAGGCGATCAACGTGCGCCTGGAAAAGCTGCGCGCCGACCCCGCGCGCGACACCAAGCTCATGGCCGAATGGCAATCGGCGGCCGCACCATACTTGCGCCAGGCCAAGGACCGCCAGGCCGGCAAGAACACGGACCCGAAACTGGTCGAGTTCCGCTGGATGCTCGAAGAGCTGCGCGTGTCCCTGTTTGCGCAGGAATTGCGTACGCCGATGCCGGTGTCGGCGAAACGGTTGCAAAAGGTATGGGAATCGATGCAGCGGTAGGCCGGATTAGCGGGGCGAAGCCACGCGTAATCCGACGCCATCGTTGGCGCGACGGTGGTGCGGTGTCGCTGGTGGTGTCGGATTACGCAGCTACGCCGCTAATCCGACCTACCCGACCCAGGTTCTACCTCTCATCATCGCTGAGCGAGGAACGTGAGCCCAGGTCGCTGCCAGACTGCATGCGGCCCGCTGCCATGGCGCCGCCGCCATAGAACGCTTCCATCTGCTGGTTCCACGCATCGCTGCTCATGTCGGGCCAGTTGTTCTTGTCGAAACCGGGCGCATCTTTCAGCCGGTTTTTTTCCACATTCAGCAGGAAGCGCTTGTTGACGGGGTCCAGCATCAGGCGTTCCCAGGGCACGGCAAACAGCTTGTCGCCCATGCCCGGAATGCCGCTGAAGGACAGCACGGCATAGGTGATCTGGCCGGTGCGCATGTCGAGCATGATTTCCTTGATGTTGCCCAGTTCCTCGTCGCCGTAATTGTAGACATCGTCGCCGATCAGGGTGTCGACCCCCAGCAGGTCCGGCTCAGGGCTGTCGTGGTCGCGGTACATGCCCAGGATGTCGCGGTCCAGATAGCTCATGGTGTTCTCTCCTCGTGAAGGGCTGATCGAGTCCCCAGATTACGCATGCGTACAAGGTCGCGCTTGATCTGCCTCAATGGTGTTAAGTAACCCCCAATAAATTATTATGATTTCTGACTTCCATAACCGGCGCTCTGCGGCGTTGCCCACTGCTAGCAGTGCTCGCACTGCGTCGCAATGGGCGCCTTGCATAGCATCCGGTTCTGTTTGGCACAAATTCACAATAATTTCCTGAGGATTACTTAGCGGCACTTTTATCGGTGCGCAAACGTACGGTGTTGTCCGCCAACTGCGGTACCCTATGCGTTCTAAGGAGGAGGCCGCACATGCTGACGATGCAACGATGCAGAGGGATGAACTTGCGGTACGCTCCACGACCACATGCGCGAGATTTTCCATGGTGAAGCCCGCCACCAAATGGCTGCGCGGGCTATTGCGTGCCGGTAAGGCGCAGCAGCGCACGGCGACCAAGCTGGCCAAGGTACTGTTCGGACCCGTGCCGGCCAAGCCCAAGCCTCGCAAGGCAGTGAACAAGGTCGTGCACAAGGCCGGCGCCAAGGCGGTGGTGAAAACCGTCGCCAAGGCGCGTGCCAGGCCCGCCAGCGATGCGCCAGCCGCGCTGGCGCCCTTCGCCACGCCCCTGTCGCCCCCGCGCGTGCGCAAGCGAACGGCGCCCCCGCCGGGCAAGTGGCTGGCCGCCCACTATGCGCCATTGCCGGGCCGGCGCCTGCCGTATTTCCTGTACCTGCCCGAGAAGGCGCCGAGCGCCGCCATGCGCACCCGGGGCCGGCCGCTGCTGGTGATGCTGCACGGCTGCGAGCAGAGCGCCACGCAGTTTGCCGAAGGCACACGCATGAACCGCCTGGCTGAACGCAAGGGCTATGCCGTGCTGTATCCGCAGCAATCGTTGCGTTCGCATGCACGCCGCTGCTGGAAGTGGTATGACAAGCTGACGCAGGAGGGGGGCGGCGACGTACGCCTGATCGTCGGCGCCATCGAGCAGGTGGCGGCCCGCTATGCCATCGACCGCACGCGCATCTATATCTGCGGCATCTCCGCCGGCGCCGGCATGGCCCATATCGTGGCCCTGAACCATCCCCATCTGTTTGCCGCGCTGGGCCTGCATTCCGGGCCCGTGTTTGGCGCCGGGCATAGTCTGATCGGTGCGCTGCAGGTGATGCAGCATGGCGCTGCCGCCCGTGCCGACGTGGCCATCGATGAAGTGCTGGCACGCCACCCCGCGTTTCCCCGCCTGCCCACCATCCTGCTGCAAGGGCAGGCTGACAAGGTGGTGCGGCCGATCAACCAGACCCAGCTGGTGCGCCAGAGTGTGCGCGTCAACCGCCTGCCAGCCGATACGCTGGTGACGGCGCAGCGCCTGCCCGGCGGCGCGGCGGGCGGGCGCACCCCGGCCCATGCATATGCCCTGCACGATTATCAGGTGGGCAAGGATGTGCTGCTGCGCGTGGCGCAGGTCGATCACCTTGAACACGCGTGGAGCGGTGGCGACGCCAGCCTGCCGTTCAATGACAAGGCCAAGCCCGACGCCAGCAAGATGCTGCTCGATTTCTTCTCCAGCCACCGCCGACTGTAAGCCAGCCTGCCGAACGCCGCAACGGCGCCAGGCACTGGTATGCATCGTTCTTCCACGCCCCCGCAGGGCCGCGCCAGCGCGCCGGCACGCTGGCCGCGCCTTTTCCGCACAGATGCCTTTGCCGCAGTACCATGGATTTTGTCCGAGTGGTATTGCTGCGGTATTTAAAATTCACAAAAAAAGGCGCTAAAAATACTAACTGGTATACAATTGGTACACGTTTTCAGTGTGAAGCTGTGTTCGCCGTCCCATGCCCCGACGGCCGATGCGCACTGACGGCAGCCACCCACGTTACGGAATGCGCCATGTCCATCAAGTCCAGGCAATTGCTGTGGTTTTTTGCGTTTTTCCTCGTCTTTGAACTGAATATTTATCTATCGAACGACATGATCATGCCGGCGATGCTGGGCATCGTCGACGAGTTCCAGGCGGAGAAGACGTTCGTTCCGCTGTCCCTGAGTCTGTACCTGCTGGGCGGCAGTTCGCTGCAGATTTTCCTGGGCCCGCTGGCCGACACCATCGGCAAGCGCAAGCTGATGCTGAGCGGCAATGCCTTGTTCTTGCTGGCCACGCTTGCCGTGCCGTTTGCCACCTCGATCGAGCAATTTCTCGTCGCGCGTTTCATTCAGGGCATGGGCTGCTGCTTCATCTTCGTCGGCTATGCCATGATCCACGAACTGTTCGATGACATGGCGGCCGTCAAGCTCAGCAGTATTCTGTCGAGCACCACCATCCTCGCCCCCCTGGCCGGCCCCATCCTCGGCAGCGCCATCATCAGCCGGCTGGACTGGCGCTACGTGTTTTTCCTCTCCGGCCTGCTGGCCTTGCTGTCCTTGCTGGGCCTGTTCAAGACCATGCCGCGCACGGCGCCGGCACAGCCGCGCCTGGATGGCCGCGCCATCGTGCGCAGCTATGTCGCCATTTTCAGCAACGGGCGCTTCATGTTCGGCATGTTCACGGCCGGGCTGGCCACCGTGCCCCTGACGGCCTGGATCGGCTTTTCGCCCATCTTCGTGCTGCAGGAGATGGGCGCCTCCTACGCCACGTATATCGCCCTGCAATGCGTGATTTTGTCCGGCTTTGTCTTCAGTAGCATCGCCATCCAGCGCCTGCGCCAGGATTTCCCGCTCGGGCATCTGCTGCGCCTGGGCGGACTGATCGCGGCCGCCGGCATGCTGGGCGCGGGCGTGGGCCGCCATCACGTCGACGTGTTTGCGGCCTGCATGTTTGTCTATTCCATCGGCTTCGGCCTGTTCAATGGCGCCCTGATCCGTAGCGCGATCACTGCCAGCAAGGAATCGATGACACTGACGACGGCTGCCATGAGCTTGCTGTACTGCATTTATTTGTCCGCCTGGCTGCAGCTGTACAACGTGCTGTGCCAGCGCTTCGGCTATGCGCTGGAAACGTATGCGCTGCTCAATATCCCCGTCATCGTGGTCATCGCCGGCTGCCTGCTGTTGTTTACGCGCGGCATGGCGGTGCGCCGGGAAAGCGAGGTGCGGCTGGCCCGGCACTGATGGCGCAACGATGCGCATGTTCCCGACCTTGAGTTACCTCCTGCGACGTTTATTGACACCCTCCAGCGGAAAATGGTGCGCCCATGAAAATAGATGACCTGGCCTCAAAACACGATCAAGCAAAGATTTTCAACCTGGAATACGAGTTTCGCATTCACCGGCTGAAACTTGATTACATCACTCTGGCCGATATTCGGCCGGCCGGAAGCGACCTGGAGCAACTGGCCGCGGAGCACCAGGCAGGCATCGCCGCCCTGCGCAGCTTTGTCGCCGGCAATTTTACGTATTTCAATGCGGCAAGCTGTTCCTCGCTGAGCTGTATCCCCACGCGCGCACTGGGCGACGACGAGCGCTACCTGCACCGCATCTGGATGGGCGGACCCTTGCCGGCCGTCGCCTGTGAAGCGATCCAGCAGTGGGGCGCGGCGCTGGAAGAGGTGCGGCACAACGGCGGTGCGCCATATGTCTCCATCCTGTGGGCCTGGGATGCGCAACAATTGCGCCATGACGAGCGCTTCAGCCCCACGGGTGGCGCAGGGCGCTACACGATAGGCCGCTACGCCATCGGTGGCACGACCCTGCATATCAACTCGCTGCGTGCGCTGGCGCTGGACTTTGCTCCTGCCCGCTTCGATATCCTCGATACCCTGCATGCGCAGCGCTACTTCGCCACCTTGTCCGATTATTTCCGCATCCTCATCATGTGCGAATACGGCGGCATGTATATGGATGTCGATACGATCCCGCATAAGCCGGCGACGATTTTCCTGATGAAGCCGGAAGTGCCCGATTATTTCCAGCGCAAGGAGGGCGAGGACGAAGCGCGCCAGCATGTCAGCTGGATGAATCTGTTTCTCGATGAAACGGGCATGCTGATCGCCAAGAAGAACGATGCCGCGCTGCGTGTGATCCAGCGCAATGTGAACCTTGCTTATGCGGGCATCGATGGGGAAATCCCCCGTTCTTGCCCGCAATTCGAGGCGCAGCTGTTTGGCCAGTTCTATGCCGAATGGAAGAAGAACCTGGGTGTGACCCTGCTCAGCCATGCCGAGTTTTACCAGCGCTATTGCGTGCTGTATGACGGCGCGCGGGAAGCGGTGACGGGCGGCATCCGAGGCATGCGGCTGCTGGACGATATCATTACCGACATGCACATTCCCTTGAGCGACGAGGAACATCGCGCGTATGCGCGCTGCGTGGCGCGGCTAGCCGAAATCGACTGGCAACTCGACGATCCTTTGCGCCTGGTCAATATCGTCGATGTGTTCGATATCGAGGAAGTGCCGCGCATGGCGTATGCGGCCCAGTTGCGGGCGGACATCGAGCATTTTCACTATTACTCGGTGCTGTCGGAGGACCCGCAACTGGACCGCGTGAATGCGGTTTTTTGCCGCTACCTGCTGGCCCACCGTTCGCAGCATATTTCCGCCGGCAATTTCTGGCGCCCCACCGTGGGCCGCCACGGCAGCCGCATGCCGGCCATCGGCGATGCGGCCCCGTCCGGCGACGAGGCGCAGGCGGGCTTGCTGTCGCATGCGCCGCTCAGGCTGGTGCCAGGTGAGCTGCTGGGCGACGAGGCGAAGAACCGCATGGCGAAACTGCTGTTTGCCACCAGTTACCTTGAATACTGTTCGTTTGGAAACAAGCTCAATCTGCAGTTCGTCGAATTGCAGCGGCAGCAGAACATCGACCCTTACCTGACGCATATCCACGGCCTGCATGACGAGGACGACCGTTTCATCGGCTTTTTCACGGCCGCCACGATGGCAGAGTTCCAGGCTTGCGGCGCCGTCTCGTATTACCGCGATGACATGAAGGCGCTCGACGATGCCTATGACGCATTCGTGCTCGCGCATGCGCGCGCCGACGACTGTTTCGTCAGTAGTCTGGCCATCGACGAGAAATACCGGGGGCAGGGCCTGTTTCGGCAGATGTTCCATGAAATCCGCGACCTGGCCAGCCGCAAGGGCTGTGCGCGCATCACCCTGACGGTGTGGGAAAAGAGCGACGCCTTGCAAGTGTATCTGCACAAGGGTTTTCGCAGCGTGGGCACGTTCGACTATGCCTACAGCCTGTTCTATGACCGCCTGCACTTCCTGGTGTACGAAGGCAACTGAGGAGGGAAATTGAGGAGGGAAACCGAGAGGAGCTGGGGCGGCCGGCAGCCGCCCCAGTGCATGCTTACAGGGCCAGGAAGGCCAGGGCGGCCACGGCCGTCGGCAGCAGGGCACCGGCCAGCAGGCCGACGGCGCCGATCGACTCATCCTTGAAGCCGCGGCGCAGCAGGGCCACGCCGGCCGGATTCGGCGCGTTGGCGATGACGGTCAGGCCGCCACCGGCCACGGCGCCGGCCACCAGCATGTATTTCGCTTCGTCCGTCATGCCGACGATCAGCGAACCGAGGTAAGTGAGGGCCGCATTGTCGGTAATGGCCGTCAAGCCCAGGGCGCCGAAGAACAGGGCCAGCGGCTTCAGGCTGGAGACGATGGGCTGCAGCCACCATTGCTGCATGCCGCCCAGTACCACCAGGCCGCCGAGGAAGAAGCCGACCAGCAAACCTTCTTTCAGGATCAGCGGGCTTTGATAGCGCTCATACGCCTGCACGAAGCCAAGGAAGAACAGGAACAGGCCGAAGAACAGCACGGGATGGTGCGCCAGGGCTACCACGCCGGCCAGCACGGCCAGGTGCACCAGGCTGACGGTCAGCGGCACTTTCGGCGCTTCCACGTCACCCGCTTTCGGCTTGATGTCGGACGTGTTGCTGTGCAGATATTTGCGCAGCAGGATGCTCACGCCCGTGGCATTGATCAGCACGGCGATGGCCGCTTTCCAGCCGAAATGGCTGGCCATGAAGGCGCTGTCCCAGTTCCACGTAGTGGCCACCATCAGCACGGGCGGTGCCGCGTATGAAGTCAGGGTGCCGCCGATGGACACGTTGACGAACAGCACGCCCAGCGCGCCGTATTTCAGCCATTCGGGTATGCCCGGACGGAAGATTTGTGGCGCCAGCATCAGCGCAGCCAGGGTCATGGCGGCCGGTTCCGTGATCATCGAGCCCGTCAGGGGCACGAGCGCCAGTCCCAGCCAGACGAGGGCCAGTTCCGTACGCAGCGGCATGACGCGCGCCACGCTTTTCAACAGGCGCTGCACGGCGTCGAGCACGGGGCGCGAGGCGGCTACCACCATGACGACAAAGACGAACAGCGGTTCCGTGTACTGGCGCGATTCGGCATACTCGATGGCCGCCTCGCCGCCCGAGACAAAGGCCATGATGATGATCAAAATGAAGGCCCAGAAGCCGAACACGACTTCCACTTCGCCCAGCAAGTGCAGCATGCCTGCATGACGGGGGTGGCGCTGCGCCAGGGTTTCAAACGATTTGGCGGCGAAGGTGTGGATGAGAGCAAGGCCGAAGACGATGGCGCTGATGATTTGGATGGTGGTCAAATGCGTTTCCTTATGGACGGAGGGAGCCGACTGGTACTTTGCCAGGCGGTAAGGAGAGTGCTTATGGTACAGCAATCGATGCCGGAAACGGGGTTTTTCGGACATGGCGGAGCGGCCCGGGCAGCGGCGATGCACAGAGAATAAGCAGATAAGCCTTGCCAAAAGGAGGGTCGGATAGTACTGTATATGCATACAGTATTCATCTTCATATCTAATTATGCAACATTCCGAATTGATGGCCTCGCCGGAAGCCTTGCACCCTTCTTTATGGCGTGCATCGCAGCTGGGCCAGGGCGCCACGCGCTGCCTGGAGACGGGCTTTGCCGCCCTGTCCGCGCAGCTGCCAGGCGGCGGTTGGCCCAGCGGCAGCCTCATCGATCTGCTGGTGCAGCAGCCGGGCAGCGGCGAATTGCGCCTGCTGGCGCCCGCGCTGGCGCAGCTGCCGGGCTTGCCCATTGTGCTGCTGCAGCCGCCCCATCCGCCGCAGGCGCTGGCCCTGGCCGCGCAGGGACTGGTGTCGTCGCAGCTGCTGTGGCTAAAGAGCGCCAGCAGCAAGGATGCCTTGTGGGCGGCGGAAAACATCTTGCGCAGCGGCAGTTGCGGCGCCTTGCTGTTCTGGCAGTCGCACGTGCGCGCCGACAGCCTGCGCCGCTTGCACCTGGCCGCGCAAGGCGGTAACACCCTGTTCTGCATGCTGCGCCCCTTGCACGGCGCGCAGGATGCGTCGCCGGCGCCGCTGCGCCTGTCCGTGCGCCCGGCCGCCGGCGGCATCGAGATCGGCTTCATCAAGCGCCGGGGACCGCAGCGCGACGCGCCCCTGTTCCTGCCCCTGCAACCTCCTTCTTTACTGCTGCGTCATGCGACTCTGGATCGGCCTGTGCCTGCCCCTGCTTCCGCTCGAAGTGTTTTGCCCGCGCTGGTCGGCTGACCGCCTGAGCGTGGTGCTAGAGCAGGAGCAAGTGATGGTCCTGTCGCCGCTGGCGCAGGCGGCTGGCATCCGGCCGGGCATGCGCCGCGCGGGCGCGCTGATGCTGGCGCCGCAGGCACGCCTGCATGAACGCTCGCACGAACTGGAAGCGCAAGCCTTGCAAGCGGTGGCGCTGGCGCTGCTGCAATACTCGCCGCTGGTGGCGCAGGGCGAAGAAGCCACCCTGCTGGTCGACGCGGGCGCCAGCCTGCGCCTGTTTGGCGGTGTGCGCGCCCTGTGCCGGCAAATCGCGGCCAGCTTGCGCGCGCTCGGCTACACGGCCCAGCTGTCGTGTGCCCCCACGGCGCGGGGCGCCTGGCTGCTGGCGCGCGCCGGTACGCGCCGGGGCCGGACATTAAGCATGGCCAGTCTCGTGCGCCGCCTCGACCGCCTGCCGTGCGCCCTGCTGCCGCCCGCGCGCCCCTACCTGGACTGGCTGGAGGGCATCGGCTGCCGTAACCTGGGGCAGCTGCGCCACTTGCCGCGGCCCGGCTTGCAGCGCCGCTGCGGCAGGGCCTTGCTGGACATGCTCGACGACGCGCATGGCCACAGCACGGAACTGTACCTGTGGATCGAAGCGCCGCCCACGTTCCGCGCCAGCCTGGAATTGTTCGACCGCGTGGAGCACGCGGACGCGCTGCTGTTCGGCGCGCGCCGCCTGCTGCAGCAGATGACGGGCTGGCTGTGCGCGCGGCAATTTGCTGTCGAGCGCATACAACTGCTGCTGGCGCACGAGCGGGGCAGGGTGGCGCGCCCGCCCACTGTCATCGAGCTGGCTTTGGGTGTCGCCGTCTGGCGTGACGAACACTTGTTGCGTTTGCTCAAGGAGCGCCTGGCGCAGCTGGTGCTGGAGGCGCCCGTGATCGGTCTCACCCTGGAAGCGCTGCAGGTGCAGCCCATGGCGCCGCCCAGCGAGAGCCTGTTTCCCGAGCCGGGCGGCACGCCGCAGGAGCGCCAGCGCCTGATGGAATTGCTGGTGGCGCGCCTGGGCGCCGAGAATGTCTTGCAGGCAGTGCCGCGCGCCGATTACCGCCCCGAAGCGGCGAACCAGTGGCTGCCGCTGCCTGCCAAGCCCGGTGCTAAAAGCGCGCTGCCCGACTTGCCGCCCGGCTTGCCCGGCATGCCCCGTCCCGGCTGGCTGCTGGCCCAGCCCATTGCCCTCTTGATGCGCGAACACCGGCCCTTCTATGGCTCGCCCCTGAAAATGGTGTCCGTCGCCGAGCGCATCGAGGCGGGCTGGTGGGGCCAGTCGCAGGCGCGCGATTATTTCATCGCCGAAGGCCTCGACCACGCCCATTACTGGGTCTACCGCGAACGCATCGCCGGCAGCGGTGAAGAGGCCGCGCCGCGCTGGTTTTTGCATGGCTTGTTTGGCTGAGTGGGGCAGCCGTTCCTGCGCGCCATGCTTGCCTGTTTTGCGCTCGGCGTCCCGTGACAAACGGAGATAATTGACATGACCTGCTCCTGTAAGATGCTTCTCCTGTTTATGGCCAGACCGCCTGCCTGCATCTTGTGTGATGGATGCAGGATGTCTGGCCAGGGCGCGGTACGATATCTTTGGGGAAATATGAAACTGCTATTGCTGCTGGTATTGGGACTCATGTTGTGTCGGAATCCGGCGCATGCCGCTCATCAGCCGCCTCCGCATACTGCCATGGCAAGCTACGAGCACGTACAGTTTCTGCGGAAAGCCGCTTTCAACATCATTGTCAATGCCAGGGATGACCAGGCGGCGCTGAAAAAATATGCGCAGGCGCTGGAAACCATCCTCGTGTATCTTGACAGGCCGGAGATCCGTGATCTGGCGGCTGGTGATATTTATCTGAAATTTTGCGGATTTAATCTGAGGCTGGACCTGGCCGAAACGTATGGCAAACTGAAGCAGCAAGACAAGGCGGTCAAGACCTTGCAGGAAATCAACGACATAAGCTGGACGCCGATACTGCTGAAAGTGATGAAAGACAGGCCCGGCCTGGCAAAGATGGCAGATGATCCACGCGTGCAAAAGATACTGTCCGTTGCCGCTATCCCCAGGCAGCTATGGCCATCCGAGGCGGCGTATCCCTACGCCGCCACCTTGAGCGTCGAGGAGCGGGTGGCGGGGCTTTCGCAATTTTGGCACCAGGTCAGGGAAAGTTTCGTCTATTTCGACAACGTGCCGGAGCTCGACTGGAATAAGGTCTACCTGGAATACCTGGGCAAGGTGATCGCAGCCGGAACGACGGAAGAATATTACCGAGTGCTGTCGCAACTGGCGCCCTTGCTCCGGGATGGCCACACGAATATTTATGCGCCGCCAGAACTCAGCAAGAAATTGTATGCCCGGCCACCGTTGCGCACGGCCATGCTGGACAACAAAGTAATCATAGAGGCAATTTCTAGTCCTGCGCTGAAGGCCAGGCTTGCAGTTGGCGATGAAGTGCTCAGCATCGATGGCATACCGGTTCAGGACTATGCGAAACAATACATTTTGCCCTTGGTAAGCAGTTCAACGGAGCAGGATCGTCAATTGCGCACGTATGGTTATCAGCTCCTGGCGGGCGATGCGGACAGGCCGATCACGCTTGGCTTGCGCAATATGTCCGGGCTGGAGCGTAGTGAAGTCATCGCCAGGTCGGGGCATGCCGATATTGAAAAAAAAGAAGCATTTATATTCAAGATGTTGCCCGGGCGAATAGCCTATCTCTCCCTCGACCATTTCGAGAGTGATGAAGGCGTCAGAAAATTGGAAAAGGTTTTCCCTGACATCCTGCAGGCCAAGGCGCTCGTCCTCGATATCCGGAAAAATGGTGGAGGTTCTACACAGTTTGGTGCAGATATTCTCAGTTATCTGACCCGGCAGCCGATCCCGTTTTCGAAGAGTTACGTTCGGAGTGACAATGGTTATTCCCGGAGTGACGGTGCAGATATCGTATGGAAAGTCATCGGAGGAAAGGGCAGTGAAGCGCATTATTCGCGGAAGCGTGTTTTTGACGGTCCGGTGGCTGTGCTGACAGGCGCAGCAACGTTTTCGGCGGCGGAAGATTTTCTTGTTTCCTTCGATACATTGCAGAGAGGATTAAAGATAGGCGAGGCGACCGGAGGCAGTACGGGCCAGCCCATCTTGGTGTATTTGCCGGGCGGCGGCCATGGGCGGATTTGCGCGAAGCGCGATACCTATCCCGATGGGCGGGAATTCGTGGGTATCGGTATTTTTCCCGATGTCGAGGTGCGTGCCACCAGAGAAAGTCTGGCCGCAGGCGAGGATGTTGTGCTGAACAAGGCGGTGAGCCTGCTGAACCAGCGCAAGCAGTGATGCCAATCGTGGCGATTTCCGGGCCGCCCAGTGGCGCTATCCACGCTTACACGCAGTTAGCCCATGGTCTTGCTGGTGGCAGGACGTGCTGGCCAAGCAACGCACATTGCCATGCTTGGCTATACTTGCTTTCTTGCGCCGTGTCGCACACCTCAATTAGGATTTCCATGTCCCAACTCTCCGACTTTCCCATCACCCAGAAATGGCCTGCCCGGTATCCCGAGCGCCTGCAACTGTATTCTCTGCCCACGCCGAACGGCATCAAGGTTTCCATCCTGCTGGAAGAACTGGGCCTGGCTTACGAGCCGCACCTGGTCAGCTTCGAGCAGAACGACCAGATGTCGCCCGCATTCCTGTCCCTCAATCCGAACAACAAGATTCCCGCCATCATCGACCCGCACGGTCCCGCTGGCAAGCCGCTGGCCCTGTTCGAATCGGGCGCCATCCTGTTGTACCTGGCCGAAAAGACGGGCAAGTTCCTGCCGCAGGACGCGGGCTTGCGCTACGAAACGATACAATGGCTGATGTTCCAGATGGGCGGTATCGGCCCCATGTTTGGCCAGGTGGGCTTTTTCCACAAGTTCGCCGGCAAGGACTATGAAGACAAACGTCCGCTGGAGCGCTATCTCGGCGAGGCCAGGCGGCTATTGGGCGTACTCGAGCAGCGCCTGCAGGGCCGCGACTGGATCATGGGCGGGCAGTACACGATTGCCGACATCGCCATCTTCCCGTGGGTGCGCTGCCTCGTGGGTTTCTATGGCGCTGGCGACCTCGTCGGCTTCGACAACTTTCCGAATGTGCAGCGCGCGCTGCAAGCGTTCCTGGCCCGGCCTGGCGTCATCAAGGGCCTGGACATACCGAAGCGCGATTAAGGTTGGCCAACTGCGGCGGCGGCCGGGCGGCGCTACAATGCGCCATCGGCCGCGCTGCGCGGCAGCTTTGATCTGAGACAATGAAATCCACCCGGCAAGATTTTCCCGGCGCGCATGGCCATGTGCTGGCGGCGCGCCTCGACGCGCCCGACGGCGCCATCCGCGCCTATGCGCTGTTCGCCCATTGCTTTACCTGCGGCAAGGATGTGCTGGCCGCGCGGCGTATTGCGCAAGGCTTGACGGAACACGGCATCGCCGTGCTGCGCTTCGATTTTACGGGGCTGGGCGCCAGCGAGGGCGAGTTTGCCGCCACCAATTTCTCGTCGAACGTGGACGACCTGCTTGCCGCCGCCGACTTTTTGCGGGCCAGACATGCTGCGCCGCAATTGCTGATCGGCCACAGCCTCGGTGGCGCCGCCGTGCTGGCCGCTGCCGCGCAAGTGCCGGAAGCCACGGCCGTGGTGACCTTGGCCGCCCCCAGCACGCCCGCCTACGTGACGCGCATGTTCAGCGACCATCTGGAGCAAATCGCCGCCGAGGGCGAGGCGCTGGTGCAGCTGGAAGGGCGGCCATTCCGCATCCGCCAGCAATTCGTCGACGACGCTGGCAGCCACAGCCTGAAGGCTGACATCGCCGGCCTGCGCCGCGCCTTGCTGGTGATGCACGCGCCGAATGACACGACGGTGAGCCTGTCGAACGCGATGGATATTTTTACGGCAGCGAAGCACCCGAAAAGTTTCGTTTCGCTCGACGATGCCGACCATCTGTTGACGGGGCGCGATGATGCGGCCTATGTCGCCAACGTCATCGCCGCGTGGAGCGCGCGCTACCTGCAGGCGCGGCCAGTTTTTTCCTGACTAGCAGAAATACGCTGGCGCCCAGCGGCAGGGAGACGATGAATGTCCAGGGCTGGTAGGCGCTGGTGCCTGCGGCAACGCCAAACAGCTGGATGGCGATGGGTAGAAACAGGTACTTTCCCGTCGCCCAGTTGAGCGATAGCTGGCCGAAACCGATGCTGATGAACAGCAACCAGGGCCATTTCCTGACGGTCAGCTTGCTGCGCAGGCATAACACCAGGGTAGACAGGATCAGCAAGGGGGAGAGGATGGCAGCGCCGAGCACCACGTAGTGGAGCAGCGATTTGCCGCCTAGCGTGAAGGTCGCCAGCTGTTCCAGCGATGCGCTCTGCGGCGCCACGCTCAAGCCCATGATGGTGGCGTCAGTGCCATATTTTCTCAGCACGACGGTGCTGACGATCCATTTTTCAGGATAGGCATATTCGAAGCTGACACTCAGCAGTTGAGGCGCATCGCGCTGCTCGATGCGCTGGTAGCCCACCACCTTGACGTACCGGGGCTCGCCTGCGGGGAAGGCGGCACTCAAGGCGGGCAGCGCCTGGCGGATCTGATCGCCGTTATTGCCCGGCTCGGTAGCCATGCGCACATAGTCCAGCTGTTTTTCACGCAGCAAGTCGCTGTAATGCCGCGCCAGTTGCTGGTCTTGCAGCGGCACCTTCTGTTCAAAGTCCTTGATCAGGTCGGATTGCTGGCATCCGGCCAGCATACAAAACAGGGCGGGCACGGCGCAGGTGCGCAGAAAGAGCAGGAACATGGACGGAAAAAGCAAGGGGACGATGAAAAACGCCGCCCCTGCTGGGGCAGGCGCGGCGCATGATGGTGTTCAGGTGGCGAAGGCTCAGTCCTCGTCAAACTCTGCCGATAAATCCTTCCAGCCCTTGCTGACGGCAAAGGCGGAAAATTCCTCGGGCGCTTCCAGAACGATCAGTTTCTTGTCTTGCAAGCCCAGGTCGCCATGGCCGAAGTCCGGGCCGACGTAGCCGAGGCTGCGCAAGCGGGCCAGGATGTGGCCGACCAGGGTCTTGTCCTTGTATGCGCCCGCTTCGAGCGGAGCGGCGAAATCGACATAGACGTCGATGATGCCGTAGCCTTCGTCGAAGATGCGGATGGCCTTGATGTCGTGGGCACGGCCGGAGCCGTCGGTGGCCTTGAAGGGGCCGCTGAGCTGGATGTCGGTGTCATTATTCATGCCGCCAGCATACACCAAAAGCCGGCCCCGCATAGGGCGCGCGGCGCAAAATCCTCCCGGAACCGTCGCCTCAGCGTGCCTGCAGAATGGCCGACAGACGGTCGCGCGTACCGGCGATGCGCTCCAGTTGCGGGTACTTCAAGCCGCCGTGATAGTCGAGTGCCACCGTCTGGAATTGCTTGCCCTTTCTGACCAGCAAGTTGATCGGCTGCGGGCTGGTCTTGGCCGCCTGGATGGCCGCCTTCAATAGCTTGGGCGTGTAGGCCGTGCCATTGACGGCGAGCAAGGTGGTGTTGCCCGACAGGCCAGCCTGGAAGGCGGGACCATCCCACAGCAGCTTGCCCAGCTTGCCGTCCTTGTCTATGCTCAAGCCCAGTGTATATGTCAGGTCCGTGCTCTTGCTGCGCTCTTCATTGGCTTTCAGGAAGGGAGTGGGCGTGTCGCGGTAGACCAGTTTCCAGCCGGCGCGGGCCAGGCCATCGAGCGGCGCGCCGGGTCCGTGGCCATCGAGGCGGCGGCGCAGGAACGCGGCCCAGTCGTGCGGCTGCACGGCGTTCAGCGCAGCGACCACGTCCTCGAACGTGTAGGGCAGGGGTGTGGTGCTGCCATCCTGCACGCCAAAGAAACTGCGCGCGAAGTCGTCGAGCGAGCGGCGTTCGCCCGACAGTTCGCGGATGGTGGTGTCGACGTCGAGCCAGACCAGCGCGCCTTCCATATAGTAATCTTCGTCGCGCTGCCAGCTGCTCCAGCCGATGGGGCGCCGGCCATTGATGATGGGGTCGTTCGTTGTGTCCTGCATGGTGCGCCAGCTGCGCCCCGGCATCACGTCGTAATGGGCCGCCGTCGCGGCGAACAGCTCGCGCATGTGGGCCGGGGCCACCAGGCCGGAACGGGCCGCCAGCACATTGCCCCAGTACTGGGTCTGGCCTTCGTAGACCCACAGCAGGCTGTTTTGCAGCGGCGTGTTGAAGTCGGGCGTGTCCTGGCCGGCGGGGCGGCGGAACTTGCCGTTCCACGAATGCGTCAGCTCATGGGGCAGCAGCACGCGCTCCGCTTCGTTCTTGTCCCAGTCGCTGAAATAGCCGGGCTTGACACCGTTTTCGCTCGACTGCATGTGTTCGCGGCCGATGCCGCCGAACTCGTCGCTCAGGGCCAGCAGGAAGTCATAGTGGCGGTAATGGCGCGCGCCGAACAGTTTGTAGGCTTGCTGCAGCATGGCGCGGTGTTTTTCGACTTGCTGTGGCGTCGCTTCCAGGCTGTCGGCGCTGTCGGCCATCACATTGAGGTGTACGGGCACTTGCGCGCCCGGGTCGAGGTCGATGCGCTCGAAATGGCGCCCCGCGAAGACGGGCGAGTCGACCAGGGTGTCGAGGTCCAGCGGTTCGAAATCGACTTGCTGGCTGGCCGGCGTGGCCGTACGCGCGCGCACTTCCAGGGCGCTGGCAAATTCCCAGCCCGCCGGCAGGGTCAGGCTCGGTTGCACGAAGATGTCGCGCGCGGCGCGCCCGGCCGGATACAGGGTCATCGCATGCCATTGCACGCCCAGCATGGCGCCCGTCATGGTGATGCGGCCCTGGCTGGTGTCGACGGGCGAGAGGAACTGGTATTGCGCTTCCACGCTGCCGGCGCCGGCCGGCACCTCCACGTGGAAGGCGAACATGTTGACGGGATCGCGCCGCCATTCCAGAGGCTGGCCGTTGGCGGACAGGCGCAGGCCGGCCAGCTGGTTCAGGGGGCCGCTGGGGCCGTGGTTGCCGGGCACCCATTGTGGATACAGCAGGGTCAGCTTGCCGGGCGCGGCGGGAATACTTGCGCGGATGCTGAATAGTTGCTGCGCCACATTGCTGGCATCGACGTGCAGCACGATGGGGGCGGGCGTGGCGGCCTGGGCCGCAGCGGAAACGAGAAGGGAGAAGGACAAAGACAGGAAGGCGCGGGACATGGGGCGGCGGGCTGGATGGCAAAGGCCGAGTCTAGCATTCTGTAAAAATTTCTTACAAATTTGGGGCTGACTGGGGCGTTTTTCGCCAATTTCAAGGCCTTGAAAGGGGCTGGACAGGCCGTATATCGGTAACAGGCGGATGCTCACGGTGAGGTCCGCCCCTCTTATCGCTTCATTTGAAAAGGATATTTATCATGCGTACTTTTGACCTTGCCCCCCTGTATCGTTCCGCCATTGGTTTTGACCGCCTGGCACAACTGCTCAATGAACAGCGCGCCGATGCGCAACCGAGCTATCCACCCTACAACATCGAACTGGTGTCGGAAGATAAATACCGGATCGTGATGGCATTGGCTGGCTTCTCGCGCGAAGAGATCGACATCATCACCGAACGCGATTCCCTGCACGTCACGGGCCGCAAGCAGAAAGATGGCGTCGAGCGCACGTTCTTGCACCGCGGCATCGCTGCCCGCGATTTCGAACAGCGTTTCCAGCTGGCCAACCATGTGAAGGTCACGGGCGCCACGTTTGAAAACGGCATGCTGACCATCGACCTGGTGCGTGAAGTGCCGGAAGCGCTGAAACCGCGCAAGATCGAGATCGGCACCGGCAGCGACACCTACGCCACCGCCGCTAACGTGAATGCGCTGGAACAGCGCCAGGCAGCCTGAGCTGAGCTGATGTCGGCGCCACGCGCTGGCATAGCCGGGAGGGGCTAGCCGCTCCCCATGCAGTAAAATACTGGCCGGTTGATCCGGCCAGTGTCACGTCCAGAGCCCGTTCGGGCCCTTCATCGCCCGCCATGCGAGGTGTGCGCAGCACGCAAGATTAAACCCTGCTTAAAGGCGCCAGCGCCTGTTTCCAAATAGAAAAATGTTAAGCACAGCCTAAGACTCGTGGCCCACTATTGCATACATCAAAATCTCATTGAATGAGGAGCAATTCATGGAACAGCAAACCAATACCGCATCGCTGAAAATCAAACGCACCGTAGCCGCGCTGGCCGCGATCGGTGTGCTGGGTGCCGGCGGCGCCATGGTGATCCATCAGAACAATGCAGGCGCGAATGCCGCCGCCAGCGCGCCCGCCACCCCGGTGGCCGCCGCCGTGGCGCCTGCCGCTGCCGCACCGCTGGTGGCCTTGCCCGACTTTAGCCAGATCGCCGCGCGCAATAGCCCGGCCGTGGTCAATATCAGCGTCACGGGCAGCACCAAGGTGGCTTACGACCCCTCGGCCCAGGCCGGCAACGACGATTTCGGCAACGACCCCTTCTTCGAATTTTTCCGCCGCTTCCAGGGGCCGCAAGGCGGGCAGCGCGGTGGCCGCGACGTGCCCACGCACGGCCTCGGTTCCGGCTTCATCGTCAGCCCGGATGGCGTCATCATGACGAATGCCCACGTGGTACGTGATGCGCGCGAAGTGACCGTCAAGCTCAACGACCGCCGCGAATTCCGCGCCAAGGTGCTGGGCACGGATCCGAAGACCGATATCGCCGTGCTGAAGATAGACGCGAACAACCTGCCCGTCGTACCGCTCGGTCATTCGAGCGACCTGAAAGTGGGCGAGTGGGTGCTGGCCATCGGTTCGCCGTACGGTTTCGACAGTACGGTAACGGCGGGCGTGGTGAGCGCCAAGGGACGCTCCCTGCCTGACGACAGCAATGTACCCTTCATCCAGACCGACGTGGCAGTGAACCCCGGCAACTCGGGCGGTCCGCTATTCAATACGCGCGGCGAAGTGGTGGGTATCAATTCGCAGATCTACAGCCAGACGGGAGGCTTCCAGGGCTTGTCGTTCGCCATCCCGATCGACCTGGCCGGCCGCATCAAGGACCAGATCGTCGCCACGGGCAAGGCCAGCCATGCCAAGCTGGGCGTGACGGTGCAGGAAGTGAACCAGGGTTTTGCCGACTCGTTCAAGCTGGCCACGCCGGAAGGCGCCTTGGTCGCCAACGTGGAGCGGGGTAGCCCGGCCGACAAGGCAGGCCTGAAGTCGGGCGACGTGGTGCGCAAGGTGAATGGCCAGCGCATCATCGGCTCGGCCGACTTGCCGGCTCTAGTGGGTACGTCCTTGCCAGGCGACAAGATCAGCCTGGATGTCTGGCGTGACGGCAAGATCGTCAGCCTGACGGCAACCCTGGGCAATGCCGCCGACAAGGTGGCCGAGGTGGCGAAAAGCGACAGCGCGGCCGGCAAGGTAAAGCTGGGCCTGGCGCTGCGTCCGTTACAATCGGATGAAAAACGCGAGGCGGGCATCAGCGCCGGCCTGCTGGTGGAAGACGCTGGCGGTGCCGCCGCGAATGCCGGAGTGCAGCCGGGCGACGTGCTATTGTCGGTCAATGGCCGTCCCGTCAACACGGTCGAACAGGTGCGCGACGTGGTGGAAAAATCCGCCAAGTCGGTGGCCTTGCTGATACAGCGGGGACCGGATAAGATTTTTATTCCCGTGCGATTAGGTTAACTCATTAGCACCGGGGTCAGACCCGCCGGGTCTGACCCCAGCCTTTCATCTTTTGGGGTGAAAGCGAGCATAACGAAACAGAAAGGCAAGCCATGCGCTTATTGCTGGTAGAAGACGACACGATGATCGGCGAGGTGGTGCTTGACTTGCTGCGCGCCGAGCATTACGCGGTGGACTGGGTCAAGGATGGCGACATGGCCGACACGGCCCTGCAGACGCAAACCTATGACCTGGTGCTGCTGGACCTGGGCTTGCCGCGCAAGGATGGTCTTGACGTGCTGCGCTCGATGCGATTGCGCAAACTCGACACCCCGGTGCTGGTGGCCACGGCGCGCGACGCCGTCGAGCAGCGCATCGCGGGCCTCGACGCGGGCGCCGATGATTACGTGCTGAAGCCGTATGACCTCGATGAATTGCTGGCGCGCATACGTGCCCTGCTGCGGCGCGCCTCGGGGCGGCCGGAACCGATCTTCGAACACCAGGGCGTGAGTATTAATCCGCTGACGCGCGAAGTGATCGCCGAGGGCCATCCCGTCAACCTGTCGGCGCGCGAATGGGCCGTGCTGGAAGCCTTGATCGCGCGCCCCGGCATCGTGCTGTCGCGCGCGCAGCTGGAAGAAAAACTGTACAGCTGGAAGGATGAAGTCAACAGCAATGCAGTGGAAGTGTATATCCATGGCTTGCGCAAGAAGCTCGGTAGCGACTTGATCCAGAACGTGCGCGGCCTCGGCTATATGGTGCCCAAGGCATGAGGATGAAGGTCACGGTGACGCACTCGCTGCGCGGCCGCCTGCTGTGGTTTTTGCTGGCGGCCATCATCATGGCGGCCCTGGCCCAGGCGTCGATCGCCTACCGCAGCGCCCTGTACGACGCTGACCAGATTTTTGACTACCACATGCAGCAGATGGCCCTGTCGCTGCGCTCCGGCGCGCCGCTGGCCAACCATGCGCAAGCTTTGCCGGCCGACCCCGTCAACAACGACATGGTGGTGCAGGTGTGGACGCCGGACGGCGTGCAGGTATTCCGCTCGATCACGCGCGCGGAACTGCCGCAGCGCGCCGTGCTGGGCTTTTCGAATGTCAAGGCGAACGGCACCACCTACCGCATCTTTTCCGTGCAAACCAGTTCCCAGACCGTGCAGATCGCCCAGGACATGGCCGTGCGCAAGCGCATGGCCGGCAGCCTGGCCCTGCGCACGGTGGGGCCCATCGCGCTGATGGCGCCGATTCTGATGCTGGTCGTCTGGTGGGTCGTCAGCGGTTCGCTGGCGCCCGTCTCGCGCGTGCGCAAGCAGGTGGCGGCGCGCCAGGCGGACGATCTGTCGCCCGTCTCGGAAGCGGGCTTGCCCGACGAAGTACGCCCCCTCGTACATGAATTGAACCTGCTGTTCGGCCGCGTAAAAACGGCGTTCGACGCGCAGCAGCACTTTGTTGCCGACGCCGCGCATGAATTGCGCACGCCGCTGGCGGCCCTGAAACTGCAGGTGTTGAGCCTGGAACGGGCCGAATCCGAGGAAAAACGCAGCCTGGCGATTTCCCGCGTGAGTGCCGGCATCGAGCGGGCCACGCGCCTGGTCGAGCAATTGCTGGTGCTGGCGCGCCAGGAAGCGAGCGCCGCCAGCGGCGACCAGTTGCAGGCGGTGGACTTGAACGACGTCGTCAAGCGGGCGCTGGGCGACATGGCCGGCATCGCGCAAGCGCGCAAGATCGACCTGGGCCTGCACCACATGGACCCGGCCAAGGTGGCGGGGCAGGCCGATGCGCTCAATATCATGCTGCGCAACCTGGTCGACAACGCCATCAAGTACACGCCGCAGGGCGGCACTGTCGATATCGACCTGCGCGCCAGCCCCGTCGGCGTGACCTTGTCCGTGGAAGATAGCGGTCCCGGCATCCCGCCCGAAGAGCGCGAGCGCGTCTTCAGCCGCTTCTACCGCGTGCCCGGCACGGACGCCAACGGCAGCGGCCTGGGGCTGGCCATCATCAAGGCCATCGCCGAACGCCATGGCGCGCGTCTGGTGCTGGATAAATCCGAGCGCCTGGGCGGCCTGTGCGTGCGCGTGGAATTCCCCCTGGTGGCGAAAAAATGAGGCAGATTTCCCTCCACTTCGCCCTTGCATGAGGCGGATCTTTAACCTGGTGCATTGACGTGCGCGCCGTGGCCCTATATTGTCTGCGAAACAAGCAGAACCAGACCACGGAGCGCAGCATGCAGAGAATCGGATTTTCAGGAACCCTCGACCCCATCACCAACGGCCATATGTGGGTGATCGGCGAAGCGCGTTCGCTCGCCGACGAGGTGATCGTCTTCTTGTCGCAAAACCCCGCCAAGCGCCCTCAATTCCCTGCCGAAGACCGCAAGCGCATCATCGAACAGAGCGCGCGCGAGTGCGGCTGGGACAATGTGCAGGTGGTCATCGTCAAGGGCGACTACACGGCGCGCGCGGCGAAAAAGCATGGCTGTGATTATCTGATACGCGGCATCCGCACGACGGCCGATTTCGACTATGAAAACCTGATCCAGCAAACCAATGTGGACGTGCTTGCTGGCGCCAAGACGATTTTCGTCATGCCGCCGCGCGACCTCGGCTCCGTCAGCTCCAGCTTCGTCAAGGCGCTGGAAGGCCCCGTGGGCTGGAACTGGACCATGAAAAAATTCGTCCCTGGCCCGGCCTACCAGGCGTGGATACTCGACTGCCTGCGCAAGGAGTGGGAAGCGCTGTGGAATTACGCCAGCGCCTCGCAAGCCGACATCGCGCTGGCGGATCACTGGTTCGCGTACCTGACGGGACCGCAGGCGTATGGCGGCACGGACCGCCACTATCACAACCTCGACCACCTGGTGCACGGCCTGTCGGAAATCCGCGTATGGGCCGACAATACCTATGCGCCCAAACGCGACAGCGCGCTGGTCAAAAAAGCCTTTTGGTTCCATGACGCCGTCTACAGCCACGACGAAGACGCCCTGTATTCGAGCGAAGAGGCCAGCGCCCAGCTGTGGCTGGCCAGCGGCCTCGATGCGGGCGACAACCTTGATGTGGCGCAATTGATACGCGTGACCGACCATTTCCAGGGACCCGGCATCAGCCACGCGCTGAAGGACGCCATGCTCAGCGCCGACCTGGCCATCCTCGGTCAGGATGAAGAGGTGTACCACGCCTACACGCAAGCCATCGGCCGTGAATACGCGCATGTGGACCCCGTGCGCTTCAACGAGCAGCGGGGCCTGGCGCTGCAGCATCTGTGCGCCAAGGCACAGGCGGGACAGCTGTTTGGCGATGCGTATTTCGCCGACCAGTACAACGAGCGGGCCATTGAAAACATGCAGAAGGAGATCGCGGCGCTGGCCGGCTGATTGTCGTCAGCTTGTTGTCGCCAGGGATGAACTGTTGCAAGTCCATCCCTGGCTAGTCACCCTAGCGGGCCGCAGCCTTGGCGCGCGCCGCGTGCAATTTCTTGAAGCTGTCGATCAGGCGCTGGTGCCTGTCCAGGCCTTCCAGCTGCATGCTGGTCGGGGTCAGGCCGAAGAAGCGCACGCTGCCGTCCACCGAGCCCAGCACCGCGTCCATGCGGGCGTCGCCAAACATGCGGCGGAAATTGACCACGTAATCATCCAGCTCCAGCTCGTCGTCCAGTTCCACTTCCAGCACCACGTTCAATGCTTGATAGAACAGCTTGCGCTCGAGCGTGTTGTCGTTGTACTGCAGGAAGGTTTCTACCAGCTCTTTCGCTTCCTCGAATTGCTGCAGGACGAGCTGAATCAGCAGCTTCAATTCCAGCGTCGTCAGCTGGCCCCACACCGTGTTTTCGTCAAACTCGATGCCGATCAGCGTGGCGATGTCGCCGTACTCGTCGAGCTCGCTGTTTTCCAGGCGCTCCAGCAGCGCTTCCAGGCTGGCATCGTCCAGATTATGCAGGTTCAGGATGTCGGCGCGGAACAGCAGCGCCTTGTTGGTGTTGTCCCAGATCAAATCCTCGACGGGATACACTTCCGAATAACCGGGCACGAGGATACGGCAGGCGGTGGCGCCCAGCTGGTCATATTCGGCCGTGTACACTTCCTTGCCCATGTCGGCGAGGATGCCGAACAGGGTCGCCGCTTCCTCGGCATTCGAGTTCTCGCCGTGGCCGGAAAAATCCCACTCGACAAAATCGTAATCGGCCCTGGCGCTGAAGAAGCGCCACGAGACGATGCCGCTCGAATCGATGAAGTGTTCGACGAAATTATTCGGCTCGGTGACGGCTTCGCTGGCAAACGTCGGCTGCGGCAAGTCATTCAAGCCTTCAAAACTGCGCCCTTGCAGCAATTCCGTCAGGCTGCGCTCGAGCGCCACTTCCAGGCTCGGGTGCGCGCCGAACGAGGCAAACACGCCGCCCGTGCGCGGGTTCATCAGGGTAACGCACATCACCGGGTACACGCCGCCCAGCGACGCATCTTTCACCAGCACGGGAAAGCCTTGCTCTTCCAGGCCCTGGATGCCGGCCAGGATGCCCGGATACTTCGCCAGCACTTCCTGCGGCACGTCGGGCAGGGCGATTTCACCTTCGAGGATTTCGCGCTTGACGGCCCGTTCGAAAATTTCCGACAGACATTGCACCTGCGCTTCGACCAAGGTATTGCCGGCGCTCATGCCATTGCTGACGTACAGGTTTTCGATCAGGTTCGACGGGAAATACACGACCTCGCCATCGGAATGGCGCACATACGGCAGCGAGCAGATGCCGCGCTCCGCATTGCCGGAGTTGGTGTCGATCAGGTGCGAGCCGCGCAACTCGCCATCGGGATTGTAGATATCGAGGCAGTAGGCATCGAGAATCTCCTTCGGCAGCGCATCCTTGCGGCCCGGCTTGAACCAGCGTTCGTTCGGATAATGCACGAATGGCGCATTGGCAATGTCGACACCCCAGAAAGACCCCGCGTAGAAATGGTTGTTGCTGAGCCGCTCGATATACTCGCCCAGGGCCGACGCCAGCGCGCTTTCCTTGGTCGCGCCCTTGCCGTTGGTAAAGCACATGGGTGAGTGCGCGTCGCGGATGTGCAGCGACCATACATTTGGAATGATGTTGCGCCACGAGGCGATTTCAATCTTGATGCCCAGGCCCGCCAGGAGGCCCGACATATTGGCGATGGTCTGTTCCAGCGGCAAATCCTTGCCGACGATATAGGTGCTCGCACCCGGATCCGGATTCAAGGTCAGCAAGGCCTGCGCATCGGCGTCCAGGTTCTCGACTTCTTCAATGACGAATTCTGGCCCCGCCTGCACCACTTTTTTCACCGTGCAACGGTCTATCGAGCGCAGGATGCCCTGGCGGTCCTTGGCCGAGATATCGGCCGGCAATTCGACCTGGATCTTGAAAATCTGCTGGTAACGGTTTTCCGGATCAACAATATTGTTTTGCGACAGGCGGATATTTTCGGTGGAAATATTGCGCGTATCGCAATACAACTTTACGAAGTACGCTGCGCACAGTGCCGATGATGCCAAAAAGTAATCGAACGGGCCAGGTGCCGAACCATCGCCCTTGTAGCGGATGGGCTGATCTGCGATGACGGTGAAATCGTCGAACTTGGCTTCGAGACGCAGCTTGTCGAGAAAGTTGACTTTAATTTCCATGAGGTAATCCAATACTGTGCTGATGAGTTAGGCGCTATTATCCGTTCTTTCCGCCGCAGGGCAAAGATTGTTCACTGCGCTCGTACCTGCCGGGAGGCGCAGGAGCAGGCCGGCAGGGCAGACAAGGGGCAAGTTCCCCCATGCAGCGGACTGATAAATGTGGGAGGCGATCTGACTGAATTGCGAATAACATTAATGAGACACGGCGAGCCCCAGATCGCCAAGGGGCGCTGGATAGCGCCGGTGCAAATGGGACAGTGGATTGAGCGCTACAATCAATCGCTCATCAAAGAGGGTGACGTACCGGCAGAGTGCCCTGCGGCAGCGCTTTCCGCGTCGACCATCGTGGCAAGTACGGCACCCAGGGCGTGCTCGTCGGCCAGGGCACTGGGCGACTTGCCGTTCATGCAAGAGGCGATTTTCACGGAGGCCGAGCTTCCCTTTGCCCTGTGGAGTGCACCCTGGCTGCCGCCCGGAGCCTGGGCAGTGATTTTTCGCATACTCTGGTTGTTCGGTTATGCGCGCGGAGCCGACTCGTTAACGATAAGCCGGCGGCGCGCCAGGGCTGCCGCCGAGCGGCTTGTTGCGCTAGCCGCCGAGGGGCCTGTGCTGCTTGTCGGACATGGCATCATGAATCGCCTGATCGGCAAGGAGTTGCAGGCACTGGGTTGGCTTGCCCGCAACAGGCAAGGCAGCCGGTACTGGAGCATGGGAGTGTATGAACTGTGATGGTGCGCTGTGAAAACTTGTGACGAATGTGGCAGCCGATACCATGATGACGCCGGGGGCATGGCCGACTTGTGTCCAGAATGCGCCTCGGTCATTAATGGTTTGCCAGGGTGCGAGCACGTATTTAACGCAGGTCGATGCCAGAAATGCCTGTGGGATAGCCGGGAACGTGATTTTGTGCAAAAACTGTAGCGATTATTTCGGTAAATTGACCGACCAGTTCGGGGTGCAGTGGATGCTGAACTGTGCGCCCTGAATTGCCTTGACGAGGGTAGCAGCCACCTTTCATCAAGCTCCTGCCATCGGATCAAGCGTATTGCTGCCCGCATAAAAAACAGCGGCTGCCCATGCTGGCGCAGCCGCTGTTTCTTCAGGCGGGCACGGTGATCAGAACTTCACCCACAGCCGTCCGAAATACGAGGCGCCGTTCAGGCCGAACTGCACGCTGTCGTATTTGAAACCGTTGTCCGTTTCATCCGCGTTTTGCGTGGTCGGCTTGACGTTGAAGATATTGTTGCCGCCGAAAGTGAGCTTGGTATTTTTGTTGATGCTGTAGGTAAAGCTCAGGTCGGCCGAGGTCTTGGCTGCGTAGTGGGCGTTGGGCACGCCGGCGGCCGTGCCGCTGAAGGTGCCCAGGGTTTGCGGGCCAAAATAGATGATGCGCAAGTCCGATTCCAGCTTGCCCGTGATGTAGTCGAAGCCCACGGTGGCTTTCGCGCGGGGGCCGCCCTGTTCGATGAACAGGCGTTCGCGCTCGGACAGCAAGACATCCTCGAAGCCCGTCAGTGAGGCGGGCGTCTTGACCTTCGTCACTTCCGTTTTGCTCAGGTTCAAGGCCAGGAAGGTGTTCAGGCGGTTGCCGGCCAGTTCGCCCTTGTGCGAGGCCGTCAGGTCCAGGCCGCGCGTGCGCGTGTCGATGGAGTTGACGAAGAATTGCGCCTCGCCCACGCCCAAGAGCGCCAGGCGTGCCGCCAGGTCCGGATAGTTGTCGGCATTGAAGCGGCCCGACAGCACGATGCGGTCCTTGATCTTGATATTGTACAAGTCAGCCGTGACGGAAATGGCTTGTGTCGGCGTCCAGGTGGTGCCAAACGTGAAGCTGGTGGATTTTTCCTCTTTCAACTTGGGAATGCCGGCTGCGTTGGCGACGGTGCCGCCATTGGGGGCCAGCACCACGTCCGTGGGCACGCCGCCGATGAAGTCGGTGAAGGTGGACGAGAAATACACTTGCTGCAAGGATGGCGCGCGGAAGCCCGTACTGGCCGAGCCGCGCAGCAGCACATTCGGTGCCACTTTATAGCTGGCGGCCAGCTTGCCCGTCACGGTGGAGCCGAAATCGCTGAATTTTTCATAGCGCAGGGCAGCCTGGGTTTTCAGGCGTTCCGTCCAGTCCAGTTCCACGTCGGCATACGCGGCGATGCTGTGGCGTTTGGCCTTGGTGGCATCGCCTGGCTGGAAGCCGGGAAAGCCCTGGCTGCCCGCATTGCCGCCCATGCCCACGCCGTCGGCGTCGATGTAGGAGCCCGGTTCTCCGGCCATGATCTTGTATTCCTCGCTGCGGTATTCGGCGCCGAAAGCCACGTTCATGCCGCTCATTACCGTATCGTAAAAGCGGCTGAAATCGGCGTTGCTGGTCAGCTGCTGGAACGAGAAGCCGCCTGCGTCGTAGCTGCTGGCGCTGACCCCCTTGCCGCCGTTCATCAAGTCGAGGTTGGCAATCGAGGCGTTCAAGGTATGGCTGATGTCGTAGCGCATCTTGTTGTAGCCATAGGTTTGCGAAAAGTCAGCATGCCATTCGCCGATCTGGCTGCGGTGGCCGATGGTGGCGTACTGGTCGTCGATCTTGCCGTTAATGAACGGTACGAAACCGTCCGGATACATGGCGGCCGAATTGCGCGACGGAATGTCGTCGCTGCCGATGCCGCCGCGGCCAAACGCGGCGCTGGATGCATCGCGCGTCTGCGCGCCGGCCGTGAAGTACAGTTTTCCCGTGGCGCTGGTGGCGTAGTCGCCATTGATGTACAGGGTCTTGTTCTTGGCCTTGGTGTCACCGATGATGCGCATGCTGTCCGCGTCGGCCCGGTTCGAGCGGCCCCGGTCCAGGTATTCGCCCGTGATGGCCAAGCTACCCTTGTCGCCCAGCGCGATGCCGCAGTAGGCGGAGGTCATGTAGTTCTTGCCGTCGCCGGCCGAGTACTGGCTGTAGCCGGCCACCGCTTCGCAACCCAGGCTTTTCTTCAGTTCGATGTCGATCACGCCGGCAATGGCGTCCGAGCCGTACTGGGCGGCGGCGCCGTCGCGCAGTACTTGCACGTTCTTGATCGCCAGCAAAGGAATCGCATTCATGTCCGTGCCCGTGTTGCCGCGGTTGCGCGCGCCGAACAGGTTGACCAGGGCCGTCGTGTGGCGCCGTTTGCCGTTCACCAGCACCAGTGTCTGATCGGAACCGAGACCGCGCAGGGCGGCCGAATCGACGAGGTCGGCCCCGTCGGCGCCCGTCTGGCGCGTGGAGTTGAACGAGGGCGAGATGTATTGCAGCGATTGCGCCAGGTCAAACTGACCGCCTTGCTCGGCCACCCTGGAAATCGGAATGATATCGACCGGCACCATGGTGTCGGTGGCGGAACTGGTGACCCGGCGCGAGCCGACCACGCTGACCGTTTGCACGGGACCATCGGTGGCGCCCGCTTCCGTGGTCTGGGCCATGGCGGCGGGACTGAACGCGGCCAGGGCAGTGCTGCCGTACAGGCTGATGAGAATGGCTTTACGCAAGGTGGTGAGGGTCGGCACGCGGTGTCTCCAAGTGGTATTGTGACTTGATTTTAGTGCCATCATTTCATCCTCCACCAGCGATACTTTGTTTTGTTATTACAAATCTGTTGTAACTGTTGTTTCCTGGTTGACTATCTTTTGTTCAGCGCCTGGCTTGCCTTGCGCTGGTGCGCGATGCCCCGTTCAGGTGCTCGCTTGCACCATGCCGCCCACCAGGATTTCCCCGGGGCTGTATTGCACGTCGATCAAACAGGGTTGCTGCGTCACGTGGCCCTGATGCAGGCGCAGCGACTGTTGCAAATACGCTGCCAGCGCGCCCGCCGCCACGCCCGTGGCGCTGTCTTCCAACGCCGGGTCGAGGTGGTTGAAGTTGCGCCCTTCGTATGTGTTCTCGCCCGTGCGGCAATACGCATAGCAGCCGTTGACCTTGTGCAAGGCGCTCCAGTCGGCGATCAGTTCCAGGTTCGGCCGCAGCGCGCGCAGGGTGGTGCGGTCAGCCACTTCCAGCAGCAGCTTCGGACTGCCGACCGAGGCGATCACGGGCGGCGACAGCAAGTGCATGTGCTGGCCCATGAGTTCTGACGGGATATACTTTTCCACCATGACGGCAGGCGAGGGTTGCGGCGCCAGGCCAATAAATAATCCATGCGACATACCTTCCGCGCGGCGCACCAGCTGCAAGGCTTGCCCGCGCATGGCCGTGCTCACCGTCAGGGTTGCCGGGGCGCCGGGCGCCGTCAGCAGCACATGTGCGGCCGCCAGGGTGGCATGCAGGCACAGGGGGCTGCGCGTGTGCGGATAAAAATAGTCGAGCACGATGCCGCCGTCCGCTTGCCGGTCGATGAAGACGCAGGCGCTGACCTGGCGTTCGCGGGCGAACTGCTGGCGCGCCGTTTCGCTGCCATGGTCGTTTTCCACGACCAGCGCCGTATTGCCGCCACCGGGGGCCGCGCCGAAACATTTCAAGAGATGAGCGATCATGGTGGAGACGATGCAAGGTAAAACATCAGCATAAACGATAAGCCCGATCCAAGATGCGTATAATATACTGTGTTTATATACAGTATTGAGGTGGATCATGTGGGGCGCAGTCTTACCCGAGTATGCTGAGTTGTATTGCCTGAGCAATTTCAGCTTCCTGCATGGGGCCTCGCATGCGGAAGAGTTGGTGGCGCGCTCTGTACAGCTCGGTTACAAGGCGGTGGCCATCACGGACGAATGTTCGCTGGCGGGCGTCGTGCGCGCCCATGCGACGGCCAAGCGGGCCGGTTTTCCCCTGATTATCGGCGCGCATTTTCATTTGACGCAGGCCGACGGTAGTGCGGCGCTCTCCTTGCTGGCGCTGGTGCAGGATCGTGACGGTTACGGCAATCTGTCGGAACTGATCACCATGGCGCGCACGCGGGCGGCCAAGGGGCGATATTTGCTGACGCCCGAAGATTTCGCCGTGCCCTCGCCCGAGTTTGCCCATTTGCAGGGTTTGCCCGGCTGTCTGATGATCTTGCTGCCCGGCTATCCGGCCCAGCCGGAAGCCGTGCGCGCACAGGGAGAGTGGATGGTGGCCACCTTTGGCAGCGAGCGCAGCTGGATCGGCCTGAATTTGCTGCAGCGGGCGCAGGATGACGCCCACCGCAGCGCCGTGCAGGACACCGCGCAGGCGCTGGGCTTGCCCGTGGTGGCCGTCGGCCATGTGTGCATGCATGTGCGTTCGCGCAAGCCTTTGCTCGACACCCTGTGCGCGATTCGCGTGGGCAAGCCGGTGGGCGAGTGCGGCTATGCGCTGGCGCAAAATGCCGAGCAGCATCTGCGCGCGCGCTTGCGCCTGGCCAATGTGTATCCGCCGCAAGCGCTGGCGGAAACCGTGCGCATCGCCAGGATGTGCACATTTTCCCTCGACAGCTTGCGCTATGACTATCCCGACGAACTGGTGCCGGACGGGCACACGCCGGCGACGTATCTGCGCGAGGAAACGTATGCGGGCGCGCGCATCCGCTTTCCGCTGGGTATCCCGGCGAACGTGCAGCAGCAGATCGAGCACGAGCTGCAACTGATCGCCGACCTTTCTTACGAGCCGTATTTTTTGACCGTGTACGACATCGTGCGCTTTGCACGGGGGCAAAACATCCTGTGCCAGGGCCGGGGCTCGGCCGCCAACTCGGCTGTCTGCTATTGCCTGCACATCACGGAAGTGGACCCTGCGCGCGGTAATTGCCTGGTCGAGCGCTTCATGTCGCGCGAGCGCAACGAGCCGCCCGATATCGACGTCGATTTCGAGCACCAGCGACGTGAAGAGGTCATTCAATATATCTACGGGAAATATGGCCGCGAGCGGGCCGCGCTGGCGGCCGTGGTGATCAGCTACCGGCCGAAAAGCGCCTTGCGCGACAGCGGCCGGGCGCTGGGGATCGACCTGGCCATCGTGGAAAAGGTGGCCAAAGCGCATCGCTGGTTCGACGGCAAGCGCGATCTGTTGGAGCGCCTGGCCGAATGCGGGCTGGACCCGGAGGCGGAATTGTCGCAGCAGTGGGCCAGCCTGGCGCAGCAGTTGCTGGGATTTCCCCGGCACCTGTCCCAGCATCCGGGAGGCTTTGTCATCGCGCAAGGCAAGTTGTCGCGCCTGGTGCCCATCGAAAACGCCAGCATGGCCGAGCGCAGTGTCATCGAGTGGGACAAGAACGACCTCGAGGAGCTGGGCTTGATGAAGGTCGACGTGCTGGCGCTGGGCATGCTGTCGGCCCTGCGCCGTGCCCTGGAACTGGTGAGTGCGCGGCGCGGCGAGGAATTCCGGATGCAGGATATTCCCGGCGAAGACCCCGCCACTTACGACATGATGTGTCAGGCGGACACCATCGGCGTGTTCCAGATCGAGTCGCGCGCTCAGATGAGCATGCTGCCGCGCTTGCGTCCCCGTGAATTCTACGACCTCGTCATCGAGGTGGCGCTGGTGCGCCCCGGCCCCATCCAGGGCGGCATGGTGCATCCGTATCTGCAGCGGCGCCAGCAGAAGGAAGCGGTCGAGTTTCCGAAGGGCCTGGAAAAGGCGCTGGGACGCACCCTGGGCATCCCGATTTTCCAGGAGCAGGTGATGCAGGTGGCCATCATCGCCGCCGATTTTACGCCCGGCGAAGCGGATCAGTTGCGGCGCGCCATGGCGGCCTGGAAACGCAAGGGCGGCATGAACAATTACCATGACCGCATCGTCGATGCCATGGTGGACAATGGCTATGAGAAAGAATTTTCCGAGGCCATCTTCAGCCAGATCGAGGGTTTCGGCGAATACGGTTTCCCCGAGTCGCATGCGGCCAGTTTTGCCCTGCTGACGTACGCCAGTTCCTGGCTGAAATGCCACGAACCGGCTGCCTTCCTGTGCGCCTTGCTCAACAGCCAGCCCATGGGCTTTTACAGTCCCTCGCAACTGGTGCAGGATGGTCGCCGGCATGGCGTGCAAGTGCTGCCCGTCGACGTGGCCGTCAGCGGCTGGGAGGCGGCGCTGGAGGAGCGGGAAGGACAGGGAGGGCAGGGCGCCGCGCCCGCCGTGCGCCTGGGCTTGAACAGTCTGTTCGGCATGCGCGTGGAGGCGGCCCGGCGCATCGAGGATGCGCGTTCCATCGCCGCCTTTCTTGACGTGGCCGACTTGGCCCGGCGTGGCAGCCTGGACCGTCATGACTTGCAGGTGCTCGCTGCCGGCAACGCGCTGCACGCGCTGGCTGGCCACCGGCGCGAGGCGCTGTGGCAGGCGGCCGGCGCGGTGCCCGACAGGGACTTGCTGCGCGCCACCACACAAGAGGAAGACTTGCCCGTGCTGGCCGCGCCCACGGAAGGCGAGAGCATCGTCAGCGACTACCGCGCGCAAGGCCTGACCCTGGGCCGCCACCCGCTGGCGCTGCTGCGCAAGTCATTGCTGGAGCAGCGTTTCCTGCCCGCCGCGACGCTTGCCAGCTACACGAATGGCCAGCTGGCGCGCGCCTGCGGCATCGTCACCGTGCGCCAGCGGCCGGGCACGGCCAAGGGCGTGATCTTCATGACCCTGGAAGACGAGACGGGCACGGTCAACGTCATCGTCTGGCCCGACCTGGTGGAAAGCCAGCGGCGTGAAGTGTTGAGCGCGCCCCTGCTGGGGGTGTACGGCGTGTGGCAGCGCGAAGGGCAGGTGTGCAACCTGGTGGCCAAGCGCCTGGTCGACATGTCGCATCTGTTGGGGCGTTTGCGCACCAGCAGCCGCGATTTCTGTTGATACTTGTCAATATCGTCCAGACGGTGGCATGATTATCATCATGACTACTTTACCCGAACCGACACTGCGTCCCGCTCTGGTTGCCGATGCGCCCGCCATCGTTGCCCTGATCGATGACCTGATGCCCTTTCTGACTCTGCACCCGGATGGCGCAGGGGCGGAAAAGTTCATCGAACACTGCCGCCAGCCGGCTATCGAAAACTATTTGTCGCTACCGAATTACCATTACCAGCTCGCGCATATCGATGGCGCGCTGGCCGGCGTGGTGGCCATGCGCGACAACACGCACCTGTTCCACATGTTCGTGCCGCGCGCCCTGCACCGGCGCGGCATGGCGCGCCGCCTATGGCAGGCCGCCCGCGCTGCGTCGCTTGCCAGGGGCGGCGTGACGGCATTTACCGTCAATTCATCGGCCTACGCCTTGCCCCTGTATGAAAGCCTGGGCTTTGTCGCCACGGGACCGAAGGTGGAGACGGGCGGCATCGCGTTTGTGCCGATGCGCATGGAGCTGTAAAAATAAGCCCGAGGCCAAAGCCGGGTCAGACCCGGCGGGTCTGACCCCAGTTTTTGCTTGCGGGCTTATTACCAGCGCACGATCTTGCCCGGATTCATGATGTTCTTCGGGTCCAGCGCGTGTTTCAAGGCGCGCATGGTGTCGATGGCCCCTTCGCCATGTTCTTCCACCAGGAATGCCATCTTGTGCATGCCCACGCCGTGTTCGCCCGTGCAGGTGCCGTCCATGCCAATGGCGCGCGTGACCATGTCGCTGTTGACTTTTTCCGCGCGGGCGATGTCGGCGGGATCATCTGGGTCGACCAGCATCTGCACGTGGAAATTGCCGTCGCCCACGTGGCCGATGATGGCGTAGACCAGGCCTTGCGCTTCGCAATCGGCCTTGGTGGCCAGGATGCATTCGGCCAGGCGCGAAATGGGCACGCAGCAATCGGTGGAAATGGCGCGGCTGCCGGGGCGCATCTGCAGCAGGGCGAAATACGCGTTGTGGCGCGCGGCCCACAGGCGCGAGCGCTCTTCGGGGCGGCTGGCCCATTCGAAATCGCTGGCGCCGTGCTCCGCCGTGATGGCTTGCACCAGTTGCGCCTGCTCGGCCACGCTGGCTGGCGTGCCGTGGAATTCAAACAATAACAGTGGCTTTTGCGGCAGCGCCATTTTGTCGTAGGCATTGATGGCCTTGACGCCATTTTCATCGAGAAACTCGACCCGCGCCACGGGCACGCCCATCTGGATGGTCTGGATCACGGCGTTGACGGCTTCGCCCGTGCCGGGGAAGGAGCAGACGGCCGCCGAGATCGCTTCCGGCAGCGGATACAGTTTCACCGTCACTTCCGTGATGATGCCCAGCGTTCCCTCGCTGCCCACGAACAATCGTGTCAGGTCGTAGCCGGCCGACGATTTTTTCGCCCGCGTGCCCGTCTTGATGATGCGGCCATCGGCCGTCACCACCGTCAGGGCCAGCACGTTTTCGCGCATGGTGCCGTAGCGCACGGCGTTCGTGCCCGAGGCGCGCGTCGCCGCCATGCCGCCCAGCGATGCATTGGCGCCCGGGTCGATGGGGAAGAACAGGCCCGTGTCGCGGATTTCCTCGTTCAGCTGCTTGCGCGTCACGCCTGCCTGCACGGTGGCCGTCAAGTCTTCATGATGCACGGCCACCATGGCGTTCATTTGCGACAGATCAATCGTCACGCCACCATGCAGGGCCAGCACGTGGCCTTCGAGCGAGGTGCCACTGCCATAGGCGATGATGGGTACGTCGTGCGCACTGCACAGCTTGACGGCGGCCGCCACTTCTTCGGTGGAATGGGCGAAGATGACGGCGTCCGGTAACATGGGGGGATAGCTGGACTCGTCGCGGCCATGGTGCTCGCGCATGGCTTGCGTCATGGAAAAGCGGTCGGCAAAGATCAGGGAAAGTACGGCAGCAAGGGATGCGGGCAGCGGTTTTTTCAGTACCGCCAACTGGTCAGTTTGATTCACGCGAGTCCTCCGTTTTTTTTATTCTACTCCGCGGCCGGGGATTCCACCGAGGCACTATATTGATTTTTTGCCTGGCGTAAAAAAATTGCAGGGTATGCCGTGCATTGATTGTAAATGAGAATCATTTCTATTAAAATGTCCGCCAGTAGTTATTTTGCAATGCGAGCTTCAACCCGAAAGGCCATGCCATGAAATTCCCCCTGTCCCTCGCCGCTGTCCTGCCCGCCTGCGTGCTGGCGCTGAGCGCCTGTAGCAGCGTCGCACCGTTGGCCAACACGACAGCCGCGTCCGCTTCTGCGCAAGACGTGCGCCAGTTGGGGGAGATCGTCGACCTGCGCAGCGGCCAGCGCCTGAGCGCCGAACAATTGCTGTCCCAGCTGGCCGCCGCTCCACGGCTCATCATCGGCGAACAGCATGACCAGCTCAGCCATCACCAGATCGAGCAATGGCTGGTGCAGCAATTGCAGGGCCAGCGTCCGCAAGGCAGCGTGCTGCTGGAAATGCTGAACCCGGACCAGCAAGCCAGGGTGGACAAGCTCAAGCCGTGGCTGCAGACGGACCCGGTCGTGCGTCCCGAACACGTGACCGAGATGCTGGCCTGGCAACCGAGCTGGAAATGGGAGCAATATGGCGAGCTGGTGATGACGGTGATGCGTGCGCCGTATCCCGTCTGGTCGGCCAACCTGGACCGCAGCGAAATCAAGCAACTGTTTGTCGACCGGCCGGCCGTGCAGGGCAAGCACTCCAACCTGGCCAACGATGGCAAGGTGCATGACAAACTGAAAGACATCATCCGCGTCATGCATGACAACCAGATTGACGCACCGCGCCTGGCTGCCATGTTGTCGGTGCAGCAGCAGCGCGACCGCCGCATGGCCGAGCGCCTGCTGGCCGCGCCCGCGCCAGCCGTGCTGATCGCCGGCGCCTACCATGCGCACAAGGACCTGGGCGTGCCGCTGCACGTGCAGGACTTGACGGGCGGCCCCGCGCCGCTCGTGCTGGTGCTGGCGCAGCGCGGCGCCACGGTGCTGGCGTCCCAGGCGGACTTTGTGTGGTTCACGCCGGCAGTGGCAACTGCCGCCATCGCCAGTGCCAAATAATTCCTTGTATTTCCGTCGGGCGTACTGTCCGGCACTCTCCCCCAGCAAGCTCCGCCATAACAGCCAGGTAGTTCGTCCGATTTTTTGCATGCGCATGCGCGCCTGTCGTACACGCGCGAAAAGACCAGCCAGCCTACCGCGATCGCCAGCGCGTGGTTTGGCGCGTGCGACATCAGTGAGCTGCCCAGCACGTATCTTGCGCCTGTCGGTGCAAAACGCCATAAACAAGAATTATTTGGAAGCGCTGAACCGTCTGAATTCGATGCCGTCGCAGTCGAACGACAATACGCCGATGAGTACGGCGCGGGGAAGGACGTATGTGGCGGGGCTGGAGTACCGGTTCTAATTTAACGCTGGGGTCAGACCCGGCGGGTCTGACCCCAAATTAGGCCAGCGTTTAATACTCGCGTGGTGTCGTTCCGTAGTAACTATGGATGGAATTGGCCCACGTGGTATCGGCCATGTTCGGCCAGTTATCCGTGTCGAAGCCGGGCGCGTTTTCGATGCGTTCCTTGTCGACGTTGAGGGTGAAGCGCTTGTTGACGGTGTCGAGCAGCAGCGCTTCCCAGGGCACGGCGAACAGCTTTTCGCCGATGGTGAAGACGCCGCCGTGCGACATGACAGCATAGGCGATCTTGCCGCTGCGCATGTCGATCATGATTTCCTTGATTTCGCCCAGGTGTTCATCCTTGGCGTTGTGCACATGGTCGCCGATCAGGGTGTCGGCGCCCATCAGTTCAGGGCCGGGGCCTTTGTGGCCGCGGTTGACATACATGCCGTAGGCGTCGCGTTCTTCGTAGCTCATGATGTACCTCCGTTGAAAAATCCCAGTTTGCGGCCGGAGCGCGGCAGGGTCTGTTCGCTCTCCCACACAAAGTATGGAGTTGGAAATATTTCAATTATTGCCATTGGGTAATTTTGTGGTGCGTAGACCGCAGGAGCGGGGCGATAGTCGGCATTTGGCGCAAATTTCCACGCGTGGGGAGCGCCGCAGGCGGGCTTTAGTGTATAATTTCAATTTCCCGCACGTGCCGTTCGGCACCATCTGCAATGACCAAATTTGTCTTCGTCACTGGTGGCGTTGTGTCTTCCCTTGGAAAAGGGATTGCCGCCGCCTCCCTCGCCGCGATCCTCGAATCGCGCGGCCTTAAAGTCACCATGCTCAAGCTCGACCCGTATATCAACGTCGATCCTGGCACGATGAGCCCTATGCAACACGGTGAAGTATTCGTCACCGATGACGGGGCCGAAACCGACCTCGACCTCGGTCACTACGAGCGCTTCATCTCCACCCGCATGAAAAAGGTGAATAACTTCACCACTGGCCAGATCTATGAATCGGTGATCCGCAAGGAACGCCGGGGCGAATATCTGGGCAAGACCGTGCAGGTGATTCCGCACATCACCAATGAAATCCAGGATTACATCCGCCGTGGCGCCGAAGGCTACGACGTGGCCCTGTGCGAAATCGGCGGCACCGTCGGCGATATCGAATCGCTGCCATTCCTGGAAGCGGCGCGTCAGCTGAGCCTGCGCGCCGGCCGCAAGAACACGGCCTTCGTCCATCTGACCCTGGTGCCTTACATCGCCTCGGCCGGTGAATTGAAGACCAAGCCGACCCAGCATTCGGTGCAAAAGCTGCGTGAAATCGGCATCATGCCAAACGCATTGCTGTGCCGCGCCGACCGCGCCATCCCGGAAGACGAGCGTGCAAAAATCTCGCTGTTCTCGAATATCGAAGAGCAGGCCGTCATCTCCGTGTGGGACGTCGACACCATCTACAAAGTGCCGCAGATGCTGCACGACCAGGGCCTCGACAAGATCATCTGCGACGCGCTGGACCTCGATCCTGCGCCGGCCGACCTGTCGATCTGGAGCAAGCTGATCTATACGATGGAACACCCGAAGGCGGAAGTGACCGTCGGCATGGTCGGCAAGTATGTCGAGCTGACCGAGTCGTACAAGTCGCTGATCGAAGCGCTGCGCCACGCCGGCATCCACACGGAAAGCCGCGTCAACATCGAGTACATCGATTCGGAAGAAATCGAAACGACGGGTTGCGACAACCTGGCCAAGTACGATGCCATCCTGGTACCGGGCGGCTTCGGCAAGCGCGGCGTGGAAGGCAAGATCAAGGCGGCTCAGTTCGCCCGTGAGCACAAGATCCCTTACCTGGGCATCTGCCTGGGCATGCAAGTGGCCCTGATCGAGTACGCGCGCAACAAGGCTGGCATGCCGAACGCGAATTCGACCGAGTTCGACCTTGATACGGATCAACCTGTCGTTGCACTGATCAATGAGTGGCAAAACCACGATGGTAAAGTCGAGTTGCGCGATGAAAACTCGGACCTGGGCGGTACCATGCGCCTGGGCGCGCAGACCTGTGCCGTCAATCCGGGCACCCTCGCTGCCGAGATCTACGGCAGCGTGGTGACCGAGCGTCACCGCCATCGCTACGAAGCCAATAATCACTACCTGGCCCGTGTCGAAGCGGCTGGCATGATCGTGTCGGCCCGCACGCCGAGCGAAGATTTGTGCGAAATCATGGAATTGCCACGTACGGGCGACAATGCCCACCCATGGTATATGGGCGTGCAATACCATCCTGAGTTCAAGTCGACGCCACGCACCGGCCATCCCTTGTTTACCTCGTTCATCAAGGCAGCGTTGGCGCACAAGGAAGCCAACGCCGCTGCGGAATAACGCGGGTCGATTGCGACAGTATTACCCGTAAGACAGCTCCCGGCCAGATGGTTCCCGCCGGGAGTTTCTTTGCCCCCTTTGTGCAATTGCGCATCAGTACGCAGTGTGCAGCCCCTGTTACGCTTAACTTTGGAGAATGACATGAGTGCTATTGTTGATATTATCGGTCGCGAGATCCTGGACTCGCGCGGCAATCCGACCGTCGAATGCGATGTGTTGCTGGAATCGGGCGTGATGGGCCGTGCGGCCGTGCCGTCGGGTGCCTCGACCGGTTCGCGTGAAGCCGTGGAATTGCGCGATGGCGATGCCAAGCGCTACTTCGGCAAAGGCGTGTTGCAAGCATGCGAAAACATCAACACCGAAATCTCCGAAGCCATCATGGGCCTGGACGCCAATGAACAGGCTTTCCTGGACCGTACCCTGATCGACCTGGACGGCACGGAAAACAAATCGCGCCTGGGCGCCAACGCCATCCTGGCCGTCTCCATGGCCGTTGCCAAGGCTGCCGCCGAAGAAGCCGGCTTGCCGCTGTACCGCTATTTCGGCGGTTCGGGCGCCATGCAGATGCCAGTGCCGATGATGAACGTGATCAACGGCGGTGCGCATGCCGACAACAACCTGGACATCCAGGAATTCATGATCATTCCCGTGGGCGCCCCGTCGTTCAAGGAAGCCGTCCGCTACGGCGCGGAAGTGTTCCACACGCTGAAAAAGATCCTGCACAAGAAGGGTCTGAACACCAACGTGGGCGACGAAGGCGGTTTCGCGCCATCGCTGGCCAATCATGAAGAAGCCATCAAGCTGATCATCCAGGCCATCGAAGAAGCGGGCTACGAGCCAGGTACGCAGATCGCCATCGGTCTCGATTGCGCCGCGTCCGAGTTCTACAAGAACGGCAAGTACGAGATGGAAGGCGAAGGCCTGAGCCTGACGGCCGCCGAGTTCACCAACCTGCTGGCAACCTGGTGCGACAAGTACCCGATCATCTCGATCGAAGACGCGATGCACGAAGGCGACTGGGACGGCTGGGCGATCCTGACGGCGGAATTGGGCAAGAAAGTGCAACTGGTCGGCGACGACCTGTATGTCACCAACACCAAGATCCTGAAAGAAGGCATCTCGAAAGGTATCGCCAACTCGATCCTGATCAAGATCAACCAGATCGGCACCCTGACGGAAACCTTCGCCGCCATCGAAATGGCCAAGCGCGCCGGCTACACGGCCGTCATTTCGCACCGCTCGGGCGAAACGGAAGACTCGACTATCGCCGATATCGCCGTGGCCACGAACGCCCTGCAGATCAAGACCGGCTCGATGTCGCGTTCGGACCGCATGGCCAAGTACAACCAGCTGCTGCGTATCGAAGAGGACCTGGGCGATATCGCCAGCTACCCTGGCCGCGATGCGTTCTATAATCTGAAGTAAGCTGATGTAAAACCCACTGGCCGGCCGGAGATATCCGGCCGGTTTTTTAACTGAATGTCCCATGCGCCTGATTACGCTCGCCCTGGCAGCCCTGCTGCTGCTGATCCAATTTCCCCTCTGGCTGGGTAAAGGCGGCTGGCTGCGTGTTGCCGACATGGAAGCCCAAGTGGCGGTGGCCAATAAGAAGAACATGGAATTGAAGGCGCGAAACGCCAAGCTCGAATCCGAAGTGCGCGACCTGAAAGATGGCACGGGCGCCGTCGAGGAGCGTGCCCGCTATGAGTTGGGCATGGTCAAACAGAATGAGATTTTCGTGCAGATCGTGCGCAAGGGACAAACCCCGCCACTGCTGGAAACGCCGGTGGACGCTGCTGCGCCACACTAAGGGTGTACTAACTTTCCCACTTGCCAGCCTGGACCGATTGCCAGGCTGACATATCATTACTACCTTGTATTGCTACTCTGTACTGCTGCACACGACTGGCCGCATGGCGCGGCGTGCTGCTTTTGCCTTGCTGTTTGCTGATCAGAAACGGGCTTTGCCGGTCGAGATCAGGTAGAAATGGATGCCGGTGACCACGACGGCCACGGCGATCAGTGCGGTTTCGAGAAATATCATCAAAGTTCCTTTTAAATTGGTGGTGCCTGAATAGCTTAAAAAACGTCCAGGGCAAGGCGCCAAGCTGCAGGCAGTACGAACGTACCGCAAGGCGCAGGCAACGCCGCCATGAACGTTTTTTAGCCGCGCGAAGCCAGGAAGCGCAGTTCCGAGGCCAGATTCGGCATCAGGTTTTCGTGACGGGCCGCTTCCGAGTTCAGCAGGGCGATGTCGCGCTTGCTTGGGCGCACATAGCGCTGTTCTTCGGTATGGTTGGTGGTCGTGGCGATGACTTCCTTCTGTGCCAGTTCGCTGTACGGCTTGGAAGCGAGCAGGGCGCCCAGGAAGGCGCGCGTGGCGCGGCCCAGGTTGCTGAAATAGTTGTCGTCGTTGCTGTAGGTGTTGGTAAAAGTGGACATATGCCCTCCATGAATGGTCTGTTGTTGCATTGCACAATAATGGAGTTCGCGATATATGTCTAATTTCAAATTCCAATTTCAGTAATTCAAGAAACGCATAATAAGGGCGTCGCCGCCGGCCACGCCCTCAAAATGAATTTGTTACGAAATGTTTATCCGGCGGCGATGCGTCCCAGGCCCGGATCATCACTGAAAAAGCCGTCCAGTCCCGTTTCGATATAGCGCCGCATTTCCGCCACGGAACCCGCTTCATTACGCGCATTTTCGCCATTGCCATCGCGGAAATCGGCTGCCAGGAAACGGTTTTCCGGGCGGAAGGTCCAGGTGTGCAACAGCAAGCCGGCCTGGTGCGCATCGTCGACGATGGTTGTGGGCGCGGCCAGGCGCTGGTCGGCGCCCAGCGGGATGACGCCCCGCGTGGGCGGCGCCACCACGTCCGCGTAGGCGGCGATGTCGCGCAGGCCGGCCGGCGTCGTCATCTGGCCGAAGGTCAGCTTGCCACCGGCTTTGACCACGTCCATCGGGCGCACATCGCCGCCCACCACCAGTTGCATCAGGCGCACGTTGGCGCGCCGTCCCAGCTTTTCGCGCAAATATTTCAGATTCGCCACTTCGAAGGACTGGATCTCGATGGGCGCGCGGCGCGTGTATTCGTGCGCCAGCATCGTCGAGAGGAAACGGTCTTCCAGCGCCAGGCCCGCATCGCGGAAATACGTCGAACTTTTCAGCTCCGGCACGAGGCCGATGATACGTCCGCTGGCGGCAGATTGCGCTGCAACAAAATCGATGATTTCTTCCCAGGTGGGGATCTGAAATTGTCCATCGTACAAGGTGTTGCCGGTGCGAACTTTCGGCAACCGTTCGATGGCGCGCAGTGTTTTCAGTTCCGCCAGCGTGAAGTCGTCGACGAACCAGCCCTCGTGCCATTCGCCATCGACCATCTTCTTGCCGCGCCGGCTGGCAAATTCAGGACGGCGCGCCACGTCGGTGGTGTCGATCAGATTGCTTTCGTGACGCGCCACGAGGATGCCGTCGCGCGTGGCCACCAGGTCCGGCTCGACATAGTCGGCGCCGTCGAGGATGGCTTTGGCGTACGAAGCCAGCGTATGCTCGGGGCGCAGGGCGCTGGCGCCCCGGTGGGCGAACACCAGTGGGCGGCTGGGGGGCGTGGCCAGCAGGCCGGCGGCAAAGCCGGGCGCGGCGGCCAGGGCCAGGCCGCCCACGGCCGCCTGGACGAAGTTGCGGCGGGAAAAGTGCCGATGCGGGAGGATAGGCTCGCGCATCAGAAGTCCGCCGTCAGGGTCAAAAAGCCCTGGCGCGGGGCGATGGGGAAGGTGTTGTAGGTCTTGTCGGCCGCACCCACCACCACGTTCAGCGAACCTTCGCGGTTGGCCAGGTTGCTGACGTTCAAGCGCCAGCGGGGGTTTTTCAGCCAGCTGGCCATGGCCGGCAGCTTGCCCGACACGCCCAGTCCCATCAGGAAATAGCTGGGCACGGACAAATCATTGGTGTATGTCGCGTAGCGCTTGCCCACATAGTCACCCGTCAGTTGCACTTCGATATCGCCAAAGGTGGCCGAGGCCACGAACTTGTTCAGCCATTCCGGCGAACCGGGTACGTTCTTGCCGGCCGTCAATACCAGCGCGGCGCCATTGCTGTAATTGTCCGCGTATTGCGAACGGTTGTACGACAGGGCATTGTAGAACGAAAAATTGTTGCCAAAGTGCACGGTTCCAGCGATGTCGATGCCGTCCGTACGCACGCTGCCCACGTTGGCCAGCACGGGGTTGCCACCGATGATGGAGGAAATCACGGGCGTCGGGCTGATTTGCAGCAAACGGTTGCTGAAATCGACGTGGTACACATTGACCTGGCCATCGATGGCCGTGATGGCACCCAGGTTCAGGGCATGGCTGCCGCGCACGCCCACTTCATAGGTGAGGGCCGTTTCCGGCTTGGCGTCGCGCTTGAACAGGTCGAAGGCGGCCTGGCTCGACAAGCTCCATGGCGAAGCGCCGCCGCCGCCATAGGTGACGAACTGGCGCATGTTTTTCTGGATATTGAAGTAGAGCTGGTCTTGCGGCGTGAAGTCCCAGCGCGCGCCCACTTGCGGCAAGAACCATTTTTTCGTGTTGATGGTGCCGACCGGCAAGGCCGTCGAGCCACCGGAAATGGCGCCCAGGGCCGGCTGCACGGGAAATTGGCCATCGGCAAACTGCAGGCTGGACTTGAAGCCGGCCTGCAGGGCGATATCGGGACGGATGCGCCACTCATCCTGCAAGTGCAGCTGCACCACCTTGTTGTCGATCTCGCTGCCGTACTGCGTGATCAAAGGATTGCTGGGGCGGTCATACGGCGAAGTGGGATTGTTGACGTCCAGCGCATACCAGCGGCGGTAGGCGGACGAGCGGTTCTGCTCCAGCCACAGGCCCGCTTCCAATTGATGCTCGCCGATTTCCTTGCGCAGCGTGGAAATGAAGCCGCCCCGCTTGATGTCGTATTCCGTGGTGCGCACGGCGTAGCCCGAGTTGCCGAACACCTGTTTCAGGTTCTGTTTCGGGTAGTACACGCTGAACAGGCCAGGCAAGCCGGCCACGCCGATGGGACCGGCCACTACGCCCGCGCCGTCATCCTTGTGGTAATACACCTGGTTCGCCCAGGTCGTGCCTTCGCCCAGGTTGGCGTCGAACTTGGCGTAGGCCAGGTAATCGGTGCGCTGCGCATCGCTGTAGTAATTGCGGTAATTGTTGCCGTCGGCAGCAGGCGTGGCGCCCGTCGGCGACAAATAATTCAGGGCCGCCTTGAAGTCCGGGTACAGGAAGGGGCGCGTGTACGGCGCGCTCTTCTCCCCGGCCACGTGCACGGTGCTGTCTTCGTTCGGCTCGATCTTGTCCGAGTAATTGAAGAACAGGGTCAGCTTGCCCGCGTCGCTGCGGTTGACGTATTTGGCATTGAACTGATCGCCGCCCTGGCGCGCATCGAAGTCCCAGGCCCGTGCTTCGTGGTGCAGGATGGAAAAGTAGGCGCTGCTGCCGTCGCCGAAGGCACCCGTGTCGTAGCGGGCAAACGTGCGCGAAGTGCGGTGGCTGCCCACCGTTTGCTGCACGCTGGCACCCTGCGTGGCCAGCGGGTCGCTGGAATAGGTTTCGATGGTGCCACCCAGGTTGCTGGTCGAGGCCGTGGCCAGGTCGCCTGCGCCCGACGACAGCACGACGCTGCGCACGTTTTCGCTGATGACGGCGCGCTGCGGCGACAGGCCGTTGTAGTTGCCGTACTGCTGGTCGCCCAGCGGCACGCCATCCATGGTGTAGCCGAGTTGCTGGCCGGAGAAACCATGCACGAACAGCGACAGGTTTTGCTCGTTGTTGCCCCATGGGTCGGCCGTCTGGAAGCTGACGCCAGGCAAGGTTTGCAGGGCTTTCAGGGGATTCGTGCCTGGCAGGATTTTCTGGATTTCATTCTTGCTCAAGGCCACGGAGGAGCGCGTCTTGCGCGAGGAAATCTCCACGGTGGTCATGGGGGCATTGTCGTCGGCTGCAGCAGCCGTTGCAGCGGCCATGTCGGCGGCGGCGGACGCCACGGCTGCGGCCGCGGCCGTTTGGGCCAGCGCCGGCAGGGAGAGGCCTGCGGCGCACGCGCCCAGCAAAACATGGAAGGAATGGCGGCGCAGGGCCAGCGTCAAGTGGGTATTCATCATCAGCCTGTGGAAAGTGGAAAGTAATACAAGCTGCGCAGCGTAACGGCGGCGCGTGACGGGCTGATGACTAACTGATGACGGAACGATGACAGTGGAAACAATTGCGCCGCCTGAAAGGCGGCGCGGAAGGATGATGGCGAAACTGTAATGCTTGCTTGAGCTTAGTTAATGCTCGCTGCCGGAGGAATCAAGACTTCGGCCGGCGCATCCGTGATGAACAGCTGCGCGCAATCGACCTTGTCGAATTCGTAGTGCTGGCCGCAGAAATCGCAGTTCACACCCACCTGACCCACTTCGTCCAGGGTACTGTTGACTTCTTCCTCGCCCAGCATCTTGAGCATATTGCCCACTTTTTCGCGCGTGCAGCTGCAATGGAAGCTCGGGTGCAGCGGGTCGAAGACGCGGACCGTTTCTTCCCAAAACAAGCGTTGCATCAGTGTATCGATGTCGGTGGCCAGGATTTCTTCCTCTTTCAGGGTCGACGCCAGCATCACGGCGCGGTGCCACGTGTCCAGTGCATCTTCTTCCGAGACGGGCGTCGCTTCGGCTTTGCCGCCATGGTGGGGCAGCTTTTGCAGCAGCAGGCCACGCGAGACGCTGTCGTCCGTGGCCAGCCACAAACGCGTGTCGAGCTGCTCCGAACGCAACATGTAGTTTTCGATCACGGTGGCCATGTCATCGCCGTCCAGCGGCACGATGCCCTGGTACGGTTGCTGGCCCGGCACCTTGTCGGCCGGGTCCAGGGTGATGATGAAGCGGCCCTTGCCCGTGGCGTTGAGCAATTGCGGCACGGTGGCGACCTCGGCAATGGTGGCGTCCGGGTCCAGCTTGGCCGTGGCGCGCAGGCGCAGGTCGGAATCGCACTCGACCACCATCAGGCGCACGGGACCGTCACCATGGATTTGCATGATGATGGAGCCGTTGAATTTCAGGTTGGCCGACAGCAGGGCGGCGGCAGCCACCATTTCGCCCAGCACTTTTTTCACGGCAGTCGGGTAGGCGTGGCGCGACACCACTTCCTGCCAGGTGTGGGAGACGTCGATGAACTGGCCGCGCACGGCGGCGTTGTCGAAAATAAATTTTTGCAGGGTATCCTGGCCGCTAACGGCTGCGCTGACTGCGCCCGTGGTTTCAGTCGTCATTCTCTTATCCAATCTTCTTGAGTTGCGTATTAAATAGCTGGCCGCGCTGCACATAGTTCACGGCGTTGCCTTGTAGCTTGGTGATATCGTCTGCCGTCAGGACCCGCACGGCTTTTGCCGGTGAGCCGATGATCAGCATATTGTCGGGAAATTCCTTGCCTTCCGTGACCAGGGCGCCTGCGCCGACCAGGCACCCTTTGCCGATCTTCGCGCCATTCAGGATCACGGCCTGGATGCCGATCAGGGCGCCATCGCCAATCGTGCATCCATGTAACATCGCCTGGTGGCCGATGGTCACGTTCTGGCCGATGTCCAGCGGGTAGCCCGGGTCCGTGTGCAGTACGGCGCCTTCCTGCACATTGCTGTTGGCGCCCACGGTGATGCGTTCATTGTCGCCGCGGATGGTGGCGCCGAACCATACGGAGGTGTTCGCTTCCAGGGTCACCTTGCCGATCACGTTGGCCGTGTCGGCTACAAAAGCGGAAGCGTCAATCTGTGGCGCATCGGCGCCCAATTGGTAGAGTGTCATCGTTAGCCTGTGGCGGTGGTGGAAGCGCCGGGCTGGGCCGGACGCGGGAGTTTTACTTACTTGCTTAGCTACTATGTACGCTATTTTACGCTGTTGCAGGGCAAGTCCTGACGCCGTGCGCTAATCCGGTATAATTATCGAACGGTCGTACTTTTATGCCGCACTATCTACAGACACAGCATGTGGCGCCATCCGCGCCACTTTCAAGGCAGGCAATGAGATGAAACCCATGAAACTTTCCCGTTCCGAATTCATCAACATCCGCGGCGCCCGCACGCATGTACGCCATTGGGGCCGCGACGGCGCGCCCATCCTGTTCATGGTGCACGGCTGGATGGACGTGGCCGCCTCGTTCCAGTTCGTCGTCGACGAGTTAGCTGGTGACTGGCACGTGATCGCGCCCGACTGGCGCGGCTTTGGTGTGAGCGACTACACGCAATCGGACACCTACTGGTTCCCCGACTACCTGGCCGACCTGGACGCCATGCTGCTGCACTATTCGCCGGACTCTCCCGTCAACCTGCTCGGTCACAGCATGGGCGCCAATGTGGCCGGCCTGTATGCGGGCGTGCGGCCCGAGCGCATCAGCCGTTTCATCAATCTGGAAGGCTTTGGCATGATGGCGACGAAGCCGGAGCAAGCCCCTGGCCGCTACGCCAAGTGGCTGGACGAATTGCGCGAGCCGCCCGTCATGCGCAGTTATCCCTCGCAGCGCGCGGTGGCCGAGCGCCTGCAAAAGACCAATCCGCGCCTGCCGGATGACCGCGCCGCCTTCCTGGCCGAGCACTGGTCGGCGCAGAACGAGGCGGGCGAGTGGGACATCATGGGCGACCCGCAACACAAGCGCGTCAATCCCATCCTGTACCAGGTGGAAGAAGTGATGGCTTGCTGGCGCCGCATCACGGCGCCCGTGCTGTGGGTGGAGGCGATTGACACAAATATGTGGCAGTGGATGGGGCCGAAGGAAGAGGCGCGCATCGAAATCGACCGGCGTCTGGCCTGCATCAAGGATGTGCGCTGCGAGATGATGCTGGACGCGGGCCACATGCTGCACCATGACCAGCCGGCGGAGCTGGCGCGCCTGGTGGAAACCTTCCTTGCGCAGTAATGCGCTGGCGCAACTGTGTCGCTAACGCGACTTCCATATCGGGCAAGCAGCGTACAATGAAAACTTCTTTCATGCTGAGCCCGTGCAGGGTATTGTTTTCGTATGCTTAAAGTCGACCTGCATTGTCATTCGAATATTTCCGACGGCGTGCTCGCGCCCGCTGCCGTGGCCGCCTACGCACGCAAGGCCGGCGTCGATGTGTGGGCGCTGACGGACCACGATGAAGTGTCCGGCGTCGCCGCCGCGCGTACGGCCGCGCTGGACCTGGGCATGCGTTTCGTGGCCGGCGTGGAAATATCCATCACGTGGGCCGGCCAGACCGTGCACATCGTGGGCTTGCAAGTCGATGAAAACAATCCAGGTCTCGTACAGGGCTTGCACCAGACACGGTCCGGGCGCGACGCGCGGGGCCGGGAGATCGCTCGCCAGCTGGATCTGGCCGGCATCCCCGATGCCTATGAAGGGGCCTTGAAATTTGTCGGCAACCCGGATCTGATGTCGCGCACGCACTTTGCCCGCTACATCGTGGAAACGGGGAAGTGCGCAAACATCCCTGACGTGTTCAAGAAATACCTGTCGGAAGGCAAGCCGGGCTATGTCGAGCACCGCTGGGCGACCCTGGCCGAAGCGGTGGGCTGGATACGCGGCGCGGGCGGCGTGGCCGTCATCGCCCATCCGGGCCGCTACCGCTTCAGCGACATGGCGCAAGGCGTGCTGTTCGATGAATTCAAGCAGCTCGGCGGCGTGGCCATCGAAGTCGTCACGGGTAGCCACAGTCCGGACCAGTATCCCGAATACGCGCAGCTGGCCAACGCTTATGGATTCCTCGCCTCGCGCGGCACGGATTTCCATGCGCCGGGCGAGTCGCGCGTGGATTTTGCCAAGCTGCCGCCGCTGCCTGCCAACGTGACACCCATCTGGCACGACTGGTTTTAAGGCACGGCTGGCCTGCGCCTGCCGCGCAGGGCTTGAAAAGTCGCGACCGCATACTTATCTTTTAGTTATTATTGTTTTTCGGAGCCATCGCCCATGAAACGTATCGTCCTCTTTATCGCCACCAACCTGGCCGTGATGCTGGTGCTGTCGCTCGTCCTCAGCTTGCTGGGCGTGGGCAATCCGGCGCGGGGCAGTACCCTGAACCTGGGCAGCCTGCTGGTGTTTTCGCTGGTGGTGGGCTTCACGGGCTCGATCTTTTCGCTGTTGATCAGCAAACCCATGGCCAAGTGGAGCACGGGCGCGCGCGTGATCGACAATCCGACCTCGTCGACCGAGTTGTGGCTGGTCAATACCGTACGCGCCTTGTCCGAACGGGCCGGCATCGGCATGCCGGAAGTGGCCGTGTACGAAGGCGACGCGAATGCGTTTGCCACGGGCGCCTTCAAAAACTCGGCGCTGGTGGCCGTTTCCACCGGCTTGCTGCAAAGCATGAACCGCGATGAAGTCGAGGCCGTGCTGGGCCATGAAATCGCCCACGTCGCCAATGGCGACATGGTGACGCTCACCCTGATCCAGGGCGTGGTCAATACCTTTGTCGTCTTCATGGCGCGCGTTGTTGGTTTCTTTGTCGACAATGTGCTGCTGAAAAATAACAACCGCGAAGGCGGTGGACGGGGCATCGGCTATTTCGTCACCGTCATGGTGTGCGAAGTCATCTTCGGCTTGCTCGCTTCCATCATCGTGGCCTGGTTCTCGCGCCAGCGCGAATTTCGCGCCGATGCCGGTTCCGCCAAGCTGCTGGGCAGCCCGACGCCGATGATGCATGCGCTGGCCCGCCTGGGCGGCGTGCCGCCGGGCGAACTGCCCCAATCGATGCAGGCGCTGGGCATCAGCGGCGGCAATGGCGGCTGGGGCGCGCTGTTCGCCACCCATCCACCCCTCGAACAACGCATCGCCGCGCTGCGCGGCGTACAATAATGCTAACTTAACAAGCTGGTTCGCCAGAACGCTTACACATGAGTCAATTTTTCCATATTCACCCTGAAAATCCGCAATTGCGCCTGATCAAGCAGGCGGCGCAGATCATCCAGTCCGGCGGCGTCGTGGCCTTGCCTACGGATTCCTGCTACGCGCTGGTGTGCCAGCTCGACGACAAGGGCGCCGTCGAGCGCCTGCGCCGCATCCGTGGCGTGGATGAAAAGCATCACCTGACCCTGCTGTGCCGCGATTTGAGCGAACTGGGCTTGTATGCCCGCGTGGACAACCGCCAGTTCCGCCTGCTCAAGGCGGGCACGCCGGGCGCCTATACCTTCATCCTGGAGGCGACCAAGGAAGTGCCGCGTCGCCTCAGCCATCCTTCGCGCAAGACCATCGGCCTGCGCGTGCCGCAGCACCGCATCGTGCAAAGCCTGCTGGAAGAACTGGGTCAGCCCCTGCTGGGTGCGACCCTGACCCTGCCTGGCGACGAAGACAGCCTGACGGATGCCGACACGATCCGCGAACGGCTGGAAAAGCTGGTCGACCTGATCGTCGATGGCGGCGTTTGCGCGCATGGCCCCAGTACCGTGATCGACCTGACGGGGCCGGAGCCGGAAGTGGTGCGCGTGGGACGGGGCGACCCGGCCGTGCTGGGCTTGTAGCGGCTGGCGCAGGGCGCTCGATTTACCTATCTTTAATGGCAACATAAGAAAGTGCCTGGGACGCCTCTGGTAGAATCGCGGTCATGAGCGATTTCAATACGATAGTCCAGACCGTTGCGGTGTACCTGGTACCGGTGCTGTTTGCCATTTCCCTGCATGAGGCGGCGCACGGCTACGCCGCCCGCTATTTCGGCGATCCCACGGCCTCGAACGAGGGCCGGCTGAGCCTCAATCCCATCCGGCATATCGATCCTTTCGGCACGATATTGCTGCCCTTGATACTGTATTTCACGATCCAGGTACCGTTTGGCTATGCCAAGCCGGTGCCTGTCGATTTCAGCCGCCTGCGTAATCCGAAGAAGCAGATGGCCTGGGTGGCGTTTGCCGGTCCTGGCGCCAATTTCGTCATGGGCCTGGGCTGGATGATCGCCTTTGTCGTCCTCAGCGTGATGCCGCCGACGGAGATGGGCATGTTTTTCCGCAAGATGGCCGGCGCCGGCGTCAGCGTGAATGCGGCCATGTTTGTCTTTAACCTGATTCCCGTGCCGCCCCTCGATGGTGGGCGCATCATGACGGGCTTGCTGCCGATGCAGCTGGCGCGTCCTTACGCCAGCATCGAGCGCTACGGCCTGTATGTGTTCGGCGCCCTGGTGCTGCTGATGTACACGGGTATCTTGAACCGCGCCCTGCTGACGGCGATCGAATTTGTGATTGGCATTTTTGTCACCCTGGTCACGCCCCTGACGGCCATATTGACTTGAAACAAGCAACTGAATGGTCGCAAATAATTGATGGAAGTACCGATGCAAGTAACTGAACCAACAATAGAAACTGAAGCGATTTCTGGCTGGGTGCGCCGCTGGGCGCCCCTGATCCCGGGCGGCGAAGTGCTGGACCTGGCCTGCGGCGCGGGCCGCCATGCGCGCCACCTGGTCAGCCTTGGCCATCCCGTCATCGCGCTCGACCACGATCCGGAAATGCTGGAAAAGGCGGCCGGCACGGCCATCACCACCTCGCTGGTGGATCTGGAGGCGCAGGGCGCCGTGTGGCCCTTCGCGCCCGGCCGCTTTGCCGGCATCGTCGTCACCAATTATCTGCACCGGCCTTTGCTCGAAGCGATGGTGGCCAGCCTGGCGCCCGATGGCGTGCTGCTGGTTGAAACTTTCGCCGAGGGTAACGAGCAGTTCGGCAAGCCGTCGAATCCGAAATTCCTGCTGAAGGAAGGCGAAATGCTGAGCTGGGCGGTGCAGCACGGCTTGCGTGTGGTAGCGTACGAGGATGGGCGCGTGGAACAGCCAAAAGCTGCTTTGGTGCAACGAATTTGTGCCGTCCGGCCGGATTTTCCACGGTTGGCAGCCTTGCTGCCGACGTTTTGAGCGGCCATACTATGTCAGAATGCACCACAGGCGCGGGCTATCCGCTACAATCGTTGTTTTATTTATCGGCGCTATAAACTTACTATGATCAAGGGCAGCATTGTAGCAATCGTCACCCCGATGCACGCAGACGGCAGTCTGGACTTTCCAGGTCTGCGCAAGCTGATCGACTGGCATATCGCCGAGGGTACGGACGGCATCGTCATCGTTGGCACGACGGGCGAATCGGCAACAGTCAGCGTGGAAGAACACTGCGAACTGATCCAGTTGACCGTCGAACATGCCAAGGGACGCATTCCTATCATCGCCGGTGCCGGAGGCAACTCCACGGCCGAGGCCATCAAACTGACGCGCTATGCGAAAGAAGCGGGTGCCGATGCTGTCTTGCAAGTGGTGCCGTACTACAACCGTCCTACCCAGGAAGGCATGTACCAGCACTTCAAGGCCATCGCCGAAGCCGTCGACATTCCCGTGATCCTGTACAACGTGCCAGGCCGCACGGTTGCCGACATGAGCAACGAAACGATCGTGCGCCTGTCCGCCATCCCGAATATCGTCGGCGTGAAAGATGCGACCGGGAACATCGGCCGTGGCATCGACCTGCTGCGCCTCGTGCCAGCCGGTTTCGCCGTGTACTCGGGCGATGATCCGACGGCCATGGCGCTGATGTTCTGCGGCGGCCACGGCAACATCTCCGTGACAGCCAACGTGGCGCCGCGCGCCATGCACGAACTGTGCGTTGCGGCCATGGCGGGTGATCGCGCAACGGCGATCGCCATCAATAACAAAGTTTTTCCTCTGCACCAGAAATTGTTTGTCGAGCCCAACCCGGTGCCCGTCAAATGGGCGATGGCCGAAATGGGCCTGATGCCGGCTGGCATACGCTTGCCACTGGTGCCACTGGCTGAAAATTGCCATGCTACCGTGCGCGATGCCTTGCGCGACGCCGGCATCCTGTCTTAAGGCCGAACCTCAAGCCCGGACTTGACCAGTCCGGACCTTCCCTGATTCCAGCTGCTACTTAGCTTCTTATCCAGTTACGACATGACTAATTGCAAGAAAAACCAATCGGCGCCTGCCACCATCGCCGTCCGCGGCATCGTCATCGGCGCCATCGCAGCCAGCCTCGCGGGCTGCGGCATGATCAGTTCGGTAGTCGGCGGCGACAAGGTCGACTACAAGTCGGTCAAGAAAGCCAGCACTCTGGACGTGCCGCCTGACCTGACGCAATTGCAGCAGGACAACCGCTACTCCCTGCCGGATGCGAAGAACGGCGTGGCCACGGCTTCCGGCTACAACGCGCAGCGCAACGCCACGGCAGGTACGCCTGTCGTCGTGGGCGCCGACGGCGTGGTGGGCGTCGTGCCTGTCACGGCCGGTGGCGTGAAGGTCGAGCGCGCGGGCAACCAGCGCTGGCTGGTCGTCAAGCAGTCGCCTGAAGTGCTGTGGCCGCAACTTAAGCAGTTCTGGGAAGATTCGGGCTTTACCGTCGCCATCGACCAGCCGACGGCTGGCATCATGGAAACTGAATGGAATGAAAACCGCGCCAAAGTGCCGCAGGACTTTATCCGCAGCACCATTGGCAAGGCCTTCGATTCGCTGTATTCGACGGGTGAAAAAGACAAGTTCCGTACCCGCGTGGAACGCCTGGCCGATGGCTCGACCGAGATCTACATCAGCCACCGTGGCGTAGAAGAGGTTGTCACGGGTCGCGACAAGGAAACCACCACCTGGACCGCGCGTCCCAACGATCCGGGCCTGGAAGCGCAATTCCTGGCCAAGCTGATGACGCGCCTGGGCGCGGCCGGCGACGAAGCGCAGGCGAAGACAGCCGTGGATGCCGCCATTGTGCAGCCGCTGCACGCCAAGCTGGTGGGCGACGCCGCCACGCCGGCGCGCGCAATCGAAGTCGATGAAGGTTTCGACCGCGCCTGGCGCCGTGTTGGCCTGGCGCTGGACCGCGTTGGCTTCACCGTGGAAGACCGCGACCGCACGCAAGGCACGTATTTCGTGCGTTACGTCGATCCGGATGTGGTCAAGAAAGATGGTTTCTTCTCGAAACTGTTCAGCTGGGGCTCGTCGTCCGACAAGGACAAGGAAGCGCAGCGCTACCGCGTCCTGGTCAAGGCCGGCAACGGCTCGACCAGCCTGGTAAGCATCCTCAGCAACGAAGGCCAGCCGGACGTCTCGCCAGTGGCCGAGAAGATCCTGGGTCTGCTGAACGATCAGTTGAAATAAGCAGGGTGATAGCGGCAGGTCGTAAAACCTGCCGCGCATTAAAAAGGCTGGCCCGGGAAACGGGGCCAGCCTTTTTTATTTCGCATGCACCTTAACGCGGCAACGCCCGACAAAACCGTAGCGAGCGCCAGTGATGTGCGGCTAAGTAGCGCAACCGTCCTGTAGTACGGGGGCGCCGAGCCGGTGAGCATTGCAGGCGCGCAAAGCGCGGCGCGCAGCAGGTTTGCTTGGGCGTTTACCCAATAAAAAAGCCGGCCCTAAGGCCGGCTTTCTCTAGTGCTGGGTGCTAAATTACTTAGCAGCCGATGCAGCAGCCGAAGCAGCCGAAGCAGCGTCGGTAGCGGCCGAAGCGGCAGCCGAAGCAGCAGCAGCAGCGTCGGTAGCGGCCGAAGCAGCAGCGTCAGCAGCAGCAGCTGGAGCAGCTTCAACTACTGGTGCAGCTGCTGGGGTTTCAACTACTGGTGCTGGTGCAGGAGCTTCTTCTTTTTTGCTGCAAGCAGCCAGAGCAACAACCATCAGGGAGGCGATCAGCAGGGATTTTTTCATTTGTTTTCCTTAATTATTTCAAAAAATAAATCAATATTGTTGCGATGAATAATTACCGGTAATTATCGCTCGTTAGGTCGTCTTCGAAGGCTTTTCGTACCAGGTGGTGCCTGCCAGACAACGGAAACTTCCTAACCGAATATTATAGCGATTTTTGGTGCGTCGCAATAGGAGCAAGAGGCAAATTCGCAACTATTTTGTGATATCGCAATATTTGCCGAAGCAAATTGCAAGCAAGTGTAAGCGATTTGCGAAAGCACGACAAAACGATATAAAAATAATATGTTTCATTGCGCTAGCGCAGATGCTGTCATTTCTGCTCGTGCCATACCACTTTGCTACGCCACCATCATTCAGGCCAGTTCGATCCAGCCATCCTGATACCAGGTATATAGCGCATCCATCACATCATCGGAAGCCTGGGCCACGGCGGTGCCATCGAGCGCGCGTTCGTTGGCCAGGGTTTCCAGGGCCGCTTTGTCGGCCTTGCCTATGGCAAACGATTCACCATTGATGAAGACATTCTTGCCACGATACAGCATCAGCGTCTTGCGCGACAACACGACGCCCTTTTTCTGTGCGGCGTCCGCGAAGCGGCCTACAGTCAGCGGCTTGGACAGCGGCGTGAAAAACACATTGTGTTTCGGTTCCGACAGGTGTTCGCCCAGGAAAATGGTCACGTCTTCTTCCGTGAAGCGTACCTTGTTCATTTCTTCCGTGATGGTGCTGAGCATTTCACGGGGGATTTCCGCCGGTTTGCCCGACGCTTTCAAGTCGGGATCGCTGTAGATGCCCGGCAAGTCGATCGAGTCGGCCATGAATTGCAGGAAAGCTTCGCCCAGTTCCTGGAAGGTTGGCGAGCGGAAGCCGATCGAATACGTCTGGCAGTCGCCGATGGCCACGCCGTCGTGCGCGTAGTGGGGCGGCAGGTACAGCATGTCGCCCGGTTCCAGGGTGAATTCTTCGTCAGGCGTGAAGTTGCTGAGGATTTTCAGCGGCAAGCCGTCGATCAGGCTCAGGTCCTTCTGCGCGCCGATACGCCAGTGGCGCTTGCCCTGGCCCTGCAGCAGGAACACGTCGTAGGAATCGAAATGCGGGCCCACGCCGCCGCCATCGGTGGCGAAGCTGACCATCAGGTCATCCAGGCGCGCGTCCGGCAGGAAGCGGAACTGGCGCAGCAGGGCGTCGGCCTTGGCGCTGTGCAGGTTGGCGCCCTGCACCAGCAGCGTCCATTCCTTCTGTTTCAGCGATGGCAGGCTGGTCAACGGACCTTGCTGCATGTTCCAGTGGCCATCCGCATGGCTGACCAGGCGCGATTCGACGTGGTCCAGGGTGGCCAGCTCGGCCAGGGCCTTGAAATCGAACAGTGCCTTGAAGCCAGGCACGGCTTGACGGATCAACAAGGGCTTTTTATGCCAGTAGTCGCGCAGGAATTGCGCCGGCGTGATATCGCCGAGGAGAGTTAATTTTTTCATGCGCCCATTATAACAACCGGAAATGCAGGAATGCGCCTGCCGTTGGCGGCGTGAAGGTATAATTTGCCAGCTTATACAATGAAAGGAAGCATAATGAAGATTGCCAAAAATACGGTCGTGACTGTCAACTACAAACTGTCAGACGCGCAAGACAATCTGATCGAAGACGGCCGCCAGCCTATGGTCTACCTGCACGGTGATTATGAAAACACCCTGCCGAAGATCGAAGAAGAGCTCGACGGCAAGGAAGTTGGCTATTCCAACACGATCCAGATCGAACCGGATGATGCTTTCGGTGAATACGATCCAGCCCTGGTCAAGGTCGAGCCACGCAATCGCCTGCCTGAGCCGCTGGAAGTGGGCATGCAGTTCGAAGGCATGCCGGAAAGCGATTCGCCGGACGAAGAAGCGATGATCTTCACGGTGACCGATATCGCCGACGACAAAGTCGTGCTGGACGGCAACCATCCACTGGCCGGCATCGCGCTGCGCTTCTCGCTGACCGTCGCTGACGTGCGCGAAGCCACCGACGAAGAAATCGCCCATGGCCACGTGCATGGCGCACACGGCCATGACCATGGCGATGAAGATGATGAAGGCGACGAGGGCGACCACTTCCGCACCCACCCTATCCACTGATCTGATGACGCCTGACCAAACCTACTGCGCGGCGCGCTTTGCGGCCGGCGATGCTCACCGTACTAGAGTACGGTTGCGCTTCTCGGCCACAAATCACTGCCGCTCGCTACGGTTTTGTCAGGCGTCGTGACGTCTGTAGTTGGATAGATAAAGGCTGACTTTGCGTCGGCCTTTATCTATTGCGGCGCACGTTTATCGGCGCACGGTCGACGCCTTGGCTCTTGCTTGCGCCGATGGCCTGACGGCACGTTGACGCACCTCAAAGAACGGCGTCTTGCCTGGTCTTACGGCGATGGCGGACCAGTCGTTGTCGATGCTGACGTGGCCCAGGTTGCCTTTCCAGCTGATTTTCGGCCCGCCTGTCCTGGCTGCGGCCTTTCTACTCTTGCCTTCCTTGCCGTCCGCTTCGCCATCGCGCTGCGTATCGACCAATAAGACCTTGCCGCTGAATTTCTTCGCCAGGGTGCGGATCTGCTTGCGTGGTCCGGCAAAGCCATCCTGTTTCGAGCTGAAGCTGGGTAGCAGCGAATTGTCGTCTTCGTCCAGCACGCCCACGTCGCCATCGGAAAACAGCACGATGCCGTCGAGCTGCTTGCGCTGCGCCATGGCGAACAGGCGCTGCAGCCAGGAGCGGTTGGCGACCAGGCGGTCTTCGAATTCGCTGTTGCGTCCCGCTTCCGGCAGGAAATGGTTGTTATTCGCGGGCAGGTTGATGGTGGCAAACAGCACGCCGCCGTATTCCCAGTGGGCGTTTTCCGCATAGCTGCGGAACTTCGCCGTCGATGACAGCCGTGACAGGGTCAGCTTGCGCTGGCCCAGGCTCTGGTCGTCGGCGAAATACACGTCGCGCAGGCGGTTCAGGCGCTCGATGGCGTTGACCCTGCCGCGCGAATTGCGGCAGTTGGCCCAGTCGCTGGCAGACAGCGAGACGATCAGGGGCGGGCCGCTCGCGTCCAGCACGTCCTTGCGCTGGCTGTACAGCTTGTCGCTGCACGATTCGCTGGCGGCCTTGATGCCGGTGGCCACCACGAAGGAGGCATTGAAGGCGCTAGTGTCGGCGATGGCTTTTTTCAGGGGGCCATCGTCCGGCCCCGTATTGAAGGAATGGCCCAGCACGGCAAACTCGAAGCCGGCCTGCTCGCTTGGGGCGGCCAGCGCCGCTTGCCATGGCAGGCTGGCGACCAGCAGGCCGGCAGCCAGCAGGCGCAGGCTGGCGATGCTGCGCCGTATGGTCATGCGGCGGCCAGCCGTTTCAACTGATACAACTGTTCCAGCGCGTCGCGCGGCGTGAGCGCATCGGGATCGAGGTCGGCGATGGCGTCGAGCAAGGCTTGCTGCGCCGCGTTCAGCGCGGCTAGTGGCGCGGCTTCCTCTTCTTCCTCTTGCGCATACGGATCGGCTGCCGGCGCGGCGAACAGGTCGCGCTGCGGCGTGGCGTCCAGCGCCTGCGCTTCCAGGCGCGCCAGGTGCTTGCGCGCCGCCTTGATCACGGGCTGCGGCACGCCGGCCAGCTGCGCCACCTGCAAACCGTAGCTTTGCGAGGCGGGACCGGCTTGCACGGCGTGCAGGAAGACGATGCTGTCCTTGTGTTCGACGGCGGACAGATGCACGTTGGCGGCGCTCGGATGACTGTCCGGCAGTTGCGTCAGCTCAAAGTAGTGCGTGGCAAACAGGGTGAAACTGCGGCTGCTGTCGATCAGATGGCGCGCGATGGCCCACGCCAGGGCCAGGCCGTCGAAGGTCGAGGTGCCGCGACCCACTTCATCCATCAGCACCAGCGAGTGTTCGGTGGCGCCGTTCAAAATGGCGGCCGATTCCGTCATTTCCACCATGAAGGTCGAGCGTCCGCCCGCCAGGTCGTCGGTGGCGCCGATACGCGTGAAGATGCGGTCGATGGGGCCGATGGTTGCGGAAGCGGCCGGCACGTAGCTGCCCACGTAGGCCAGCAGGGTAATGAGTGCCACCTGGCGCATGAAGGTCGATTTACCGCCCATGTTCGGGCCGGTAATCAGCAGCAGCCGGCGTTCGTTGACGAGGCGGCAATCGTTGGCGATGAAGCGCTCGATCTGCTTTTCCACCACGGGGTGGCGGCCTTCGACGATGTTGATGCACGGCTCGTCGACCAGTTGCGGCGCGGCCCAGTTGTGCTGCTGCGCATATTCCGTCAGCGCATTCAGGGTGTCGAGCTGGGCCAGGCCCTGCGAAATCGTTTGCAGGGTGCCGATGTGCGGCGCCAGTTCGGCCAGCAGCAGGTCGTACAGCAGCTTTTCGCGCACCAAGGCCTTGTCTTGCGCCGACAGGGCCTTGTCTTCGAATACTTTGAGTTCGGGCGTGATGTAGCGTTCGGCGTTCTTCAGGGTCTGGCGGCGGCGGTAGTCGTCCGGCACCTTGTCCGTCTGGCCGTGCGTAACTTCAATATAGAAGCCGTGCACCTTGTTGTATTCGACGCGCAGGTTGGCGATGCCCGTGCGCGCCCGTTCGCGCGTTTCCAGGTCGAGCAGGAACTGGCCCGCGTTTTCCGACAGGGCGCGCAGTTCGTCCAGTTCGGCGTCGAAGCCGGTGGCAAACACGCCGCCGTCGCGCACCATGGCAGCCGGTTCCTGCGCCACGGCGCGCACCAGCAAGTCCAGGCAGGCGGTCGGTGTCGCCAGTGCCGCGTGGATGGCGGCCAGCAAACCGGTTTCTCCACCCTGGCCAGGGCCATAGCAGCGCACGACGTCGCCGCGCAGGGCCGGCAGTTGCAATAAACCGTCGCGCAGGGCGGCCAAGTCGCGCGGACGCGCCGACAGCAGCGCGATGCGCGTGGTGATGCGTTCGATATCGGGCACTTGCGCCAAGGTGGCAGCCAGTGGCCCCGCCGCTTCGCTTTGCGCCAGCGCGGCAATCGCTTCATGGCGCGCGCGCGCCACGTTCTGGTCGCGCCGCGCATGGTGCAGCCAGTGGCGCAGCATGCGCGAACCCATGGCCGTGCGGCAATGGTCGAGCAGGGAAAATAATGTAGGCGATTCCTGGCCGCGGATGGTTTCCGTCAATTCCAGGTTGCGCCGCGTGGCCGCGTCCAGGCCGATGAATTCGCTTTCCGTTTCCGTCGTCAGGGAGCGCACGTGCTGCAGACCGCGTCCCTGCGTCGACTGCGCATAGCGCAGCAGCGCACCAGCCGCGCCGAACGCGGCGCCGAGGCCATCGGCGCCAAAACCCGTCAAGGTCGCCACGCCCAGCTGGTCGAGCAGGGCCTTGTGGCCGCCGACCACGTCGAAATGCCAGTCCGGCACGCGGTTGATGTGCGTGCCCGCGTAGTCGTCGAACAGGTTGCCATTGTCGCCGCTCAAGATTTCGGCAGGCACGATGCGTTCCAGTTCCTGCTGCAGGCGCGCGGCCACGGTGCTGCTGTCGCCGGAAAACTCCATCAGTTTTAGTGCACCGCTGGCCAGCGACAGCCAGGCCAGGCCCGTGGTGACCGTCTTGCGTTGCGTGATGCTGCACATGGCCAGCAGCGGGCGCTCGGCCTTCTCTGGCAGCAAGTCCGCATCGGTCAGCGTACCGGGCGTGACCACGCGCATGACCTTGCGCTCGACTGGGCCCTTGCTGGTGGCCGGATCGCCGATCTGCTCGCAAATGGCCACCGACTCGCCCAGCTTGACCAGCTTGGCCAAGTAGCCATCGAGCGAATGAAACGGCACGCCGCACATTTTAATCGGGTTGCCACTGGCCACCCCGCGTGCCGTCAGGGTAATGCCCAGCAGGCGCGAGGCTTTTTCTGCATCCTCAAAAAACAGCTCGTAGAAATCGCCCATGCGGTAGAAGACCAGCATCGTCGGGTGATTTTCCTTGATGCCTAAATATTGCTGCATCATTGGCGTGAGCTTTTCAGCCGAATTTTTCTTTGCCGCGGCGGCGTTGATTTCTTTTGGGACGGTGGTCATGTGTTCTTTGTCGTTGGTCCGGCGGCAGGGAATGCGTGCCTGCCGGGCTGTGGGCGGTGCTGTGTGCGTTCAAGGCCGCGCTGTCAGGCGATGCTTGAGTCCAAGGCCGTCATTTTACCGCTTTCGGCAGGCGGGGCGGCGTATTGCGTGCGGATGTGAAAAAGCCGCGCCGGTGGAGGGGGCGCGGCTTCGGGTATCTAGCTGATGGTAGAACTGAAAGTTTGCATATTGACGGGCTTCAGGCTTAGGTCCAGTAGCTGTTGCCGTCGTACGCCCCAGATTTTCTGAACCTGAATTGCCGTTATTCGATATTCACTCACGGCTGGAGGCAAATCGTTTGTCTGGGACTGTAGAGATTACATCTCGACTCGCCCACCTACCGAAGCCTCAGGATCAAAACTGAATACGCGCAATTCTGGCAAGTCTTGTTCGCCGCGGATGATGCGTACTGTCAATACGAACGAGAGTTCCCAGCGACCCTTGCTCTGGCCGACGTCAAGATTGTGTTTCCACTCTTGGCGAATGCGGCGTAGATCGGGCAGGGCTGGATCAGGCGGTAATAAATGGGACTCGAAATCCAATGGCACCTGATACGTGGCGCCGATCGATTGCAGGAAGGGTGATGGCAGGGAGTAGCGTGTAGGGACATCGGGGCCGATTTGGGTCAGCTGAGGTACGCTGATTAGGCAACAATCAACAATCTGGAAGGATGTGAAACCACTGTCTTTGCTGCCACAGCAATTGACTTCCAGATAAACGTGTTGGCCCTGCTGGAAGTGTACTCCACCCATGTAGGGGCCGTGGCGCGGGTCAGCGCTGCCGTCGCAGGACGTAAATGCATAGTCGAGTTGGTTGGTGATCTGGTCTGCATCAAAGTGGATAGATAACTTCATCCAGGGTTTTTCGTACGTCATGTTTTCTGCTTTCTTTCCATGTCAATAAGTAGCTTCTGGTAGCGAGCATCTCGCCGGAGTGTCAACAGATCAGGGGAAGATTCGATCAGGTTGAGAGGGTAGCCAAGCGCTATGGCCTGTCTTAGTGTTGCGATCGCTTCGTTGCGCCTACCTGTCAGCTCATAGGTTAGCGTCGCCCTGAAAAACGTATCTGGCAAGGTGGGAGCAAGCCGGATTGCTTGTGCTAAGTGCTCCAGCGCATCGTCTCGCAAGCCCGCATAGGCTGAATACAGCGCGAGGCGCGAGTGGGCTTTCGGGTCGTCAGGCATGCGTTTCAGGACGACTTTAATCAAAGTGATCGCACGACGATATGAGTCGCGCGACAACTCAAGCTGGCCGGGAACCCAGCGTTGAGCATCTGCCAGGTTTGCCCATAGCAGGTAGTTGCCAGGATTGCCTTTGTTTTCCGATACGGCATTTTTAAATGCCTGTACCGCCCCCAGATAGTCGCCCCGATTAAACAGAGCGTTGCCCAGGTTGGTGTATAGCTCCCAGTCGGGATGCACTTGCAGTCCCTGTTGCAGAACATGCAGGGCCTCATCGCTACGATTCAGGCGTTCAAGCGTGGCGCTGAGCTGGGCATATGTCTCCGCCACCTGAGGAGTCATCTCTATCACCGTTCGAAACAGTTTTTCAGCTTCGGTGTAATTGCCGAGGTTGTAGTGCATTCTGCCCAGCATCGAAATGAAAGGGGTATCTTTGGGATAAAGTGTGAGAGCCTTATCGATTACCTCCCGCGCCAAGTCAAATTTTTGTGCTTGGATAAGCAAGCGCGCCTTGCCGTACATGCCGAGTGCATTGCTTGGGTCCAGATTCAATGCGGTGGTGATCTCTTGCAGTGCTTGCGCACGTTCGCCATGGTGTTCAAGAACCCATGCCTGCGCCACATGGGCCAAAGCTAATTGGTCGTCTGTAGTCAATGCCTGTTTCGCAGCGACATCCGCGCGTTGCAACCAGGTTTCGTCGCGGCTGGTACCCATATAGCGTAGCGTGAAAGCCAGCGACAGGCCTGCATTGGCAGCTGCATGTTCAGGATTGTGTTTAAGTACGGTGCTGAAATCTTCGATCGCCTGCTTTTGGCTGCTATCACGATCAAATGCACGCAACGCCTTCATTCCAGACGCGATGCTGGCAATTTCGGAATATGGATCCGGCGCTTCTTCTCCGGTGACAAAAGACTTTAAAGTGGGCACTATAGTTGGCCATTGCCAAGCCGCTACCACCGTCAGCAGGACGACCGCTGCACCCGTTTGCAAGGTGCGCTTGCGCGGTATCGGCAGGCGAATGGACAACGTGGGTGCCACCTCTCCTGATGGCACCGCTACGATCGGTGGCGTCAATGTCGCTGCTTCCCCGTCTCGCCTTCCGATCGCCTCGCGCACATCGCGCATGGTGCGTGGCCGTTCGGCCGGGTCGTGCGCCGTCATCGCGCGCACTAGGGCGTTGATGGCGGGCGGGACGGAGTCGGGCAGATCGGGCCACGCTTCCGTCGCCTGCATGTGGGCGGCGGCCAGGGCCAGGCCGTTCAGGTGGGCGAAGTGGCGCTGGCCGGCCAGCATTTCGTACAGCATGGCGCCCAAGGCATACACGTCGCCGCGCGTGTCGGGCAGGCGGCCCATCAGGCGTTCGGGCGCCATGTAGGCGATCGTGCCCTGCAAGTCGCACAGGGTGGTCGTTTGCGTCGCTTGCGGGTCGATGTGGCGGGCCAGGCCGAAGTCGAGGATGCGCACCTTGCCGCTTGCCTCCAGCATCAGGTTCGACGGTTTCAGGTCGCCGTGGACCAGGTCCATGGCGTGCGCCTCGTCCATCGCGTCGGCGATCTGGTAGGCGATGTCGAGCGCCGCCTGCAGGTCGGCCTTGCCGCTGTGCATGAACTGGCCCAGGGTCTGGCCTTCGACCAGTTCCATGACGATGGACTGGCTCGTGCCCTGGCCCTCGATGGCGAAGATGCGCACGAAGGCCGCATGCTTGAGCGAGGCGGCCAGGCGCGCTTCATTGATGAGTTTTTCCGGATGCAGCACGTCGGCTTGCGGTTTCAGCCGCTTCAGCGCCACGCTGCGGCACAGCTTGGCATCCCAGGCTTCGAATACATGGCCGAAACCGCCTTCGCCCAGCAAGCGGCGCACTTCGTAGTGCCCGCTGATAGTGTCGTCTTGCGACGGGGTCTGACGCAGGGGGTCGAGCAGTTCCATATACCTTGGCTTCAGAGTGCATCAGCGTGGGCATCCAGCATCGAGAGGCTCAATGCGATGGCTGCATGCTCAAGATGATTGATTTTGAGTAACTTCCTGATTTAAAACTATTGTTTAGAATAAGTCAATTAATATTGACAAGGAGTGAACAAAAGTGCTGTACCAGCGCCGGAATAACATTTCTTGCCGACGCATGCGCGCAATATTGTTCAAACTCACATTCCTCTTTCGCGCTTCCTCAATAATGCAGATGGGGCTGTCTCGGCATGTGCTGATCAGGCGATGGGAGCGGGCATGGATGAGTTGCTGCAATATTACGAGCGCGAACTGGGCGCCTTGCATGCGCACAATCAGGCGTTTGCCCGGCGCTATCCGGCCATCGCCGGCGCGTTGGGCATCGTGGGCGGTGACCTGGGCAGCACCCACGATCCGCACTTGGCGCGCATGCTGCAGGCGTTTGCCATGTTCAATGCGCGCACGGCCAAGCGGCTGGCCGATGGCTTCGGCACCTTCAGCGAAACCTTGCTGGAAGTGAACTTTCCTCATTATTTGCGCCCGTTTCCTGCCTGCGCCATTGCCCGCATCGATAACGACGCTGCCACGGTGAGCGAGCTGGCCACCATTGCGCGCGGCACGGTCATGCATGCTGCGGAACATCAGGGCGTTGCCTGCAAGTTCACCACCGCCTACGATGTCGTTGTGGCGCCGCTGCGTCTGGCTGAGGTGCGCTTCCAGTCCATCGTGGCGGCGCCGCCCGCAGTGCGCCTGCCACCGGATCTGGGGGCGGCGATCAGCATCACGCTCGAAGCGACGGGCGCCACGTCCACTCTGGACAGGCTGCCGCTGCCGGCGCTGCGCCTGTTCCTCGACGGCGAGCCTTCCTTTTGCGCCACTTTGCGCGACAGCCTGTTCCTGCTTGCGCGTTGTGCCTATGTGGAAGTCGATGGCGTCTGGCATGCGCTGGACGCAGTGCCCTTGCATCCGGTCGGCTTTGCCGCCGAGGATGCCTTGATGCCGGCCATGGCTGCCTCGCACCCCGCCTACCGTCTGCTGGGCGAATGGTTTGCCTTTCCGGATAAATTCAATTTCGTCGACCTGGACCTGGCCGCGCTGCAGCAGCGCCTGCCCCCAGCCTGCCGGCGCTGCACCGTACACCTGCTGCTGGCCGACGTACAGGCCGATGCAGATATCGCGCGCATCCTGCGGCCCCTGTCCGCCAGGCATCTGCTGACGGGATGCACTCCCGTCGTCAACCTGTTCCGCCAGGCGGCCAATCCCATTCGCCTGACGCACGCGAGCGCCGAGCATGTGCTGCTGCCATCGGTGCGGCAGGCGCATTGCTACGATATTTACAAGGTCGATAGCGTGCATGTCCTCAGTGAAACGGAGAGCGGTGGCGCACTCGATGCGTTTCACCCTTTCTATTCCATGCGCCATGGCGAAGCGGGCGGGCGCCAGGGGCGCTACTGGGTGATGCGGCGCGACGAAGACATGGCGCTGACCAATCCCGGTTACGACATGCGCATCGCCTTTGTCGACGGCGCCATGCAGCCGCTGCGCGACGCGACGCAAACGGTCTCCATCATGATGACCTGCAGCAACCGTGATTTGCCAAGTCGTTTGGTGTTCGGCAATGCCGCGGGTGATTTGCACCATGACGGCGTCGCCAGCGCCTTGCCGGTGCGCATGCTGCGCAAACCCGGCGCGCCGTGCCGTTTTCCTGTGGGTGCGGCGTCGCATTGGCGCTTGATCGCGCAATTATCCTTGAACCATCAGTCGCTGAATGAACAGGGCTTGCCGCTCTTCAAGCAAATACTCGAGTTGTACAACTTGCCGGGTTCGGCCAGTGCCGCGCGCCAGATCGCGGGCATGACCGGACTGCGCCAGCGCGCCGCCAGTACCTGGCTGCACGATGAGGCGGGCGGCAGCCTGGTCTTCGGCATCGACGTCCTGCTGTCCGTCGACGAAGAAGCCTTTGTCGGCAGCGGCTTGCATGCCTTTGCCCAAGTCATCGAACGCTTTCTCGGGCTGTATGTGCACCTGGCATCGTTTACCCGCCTGATCGTCTTGTCGCAAAAGACTGGAAAGGAGTTGCTGTGCTGCCTGCCACGCAATGGAAACCAGACGCTGGTGTAGTCGCGCGCCTGCTGGCCGATCCGTCCGGCACAGGCTTCTTTCAGGCGGTGCGCCTGCTGTCTGCCTGGCTGATGCAGCAGGGCATTTCGCAGGAGCAGGTGTTTGAGGATTGCCTGCGCCTGCATGGCAGCGCGTCGCTGTCATTTGCGCCGGGCGAAATCGAACAGCTCTGGCTGGAGCCGCAGGCGGACGGCGATATGCAAGTGCATGTGCGAGCGGCGATGCTGGGTTTCCTGGGCGTGTATGGCAACTTGCCGCTGCATTATACGGACACGCTCGCCCACCACGAGCGGCAAACGGGCGATGGAGGTCCCCGGGCCTGGCTCGATACGCTGTCGCACCGCGCGCTGGTCCTGTTTTACCAGGCCTGGGCCCGCTACCGCATCGAATGCCAGCAAGACGCCGACGGCGGCGATTTCCTGCCCTTGCAACTGGCCCTCGCGGGTGCCTGGCCTGCCGAGGTGGCCAGGCAGGACGATGGTTTGCCTGCGCATGTGCTGGCCCATTATGCGGCCTTGCTGCGGCATCGGCCCGTGGCGGCCGACGTGATGCAGGCGGTGCTGGCCGAGTATTTCGGCGTGCCCGTGCGCTTGCAGCGTTTTGTTGGCGCCTGGTTCCGGCGCGCGCCACAGGAGCGTACCTTGCTGGCCTCCGCGCATGCCAGACTAGGGAAGGGCGCCATGCTGGGCGAGCGCTGCCGGCGCGCCGACTTGCGCGTGCGCCTGGTGCTGGGGCCGCTGGCGCGCCATGTCTACGAGGATTTCTTGCCCGGCCGGACAGGCGCGCTGGCCCTGCGCCAGATGCTGGCGCTGTTTGGCTTGCCTGGCATGAGTTTTGAAATACGCCTGGTGCTGCGCCGGGAAGACGTGCGCACCTGCGTCCTGGGCATGGGCGCCTGCCTGTCCGAGGATGCTTTTTTGGTCGACAAGTTGCCGACCCCTGACCGTGACGACATGCTTTACGACATTCGATTCGATGGTTCCGCCTGAAACTGCCGTAAATGCTGTACCCCGATAAATGCTGGAAGGAAGAAAACCATGGAAGACTTCGCGCAATGGCTGGCCGTGGACAAAGCCTTGACTGCCGACAACCGCGCTCTGCGACTGCGCCTCGCTTACCCGGAAGGCATCAATGAGGATGTCTTGCTACCGCAGCGCATCAGCGGCAGCGAGGCCATCTGCGGCGCGATTGAGTACCGCATCCTATGCGTGGCCACCGAGGCGCATCTGCCGCTGAAACAGTTCATCGCCGTGCCGGCCGAATTGCAGATCGTTACCGACCAGGGGCATTTGCGCAGGGTCTGCGGCATCGTCGCCGAAGCGTGTGCCGGGCAGACCGACGGCGGCCTGGCCACTTATCAGCTGGTGCTGCGCGACGGCCTGGCGCTGCTGGAAAAGCGCATTAACACGCGCGTGTTTCGCAACAAGCACGAATTGCAGATCGTGCAGTTGCTGTTTGACGAGTGGCGGTAGGGCAATGGCGTACTCGCCGCCAGCCTGGATCTCGCCATCGATGCGGCGCTGGCGGCGCGCAGCTTGCCCGTGCGCGAATTCACGATGCAGCACAATGAATCCGATGCTGCCTTTATCCGCCGCCTGCTCAGGCGCCGCAGCATTGCCTGGTGTTTCCAGGCGGGAGCGCCAGCCAGCGCGAACGCTTCGGACGTGCCCGTACATACCCTGCTGTTGTTTGATGACGCCAGCCGCCTGGCGCAAAACGCGGCCGGCATGGTGCGCTATCACCGAGATGACGCCACCGAGGAAAGGGATGCTGTGACGGCCTGGAGCGCCGTGCGCCGATTGCAGCCCGGAAAGTCCGAGCGCTACAGCTGGGACGATGGCCACCCGCACAGCCCGCAGTTCATGGTCACGCAGTCCCTCGGCGGCGTGGATCAGGGCGGTCATGGCAATCGTCTGGCGGCCAGTCTCGACGACTATATCGTGGAGCCTCCGCTGGCCGCTGGCAGCAATGACGAATTGCGGCAATTGGGCCAGCTGGCGATGGCGCGTCACGATATGGGCAGCAAGTGTTTCCAGGGGGAAGGCTGCGTGCGCGACTTTTGCGCGGGCCAGTGGTTCAGCCTGGAAGGGCATGCCGACATCGATAGCCACCCTGTGGCCGAGCGCAGTTTCGTCATCACGGCCTTGAGCGTTGCGGCCAGCAATAACTTGCCGACAGGCCTGGATGCCCGGGTCGGGCGCTTGTTTGCACAGAGCGGCTGGCAGTGCGATGCCGGCCTGGCGCAAGGCACGGGCGCCGATGGCCAGCCGGCCTTGCGCTACCGTAACCGTTTTACCTGCGTGCGGCGCGGCATCGCCATCGTGCCTGCCTTCGATCCGCGCAGCGATTTTCCCGTCGTCCGCCTGCAAAGCGCGCTGGTCGTCGGGCCGGCCGGCGAGGAAATGCATTGCGATGCGTTGGGACGTGTCAAGGTGCGTTTTGGCTCCACGCGCGCGCCGGACCACGCGCATGCCAACGGTTCCGGCGCCTCCGATACGGAGCGCGACTCGGCCTGGGTGCGCGTGGCATCCAGCTGGACCGGCAATGGGCCGGGCAGCGGCAAACAATGCGGCACCTTGAGCTTGCCACGCATCGGCGCGGAAGTGCTGATCGATTTTCTCGGCGGCGACCCGGACCGGCCCATCATCGTCGGCCAGCTGTACAACGCCGTGGGCGTGCCGCCCGGCTTGAGCAGCCGCGGCGCCTTGCCGGGCAACCGTTATCTGTCCGGCATGCGCAGCCGCGAAGTGCGGGGTGGGCGCGGCAACCAGCTGTGCTTTGACGACACGCCGTCGCAAATCAGCGCGCAGCTGGCCAGCGATCAGGCGGCCACGCAATTGAACCTCGGCTATCTGACCGAGCCGCGCAGCGACGGTGCAGGGCTGCAGCGCGGCGACGGCTTTGAATTGCGCAGCGACGCCAGCGGCAGCGTTCGCACGGCCCGCTCGCTGTTGATCTCGGCCTGGAAACAGCTGGGCGCCAGCGGCAAGCAACTCGATAGCAGCGAACATGCCGCCGTGATGCAGGAATGCCTGGAATTATTTAGTTCCCTGGGCGAGTTTGCCGCGCAGCACCAGGCGCTGGCGCTGGACGCGGCCGGCAGCAAGGCGCTGGGAGCGGCCATTGCGGCCGACCAGCCCGCCGTCAGCATCGCGGCACCCGAGGGCGTGGCACTGAGCACGCCCAGGACCATCGCCGGCAATGCGGGCACGAACATTGACCTGGTGGCCCAGCAGCATCTGCAACTGAGCGCGGCCCAGCGCTGCAACGTCAACGCGGGCAAGGGAATTTCCCTGTTCGCGCACAAGGACGGCATCGTGCAGGTGGCCCACTTCGGCAAGTTTTTGCTGCAAAGCCAGCACGACTTGCTGCAGGCGGATGCCGCCAAGGAGATCCGCCTGACGGCCGGCACGCGCCTGGTCGGCGTGGCGCAGGATGAAATCACCTTCATGACGGCGGGCGGCGCCTACCTGAAACTGTCCGGCGGCGCTGTGGAACTGGGCGGTCCGGGCGCCCTGACGGTGAAGACCAACGGCCACCACTGGAACGGCCCGGCCAGCATGAAGGCGGAACTTCCCACCTTCGGCGACGGCGATTTGGGGCGCGTGCCGCGCTTGCTGCGTCCCACCGATGGCTTGCCCGTCGAGGGCGTGGAAGTGCACATCGAGCGCGAAGGCGACAGTCCGCTGACGGGTGTCACCGGTGCCGACGGGCGCGGGCCGAAGGTGGCGACCGATCACCTGCAGCGGCTGAAGGGATTTTTCTTCCGCCGCCGTTCCTGACCCCCGACATTGGAGAGCACACCATGCTGTTTGACCCCCACCCTCCGCTGTGCGACGACCCTGACATCGATATCCTCGGCCAGTTTTCCTGCAACGCCAATTTCCAGATCAGCGATTATGAAGTGCAGCAGCAGTTGCCGCTGCCCGGCGTCATTATTTTCGTGCACGGCGTTAATTCCGATGGCGAGTGGTACGCGGCAGCCGAAGAGGGGCTGTGCAACGGCCTCAACGAGCGCCTCAAACGTTCCTGCCATCATATGCACCACCGTGGCGTGGAGGGCGGCGAACTGAAGGCGGTCAATTATGGCGCCGAGATCACGGCCGAAGGCTTTCTCCATCCAGAAATGTCGGCCGATACCTTGATCCGCGATGCCGGCACTTTTTCTCCCGTGATCCGTTTTCGCTGGGGCTACAAGGCTTCGGGCGAGGAACTGCAAAAATACGGCAAGGGCATCTACCTGAACGAACAGGATTACTGGGGCGGCGGGCCGTTTGCCAATGGCTGCAGCGCGCTGGCGGACTTGTGGAAGGAAGGGCTGAGCGAGGATCTATTTTTGTGGAACACCATCCAGCACATGAATCCCTTTTCGGAACGGCAAGTGTACAGCTGTCCGCCGCGCCCGTATTTCGTGCTGGCCGCCTATCGTCTGGCCAGGCTGGTCGAGTCCATCCGCCAACAGCAGGCCGACGTACCGGTCACCATCGTCTGCCACAGCCAGGGCACGATGGTGGCGATGGCGGCGGCTTTTCTCGGCGCGCGCCTGCCCAAGGTGAAGAACAGCTTTCCCTGCGTGGCCGACAACTATGTCATTTGCAATTCCCCGTACAGCCTGGCGAAACGCAATAGCGCCGAGAACTGGGTGGCCAGCAATCTACGCGCGGCGGACGGCAGCACGGGCAGGGTGACGGTGCAGGCGCGCATAGCCACCTTGAAAAATTTCTTTGCCATCATCCGCCAGCGCGCCAGCTTGGGCGAGGCGCAGACAGACGAGGAAATCGACCGCTGCATGGCGAACGTGCAGCACGGTTTTTCGGCTGCGGCGGACCGCGAGCAATACGGGATTGCCGGCGCCGCGCGCGGCGGCAAGAAATCATCGTATGGCAGGGTAACCATCTATTGCAATCCGCACGATGTGGTGGTGTCGTCCGTCGCCATCGAGGGCATCGGCTGGCGCGGTCTGTCGGGTTCGCTGGCCAAGGACAGCAAGGACGGCGGCGAGCTGGCTGCCACCGAGGCCGCAGGCGTGTGCGTGCAGCGCGTGTTTGCCCAGGGATTCGAGGTGGGCAAGCAGGGCAGCTATCACTACTGGAGCGATCACTGGCGCAAGCCTGCGCCGGACGGCAAGGACTTCTGGTTTCCGGCGCAGAAATTTGCGATGTATTCCATCAAACAGGGCGTCGAGGCCAGCCAGGAGAGTCGCTTTTCCACCATCCTGACGGTCGGGTTTGCGCCCTTGTTTATCGTGGCAACGGGCTTGGCCCGCAGTCCCTGCAATGCTTCGCCCCACAAAGACTGGAAAATCGAACTGAACGCGCCCGACTTGCTGCTGCCCTTCAAGCCGCAGTCCTTGCGCTTTGGCCAGAAAAGCGATGAATTCGACGAGGGCTACGATCCGCCCGGCGAATCGCGCCAAGCGGGCAAACAACGTACTGCCGGCGACGATTATCTTGCCGATCATGCCATCCCGCCCGGCGGCTTGCAGGGGCAGGCGGCAAAAGACGAGGCCAAACGCATGGACATTGCCAGGGGCACGGCCGACGACGAGGCGCGTCTGCGGTTCGAGCAGCGCGCAGTGATACGCGCGCAAGCGGTACGGGAAGGCAAAAGTCCCGCGGGCCAAAAAGTGCAGCAGGAAATGCCCAACGCCACGCCTGACGCCGACTACCAGCAGTGGCGCAGCACGCGCATCGGCGAAATGATGTCCGGCCAGGCCGGCGCCTATGCCACCGACCATTCCACCATCCTGACCAACCCCATGCACGCAGAGCGGGCGCTCGCATATGACGTGGCGGTGGGCGTGTGCCGTATCAAGCCGGAGGCGCTGCGCAGGTTGAGGGTGGCGGCGGATTGGAGGTTGGTGAAGTGGTTGGATGAAACAGATTCTGCAAAGGCTTTTGAACAGTATTTTGCAAGTGCCACTATCGACGAATTAACGATAAGCGATTGGGCGCGGTGTGAGGGCGGTCCAACTTGCATGCCGAGTTCAATAATCGACAAACGTGAAAATCCGCCACGGCACCTCAATCCAACGTCAGGTGAGCGCGCTCATGGGTGACTTTGCGTTGCTTGTTTTTTCTAGTCATGAATCAGATGCCGCTATTCAAAATATGTATTAAAAATGGAGAATTCTATATGATGAAATCCTTTTTTCTGTATGCATTGATGGTTTTTCTGGCGTTGATTTTCCTAGCGGCCTGTGTGCGTTTGCGTTCAAACGTTACAACGTCGTCAAATGCTGTCACAGCAATATCCGAAGCGGAAAAACAACCTTATATGGCGCAGGTGGTAGGCGTCCAATGGCTGAATCCGTTACAGCGACGTGACTATCCTACTCAATGGCAGTTGCTGTGGACTTTAGGACTGGTGCAGCCAAACTCTGACGATGACATGGTCAAGGCGAATTCCAAAAAGTACTCCAGTTTGCAGGCTGTGTCACCTGTTGTCGCAGGTAATGAAGGTGAAGAAACATTTCGTGGCTATCATCGAAAATATATTCGCGAAATTATGAATCTATTCCACGACATTTACTATTCCGACCCCGAATACTTTTATAACGTTCATTCGGCCGAGAATCGTTCACGCTGGCGTGAATTGGCTGGCATTCATATTGAATACGCCATTCCTGAAGGGAAACTCGACCCGACGGATGCTGGAGCCTTCGTGCAGGACTATGTTCGTCGTACCTTTACCATCGGCAACCCAAACTTCCCTACACTCTGGACGCGTTCTACGCTCCCCGAGGTCCGCGTCACCATGGGCGGTCCCAACGCCGGTTTTACTTCACTTTCCGCCGCGCTCGATTACCTGCAAACCCATCCCAAGGAAACCGTCTGGGCCATGAACTGGGATGCGCCCAGCCGGCCCCTGGACCGGCAGATCAACGAGAACCTTGTCTTGCTGGTGCTTGCCGGTCCCGACTACAAGTCGGAGCGGGCGCCACTGGCGTGGCTCGGGTATCCGAGTACCAAACAGGTCGCCGATTTTGAAGTCAAAAAGGGCGAACCGCCGCGCCTGGTGAAGGCGTGGACGGCGGCCATCGAGGATGCCGCCGCAAAGGCGAACAGGCCCGATACCGACATCGGCTATCTCATCCATGACGCCGGCAATACGCACCAGGACTCGTCTGAACGCCTAGGTGCGCTGGCGCAGACGCTCACCCTGCAATTGCCGGAATTCGATTTCCTCAAGCAAAGCTTCAATTTGACCGCCGTGCTGGGCGAGACGGGCGCCGGCACGGCCCTGACGAACGTGGCGCTGGGCATCGCCTATGCGCACCATTTCGGCAAGCCCGTGCTGGTGGCCGGCACCAGCGACCTGCTTGCTCCCGTGGCGCTGGTGGTGGCGCCGCCCGCCGTCGTGCGGCCGATCCGGCCCGACAAGCCGTGGTTCCGCGCGCGCGGCGGCAACCATGCGTATTTGCCCTGGTGGGGCTTGCGCCACGATGCGCGCGAGTATTACCAGGGGTTTTCGCAATGAAGTGCTTTAGTTATCCAGGGAGAAAAACATGCGTGGCGTGATTCGCTTGAACGACCCCACCAGCCATGGTGGCAAGGTGGTGGGCGCGGCACCGAACAGTACGGTGCTGGGCGTGGCCGTGGCGCGCAAGGGCGACCCTTGCGTTTGTCCGATAAAAGGTCATGTGCGCTGCGTGATCGCCGAGGGCGATCCGCAGGTACTGATCGATGGCGTGCCCGTGGCGTTTGACGGGCACAAGACCAGCTGCGGCGCCAGCCTCATGTCCACGGTGGGCTACAGCGGGCGCGGTTAGCGCAGACTGGCGTCGATAGCCGCGCCCAGCTTGTCGACGATTTCATCGACATGGCTGGCGTTGATGATGTAGGGCGGCGCCAGCAGGATGTGGTCGCCGTGCTGGCCGTCGATGGTGCCGCCCATGGGGTAGCACATCAGTCCGTCTTGCATGGCGTGCGCCTTGATGCGCGCGTGCAGGCGGCGGGCCGGGTCGAATGGCTGCTTGCTGGCGCGCTCCTGCACCAGTTCCAGGCCCAGGAACAGGCCGCGGCCACGGATGTCGCCCACGTGCGCATGGTCGTCGAAGCGCTGGCGCAACCGCTCTTGCAGCAAGTCGCCCATGGCGCGCACGTTGGCCAGCAAATCGCGTTCCTCGATTTGCCGCTGCACGGCCAGGGCGGCGGCGCAGGCGGTGGCGTGGCCGATATAGGTGTGGCCGTGCTGGAAGAAGCCCGTGCCGGCGCGGAGGGTGTCGCGGATGTCTTTGGATACCATGACGGCGCCGATGGGCTGGTAGCCGGCGCCCAGGCCCTTGGCGACGCAGATCAGGTCGGCCGTGATGCCTTCCTGCTCGCAGGCGAACAGGCTGCCCGTGCGTCCCATGCCGCACATGACTTCGTCGAGGATCAGGAGTATGCCGTGGCGCTGGCAGATCTCGCGCATGCGCTGGAAGTAGCCGGTGACGGCGGGCAGGGCGCCGGCCGTGGCGCCGACGACGGGTTCGGCGATGAAGGCCATGACCTTGTCCGCGCCCAGTGCGGCGATATTGTCTTCCAGTTCCTGGCCCAGGCGCGCAACGTAGTCAGCATCCGTTTCATGGGCTCGCTGGTCGCGCCAGGCGTAGCATGGCGACACATGCATCACGTCGACTAGCAGCGGCTCGAACTGCTGGCGGCGCCAGGCGTTGCCACCCGTGGCCAGGGCGCCCAGGGTGTTGCCGTGGTAGCTCTGGCGGCGCGCGATGATGTGGCGGCGTTGCGGCTGGCCCCGCTCGACGAAATACTGGCGCGCCAGTTTGAGCGCGCTTTCCACCGCTTCCGAGCCGCCCGAGACGAAATACGCGCTGTCGATGTCGGCTGGTGCCCGGGCGACGAGGAAATCGGCCAGCTGCTCCATCGGTTCGCTGGTAAAGAAGGAGCTGTGCGCGTACGCCATGCTGGCAATCTGCTGCTGCACGGCGGCGATCACGGCTGCATCCGAATGGCCGAGGCAAGACACGGCCGCGCCGCCGCAGGCGTCCAGGTAGCGCTTGCCATCCGCATCGATCAGGTAAGGGCCATCGCCGCCAATGGCGACGGGATAGCTGCTACTCAAGCTGCGGTGGAAGACATGGCTCATGGCATCGCTTTCTTATCGGCAAGGGGAGAGGGCCGATTATAGGATGCGCCGCACCGAATTGCAACGTTCGATGTATTTTTTATGAAATTACATCAGTTGATGTTTTTGCGTAAGCACCCAGCGCCCGCAACTGGCTTTCCGCCGCGCCGATGGCCGTGACGGCATCCGGCCCGCCGCGCGACACCAGCAATTCCACCAGGCTTTCCACGGCCGCGACGCCGGCCACGATGGAGGGGAAGAACGAGGGGCTGTCGACGGCGATGACGATGCTGGCGTCGGCCTGCAGGGCCAGCGGCGACATGGCGCTGTCGCTGATGGCGAGCACCTGGCAGCCGGCCTGGCGCGCCATCTGCGCCACCAGCAGCGCTTCGCTGGAATACGGCGCGAAGCTGACGACGACGACGGCTTCACCCGCCTGCAGGGCGCGCAAGTCCATTTCCAGGGTGCCGCCCTGGCCGCTCAGCAGCTGTACGCTGGGGCGCAGCAGCCGGTACAGGTAGTGCAGGGTATACGCGATAGGGTGGGCGGCGCGAAAGCCGGCCACGTGCACGCGGGGCGCCGCCTGCAGCAGATTGGCGGCCGCGTTCAGTGCGGCGTGGTTGGCGCTTTCCGTGGCGGCCAGGTTGCGCTGCTGCACCGTGAACACTTCGGTGACCAGGTCGCGCACTTTCCCTTCTTTGCCGGCCAGCGCACCGGCCTTTGCCGCGTAGCCGCTTGGCCCCGCGCGCAGGCGCTCCACGAAGATGGCTTTGAGTTCCGGCCAGCCGGCAAATCCCAGTTGCTGCGCCAGGCGCACCAGGGCGGCCGACTGCACCTGGGCACGTGCGGCAATGCTGCGCATCGATGACACGGCCACCTCGTCCGGATGGTCGGCCAGGTAGCGGGCGCCGGCCTGGAATTGCGGACTCAGCTCCGCATGGCGCGCCTTGATCAGGGCCATCAGTGCCGCATAGGGGTCGTGGGGTGTCGCTGCCTGCATCGTCGTGCCTCAGATTAATAGCTTGCGGCGATGGTACAGGATTCGTCAGCGCGCCGGTAGCTGCTAGCTTTGCACCAGGGCAGCCGTGCGCGGACGCAGGCGGGCAAACAGGTGCGGCCCGGCCGGTTGGCGGCGCGGTCCCGTCGTCAGCACACGCAAGGCGGTGGGCAGCGGCACGTCGTGGCAATGCAGGAACAGGGCGGCGGCGCCCGTGCCAGCCATTTCCTGCAAGGCCAGTGCATGCTCGACCAGTGCCGCCGTGCGCATGTCAAGCCGCACCGGGATGTCGGGTTGAAATAACTGTGCATCGACCTGCTGTGCATCACGCATGCTGTCCCCGCCGGGTTCGCTAGTCAGGCTGCCAGCATAAAAGCGCGCCGGCGGCGCCACTTTGTGCCAGATCACTCCACTGCCGGATAGATTTCACAAGGCAATAAAAAGGGCGGCCCGCAGGCCGCCCTTGCATGCCGTGAGGCTGCGCTTACGCTTCGGCGACGCGCTTGGCGATGTGCGCCAGCGCTTCTTCCACCTGGTCGATCAGGATCAGGCACAGATCGCCTTCGTTCAAGCGCGCCAGGGCCTTGTCGATGGCGACGAATTCGCCGTTGATTTCATCGATATGGCTGGTGCGCTTGGCGCCGTTCAAGCCCTGGCGCAGCAAGGCCACCACTTCGCCGTCGGCGCGGCCGCGCTGGCATTGGTCCTGGTACAGCAGCACGTCGTCGAAGGCGGCGCCGAGGATTTCCGTCTGCTGGCGGATGTCTTCGTCGCGGCGGTCGCCGGCGCCGCTGATGACGACAAGGCGGCGCTTGGCCGGCATGCTTTCGACGGCTTGTACCAGCGCCAGGATGGCGTCCGGATTGTGGCCGTAGTCGGCGATCAGGGTGGCGCCCTTGTAGTCAAACACATTGAAGCGGCCCGGCGCATTGTCGGCTTCATTGGCAAAGGTTTTCAGGCCCAGCGCGATGGTTTTCCAGTCCAGGCCGACGGCCCAGGCGGCGGCCAGAGAAGCCATGACGTTGTCGACCTGGAAGCCGATGGCGCCGTTGCGCGTGATCGGCACTTGCGACAGGGCGATTTCATGGCGTTCCTTGCCTTGGGCGGCGACCAGTTTGCCGTCTTCCACGTACACCACGCGGTTGCCTTGCGCGCGGTGCGTGGCCATCACGGGGTGCGTCTTGTCGGCGGCGAAGAAGGTCACCGTGCCGCTGCAATTCTTGGCCATGCGCGCCACGGCAGGGTCGGTGGCGTTCAGGACGGCTACGCCGCTGTCGGCCACGTTCTGCACGATCACCCGTTTCAGCACCGCCAGGTCTTCCACGGTGGTGATGTAGTTCAGTCCCAGGTGGTCGCCCGCGCCGATATTCGTCACCACGGCGACCTGGCAGCGGTCAAACGCCAGGCCTTCGCGCAGCATGCCGCCGCGCGCCGTCTCGAACACGGCCGCGTCCACGTCAGGGTGCAGCAGCACGTTGCGCGCGCTGCGCGGACCGCTGCAGTCGCCGCTGTCGATCTGGCGTCCTTCGATGTACACGCCATCGGTGTTGGTCATGCCCGTGCGCAGGCCGGAGGTGGTGAGCAGGTGGGCGATCAGGCGCACGGTGGTGGTCTTGCCGTTGGTGCCGGTGACGGCGACAACGGGAATGCGGCCATCGTCGCCCTCGGCGAACATGGCGGCGATGATGGCTTCACCTACGGGGCGCGGCTTGCCGAACGACGGCGCCAGGTGCATGCGCAAGCCCGGCGCGGCGTTCACCTCGACGATACCTGCATTTTGCTCTTCCAGCGGTTTCAAGATGCTCTCGGAGACGACGTCCACGCCGCAGATGTCCAGGCCCACCATGTGCGCGGCCGCGACGGCGCGCGCCGCCACTTCCGGGTGCACGTCGACGGTAACGTCGGTGGCCGAGCCGCCCGTCGACAGGTTGGCGTTGTTGCGCAAAATCACGCGCTGGCCCACGGGCGGCACGGATTCGGCCACATAGCCCTGCTTGGCCAGGCTGGCCAGGGCGATGTCGTCGAAGCGGATTTTCGTCAGCGAGGTGGCGTGGCCGCTGCCGCGGCGCGGGTCCAGGTTGACCTGGTCAACCAGTTCGCGCACCGTGTGCTGGCCGTCGCCCACGACTTGCGGCGGGTCGCGGCGGGCTGCTGCCACCATCTTGTTGCCGATGACGAGCAAGCGGAAATCGTGGCCCGGCAGATAGCGCTCGACGAGGATGTCGTCGCGGAATTCCTGCGCCGCGAGGAAGCCGGCCGTCAGTTGTTCGCGCGTGGTGACATTGACGGTCACGCCCTTGCCCTGGTTGCCATCCTTAGGCTTGACGACGACCGGCAAGCCGATCTCGCAGGCGGCGGCCCAGGCGTCGTCGGCGTCGACGGCGACTCGGCCTTGCGGCACCGGCACGCCGGCCGAATCGAGCAGTTTTTTCGTCAGTTCCTTGTCTTGCGCGATGGCTTCGGCAATGGCGCTGGTACCGTCCATTTCGGCAGCCTGGATCTTGCGCTGCTTGCTGCCCCAGCCGAACGTCACGAGGCTGCCTTCGGTCAGGCGGCGGAACGGGATGTTGCGGGCCACGGCGGCGTTGACGATGGCGCCGGTGGAGGGGCCCAGGCGCACGTCTTCATCGAGTTCCTGTAACTGGTGCAGGGCGCCGGCCAGGTCGAACGGTGCATCGTCGAGCCCTGCGCGGCACAGCTGTTGCGCCAGTTCCAGGGCCAGGCGGCCGACGGCTTCTTCCGAGTATTCGACGACGACCTGGAAGATACCCGTTTCCAGGGTCGGCGTGGTGCGGCTGAAGGTGACGGGGCAGCCGGCTTGCGCCTGCAGGCCCAGCGCCGCCAGTTCCAGCACCTGCGCCATCGGCGCGGCGTTGTAGTTGCCCAGCGGTTGCAGCGGGCTCAGTTGCGGAAAGCGCGCGCGCAGGCGGGCTTCGAAGCCTGGCAGCTGGGCGATGTCGAGTTCCTGCGTGGTGCAGGAAACAATGGCTTCCACGGCAGTGTCGTGGCTCCAGATGTTAGGGCCCCGCAAGGCCCGTACGCGAGATACTTCCATAATTAAACCGTAATCCTGTTGTGTTCTTGTGGGCCCGGCCGTCCTGGCCGGGCTTGAGTGCTGTCTTAATTCCCGATGCAGCCGGGTGCCGCGTCGAAGGTGCGTAAGCCCGCGCAGATAAGGTCGACGGGCAGGTTCAGGGCCCAGGCTGCCGCCGCGACGGCCAGCACGCTATCGACATTGCCGGCCGTGGCCGGTTTCAGCAAGTCCAGGCACAGCAAGACCGTTTCGCTGCCGCCTTCGGCCAGCACGATGTGGTTGCCGCGCACGAACACGGCACGCTGGCCGGCGGCCAGCTGCGCCGCGATGGCCGGCAAGCTGCCATCCTGCGCATACAGGGTCACGCTGCCATCGCACAGTTCGGCCAGTTCCAACACGTGCGCGTTGGCGGCATTGAGCACGGCCACGCCCGTTGGCACGACTACGTCGACCTGGCTGCGCACTGCCTTGTACAGGCCTGCTTCGTCGAGCACGTCGAAATCCTTGACGCTATCGAGGCTGCCCATGTCGGTGACGATGCCGATCTGGCATTTGTCGTAGGCCAGGCCTTCGGCCAGGATCATGCGCGGATTGCTCTCGAACAGGGCCGTCTGCACGGTGCGGTTAAGCAGCAGGCGCTGGCCCGCGTCCCAGTTCACGCAATCGCTGCTGACGACACGGCGCTGGTCCAGGTACATGCCTTCGCTGCAGACGGCGCCCGTGTGCAGGCCCGACAGGTTGAGCAGTTTGCACAGCATGCGCACGATCAGGCTGGCGCCGCGCGTGCCCGTCACGCCGATCAGCGGAATGCGGCCCGTTTCCTCGGGCGCGAACAGGTGGTCGACGATGGCCGCGCCCACAGGGCGGGGCTGGCCTACGCCCGGCTTGATGTGCGCCAGCAAGCCAGGGCTGGCATTGACTTCGATGATGGCGCCGCGCTGCTCTTCCAGCGGACGCGTGATGTCGGTGGTGACCAGGTCGATGCCGGCGATATCGAGGCCCACGACTCTGGCTGCCAGCAGGGCTGCATGCACGACGGAGGGGTGCACGTCGTCCGTGACGTCGATGGCCACGTTGCCGTTCGGCTGGATCAGCACTTTCTGGCCCGCCTGCGGCACGGACAGGGCGGTCATGCCCTGGCGTTGCAGCTCCAGCACGATTTCGCCCGATTCATGCGGCTTGACGGTGCCCAGCGGGAAGTCTTCGCCTTCGCCGCGGCGCGGATCGATATTGATCTGCGTGTTCACCAGTTCCAGTACGCTGGAGACGCCGTCGCCATCGACCCACAGGGACTCGCCCTTGGCGGCCGCGATCAGCTTGTTGCCGACGACGAGCAGACGGTGTTCGTCGCCCGTGATGAAGCTTTCCACCAGCACGGCCGCGCTGTCGCCCTTGCGCGCGGCCAGTTCGTAGGCCGCTTTCACGTCGGCTTCTGTCATCAGGTTGAGCGACACGCCGCGGCCATGGTTGCCGTCATACGGCTTCACCACGACAGGCACGCCGATGTCTTGCGCTTCTTCCCAGGCCGCCTCGGCGCTGCGCACCAGGCTGCCTTCGGGCACGCGCACGCCGCACGATTTGAGCAGGAATTTGGTCAGGTCCTTGTCGCTGGCGATGCCTTCGGCGATCGCGCTGGTGCGGTCCGTTTCGGCCGTCCAGATGCGGCGCTGCGCGGCGCCGTGGCCCAGTTGCACCAGGTTGCCGTCATTCAGGCGCAGCGAAGGGATGCGGCGCTCGGTGGCCGCATCGACGATGCTGGCCGTGCTCGGGCCCAGGCAGCGCGAGTCGACCATGTCGCGCAGGGGCGCCAAGGCCGCTTCCAGGTCGTAGGCTTCATCGTTGATGGCGGCCATCAGCAGTTCGCGCGCGGCGGCCAGGGCGGCGCGGCCCACGTGTTCTTCGCGCGTGCGGAAGGCCATCTTGTAGACGCCGCGCTGGCTGGTCGAGCGCGTCTGGCCGAAGCCCGTGCGCATGCCTGCCAGGTTTTGCAGTTCCAGCACCACGTGTTCGAGGATGTGGGCCGACCACGTGCCTTCGCGCAGGCGCTCGAAAAAGCCGCCCCGTTCGCCCACGCCGCAGCGGTGCTCGATCATGCCGGGCAGCCACGCTACCAGGCGCTCGTACAGGCCGGGCAGGGTATTGGATGGATAATCTTCCAGTTCGCCGATGTCGACCCAGGCTTCAATCACCGGGCGATACGTCCAGATGTTGGGGCCGCGCAAGTGGGTGACGCGGGCAAATTCGATGTTCTTCTTCTTGATCATGTAAGTGGTTTCTTGATAACAAGCCAGGCGTCTGGGCGCCAGATACTTTATGTTGGCTCTACAGAGTCTTTTCAGGCTCTTGCTTGGTTCTTTATCCCGGGTATGCGCAGTGTGCCACTTTTAGCGGTCTTTTGTCGCGTTTGCTTCTCGTATTCTGCTGGTGTTGTCATTCTAATTGTTACTAATTGTTGCCTTACTTGTTATAAAGATACCGACTCCGGGCCAAGCTGGAGCATTTGCGCAACAACGAGCTGTTGTATACTTGCCCCTGTACTCGGGCCGCGTTGCAAAAGCGCCGCGCCTGCCTGGCACTTCCTGCGACGGCCAGTCATTTTTTGCTCCGTTTTGCCATCCAATCCTTACCGGCAGGCATCCATTCGATACAATACAGGAAATTGCCACTGGTGCATCTACCTCGCCATCGCGCAGTACACAAACATTGATCGGGCGTCTGCCCCATCCCCAAAATCCCGCCCTGAAGGGCTTGGCCTCGAGCCGGAGTATGCTTTACGATGACAACTGAACTGAGTGTTCCTGCAACAACTATTCCCCTCACCTCGCTGCCGGAACACTGGCTGGCGGAGGTGGAGAGCAACCTTTCTCCAGGGGAGAACGTTTTAAGTAGCGTTGAGGTTGACCTCGATGCGCGATTACGTTTCACAAAAGGCATAATTGTTGTCACCGAGAAGCGTTTGCTGGCCCGTTCACCGGGCGATACCGCCTGGAAAAGCTGGTCTTTCCGCCCTGGATTGCGCCTGACGCACCACGACCACGCCGGTGTCGGGCACCTGGAATTGTTCGACGACCACGGCCGCCTGGCCTCGTGGCGCTTCACTTTGGGACAGAACCTGCACGCGATCCGCGTGCTGGAACAGTTCGTCGAGCGCCTCGACAGCCACCTGACGGGCCAGCCCGTGCTGGAAGCGGAGCAGGAAGTGTGTCCCAGCTGCAAGGCGCCTCTGGAGCCTGAGCAGGAAGAATGCCCGATCTGTGCCAAGGTACTGTACACGCCGCCATCGACCTGGACCCTGTTCCGTCTGTGGCGCTTTGCCCATCCCTACCGTGGCCAGCTGGCCCTGGGCTTCATGCTGATGTTGCTGAGCACTGCCGCGCACATGATTCCGCCTTACCTGACGGCGCCGCTGATGGATAATGTGCTGATCCCGTATCAAAACGGCAAGCATATCGACCCGTGGCTGGTGGTGTACTACATGAGCGGCTTGCTGGGCTCGGCCCTGCTGGCCTGGCTGCTGGGCTGGGGCAAGACTTATGTGCTGGCCCTGGTGTCCGAACGCATGGGCGCTGACTTGCGCTCGGCCACGTATGAACACCTGATGAAACTGTCGCTGGAATTTTTCGGCGGCAAGCGCACGGGCGACCTGATGTCGCGTATCGGCAGCGGCAGCGACCGCATCTGTGTCTTCCTCTCGCTGCATTTGCTCGATTTTGCCTCCGACGTGCTGATGATCATCATGACGGGTGTGATCCTGTGGTCGATGAACCCCTGGCTGGCCATCATGACCCTGGCGCCCTTGCCCTTCATCGCCTGGATGATCCACCTGGTGCGCGACCGCCTGCGCACGGGCTTTGAAAAGATCGACCGCGTGTGGAGCGAAGTGACCAACGTGCTGGCCGATACTATCCCCGGCATCCGTGTAGTAAAAGCGTTTGCGCAGGAAAAACGCGAAGCGGCCCGCTTCCGCGACGCCAACGCGCACAACCTGGCCGTCAACGACAAGCTCAATAAAGTCTGGTCGCTGTTCTCGCCCACCGTGTCCTTCCTGACGGAGATGGGCTTGCTGGTCATCTGGTGCTTCGGCATCTGGCAATTGTCGCGCGGCGAAATCACCGTCGGCGTGCTGACCGCCTTCATCGCCTACAGCACGCGCTTCTATGGCCGCCTCGATTCCATGAGCCGCATCGTCTCCGTGACGCAGAAATCGGCGTCCGCCGCCAAGCGCATCTTCGACATCCTCGACCACGTGTCGAGCGTGCCGGAACCGGCGCAACCGGTGAAACTGGATAAGATCGAAGGCAGGATTGATTTGCGCGAAGTCGGTTTCCGCTACGGCAACCGGGCCGTCAACCGCGGCATCACCCTGAACATCAAGGCGGGCGAGATGATCGGCCTGGTGGGCCACAGCGGTTCGGGCAAGAGTACCCTGGTCAATCTGATCTGCCGCTTCTATGACGTGTCGGAAGGCGCGATTTTGCTCGACGGCGTCGATATCCGTTCGTTCGCCGTGTCCGACTACCGCCGCAATATCGGCCTGGTGCTGCAGGAACCATTCCTGTTCTTCGGCACCATCGCGGAAAATATCGCCTACGGCAAGCCGCACGCGTCGCGCCAGGACATCATCGCCGCAGCGCGCGCCGCGCATGCCCACGAATTCATCCTGCGCCTGCCGCAAGGCTACGATTCGATGGTGGGCGAACGTGGCCAGGGCCTGTCCGGCGGCGAGCGCCAGCGCATTTCGATCGCTCGCGCCCTGCTGATCGACCCGCGCATCCTGATCATGGATGAAGCGACATCGTCGGTCGATTCGGAAACGGAAAAAGAAATCCAGAAAGCGCTGGACAACCTGGTGCAGGGCCGCACGACGATCGCCATCGCCCACCGTCTGTCGACCCTGCACCGGGCCGACCGCCTGGTGGTGCTGGACCGCGGTCAGGTCGTCGAAGTGGGCAGTCACGATGAACTGATGGCGAAAGAGGGCGCCTATTTCCGCCTCTACGAAGCACAGGCGCGCAACAACGAACTCGCCCTGGATGACAAGGAATAAGCATGGCCAGTACAACTTTTACATTAAGCCGCGACACTTTCGGCAAGCTGGTGATGACGGACGCGGACGGCCAGGTCTTTGAAGGCGTGGCGCCCGTGCGCGCCTTCCCCATCCAGTCGCCCGACGAAGGCATTTCGCTGGTGCTGGGCAATGGCAAGGAAGTGGCGTGGATCGATCGCCTCGACGACTTGCCCGAGCCGGCGCGCAGCCTGCTGCAGGAAGAGCTGGAAGGGCGCGAATTCATGCCCGAGATCGCGCGCGTGAAAAGCGTTTCCAGCTTCGCCACGCCGTGCACCTGGCATGTCGATACGGACCGGGGCGAGACGCAGTTCGTGCTCAAGGGGGAGGAAGACATCCGCCGCATCGGCGCCACGTCGCTGCTGATCGCCGACAACCACGGCATCCACTTTTTGATACGCGACATGTTCAATATCGACAAGACGACGCGGAAGATACTCGACCGCTTCCTGTAAGCGGCGGCAACTGAAGCGCAAGGGAAGGAAGAGCGGCGCCTGCAGTAACTGCAGGCGCCGTTTTTTTATTGGAACGCCACCTCTGCAAAGCTGCGCAGTTTGCGGCTGTGCAGCCTGTCCACGCCCTGGCGGCGCAGCAGTTCCACGGCGCGGATGCCGATGCGCAGATGCTGGTCTACCCGTTCGCGGTAGAAGTGGTTGGCCATGCCGGGCAACTTGATTTCGCCGTGCAGCGGCTTGTCGCTGACGCACAGCAGGGTGCCGTACGGGACGCGGAAGCGGAAGCCGTTGGCGGCAATCGTCGCGCTTTCCATGTCCAGTGCGATGGCGCGGCTCTGGCTGAAACGGCGCTCCGGCGTGCGCTGCGGCAGCAGTTCCCAGTTGCGATTGTCCGTGCTGGCCACGGTCCCCGTGCGCATGATGTGTTTCAAGTCATGACCCGTCAGCTGGGTGATTTCCGCCACGGCCGTTTGCAGCGCCTGCTGGATCTCCGCGAGCGGCGGTATCGGCACCCACAGCGGCAAGTCTTCGTCGAGCACATGGTCTTCGCGCACATAGGCATGCGCTAGCACGTAGTCGCCCAGGCTTTGCGTGGTGCGCAAGCCCGCGCAATGGCCCAGCATCAGCCAGGCGTGCGGGCGCAGCACGGCGATGTGGTCGGTGATGGTCTTGGCATTGGCCGGTCCCACGCCGATATTGACCATGGTGATGCCGCTGCCGTCGGCGCGCAGCAAATGATAGGCCGGCATCTGCGGCAGACGTGGCGGCGCGGCGCCCAGCGCATCCTCGCTTTCCACCGTCTGTCCCACGCGGCGCGTGACCACGTTGCCCGGTTCGACAAAGGCGATGTAGCCGTCGTCGTCCGACGGCGCTTGCGCGTCGGGCGCACGGTCCATCATGGCGTGCCCCAGGCGGATGAATTCGTCGATGTAGAACTGGTAATTGGTAAACAGGACGAAGTTCTGGAAATGCTGCGGCGAGGTGCCGCTGTAGTGGCGCAGGCGCTGCAGCGAGTAATCGACGCGCGGACCCGTGAACAGGGCCAGCGGCTGCGCTTCGCCATGCGCCGGTTCGTGCGTGCCGTTGGCGATGCCGTCGTCCATGGCCGACAGGTCGGGCAGGTCGAACAGGTCGCGCATGGCCAGGCGGCGGCCCGCATCCATATTGCCTTCGATATGGTCATGCTCGGCGAACGAGAAGTGCACGGGGATCGGCTGGGCGCTCACGCCCACTTCCAGGTGCACCTTCTGGCCGCTGTTATGATTTTTCAGCAGCAGGGTGAACTGGTCGAGGTAATAGTCGCCGAACAGGTCGGGGCGCGTCAGCGTGGTTTCAAACACGCCGGGACCGGCGACAAAGCCGTAAGCCAGCGGCGAGTCGGCGCGCGCCACGGTGTCCGTCTGGATGCGCACGAAGGGGTAGCAGGCGCGCACGCGCTCGTGCATGTCTTCGCCGGCGACAAAACGCTGCAGCGCATCGCGCAAGTGTTCGATGCTGCTGCGGTAAATGGCTTGCACTTGTTCCAATGCCAGGCGTGGATCGTCGAAGCGTGAGGAGGCGATGAAGGGGGGCGTAAGCAAGCTGATTCTCCTTGTAGCGGTTCGTGCATATCATTGTAAGGCAGCGCGGCAACTCTTGTGGGTGCATCTTGGGCCGCTTGACGGATTCAAATAGAATCTGTATTCTATTTGAATGGTCAGACTTGCAAAATTCAACGAAAATAACTTTATCGACAGCGCGATTGCCGTCGCCGCCCAGTGCGGCGTGGGCGCCGTGTCGATGGCCGCCATCGCCGTCAAGGCCGGCGCGCCCATCGGCTCCGTGTATCACCGCTTCGACTCGCGCAACGCCATCCTGGCGCGCGCCTGGCTGCGCGTGAAAAGCGATTTTCGCGAGGAAGTGGCCAGCCGCTGGCTCGGCGGCGACACCTGGGCCGGCGTGCATGGCTTGCTGGACTGGTGCCGGCGCAAGCCCGTGTATGCGCGCTTCCTGCTGCAATGCGCGGACAGTCCCGATTTCAACGGTGGCCTCAGCGAGGAGCTGGCCGCCGCCGTCGAGGAAGAGCAGGCTGCGCTCGACGCCTGCTTTGTCCGCTGCGCCGAAGCCATGCCCGCCACCACGGAGCTGGACCTGGACCATATGCTGCTCAAGTTCGTGCTGATCGACGCCCCCGTGGCCGTCGTCAAGCCTTACCTGACCCAGGAGCGGCCGATACCGGCCAGCGTCGACGCCATGCTGCGCGCCTCGCACGATGCTGTGCGCGGCTGGGCCTCACACACCACATCACACTAACAAAGAAGAAATCCATGCGCTATTCCACCCAGCTTGAACACGGCAAGAAAATCCCCCTGCATGACGAAGAAGGTTTCATCGGCATGCGCGCGGCCGGCCGCATCGCCGCCGACACGCTCGACTACATTACGCCGTTTGTCAAACCTGGCGTGTCGACGGCCAAGCTCGACGCCCTGTGCGAAGAATTCATGCGCGCCGCCGGCGCCATCCCCGGCACCATCGATTACCACGGCTACAAGCACGCCAGCTGCATCTCCGTCAACCACGTGGTCACGCACGGCATCCCGTCGGAAACGAAAATCCTGAAAGTGGGCGACATCCTCAATATCGACGTGACGCCGAAGTTCCAGGGCTGGTTTGGCGACACCAGCCGCACCTTCAAGGTGGGCGCCGTCTCCATCCTGGCCAACCGCCTCGTCAACACGGCGTATGAAGCCATGATGGCCGGCATCCACACCGTGCGCCCTGGTGCGACCTTGGGCGACGTGGGCGCCGCCATCGAGGCGGTGGCCAAGGCGCAGGGCTTTTCCTCCGTGCGCGACTTCTGCGGCCATGGCGTAGGCCAGGTCTTCCACGACACGCCGCAGGTGCTGCACTATGGCCGCGCCGGCACGGGCATCGTGCTCGAACCGGGCATGATCTTTACCATCGAGCCGATGCTTAACGTGGGCAGCTACCAGGTCAAGGTCTTGCCGGACAAATGGACGACGGTGACGAAAGACCGTTCGCTGTCGGCGCAGTTCGAGCACTCGCTGGCCGTGACGGAAACGGGCTTTGAAATCTTCACCCTGACCGGTTTGACCGACCCGCTGGTGTAGGCATGGATGACGCGCGCCGGCAGCAGCTCATCGAGATCGTCGCCGCGAAAGCCGGCGTGGATGCGGCTTGCGCGGCGCGCCACCTGGCACTGCATGATGACGAGGTGGCGGCTGCCTTGCGCGGCATCGACGCCGAGCGCTACACGCTGACGCAGCGCCTGCTGAACAAGTACCGGCGCGACCCGGAAGACGCGCTGCAGCACGTGGTGCTGGCCGTGCAGCAGCAGGAGCAGATCGGCACGGACAGTGTGCTGCGCGCCGGGCGCATCGCGGCCCTGTCGCCGCCTGTCGCCGGCGTGGTGATGCTGGCCGAGTGGCTGGCCTATGTGGACTGGGAAGGCTACGACAGCGCCCTGTACGCGAATGTCGAAGCGGTGGCGGCGTTCATCGCCGGTGCATTGGAGCTGCCCGAGGTGGCCGCCAACCTGCTGCAGACGCACGATGCAGCCGTGTTTGAAGCGCAGCGTCCTGCGCTGGCGACAGCAGCCTTGCTGTTCATCGAGGGCCACATCGCGCTCTTCCCCTGACGGTAGCCTGCGTCTTGCAATGGCAGCAAATACGGTAGCCCCATTTTAAAGATTGACGCAAGAGCGATTTTCCCGAAGATATCTATACCGAGCCGTCCGCCGGCGTGCACACAACCTGGGAGTCTTGACCGGCATGGCCGGCATCAGGACGGGCACGCGCGGCCAGATCGCCATGGCGTCCGGCACGACGACAGTGGACGCCACCAGTTTCGAACTGGTGGCCAAGCGCGGTTCGACGGCCTACGGAATCTGTTCGAACCCCTTCCTTGAACACGCGTTCACCACCGTCGAATACCGCATCAAGGTCGATTTCCACGCCGATGGCACCTGGGGCTACGACGAAGATACGGCCATGCTGATCCGTGGCAAGGATGAACCGTTCCACCACACGGACCGCAACCTGCTGACGAGAATCGGCGAGCCGACGCCGAACCCGATGGCCTTGCGGGCGCTGGCGGCAGCATAAAAATCGGAAGCGGCGGTTCTTGCCGCCATTCTGTTGGAGCGCCTGAAAAATGCTCAGGGCTAGGCGCGTTGCCGCAGGCAGTACGAACGTACGGCCAGGCAATGCAACAACGCCATGGGCTTTTTCTCAGGTGCTCCTTAAGGCTGTCCCTGGGCTACCGCCTTGATCGCGCGCTCCTCGCCCATGGCGGCGGCGATCTTCCAGCGCTGCATGGCGCTGGCCCGGTCGGGGCGTTTCAAGCCCGCGCCTTCCCAATCCATTAACCCCAGGTTGTAGATATCGCCTGCGCTGCCCTTGTCGGCGGCCAGGGTGAACCATTTGCGCGCTTCCTTGTGGTTGACGGGAATCTGGTAGCCGCGCACGTTGTACAGGCCCAGCAAATGCATGGCTTGCGCATTGCCCTTGTTCGCGGCCTGTTTCAGCAGGTCCAGCCCGCGCGCCATGTTGCGCGCTTCCTGCCAGCCTTCGGCCAGCATCACGCCTTTCGCCGTCAGCGCATAGCTGTCGTTCTTCACCAGGCCCTTGCCGATCAGGGGCTTGGCGGCTACCTGCCGCGCTTCGCGTTGCTGCGCCGTTGGCGCTGTAACGGGGCCGGGCTTGCCTTCGCCCATCAGCAGCATCCAGCCATATAAACCATACGCGCCCGCATCGCCCTTGCCGACCAGGCTATCCAGCATGGCCAGCGCCTGCACCTTGTCGCCATTTTCATACAGCTTGACGGCCTTGGCGCTGCTTGCGTCCTGCGGCACGGCGGCCGGCGCATGGGGTGCGACGGGCGCCGACGCCATGGCCGCCTGCTGCGGCGGCGGAGCGGGGCGCACGCGCACGGGCAAGCCATAGCTGGCGGCCAGCACGGCCAGGCTGGCGGGGGCGAGGATCAGCACTTGCGCCAGCTGGTTGCGGCGGCCCTTGCCGGCGATGCCCATGGCGCGTTCGGCTTGCTGCTGGCCGCCCAGCGCTTCGCTCAGCACGTTTTTTACCTTGCGGTTGAACAGCCAGTAGCCGGCGCCCGTGACGAGCAAGCCTGCGACGGCGGCGGCACCGCGCCCGGCGAAGTACCAGGTGGCGATGGCGGCGGCCAAGGCGACCAGCGCGCTTTTCCACCAGAACTGCTTCGCCAGGCGCGTGTAGACCTGGCGCAGGGCGCCCAGCACGCAGGTGCGCACATTCTGCGCGTACTCGGCGGAGACGACATCGACGTGCGCGTGGTCCGCGTCGCCGCTGAGGACAGACTCGATCACATCCGCATTCAGTTCCGAGGCGGCCACGTCGCGCAGTGGCGTCAATAGCCCTTGCACGTGGGCCGAGAACAGGCCGTCGTCGGCGCTGCCGGCCAGCGCGTCGCTGAGGGCCTTGAGGTCGCCGCGCAGCAACTTTTCCACGATGTCGTCCAGCGTCAGCCAGCGCAAGTCCGTGCCATACGCCACCAGGTGATGTTTTTCTGCGTTGCAAGATGCATCCAGGCGCACGATGCGCAGCTTGCCCCCGTACAGTGCGTCGACTTCCTGCGGCTGGTCTTCGTTGTAAATGCTCACTTTCGCCAGGGCCATGCTGCTGGCAATGGCCGCCAGTGAGTGCACGCTCTCCTTGTCGCGGATGCGGCGCGCATCGTCGGGGGCCTGCTTGGGCAGGCTGACGCTGTAGCCGGGCGCCACGTGCACGTCGACCCAGGCCGCCTTGCCCACCTTGGCGGAACCGTCGCAGGGATTGCAGCGCAAGTCGCCCACGCCGCTGCAGGTACGGCAAGTCACGCTGCCGCTGGCGCGGCAGGTGCCGCAATTGATGTTGCCGGAACCGTGGCAGCTATTGCACGTGACCTTGCCGTAGCTGCAATGATAGCAATTGCGATGCTCGGTGCGGTATTGCGTGCGCGTTTCGCTGTGGTAGCTGGTGTGCGAGCTGCCGTTGCTGTAGGTGGTAGTGGGCACTTGCACCGTCACGTAATCGGTGACTTGCTCGGAAACGGTGCCGCTGCCGCTGCAATACGAGCAAGACACCTTGCCGCTGCCGTAGCAGCCATAGCCGTCACAGCTGACGGTGCGCCCGCCGTGGCAGCTCCAGCAGGTTTCCGTGGTCAAACCGTGGCAGGTATGGCAGCTGATGCGGCCTTTTCCATGGCAGTTGCTGCAGGTGTCCAGGTGCCAGTACTTGACGGCATGCGGCAGGTAGACGCCCGCCTCGACGCCATTGTAGGCCTGGCCCGCCTGGCGCAAGGCATTGTCGAGCTTTGCCGCCGCGCGGCGCAGGCGTTCCTTTTCCTGCGCGTGGGCGAGTGCTCCCACCTCGTGGGAAGCACAGTGGCAGTCATTGCCCGATGGAGTGAAATAGCCATTGATGACGCGCTGCTCGAAGCGCGCTTCGAGCGCGTAGTTCGCTTGCAAGGAAAAATCCTGCAGCACATCTTCCTCGCTCAAGGGGGTGATGTCCTGCGGCTCGAAACGCGTCTTGTCCTGCACCAGGGTGCGCAGCTTGCCCAGGACGGTGGGAATCTCCTCCTTGTCCAGGCGGGTGGGTGCTGGCGCCGTCACGGCCGTTGCTGATGCCTGGGGCATGTCCTCGCTGCCTTGGGTATCGGTGGCCGTCTCGGTGCTGGGGTTCATGCGCGTCCTTTTGCTCTCTGGAAAGATGTTTTAATTTTAGCATCCCCATATGACAAACCATGACAAAGCGGACGCGCTTTTTCAGCGCAGGCCGCGGCGGAACTGGTCCGGCGTGCCGCCGCTCTGGCGGCGAAACATGGCGATGAAGGCGGAAGCCGTGCTGTAGCCCAGTTCCAGCGCGATGGTCTGCACGGTTTCTCCCTGTTCCAGCAGGGGCAGGGCAGCCAGGAAACGCTGGCGCTGGCGCCATTCGCCGAACGGCATGCCCAGTTCGCGCTGGCAGCGGCGCGCCAGCGTGCGCTCGGTGACATGCAATCGCGCGGCCCACTCGGCCAGTGAGCGGTTACTGCCGGGATCTGCCTGCAGGGCCGCCAGCAGCGCCGCGATGACGGGCTCGTCGCTGCCCGGCAGATAGTTGCGGCTGCACGGCGCCAGCTGCAACTGGTCGACCAGCACTTGCGCCAGGCGCTGGTCGGCCAGAGTGGCGGGCGTGGTGACGCCCCGTGCGGCAAAGTCGCCGAGGATGGCTTTCAGCAAGGGACTCAGCACCAGCGCGCACGGCTGCGCCGGCAGTTGCGCGCACAGGCTGGCATCGATGTAGGCCGAGTGAAACACCACATCCTGGCGAATATAGCCGTCGTGCAAGGTCTCGGGCGGTATCCATACGGCGTACTGGGGCGGCGACAGGTAGCGCTGGCCCGCCACCATGATTTCCATCACGCCCGTGGAGCAATACGTGAGCTGGCCCCAGGGATGGCTCTGGTAATCGAATTGCTGGTGCGCGTGATAATCGTCGAGGCGAAAGTATACGGGGTAGGGCAGGGTGTCGGAAACGGCGGGGAAATGCTGGTTGCTGGCCATATTGTCCTGTTCATCGCATCGTTTGTCCGGTATGCATTATATCCATGGAATCGGACCATGCGAAAATGGCAGTCATTGAATAATGGAGTTTCTCGCATGCAAGCCAAGCATTATCTGCTTCCCGTGATCGCCGTGCTGATCTGGGCCATCAATACCATCGTCAGCAAGCTGGCCGTGGGCGTGATCGACCCGGCCGCTATCTCGTTTTATCGCTGGCTGCTGGCCGGCGTGCTGCTGGCGGGGGTCTTTGGCCGCGCCGTGTGGAAGCAGCGGGCCGTGGTGCAACCGTATCTTGGGAAACTATTTGTGTTGGGCATGCTGGGCATGGTCATGTACCAGTGCCTCGCGTATATCGCTGCGCAAACGACGACGGCCACCAATATGGGCATATTGGCGTCCATGATGCCGCTGCTGGCCGTGGGCCTGTCCGTGCTGCTGTTGAAAGAGGCGCCCACCGTGGGCGGCGTGTTTGGCGGCCTGGTGTCGCTGCTGGGACTCGGCTATCTGCTCAGCCATGGCGACCCGGCAGCCCTGATCTCCCATGGCGCGGCCACGGGCGATGCCCTGATGCTGCTGGCCTGCCTGTCGTATGCCGGTTACGGCGTGCTGCTCAAGCGCTGGAAGATTCCCATGGATAACTGGCATTCGCTGCTGATCCAGGTCTGGTGCGCCGTGCCCGTGCTGTTCGTGTATTACCTGAGCCAGTCCGCGCCGCCCGTCACCAGCGCCGGCTTGCCGCTGGTGCTGTTTGCCGGCATCCCAGCCTCCATCATCGCGCCGTTTTTGTGGATGCATGGCCTGGCCAAGCTGGGTCCCAGCCGCGCCACGACATTGATGAATCTGTTGCCCGTGTTCACGGTGATCATCGCCATGCTGTTCCTGGGGGAAACCCTGCACAGCTACGACGTGATCGGCGGCGGCGTGACCTTGCTGGGCGTGGTGATGGTGCAAACCCTGAAACGCCCCCTGCGCCGCCGCGCCAGCGTCTAGTTTTTTTGCTATGCTGATGCTTTGAACAAGGAGGCAGCATGCATGGCATCGACACTCTGTTGAGCGAGCTCGAAGCATTCGGTAGCAGCAACGACGCCTTGCACGGGGAGCGCGCCAGGCGCATGCTCAACATCACGCGCGACACGGGCGAGCTGCTGGCCGTGCTGGTGCACGCGCGTGGTGCGCGCCGGGTGCTGGAAATCGGCACCTCGAACGGTTACTCGACCCTGTGGCTGGCGCGCGCGGCGCGTTCGCTGGGTGGCAGCGTGGTAACGGTGGAAAAGGCGCAGGACAAGTTCGACATGGCGCATGCCAACTTTGTGCGCGCGCAATTGCAGGGCGTGGTCAAACAGTTGCTGGCCGACGCGGGCGACGTGCTGCGCGATGCGCTCGATGGCGCATATGATTTCATCTTTCTCGATTCCGCGCGCCAGCAATACGCCCTATGGTGGCCGCAGCTGGACCGCGCGCTGGCGGCCGGCGGCATGCTGGTCGTCGACAACGCCAGTTCGCATTACGCGGACATGGCGGGCTTCCTTGACGCCATCCGCGCCGACAGCCGCTACACGACGTGCCTGGCGACTGTCGGCAAGGGCGAATTCATCGCCGTCAAGGCAAGCAACTAGCTATTCACCCGGCGACGATCGCCGCTTCGAGCACGCGCACCAGCGATTCGACGCCTTGCGCGTCGACATCGTCAAAGCGTCCCGTCAACGGGCTGTCAAGGTCGAACACGCCGATGATCTGGTCGTTCGCAAAGACGGGCACCACCAGTTCCGAGCGGGAATTGACGTCGCAGGCGATGTGGCCGGGAAACGCGTGCACATCCTGCACGACGATGGACTTGCCTTCGACCACGGTGGTGCCGCACACGCCGCGGCCCTTTTTGATACGGATGCAGGCCGGCTTGCCCTGGAACGGCCCCAGCACCAGTTCCTCACCCGTGAGGAAATAAAAGCCGGCCCAGTTGAGGCCCGGCATCGTGTTGAAGACCAGCGCGCTGAAGTTGGCCGTATTGGCGATGAAATCGGTTTCGCCCGACAGCAACCCTTGCAGCTGCGAGCGCAGGTCCGCATACATGGCTAGTTTGGCTTCGGGGGTATCGGTGCCGTAGGCGGCGTCGCTGATGGTAAACGTCATGGTCGTGGTGGCGCACAAAATGGGGAAGGCGTCATGGTAGCGCGTCTGGCGCATCCGCGTGCAGCCCTCACTTTTTCAAATGCTCCAGCGCCAGCTGGCGCAGCAGGGGCAGGGCCGCATGGACGTGTTCCTGTCGCCAGGCCAGGCCGATGCCGGCCGCCAATTCCTCTCCCTCCACCAATTGCCGGTAGGCCACGCCAGCGAGGCGCAGCGCGCGGAACGAGTCGGCCAGCAACGCCATGCCCTTGCCGGCCGCCACGTCGCTGAGCAGCACATGGTGGTCCACGGCTTCGCGCACGAAGGCGGGCGCGAAGCCATGCCGGCGAAAAATTTCCTGGCAATGGTCGAAAAAGGCGGGTTGGCGCGCCCGTTCGAACCAGTAAATCGATTCTGCCGCGATGTCGTCCAGGCTGACCTTGCGCTTCTTCGCCAGGCGGTGGCCGGCGGGCAGGGCCAGCATCATGGGCTGGCGCGCCAGCGGCTGCACGGCCAGCTCGAAGGTGGCGCTGGGCAGGGCGAGCAGGGCCGCATCGAGCTGGCCCTTGCGCACGGCAGCCACCAGGCGCGGCGAGGGCGCCGCCGTCAGTTCCAGACGCATGGTGCCCAATTGTTTGCCCAATGCCGCCAGCAGAGGGCGGAACAGGCCCGCTTCCACCGAGCTGGTCAGGCCCAGGCGCAGGCGTGCGGGAGCGCTGTCTTGCCGCAGCGACGTTTGCGCGATATCAAGCAGATCGAGGATGTGCAGCGCCTGCGGCAGCAGGGTGCGGCCCGCCGGCGTCAGGGCCACGCCCTGGGTGTCGCGCTCGAACAATCGCGTGCCCAGCCGGTCTTCCAGCAGCCTGATGGCGCGCGACAGGGGCGGCTGGGTCATGTGCAGCTGTTCCGCCGCCTGGCGGAAGTTCAGGCAGCGCGCGACGGCGCAAAACAGGGTCAGGGCATGGGTATCGAGGGCTCTCATACCAGAAAGGTATCACGAAATTGCGCATTCCCTTGCAGGGCCTGCGCGGCGCAGACTGGCTGCCTTGACACTTGAGGGAGATCAACATGCAACAACGACGCATCGGCAATAGCGGCTTGAGCAGCTCGGCACTTGGCCTGGGCTGCATGGGCATGTCGGAATTCTATGGCGCCACGGACGAGGCGCAGTCACTGGCCACGCTGGAAGCGGCCCTGGCGGCGGGCGTGACCCTGTTCGACACGGCCGATGCCTACGGCTTTGGCCACAATGAGCAGTTGCTGGGACGTTTTTTGAGCAAGCACCGCGGGCAAGCCCTGGTCGCCACCAAGTGCGGCCTGGCGCGCGAGGCGGGCAGTTATGCGCGCCGCGTGGACAACTCGCCCGCCTATATTCGTCGGGCGTGCGTAGCGTCGCTGGCGCGCCTGGGCGTGGAGGCCATCGATCTGTTCTATCTGCACCGGCTGAACCTCGATACCCCGCTGGAAGACTCGATGGGGGCGCTGGCGCAACTGCGGCAAGAGGGCAAGATTCGCGCCGTGGGCCTGTGCGAAGTGAGCGCCGCCACCTTGCGGCGCGCAGCGGCGATTTGCCCCGTGGCCGCAGTGCAGAGCGAATACTCGCTGTGGACGCGCGAGCCGGAGCAGGGCGTACTGGCCGCCTGCCGCGACGTGGGCGCCAGTTTTTTTGCCTACAGCCCGCTGGGGCGCGGTTTCCTGACGGGCGCCATTGTCGATGCGGCCAGTCTCGATGCAGGCGACTTTCGCCAGTGTAATCCCCGCTTTGCCGCCGACAACCTGGCGCGCAACCAGGCCATCGTCGCGCAGGTCAGGGACCTCGCGTACGCAAAAGGCTGCACGCCGGCCCAGCTGGCGCTGGCCTGGCTGCTGGCCCAGGGGGACGACATCATCCCCATTCCCGGCACCAAGCGCACCGCCTATCTGCACGACAACCTCGGCGCGCTGGCCGTGCAGCTGGACGGGGCCGAACTGGCGGCGATGAACGCCGCCTTTCCCTTGGGCATGGCGGCGGGCGCACGTTATACGGACGAGGGCATGAAGGGCGTGGATGCTTGAAAAAAGGCGCGGGAGTGTACGCCAGCGTACCAAACTGACACTTTGCCTGCGGGATAATCGCTGGCGATCTGCTAGCATTTCGGCTGGCCTCGTGTACCCGCGAAGTGGTGCGCGGCAGGGGATGCAGCATGCATAGAAGGGTGGATGTCAAATTGCTAGACGATGATATTTTCGATATCGAACTGAAGTTATTGCTTGAAGGAATCTTGTTGAGATATCAGCACGATTTCCGCGATTATTCGGTGGCGTCGTTGCGCCGGCGCATGCGCCAGGCCATGGAGCGCTTCGGCTGTGCCAGCCTGTCGCAGTTGCAGGACCGCATCTTGCACGAGCCGGCCATGTTTGCGCAGATGCTGCAGTTTTTTACGGTGCAAGTGAGCGAGATGTTCCGTGATCCCGCGTATTTCCGCGCCTTGCGCGAAAAAGTCGTGCCCGTCCTGCACACCTATCCCTCCATCAAGATCTGGGTGGCCGGTTGCAGCAGCGGCGAAGAGGTCTGGTCGCTGGCCATCTTGCTGGAAGAGGAAGGCTTGTTGGAGCGCAGCATGATTTATGCGACCGATATCAATGTCGAGGCGCTGGCCGCTGCCGAAGCGGGTATCTATCCGGTCGAGCGTATCGCCCAGTTCAGCGAAAATTACCAGATGGCGGGCGGCAAGCGCTCCCTGTCCGACTATTACACGGCAGCCTACAAGGGCGCCATCTTTGACCGGCGCCTGCGGCGCCAGTTCGTCTTTGCCGACCATAGCCTGGCGACGGACAGCGTTTTTTCGGAGGTGCACATGGTTTCCTGCCGCAACGTCATGATTTACTTCAATAAAGACTTGCAAGACCGCAGCCTGGGCCTGTTCCACGAAGCGCTGGTGAACCGGGGTTTCCTGGGCCTGGGCATGAAGGAAAGCCTGCACTTTAGCCGCCATGCGTCCAGCTTCAACGAGCTGAGCCCGGCTGAACGCATCTTCCAGCGTGCCTGATATGTTGCCGACCTGCGAAGTGGCGCCACCCCCTGCCGGCCTGCGCCTGATCGCCATAGGTGCCTCGGCCGGTGGCGTGGAAGCGCTGGGCACCGTGCTGCGCGCCTTGCCCGCCACCTGCGGCGCGGCCGTGGTGGTGGTGCTGCACCTGGCGCCCGGCCGCTCCAGCCGCTTGCCACAGCTGTATGCGGAGCGCTGTGCGCTGCCCTTGCGCGAAGCGCAAGACAAGGAGCCCCTGCAAGGCGGCACTGTGTATTTTGCCCCGCCCGACTACCACCTGCAAATCGAACCCGATGGCTGTTTTTCCCTGTCGCAGGAAGAACCCGTGTATTTTTCGCGCCCGTCCATCGATGTCTTGCTGGAAACGGCTGCCTATGCCTACCGGCGCGCCATGCTGGCCATCATCCTGACGGGTGCTTCGGCCGATGGCGCGGCGGGACTGGCGCGCGTGCGGCAGCTGGGCGGCAGCGCCTGGGTGCAAGATCCGCAGCGGGCCAGTTGTGGCATCATGCCGGCCGCCGCGCTCAAGCGGGCCGGCGCCGACCGGGTGCTCGATTTGCCGCAGATGGCCGCCAGCCTGGCCTTGCTCGTTGATGGCGAACACAAGTGAGTGGGAGTGGAGCAGTGCGTGTAATATATGTGAAAAGTGAAACAATGTTGATGTCTATATCGAAACACGATGGCATCTTGCCGTTGCGATGCCTGAAGATGATTCCGTGACCGCCCCTATCCATATCCTCGTCGTTGACGACATTGCGCAAAACCTGGTCGCCGCCGAAGCCGTGCTGGCAAGGCCCGGTATTGTCATCCTGAAAGCAGATTCGGGCGCGCAGGCGCTGGAATTGCTGTTGACGCATGAAGTTGCACTTGCCCTGATCGACGTGCAAATGCCGCAGATGGATGGTTTTGAATTGGCCGAACTGATACGCGGCAGCGAACGCACGCGCGGCATACCCTTGATTTTCCTCACGGCCGCATCGCGCGAACCGAGCTACAGTTTCCGTGGCTACGAGGCGGGTGCCGTCGATTTCCTGTACAAGCCCATCGACGTGAAAGCCTTGCAAAGCAAGGTGGCGGTGCTGGTGCAGCTGTACCAGCAGAAACGCGAATTGTCGGCCCAGCTCGACGAACTCAAGCATGCGCTGCACCTCAATGAACTGTTCACGGCCGTGCTGGGCCACGACTTGCGCACCCCCCTGTCGGTGGTAATGAATGGCGCCATGTTGTTGCCGATGATGAGCGACCACCCGAAGGTCATCGTCACGGCGCAGCGCATCGAAAGCAGCGCCAAGCGCATGGCGCGCATGGTCGACCAGCTGCTGGACCTGGCGCGCATCCGTTCCGGCACGATGGAGTTGCGCAGCAGCACGCACGACTACCAGGTGCTGGCGCGCGCCATCGTCGAGGAATTCGAGACGGCCGGCCAGGCCCCGCTTGTCGAAGTCAGCAGTGTTGGCGAGCTGCACGGCCAATGCGATGCCGGCTTGCTATCGCAAGTCATTTCGAATCTCTTGTGCAATGCCCTCACCCATGGCGAGGCGGGCACGCCGGTGCAGCTGTCGATAGATGGGCGCGCCGCCGACAGTATTGAGTTGCGCATTGCCAATCGTGGCGTGATTCCCGCCGCCTTGCTGCCGACCCTGTTCGAACCGTTCCAGCAAGCGGGCGAGAAGCGCAGGACGGGGCAGGGCCTGGGACTGGGCCTGTACACGGTGAACATGTTCGTCAAGGCGCATGGTGGCACTGTCGAGCTCAGTTCGACGGCCACGCAGGGCACGGTGGCGACGGTGCGCATCCCGCGCCAGTGCCAGGTGCGCGTGCAAGCGGGACTGGCCACATGAGCGCGCCAGCCTGGCCGCGCGGCGGCGGCAGTATGGGCGAGCTGGTGCGCCAGCATGACTGGTCCGCCACCAGCCTGGGCGCGCTTGAAGACTGGCCGGCCAATTTGCGCACCAGCGTCGACATCATGCTCAATTCGCCGATGGCGATGGTGCTGATGTGGGGGCCGCAGCACGTCATGATTTACAACGACGACTACATCCAGATCGCCGGGGAGCGCCATCCGGCGGCGCTGGGCGGCACGGTGCCCGCCGTCTGGCCCGAAATCTGGGACTGGAACGCGCGCATCCTCGAAGCGGGACTGCGTGGCGAGACGCAGGTGCACCGCGAGCGCTGTTTGCCGCTGTTGCGTGATGGAAAAGCGACGGATGTTTGCTTCGACCTGTTTTATGCGCCCGTGCATGGCGCCGAGGGCCAGGTGGACGGCGTGCTGTGCACGGCGCTGGAATTGACGGCGCGCATGGAAGAGGGGCGCCAGCTGAAGCTGGCCACTGCCGAGCTGGGCCAACTCAACACCACCTTGCAGAAGGAGAGCGAGGCCGTGCGCGCGGCCAACCGCCGCCTGGGCGAGGAGCGCGCGCTGCTGCGCGCCCTGTTCCAGCAGGCGCCCAGTTTCATGGCCCTGCTACGCGGGCCGCAGCACGTGTTTGAATTGGCGAATGAACATTATCTGCGCCTGGTGGGGCGCCTCGAACTGGACCTGCTGGGAAAAACCGTCGAATCGGCCTTGCCCGAAGTCAAGTCGCAGGGCTTCATCGAACTGCTCGACCAGGTCTACCGCACGGGCGAGCCCTACGAAGGGCGGCAGGTGAAGGTGGATTTGCAGACGGCGGACGGGCGCACGGGCCAGCGCCAGATCGATTTCATCTACCAGCCCATCAAGGATGACGAGGGCGTGGTGACGGGCATCCTCGTCGAGGGCATCGATGTCACCGAGCGCATGGAAGCCGAGGAACGGCTGCGCCTGGCCCAGCAGGCGGGCGGCATCGGTACCTTCGAATGGTTCCCCGAGACGGGCGCGATGCTGGTGTCGCCTACCTTCCGCCGCCTGTGGGGCCTTGCCGACGAGGAGGAAGTGACGGAACGCCTGCTGGTGAGCCTGGTCGATGCGCGCGACCAGCAAAAGGTCGGACCCAGCAAGCTTGATCTGGCGCCCAATCCTCTCGAATACGTGGAATATCGCATCCGCCGCCCTGCCGATGGTGCGTTGCGCTGGATTGCGCGCCAGGGCGAGGTGGTGGCTGGCCGCGTGCCGGGCCAGCGCCGCTACGTGGGCGTGTCGTTCGACGTGACGGAGCGGCGCCAGATCGAGGATGAACTCAACGCCAGCCAGGAGCGCATGTCGGCCATTTTCGGCCAGGCCTCCGTGGGCTTGTCCGAGCTGGGCCTCGATGGCAGTTTCCAGCGCGTCAACGGGGCCCTGTGCCGCATGCTGGGGCGTTCCGCAGAAGAGCTGCTGAGCCTAAACATGAACGACATCATGCATCCGGCGGACGTGCCTGGCAACAGCGTGCTGTTCCAGCGCCTGGTGGAAACGGGCGAGTCGTTCTCGCTGGAAAAGCGCTATTTGAAGCCCGACGGCTCGCAAGTGTGGGTGTCGAGCAATGTCAGCCGCCTGCTGGACGAGCAGGGGCAAACGCGCTCCTTGATCGCCGTCAAGACGGACATCACGGACCGGCGCCGCGTGGAAAAGGCGTTGCATGAGTTGAACGAAACGCTGGAACACCGTGTCGAACAGGAAGTGGGTGAGCGCACCAAGGCGGAAGATGCCTTGCGCCAGGCGCAAAAGATGGAAGCCGTGGGCCAGTTGACGGGCGGCATCGCGCACGATTTCAACAATGTGCTGCAAATCATCTCCGGTAATTTGCATTTGCTGCAGCACCTGACGGGCACGGATGGCTTGATGCGCCAGCGCCTGGACACGGCGATTGCCGCCGTCGAGCGGGGTGCCAAGCTGTCGTCGCACCTGTTGGCGTTTGCGCGGCGTCAACCTTTGAAACCCGTGGTGGCCGACCTGGCGCGCGTGGTGCGCAACATGGATGCGCTGCTGCGGCGCGCCCTGGGCGAAGCGATCGACATCGTGCTGGTGGGCGGCGGCGGGCTGTGGAATACCCTGGTCGACCGCAGCCAGATCGAGAACGTCATCCTCAACCTGGCCATCAATGCGCGCGACGCCATGGATGGCGTGGGCAAGCTGACCATCGAGCTGGGCAATGTGGTGCTCGACGAACAGTATGTACACAAGCTTGTTGACGTACCGGCGGGCCAGTACGTGATGTTGTCGGTGACGGACACAGGCCGCGGCATGAGCGGTCCCGTGCTGCAGCGCGCGTTCGAGCCGTTTTTTACCACCAAGCCGGAAGGCGCGGGCACGGGCCTGGGCCTGTCGATGGCATATGGTTTCGTCACGCAAAGCCGCGGCCATATTCGCATTTACAGTGAACCTGGCGTGGGCACGGGAGTCAAAATCTATTTGCCCCGCTCCCTCATGGCCGAAGCGGACGAGGAACTGGAATTGAGCGGCGTCGTCACGGGCGGCACGGAAACGGTGCTGGTGGTGGAAGACGACGTGGGCGTGCGCACCACCGTGGTCGACATGCTGGGCGCGCTCGGCTATACGGTGCTGAAAGCCGAGGATGGCGAAAGCGCGCTGGCCGTGCTGCACAGCGGTGCGCAGATCGACTTGCTGTTTACGGACGTGATCATGCCGGGTCCCGTCAGCAGCACGGAAATGGCGCGCCAGGCGCGCGAGTTGCAGCCCGACATCGCCGTATTGTTCACCTCGGGCTATGCGCAAGACATCATCGTGCACGAGGGCAGGCTCGACGCGGGGGTGGAATTGCTCAGCAAGCCTTACCGGCGCGAAGAGCTGGCGCGCAAGCTGCGCCATGTGCTGGCCAACCGCCAGCAGCAAATGCGTGCGCGCCAGTTTGAACGGTCCGGCGCGCCGGTGGCCAGCTCTGCGGCAAACGGCAGCACGGCGGCCAGCGTGCTGGGGAGCGGCACGCCAGGGCTCGATTTGACGGGCCACGCTTTGGTACCGCAGGGTGACATGCCGACATCGATGAAAATACTCGTGGTGGAAGACAATCTCGATTCCCAGCTGATGGTGTGCGAGCTGGTGGGCATGCTGGGCCACACGGTCAGCGGCGTCTCCGATGGCGAGGCGGCGTGGGAATTGCTCAACGAGCAAGACTTCGATATCCTGTTTACCGATGTCAGCTTGCCCGGCATGTCCGGCATCGCGCTGGCACGCATGGTGCTGCGCGATAAGCCGGGCATGCGCATCATCTTTTCCACGGGCTATGGCAAGGAGTCAATGGATGAATTGGGCTTTTCCGCCAGTGTCTTGCGCAAACCCTATGATTTGACGGAATTACAAGCAGCACTCGACCAACCCTGACGGGCACGGCCTGCCTGTCTTACCTGCAGAGACACACATGACTCCTGAACTGACCATGCTGGGCTGTACTCTGGTGCTGGCGCTGGTGCAAATCCTGCTGCCCGCGCTGTTCCGCACGCGCGAAACCGGCACGGCGTATAACGTGAGCGCGCGCGACGGCGACGGGCCTCCCGTGGGCAAGATCACGGGCCGCTTGCAGCGGGCCCAGGCGAACCTGTTTGAAACCCTGCCCCTGTTTGCTGCCGCCGTGCTGATCGCCCATGTCACGGCGCAGGAAAGCGCGCTGACACTGTACGGCGCGGCCTTGTACCTTGCCGCCCGCGTGCTCTACCTGCCCCTGTACGCGTTTGGCGTGCCCGTCGTGCGCACGCTGGTGTGGTGCGTGTCGATTGCCGGCTTGCTGATGGTCTTCTGGGCCATCCTGTTCGCTTCCTGAAGTCCTACGCGGGCTGTAGCAGCCGTCCTATGGCGGTGCGCCGGGCCCGGCCATAAAGTGAGGGCAAGCTGGCGGCTGGCGCCGGCATGTCAGGGACCGGACCATGATGACGAGCACCACTTCCGCAACGCAAGAGTCGGGCAGCGCCCGGCAGCGCAAGATCCAGCGCCTGCTGCGCTCCGTATTTGGCGTGGCGCGGCTGCGCGCGGGCCAGCAGGAAGTGATCGACAGCGTGCTGGCCGGGCGGGACACCCTGGCCATCATGCCCACCGGCAGCGGCAAATCGCTGTGCTACCAGCTGCCCGCCGCGCTGTTGCCCGGCGCGACCCTGGTGGTGTCGCCGCTGATCTCGCTGATGAAAGACCAGCTGGAAAAGCTGCAGCAGTTGGGCATCACGGCCGTGCAGCTCAACAGCAGCCTGTCGCGCGCCGAGGACGATGCCGCCATCGCCCGCATAGCCCAGGGTGGCCGGCTCATCATCTTTTGCACACCGGAACGTCTCACCAATCCCGCCTTCCTGTCCCTGCTGGGCGCCGCGCCGCCCAGCCTGGTCGTCATCGATGAAGCCCATTGCATTTCCCGGTGGGGCCACGACTTCCGTCCCGCCTACCTGGAAATTGCCGCCGTCCTGCGCGCGCTGGGCCGCCCGCCCGTGCTGGCGTTGACGGCCACGGCCACAGGGGAAGTGATGGCCGATATCGACGCGCAACTGGAAGCGCGCAAGCTGCAGATCATCAATACGGGCATCTACCGCGCCAATTTGCGCTACCGCGTGATCCAGGTCACCAATGCCGGAGAAAAACAGGATGAAGTCTTGCGTCTGCTGCGCGAGACACCCGGCGTGGGCATCGTGTATGCGGCCACCGTCAAGGCCGTCGAGGATCTGACGGCGCGGCTGGAGGATGTGGGCGAGAGCGTCACGTGCTACCACGGCAAGCTGGCGGCGCGCGAGCGCCAGCTCCACCAGGACTTGTTCATGGGCGGCGAACGCCGCATCATGGTGGCCACCAACGCCTTCGGCATGGGCATCGACAAGCCCGACACGCGCTTCGTGATCCATTTGCAGGTGCCGGCCAACCTGGAAGCGTACTACCAGGAATCGGGCCGGGCGGGGCGAGATGGCTTGCCCGCCGACTGTACCTTGCTGTACTTCCAGCAAGACAAGCGGGTCCAGCAATTCTTCCTGGCCAAGCACTATCCCACGGAAGGCGAACTGGCCGCCATCGTCGCGGCAGCGCAAGAGCTGCCGGCCACCTTCGCTTTTGCTGCGCTGGCATCGGGCTTGCCGGAGTTTTCCGATGGCCACTTGAAGGTCTGCCTGAAACTGTTGAAAGACGGCAAGTTGCTGCGCCAGGACCGCAAGCTGGGCTACAGCCTGAAAGCGCCCACGGCCAAGTCGCTGTCATACGCTCAACTGGCGCACATCTATGTCGACAAGCAGGAGCGCGACAGGCAGGCGCTCGAGCAGATGGTGGCGTATGCACAAAGCGGCTTTTGCCGCTGGAAATTGCTGCTCGAGTATTTTGGTGATGCGGATGATTTCAAACGCTGTTGCACTTGCGATAATTGCCAGTCGCCGCCCGCGCTGGCCGCACCCATCACCCTGGACGAGTTGCCGCCAGCGCCTGCTCAGGCGCAGTCGACGTCTCCCCTGCTCGCCGTGGGCAGCCGCGTGCGCGTGCCCCGTTACCAGGTCGGCACCGTCCTGTTGGTGGCGGGCGACCAGGTCACGATTGCGTTTCCGGAAAACACCACGCGCACCTTCATGGCCGAGTTTGTCGCGCCGGCTTGAATCCATTGTGCGCTGTCGAACAGTGATCGAGCGAAAGAGCGCTAGAATCAGCCCATTCCAACGCGGTTTTTTTTTAACGTAGGGAGCTGGGCATGGCGGACATGGTAGTGGTGCGCAAGGAAGGCTTGTATTGCGTGCCGGGGCAGTTCTACATCGACCCGTGGCGCCCTGTCGAGCGCGCCATCATCACGCATGCGCATGCCGACCATGCGCGCGTGGGCCACCGGCATTACCTGTGCGCCAGCGACGGCGTCAAGGTGCTGCAGGCGCGCCTGGGCGCCGTTTCCATCCAGGGTCTCGCGTATGGCGAGACCATCGAACACCACGGCGTGCAGGTTTCGCTGCATCCCGCAGGCCACGTGCTCGGTTCTGCCCAGGTGCGCATGCAGCACGGCGGCCAGGTCTGGGTGGCGTCCGGCGACTACAAGCTGCAGCCCGATCCTACCTGCGCACCGTTCGAGCCCGTGCGCTGCGATACGTTTATCACGGAATCAACCTTCGGCCTGCCCATCTACCGCTGGCAGGCGCCGCAGGAAATCCATGACGACATCAACCAGTGGTGGCGCAGGAATGCGGCCGAAGGACGCACCAGCGTGCTGTTCTGCTATGCCTTTGGCAAGGCGCAGCGCATCCTGGCGGGTCTGGACGCCACCATCGGTCCCATTATCTGCCATGGCGCGGCGCAGGCATTGACGCAGGTCTACCGCGAGTCCGGTGTGGCCTTGCCGGCCACCGTGATGGTGGGCGATGCCAACGACAAGGCGGCCTTGAAGATGGCCATGGTGATCGCGCCGCCGTCGGCCGCCGGCTCGCCGTGGATGAAGCGCTTCGGCGACTACAGCGATGCGTTCGCCAGCGGCTGGATGCTGCTGCGCGGAGCGCGCCGGCGGCGCGGCGTGGACCGGGGTTTCGTGCTGTCCGACCATGCCGACTGGCCAGGCCTGATGCAAGCCATCCAGGCCACGCAGGCCGAACGCATCATCGTCACGCACGGCTCGATACCCGTGATGGTGCGCTGGCTGCAGCAGAATGGCTGGCAGGCGGGCGGCTTTGAGACGGAGTATGGCGATGACGAAGCCGATGACAGTGCGCCTGGTGCTTCCACGGCGGCGGAGGACGTCACCCATGCGTGAATTTGCCCGGCTGTACGCGGAACTCGATGAAACCACGTCCACCAGCCGCAAGCTGGCGGCGCTGCAAGCCTATTTTCGGGACGCATCACCCGAGAATGCGGCCTGGGCCGTGTACTTCCTGGCCGGCGGCAAGCCGCGCCAGGCCGTGCCCACCAAGTTACTGCGCGAATACGCGACCGAACGCGCGGGCCTCGACGCCTGGCTGTTCGACGAGGCCTACCACGCCGTGGGCGACCTGGCCGAAACCATCGCCCTGATCCTGCCCGCGCCCGCCAGGCGCAGCGACATCGGCCTGGCCGAGTGGGTCGAGCAGCGCATCGCGCCCTTGCGCGGCGCGGCGCCCGAGACCATCCGCGCGGCCCTGCTGGCGTACTGGGACGAGCTGGAAACGCGCGAACGTTTTCTATTGATCAAGCTGATCGGCGGCGGCTTTCGCGTGGGAGTCTCAAAACTGCTGGTGACGCGCGCGCTCGCCAGCATCGCCGCCGTGGACAGCAAGCTGATCGCGCAGCGCCTGATGGGCTGGACCGATGGCAAGGTCAGCCCCACGGGCGCGGGCTTCCTCAAGCTGACCGGCGCGCAGTCGGATGACGAACATGCGTTGCGCGGCGGCCAGCCTTACCCCTTCTTCCTGGCACACCCCTTGCAGGCGCCACCGGAGACACTGGGCGACCTTGCCGACTGGCTGGTCGAATGGAAATACGACGGCATGCGCGCGCAGCTGCTGCGCCGCGATGGCGTCAACTGGCTGTGGTCGCGCGGCGAAGAATTGATCACGGAGCGGTTTCCCGAATTGGCGCAGCTGGCCTTGCCGGAGGGTACGGTGCTCGATGGCGAAATCCTCATCTGGCAGGCGGGCGACGTGCCGGCACCATTTTCCGATTTGCAACAACGCATGGGCCGCAAGACGCTGCCTGCCAAGCTGCTGGCCGAATTGCCGGCCGTGCTGGTCGCCTACGATGTGCTGGAAATGGATGGCGTGGATGTCCGCCAGCTGCCCCAGTTGGAACGGCGTGCGTTGCTGGAAACCTTGGTGGCGCAGGTGGGTGCGCCGACGCTGCGTCTGTCGCCGCGCATCGCCGCGGCAAGCTGGGACGCGCTGGCGGCCATCCGCAGCGAATCGCGGGCGCGCGGCGTGGAAGGCTTGATGCTCAAGGCCGTCTCGGCCGCATATGGCGTGGGCCGCACGAAAAACGTGGGCACCTGGTGGAAATGGAAGATAGCCCCGTATGCCATCGACGCCGTGTTGATCTACGCCCAGGCGGGCCACGGCCGGCGCGCGTCGCTGTACACGGACTACACGTTCGCCGTGTGGGATGGCGAGCATGGCGAGGAACGCAAGCTGGTGCCCTTCGCCAAGGCGTACTCGGGCCTGACGGATGCGGAAATCGGCCAAGTCGACGCGGCCATCCGCAAGACCACCATAGAAAAATTCGGCCCCGTGCGCAGCGTGCAGCCAACCATGGTGTTCGAGATCGGTTTCGAAGGCATCGCCGCCTCCAGCCGCCACAAGGCGGGCATCGCCGTGCGCTTTCCCCGCATCCTGCGCCGGCGTGTAGACAAGGCCATCGCCGACGCGGATACCCTGGCCACCCTGAAGGCCATGCTGGCGACCGCTGCATGAGCAAGCGATGAGCAAAAGCACGCTGGCGCAGCGCATCGATGCCTGGTTTGCCGGGCGCGGCTGGACGATCTTTCCCTTCCAGCGCGCCGTCTGGCGCACCGCCGCACAGGGTCGCTCCGGCCTGCTGCATGCCAGCACGGGGTCCGGCAAGACGTATGCCGTCTGGTTCGGCGCCTTGCTACGCGCGGGGCGGATGGAGCGCAAGAGTCGAAAACAGGGTTTGCGCGTGCTGTGGATCACGCCCATGAGGGCGCTGGCGGCCGACACCGTGCGCGCATTGCAAGCATCGGGCGCGGATCTTGCTCCCGGCTGGCGCATCGAGGCGCGCACGGGAGATACCAGCGCCGCCCAGCGGGCGCGCCAGGCGAAAGCCTGGCCCGAGGTGCTCGTCACCACGCCGGAAAGCCTGTCCCTGATGCTGAGCCAGATGGACGCCCAAGAACGCTTCAGCCTGCTGGAAACCGTGATCGTCGACGAGTGGCATGAATTGATGGGCAGCAAGCGCGGCGTGCAGGTGCAGCTGGCGCTGGCCCGCTTGCGCCGCTGGCAGGAAAACCTGATGACGTGGGGCTTGTCGGCCACCCTGGGCAATTTGCAGCAGGCGCAGGATGTCTTGCTGGGCGAGGAAAACGCCGGCGTGCTGGTGGAAGGTAAAGTCAAGAAGCGCATCCTCGTCGACAGCCTGATTCCTGTGAACCCCACGCGCTTTCCCTGGGGCGGGCATTTGGGCATCCAGATGCTGCAGCCTTTGATTGCCGAGATCGAGGCCAGCGCCACCACCCTTGTGTTTACAAATACGCGTTCGCAGGCCGAGCTGTGGTACCAGCACCTGCTCGATGCGCGGCCGGACTGGGCGGGATTGATCGCCCTGCACCACGGTTCGCTGGACCGCGAAGTGCGCGAGTGGGTCGAGCAGCATTTGAAAACGGGCGAACTGAAAGCCGTCGTATGCACGTCCAGCCTGGACCTGGGCGTCGATTTCCTGCCCGTCGAGCGGGTGCTGCAGGTGGGCAGCGCGAAGGGCATCGCGCGCCTGGTGCAGCGGGCCGGGCGCAGCGGCCACGCGCCGGGACGTATTTCGCGCGTCACCCTGGTGCCCACCAACAGCCTGGAATTGCTGGAAGCGGCCGCTGCCCGCGCTGCCTTGGCGCAGGGCCACCTGGAAGCACGCCCCGTGCCGGACAAGCCGCTCGACGTGCTGGTGCAGCACCTGGTGACGATCGCCCTGGGCGGCGGCTTCGAGTCGCCGGCCCTGTACGACGAAGTGTGCGGCGCCTGGTCGTATCGCCACCTGACGCCAGACGAGTGGCAATGGGCGCTCGATTTCGTCGCCCGCGGCGGGCAAAGCCTGACCGTGTATCCGGAATACCGGAGAGTGCTGCCCGATGAGGACGGTGTGTACCGCGTGCCGGATGCAGCCCTGGCGCGGCGCCACCGCATGAGCATCGGCACCATCGTGTCGGAGGCGGCGATCCAGGTCAAGTTCCTCGGCGGCGCCCGCATCGGCAGCATCGAGGAATCGTTCATTGCGCGCCTGAAGCAGGGCGACCATTTTTTGTTTGGCGGGCGCATCCTGGAATTCGTGCGCGTGCACGAGATGACGGCGTATGTGCGGCGCGCAACAGGCAGCCGGGGCGCCGTGCCGCGCTGGCAGGGCGGCAAGATGCCGCTGTCGTCGGAATTGGCGCATGCCGTGCTGGACCAGTTGCAGCTGGCGCAGGAAGGCCGTGCCAGCGGGCCGGAAATGCGCGCGCTGGCGCCGCTGCTGGCCATCCAGCAGACATGGTCCAGCCTGCCCACGCGCGCCAGTCTGCTGATGGAAACCTTGTCCAGCCGCGAAGGCCAGCATCTGTTCGTGTATCCGTTTGCGGGCCGCTCGGTGCACCTCGGCCTCGCTTCCCTGCTGGCCTACCGCATCGCGCGCGTGCAGCCGGCAACCTTGTCGATCGCCGTCAACGATTACGGCTTTGAATTGCTGGGCGGGGACGACATTGATTTTGCGCCACTGTTGACTGCCGACAGCGGCGCCGATCTTGCCCTGTTCAGCACGGACAACTTGCTCGAGGACGTGCTGGCCAGCCTGAACGCGACGGAATTGTCGCAGCGGCGCTTCCGTGAAATCGCCCGCATCGCCGGCCTCGTATTCCAGGGCTATCCGGGCCAGCCGAAAAGCGCGCGCCAGTTGCAGGCCTCGTCCTCGCTGTTCTTTGAAGTGTTCCGCAAGCACGACGCGGCCAATTTGCTGCTCACGCAGGCGCAGCGCGAAGTGCTGGAGCAGGAACTGGAACTGACGCGCTTGCGCGCCACCTTGCGCGAGCTGCACGGCCGGCGCATCAGCCTGCAGCCTTTGGAGCGCGCCTCGCCGTTTGCCTTCGGTCTCATGGTCGAGCGTTTCCGCGAACAGCTGACGACGGAAAAACTGTCGGACCGGGTGGCGCGCCTGGTGAGCGCGCTGGAAAAGGCGGCCGCATGAATGGCCAGCGCGCAGCGCATTGCGTGGTGGAACTGGCTGGCGAGCTGGTGTGGCTGCTGGCGGACAAGGCCGTGTATTGGCCGGCGCGCAAGATGCTGATTATCGCCGACATCCATTTCGGCAAGGCGGCCGCGTTTCGCGCGCTGGGCGTGCCCGTGCCGCGCGGCACCACCACGCAAAACCTGCTGGCGCTGGACGCCTTGCTGGCCAGCCATGTTTGCGAGGAAATCGTCTTTCTCGGCGACTTCCTGCACGCGCGCGCCGCGCATGCGGACGCCACCGTGGCGGCCATGCTGGCCTGGCGCACGCGCCATCCGGACGTGCGCCTGACGGTGGTGCGTGGCAACCACGATGCGCATGCGGGCGATCCGGCCAGCGCACTGGGTATCAGCCTGGTGGACGAACCGCACAGCGTGGGCAATCTTTCCTTCTGCCATCACCCGGACACCGTCGCGCCTGGCTATGTGCTGGCTGGTCACGTGCATCCCGTGCTTCACTTGCGTGCGGACAGGAAGGGCTTGCGCCTGCCATGTTTCCTGCTGGGCCGGCAGCGTGCCATTTTGCCATCGTTTGGCGCCTTTACGGGCGGCCATGCGGTGCAGCCAGCCGCTGGCGAGCGCGTGTATGTGACGGCGGACGCGGCGATTTTCCCGCTACCCGCTAACTGCTGAGTGTCTGGTACTTTTGGTGGAAAACTGAAAGTAACTGCGCTACCGTGGGCGGGACTCATCCTACATGCGCTCCTGCCATCCTCCTATTTCTTGCGCCCCATGTGCGCACTAAGATGATGGTTCCCTTGCCGTGCGAAGGGGAAGAATTGCATAGTTTGCACTGTTTTCTCATTCCATCGATCAAGGAGATCATCATGGCCACATCAAGCGACAATAAACAGCAGAGTAATAAAACCAGTAGCAGCGGCAGCAGCGCTGGCAACAAGCAAAGCGATACCAGCAAACGTGGCTTCGCTTCCATGGACCCCGCCCAGCAGCGCGAAATCGCCAGCGAAGGCGGACGTGCCGCGCATGAAAAGGGCACGGCCCATGAATTCACGTCGGAAGAAGCGCGCCGCGCGGGCAGCCAGAGCCACAAAAACGATGCCAGCCGGCAAAGTGCCGCCAGCTCCAGCGGTGGGCGTGAGAATCCCGGCATGAAGCAGGATAGCAAGCGCGACAGTGGCAACAAGCAAAGCGCAGGTCCAGGTTCTGGGGCGGGCTCGTCCGGTTCGCGCAACAAGTAGGCGGCAGCGGTAGCAAGGCAGGTCTGGCCAGCGGGAATCGCGCATTCCCGCTGGCCAGTCGCGGCGCTACTCCGCAGTAGCAAAATTTTGATGCAATGCAGCAGGCATGGACTATGATGAAATAGCTGCGCCGGCCACGGCCAAGGTGCAGTCAATCCGCGACCAACTCGCATTCACGATCAGGGAGAAGATGATGGGCAACTCCACTACGCCGCAGCGCGGCAATAGCCAGGGTGGCACGCCGTCCACGGTAGGCAGCAAGCAAAGCACGGCCGAATCGGCCGAGAGCTTTGTGCTGGTCGATAGCGAGCAAGGCCTCGATATCGGCGACGATCTGTTTTCCATCGGCGAAGTACGGCGCGCTGACCGCTTGCCCCATCGTCAGTCCGGCGCCGCCGGGCAGAACCGGCAGAGCGCTGACGATGCGCCTGACACCACGGGCAGCACGGGCGTCTGATAGGGTCGCCTATCGTTCTTGACTTCCTGACCATCCACCTTGGGCCAGCTGCAAGACGTGTTCGCGCACGTCGGATGGCCATTCCTGTATGCAGCCAAGAAATGCTGGCTGCTTGCCGGCGAACAGGGCGCGGCTGGCTTCTTCGAATCCCGGCGCATCGCCGGCCAGCGCGCTCATGACTTTATAGGCCGCTTCGCGCGCCTGGCGTTGTTCATCGTGCGCCCTGTTGCCCCGCTGCGCGTGTTCCACCAGCTTGCGCAAGGCCACGGAGGCGCCGCCCGGCTGGGTCGCCAGCCATTCCCAGTGACGGGGCAGCAGGGTGATTTCGCGCGCCACCACGCCGAGCTTCGGGCGGCCTGCCGTGCGCGCGGGTGGTGGTGCGTCTTCTCTCGGTGCCGGCGCGGGTTCGCGTGGTAGGCGCTGCAGCACCTCGGTCAGGCTGCCGTGCAGGTTCAGGTCCACCTGACTGCCGCTCGTATCGTCGAATATCAGGATTTGCGCAGCGGGATCGCGCGTCACCAGTTCCTTCAATGTATGCGCTATGGCATGCAATGTGCCGGAGGCAACTTTGTGTGGACCCGCAAAGGCGGTGAGCTGGGTGGGTGCGTGCATGTCTTGCCTCCAATGAGTCATTAGGCAGGCAATTTTACCCGGGTTAAACTAAAAGTCAATATCACCCGGGTAAAATATTGGGGCGTGCTACAGGTCGACCCGGCCGTGTTCACCCAGGTCTTTCGGCGGCTCGCCCGTGATGGCGGCCTTGGCCATTTCATAGAATTGCATCATTTTGCTGGCGCTGCTATCCCAATATTCGGCCGACTGGATGGTCACCTTGATCAGCGACAGTTTCGGATCGTCGAGCCCACCCGGGAACCAGGCTTTTATCAGCGGATTCCACAATTCCTCCGCCTTGGCGCGGTCCTTCAGCAGCTGTGCATGGCCGCAGACGGATACGTACACGCTGTCGCCGGTGTCGACAAAGCTGACATTGACTTGCGGATTGTTCAGTAAATCGCGCGTATAAGCAGCCTCGTCCGAGACAAAAAACCAGATCTGCCCGTCGTTATCCACCTGCTGCTGCGTCAAAGGCCGGCTGGTGAGGGTGCGCATGTCGTCGCTGGTGGTCAGCATGCCGAATTTGACGTCCTTGATCCTGGCCGCGATGCTGGCCAGTTGTTCGCTGGAATACGATTGCATGGGGTGCTCCCTTGATGGTTGTCCTGAACACCAGCATAGGTGGATGCTGCATATGGCTCTGTGCGGCAGCTTACGTAGTGGGGGGTGCTTTGTTTCAAAGCTGTTACAAAACGCTGGCCCGGCCGGTGCGCCCATGTATTGACTTAATAAATGATAATCATTATCATTTGTTTGAAGCCATGAGCATGAACTTTGATTGAAGGATGGGAATGAAGCACACTGACTTGTCGCGCCACCTGGCTCGCTCCTTGCCGGGAGCCCTCGATGGGTAAGGCGGGCACCGCAGACAAGGCCAGAAACAATGCCGGCCGCGCCGTCTGGCTGAAGAATTTGCATCAATGGCACTGGATTAGCTCGGCACTTTGCCTGTTGGGCATGTTTCTGTTCTCTATCACCGGCATCACCCTGAACCACGCCAGCCAGATCGAAGCCAAGCCGTCGATCACGCGCCAGAAGGCGCAGCTGCCGGCGCCATTGGTCACCGAACTGGCCGCGTATGCTGCCCAGCATGATGGTGCCAACGCGCCCATGCCAGCCGCCGCCGAAACCTGGTTGAAGCAGCAATGGTCGCTCAATGCGGGCGGCCGTCCAGCCGAATGGAGCGTCGATGAAGTCTACCTGCCGTTGCCCAAGGCGGGCGGCGATGCCTGGGTGCGCATCGGCCTGGAAGACGGCGCTGCCGAATATGAGTTGACGGACCGGGGTTGGGTATCCTGGCTCAACGATGTGCACAAGGGCCGCAACACGGGCGTGGCCTGGAACTGGTTCATCGATATTTTTGCCGGCGCCTGCATCGTGTTTTGCCTGACGGGTTTATTGATTTTGAAATTCCACGCTGCCAACCGCCCATTTACCTGGCCGATGGTTGGCCTCGGTATCTTGATACCTTGCGCGATCGCCTTGCTGTTTATTCACTGATCGTTTTTACTTTTCTTTTTACAGGCACACCATGAAATTACGCTACTCCCTGGCGCTTGGCCTTCCCCTGATCGGCACTTCGGCGATGGCGGCTGACCTGGCCCTCAAGCTTGAAATCCCGCAATTGAACGTAGCGGAATATCACCGTCCGTACGTGGCGGCGTGGCTGGAAACGGCCGATCAAAAGGTCGTCGGCAACCTGACTGTGCTGTATGACGTGAAAAAGAAGGACAAGGCGGGAGAAAAATGGCTGAAGGATATGCGCCAATGGTGGCGCAAGAGCGGCCGCGATCTTTCCATGCCCGTAGACGGCGTCAGCGGCGCCACGCGCGCGCCAGGCGAACATACCCTGACCTTCCCGGGCGCCAAGGCCTTGCTCGACAAGCTGCCGGCCGGCGAATACCAGGTGGTGGTGGAAGCGGCGCGCGAAGCGGGCGGACGCGAACTGGTGCGCGTGCCGTTCCAGTGGCCGCTGAAATCGGCCCAGTCCGTTCCTGCCAAAGGCAAGGAAGAACTCGGCAATGTCGTCGTCCAACTCAAACCTTAAGGCGCCTCTACCATGTTGAAGCAACTCAATAAACCGCTGATCGCCCTGGCCCTTGCCGGCCTGGCCATGAACGCCCACGCCCACCGCGGCTGGATGGTGCCTTCGAGCACGATGGTGGAAAGCAAGGATGCCTGGGTGACGGTGGATGCGGCCGTCTCCGATGGCCTGTTCGAGATCGACCACCAGCCGCTGCGCCTGGACGCGCTGCAAGTCATCGGTCCGGATGGCGCGAAAGTGACGCCGGCGAACACCGTCACGGGCCGCTTGCGCAGTGTCTTCGACGTGAAGATGGAAAAGCCGGGCACGTATAAAGCGGCCATCGTGTCGCAAAACGTGATGGCCAGCTACAAGCAAAATGGTGAACAGAAACGTTTCCGTGGCAATGAGGAAACCTTCAAGAAAGACATGCCGGCCGATGCGCAGGACGTGAAAGTCACACGCACGGCAAGCCGCCTGGAAACCTTCTTCAGCAATGGCGAAACCAGCACGGAAGTGTTCAAACCCACGGGCGTGGGCCTGGAATTCGTGCCGGTGACCCATCCGAATGACTTGCGTGCGGGCGAGAAAGCCACGTGGCGCTTCCTGGTCGACGGCAAGCCGGCGGCCAACCAGGCGTTCAGCCTCGTGCCCGGTGGCGTGCGCTACCGTGGCGTGCTGGGGGAAATTCGCCAGAGCACCGATGCCAAGGGCGAAATCACGTTTACGGTGCCGGCGGCAGGCATGTATTACCTGAGCAGCACCTGGCCAGCGGCCGCACCGGCCGTGGCCGGCCAGCCGCCGGCGATGCCGGAACGCCGCATGACCTACGCGGCCACGGTGGAAGTGCTGCCGCAGTAAGCGGCGCATTTTCAGCAACGAGAGTGCCAATGCGCCGGGTCCTGCTGCCCCAGCATATTTCCGATCAGGCCGCGCCGCCGGGCGCCGTGGTCCGGGACTTGCGCGGCCTGTCCATGGGTACCAGCTGGTCGGTGCGCCTGCTGGAGGCCGCCATGCCGGGGCGCGTGGGCAGCGCCGACTTGCAGCAGGGCTTGCAGCAGCAGCTGGACCTGGTCGTGGCGCAAATGAGCCACTGGAGCGACGAGTCCGACCTGGGCCGCTTCAACCGGGCCGAGCCTGGTAGCTGGCACAGCCTGCCCGCCGCCTTTTGCGAGGTGCTGGGGTTTGCGATGCATGTGTCGCAGGTATCCGGCGGCGCGTACGACCCTTGCGCTGGCGCCCTCGTCAACCTGTGGGGCTTCGGTCCCCGCAACCGCTACGATGAGCCCGGCTTCCTGCCGCCGAAAGACGATACCGTGGCCCTGTTGCTGTCGCAGCGCCAGCGCCGCCGCCTGGAGCTGGACTTGCCGGCCCGCCGCGCGCGCCAGCCGGGCGGCTTGCAACTGGATTTGTCCGCCGTGGCCAAGGGCTATGGCGTGGACCGCCTGGCCCGCTACCTGGACGGCCAGGGTATCCACCATTACCTGGTGGAAGTGGGCGGCGAGCTGCGCGGCGCCGGCAGCAAGCCGGACGGCCAGCCGTGGTGGGTGGTGCTGGAACAGGTCGATGGCGCCGCCGATAGTGCCGATAATACACAGCATCCGGCAGAAATGCTGCTGGCGCTGCACGGCTTGTCCGTGGCCACTTCGGGCGACTACCGGCGTTTCTTTGAAGACGGCACAGTTCGTTTCTCGCACACCATTGATCCGCGCAGCGGCATGCCAATCGCCAATCAACTCGCTTCCGTCACCGTCGTGCACGCCGAGTGCATGGCAGCCGACGCCTGGTCGACGGCCCTGACCGTACTGGGCGTGGATGCCGGCATGGCGCTGGCCGAAGAGCAGGGCCTGGCCGCGCGCTTCCTGCAACGCGACGGCCATGGCTACCACGAAACGCTGAGCAGCCAGATGCTGGCCATGCTCGACGAATGAACCATTAATTCCATGATTTTTACGCACGATACGACTCGGCTGGCCTTGCTGGCCGCCCTGTCCCTCAGCTACGCGGGCGTGTGTCTGGCGCCCTGGCTGCGCGCGCGCGCCAAGCGCCGCGCGTCCGACGCCGCCAAGGCAGCGCTGGAGAATAGCCCCGCCTGGCTGGTGGCGTATGCGAGCCAGACGGGCAATGCCGAGGAACTGGCCACGCAAACGGCGCAGAGCCTGCAGCTGGCCGGTATCCCCGTGCGCCTGTGCGCGCTGGCCGAACTCGCAGCCGTTGATCTGCAACAGGCGGAACGGGCCCTGTTCCTGGTCAGCACGTATGGCGAGGGTGATGCGCCCGACAATGCGGCCGCCTTCATGGGCCGGCTGATGACGGGCGAGCTGGCGCTGGCGCAATTGCATTACGCCGTGCTTGCCCTGGGCGACCGCAGCTATAGTCAATTTTGCGGCTTCGGCCGCGCGCTCGATGCCTGGCTTGCGGCGCAGGGCGCCGCGCGCCTGTTCGAGCGCATCGAGGTAGACCGCAGCGCCAGCGCCGCCATCGAGCAATGGTTCCAGCATCTGAGCCATTTGGCCGGTACCAGCGACGCACCGGACTGGAGCGCGCCCGCCTTCGGCGATTGGCGCATGACGGGCCGGCATTTGCTTAATCCTGGCAGCGCGGGCGGCGCCATCTACCATGTGGAACTGGCGCCCGTGGCGGGTGCCTTGCCTGACTGGCAGTCGGGCGACCTGGTGCAGGTGGCCGCGCCGCTCGACCCCGCGCAACCGCGCGAATATTCGATCGCATCGATTCCGCATGATGGCAGCGTGCACTTGCTGGTGCGCCAGCATGCGCATCCCGACGGCAGCCTGGGACTGGCCTCTGGTTGGCTGACGGCGCAGGCGGCTGTCGGCGACGTGGTGCAGCTGCGCTTGCGCCAGCACAAACGTTTCCGCCTGGAAGACAATGCCCAACGGCCTTTGATTCTGATCGGCAACGGCAGCGGCATCGCCGGCCTGCGCGGCCACCTGAAAAGCCGCGTGCTGGCAGGGCAGCGGCGCAATTGGCTGATCTTTGGCGAACGCAATGCGGCCCGCGATTTCCATTACCGTGAAGAAATTGAAGGTTGGCACGCCAGTGGCGACCTGCCGCGCCTGGACCTGGCGTTTTCGCGCGACCAGCCCGAGCGGATGTACGTGCAGGACCGCCTGCGCGGCAATGCCGATGAAGTCAGGCTGTGGCTGGAGCAGGGTGCGGCCATCTACATCTGCGGCAGCCTCGCCGGCATGGCGGGTGGCGTCGACCAGGCCCTGCAAGAGATGCTGGGTCGCCCCGCGCTCGACGCACTGGCGGCCGCAGGGCGCTACCGGCGCGACGTGTATTGATTCTTGCGCCGCCAGCGCGTTCGCGCGCGGGCGGCTATCATGGCTGTTTCACTGATTCATCCAGGGAGGCATCATGAGCGACAGTATTTACGACATTCCCTTGCGCCAGATCAATGGCGAACCTGGCAGCCTGGACGCGTATCGCGGCAAGGTAGTGCTGGTGGTCAACGTTGCCTCCGCCTGCGGCTTGACGCCGCAGTACGAAGGACTGGAAAAACTCTACGCCGACAAGCAGGCCGAGGGCCTGGTGGTGGCCGGTTTCCCCGCGAATGAATTCGGCGCACAGGAACCAGGCAGCAATGCCGAAATCGCCGACTTTTGCCGTGGCACCTACGGCGTGCAATTTCCCCTGTTTGAAAAAATCGTCGTCAAGGGGCCGGGCCAGCATCCGCTGTACCAGCGCCTGGTGCAGGAGCAGCCGCGGGCGCAGGAAAAGCCGGGCAGCGATTTCCGCGCCAAGCTGGCCGGCTACGGCATCACGCAGGAGCAGCCCAGCGACGTGCTGTGGAATTTCGAGAAGTTTTTGATCAGCAAGGATGGCAGGGTGGTGGGACGTTTTGCGCCCGATACCACGGTCGACGATGCGATCTTGCGCGAGGCCATCGCGCGCGAGCTGCAGGCCTGAGCGTGTCGGCGGCGCTTGCCGCGCCGCCTTTGTTACTCGGCCGTGTTCAGCGTGGCTGGTTCCATTTCGCCGCTCACTTCCTGCAAGCCGCGCGCCAGGCTGGAGATGCTGGGGTTGTCGATGAAGACGCAGCGCTTGCCCGTGCGCTTGCAGTAATCCTTCACGCGCCAGTAGGCGCTGTGGCTGATGCAGCCGGTCTGGCAAATCACCAGGTCGGCTGCCGCCAGGCTCGAATCGAGCAGGTTGGCATTGTCTTCCAGGCCGCCGTCGTGGTGGGCGAACTGCGCGCCGACCCGCTCGATCAGGGCGCGGTAGGTGGCGACATTGCCGCTGCGCCCGCCCACGCACAAGACGCTTTGATCGACCAGGCGGATCGGCATTTTCAGCTTGCCGCCCATCGGCACTTCCAGCTTCGGTGCCGGTGCCGGCAGGGCGGCGCTTGGACGTGGCTGGGCCTGCTTCAATTCCGCGATTTGCTGGCGCAATTCTTTTTCGCGCTCATCCATTTGCGCCAGGCGTTCGACCAGGCGCGTGCGCGATTCCAGCGCCGGGATGGCGGCCTGCAATTGCGCCAGGTCAAAGCGCAAGCCCTCGATCACGCTATCCTTGCCGATCGATTCCGCCCGCGCGCGCAGTAGCACGGCTTCCTGGCGTTCCAGTTCGCCCGTTTTTTCCATCAGTGCGGTCTGGCTGCGCTGTTGCAGCTTGGCTAGTTCGTGTGCCAGGCGCGCATTTTCTTCCTGCAAGGCGGTAAATTTTCCCATGTCGGCCCGCACGCAGGCGCCCGCCTGGTGCTGGATCATGTGCAGGTCGCGGCACATCTGCTCTTCCAGTTCCGCGTCGCAGCGCGGATGCGTCAGGCCGGCCCAGAAGGCGCCCGACACGTCGCCGTTGGCGACGGCCGTGCGCCACAATTCGGCCACCTGCTGCGTCGTCTTGGCACCGCGAAAGCGCAGGATCACGGGGGCGTAGCGGCGTTCGAGTTCCTTTTGCAGGGCTTCGGACAGGCGGTTGCGCGCGCCACATTCCGTCACGGCACCCACATGGACTTCGTAGTCGTCGGCCAGCACGCGCCCGCCCGTCATCTTGCCCACCAGCTTGCGCAGGTATCCCAGCGGCAAGCCCACGCCGACCAGCGGGCAATGGCAGGTGTGTGAGAGTTCCCACAGCCGGCGGCGACGCGAAGCGAGGGCGGCCGATTCCACGTCGGCGGGGGCACAATTGCTGATGACGGGCAGGGACTGGTCTTTGTCACACATGGCGATATCCTGTTGGGCGGTGGGGGGGGGATTTATTGCGGCAGGGGCGAGGCAGGGCGCTTGGCGTTCAGCACGCGTACCAGGCGCTCAAACAAAGTGGGTCTCGGCGGTGCAGGTCGGTGCAGCGCCACCAGGGCGGCCCATTGCTGCGACAGTTGCTGGCAGGTCGCTTGCAGCACGGGACCCAGGCCGGGTGAGCTGGACAGCACTTGCAGATGGCGTTCGATGACGCCCGCCAGTTTCTCGCATGGAGTGCCCGCATGGTAGTGCGACATCAGGTGCAGCACGGCCGACAGCAGCAATTCAGGCTGTGGGCCTTGCGGGGAAGGAAACATCGGGGAAGGTCGGTCGTTCGCCATCAAACACTCCTGTGCGGGTGGTTTGGCTGGCTACGCGCACGGAGCGCGACTGGCTGGCGAGTATGGTGACTGGCTGCCGTGCTGCTTCAGGCAGTCAGGATCAGCTTGTTCAATTGGGTGACGCGCAGGCGATAGATCTTGCCGCTGTGCTCAATTTCCACTTCGCGGCCCTGCTGCAGCAGCGCTTCGCTGGTAATGCGCCGCGCCGCTTGCGCCGTGCTGACGGGAGGACGGACGTGGGCGCTAGCGGCATCCTGGATCAAGGCTGGTTTTGAGCTTTGCATGTTGGGCTTTCTTTGTCTCAGTTGAGAATGATTCGTATTTGCATTATTGTTGAATGTGGCCCGAAAAGCAAGGCTTATTTATGTGCAATCCGCGCTTTTTTTACGATGGGATGGCAGCGAGGAGGTTAGCGCTGGGCAAAGGCGGCCGCAGGCGCGGCGCGGCAGCAAAAAAGACCCGGTAAGGCGGTGCGCGCCTTGACCGGGTCAAGCCTGTGCCAAGCTTGAAGGAGTGGGGATGGCGTTAAATGGTGGCCAGCAATTGCGCGGAGGCGGTGGCCGCTGCGGTGGTGTTGGCCTTGAGTTTGGCGGAGGCCAGCTGCTTGGCCCGTGAGCGCGAGGGCGGCAGGCGGCGCAGGGTTTTCAAGGCATCCGGGTCCTTGATGCCGATGGTGCGCTGGTCGACCGAGATCAGGCCGATTTCATTGAAGGCAGACAGGGTGCGGCTGACCGTTTCCAGGGTCAGGCCCAGGTAGCTGCCGATTTCATGGCGCGTCATGCGCAGGTTGAACAGCTTGCTCGAGTAGCCCATCTGCGCGAAGCGCTCGGCCAGCGAGACGAGGAAGCGCGCCACGCGGGCTTCTGCGCTGAGGGCGCCCAGCATGCCGATCATCGCTTGCTCGCGCACCAGTTCCCGGCTCATTACGCCATACATGACATTTTCCAGTTCCAGGTGGACTCTGCCCAGCGCCGTCAATTTCTTGAACGGCAGCAGGATCAGATCGCAGTCGGACAGGGCCACTGCTTCCGAGGAGTACTGGCGCGAGTGGATGCCGTCGACGCCCAGCATGTCGCCCTTCATGGGAAAGCTGAGGACCTGCTCATTGCCAAATTCGTCGATGAGTACGGTTTTCAGGAAGCCCGAATTGACGATGTACAGAGTGTCGAAGGGCTGGCCGATGGTGTGCACGCGCTGGCCAGTCTTGAATTGCACATGCTGGAACAGCAGTTCATCGGCGGCGATGGTGCAGGCGCTGGAGATATGCAGCAGGTCGCACACCTCCTTCAGGTTCGACCAGAGCCGACCCTGGCGCTGGCGCCCCGCTTCCATTGAAGAGGAGGGGGGCAGTGATGGAGCGGCAGCGCGGGTTTCAGGCGTTTGCGTGGACAGCATGTTCATCTCCTGGTGACAGGTAGTTCAGAGTTGAATGACAAGGTGCACAGGACGGCGGGCAGGGAAAGGGCGGCGCGCGTCCAGGCGTGTGAATCTCGATTCGCTGAAGACTTGCTGTGTGATGAAATAACTTCCCAGCAACTTGATGACTGGTTTCAGTATGCCAACAACCGTCTGCAATTAATATCAGCGGTGGCTGAATATGGCAGTAGGAGCTGTGGCAGTTGATGTAGGATTGTTCCTACGGGTTGGCGCGCGTGGGCAGGTTCAGGTCTTGAAGGGAGACAGCAGACGGTGTGCCACGGCATACTGGACCATCTCTGACAGCGAACTCATGCCCATCTTTTGCATGATGCGCGTCTTGTGCGTACTCACCGTTTTCACGCTCAGATGCAGATTGTTGGCGATTTCCGTGATCGACTTGCCTGCCACCAGCAGGGAAAAGACTTCGAACTCGCGGTCCGACAGCTGTTTGTGCAGCAAGCTTTCATTCGGCATCATGATGTTGAGCACGAGCTGCTCCGCCACCTCGGCGCTGATGTAGGGACGTCCCGACGCCACCTTGTGGATGGCACCCACCAGCTGGGTGCCCGCGCTTTCCTTGGTCAGATAGCCTTGCGCGCCGGCGCGGATGGCGCGCACCGCATATTGCTCTTCCTCGTGCATGGTGAGGATGAGGATGGCCAGCTTGGGCGCTTCGCTGCGGATTTGCCGGATCAGGTCGACGCCGCTGCGGCCCGGCATCGACAGGTCGAGCAGCAACAGGTCGAAGCCGCCCTGGCGTACGTGGTTGAGTACCTCGAAGCCGTCGATGGCTTCGCCCACGATGTCGATGTCCGGCGCGCCGTCGAGGATGCGCTTCAATCCTTCTCGCATGATGGTGTGGTCGTCGGCAATCACAATACGTATCATAGGCGCGCAATCAGGAGGCGTGAAATGTGCCCGGGCCGCCTCGTGGCGGCCGGCCGGGTATTAATAAACGAGAAACATTGTCATTTTAACCGAAATGGCCGCAAGTTTGCCTTTTACTTACTATGCCGGCAGCGGCGGCCCCCGTGGCCATGTGACCACTTATTTGGAGGGTGGTTCCTTGATCAGCCTATGCACGAGCACCGGCAATTTCGAGTGCGACAGCACTTTGTTGGTCACGCTGCCGAGCAGCAATTGTCCCCAGCCGCTGCGGCCATGCGAGCCCATGAAGATCAAGTCGCAGTTCTGCAATTGCGCCACTTCCACGATTTTCAGGGCCGGGCTGTCGGAAAAGGCCGTCAGGCCCGTCGCTTCCAGGCCCCGCCTGGCGGCCGCGTCGAGGATGGGCTGCCAGTGGTCGGCGCCCGCCTTGCGCATGGCGATGCGGTATTCCTCCTCGCTGGGATAGCTTGGTGGAATGATTTCGATGTACACCGGGTACTGGTATTCGGGCGCCACGTACACGGCAAGGATATCGGCTTGCATCTGCTCTGCAAAGGCAACGCCAGCACAGGCCGTCAGGTTGGAGACGGCGGAGCCGTCCGTGGCGATCAGAATTTTCTTATACATGGCAGGTCCTTTGGCAGTGACTCAGCGCGCGCAACGCCCCTTATTGTAGACGCGGCGGCAGCATGGTATTCATGTAAAGACTTGATAATTATCAATACTATTGCACCTTCAGTATAGACAACATTGGCAGAAAGATCGTGTTTGAGCCGTAACGACAGCCATTGGGTACTGTTGCGCAGGCACCCGAAAGCAGGATTTCTTGTCTGGCGCGTGGTCTTGCACGCACGCCAATGGTAGTATTTCAAAATACAACAGCAGGAACACTTATTTCCTGGTGGAAAAGCTCTTGTGGACCTGCTTTGCACCAGGAAGCGCGTTTTGAGATTTACCAACAGGGCGGCGCCCTGCTACACTCGCACCATCGCAGCGGTATTGCCTCAAATCATCTTAATCGAGAAATTGTGGGTATCAGTCTGTAAAACGCACAGTTCAGGCGGAATTTTGACAAATTATGGAGAAGCAGGGATATGACCAACGCCGCTGATGATTTCGATGCATTATTCGATGAAGTATCTGCGCAAAGTGCGGCCGCTCCCAAGCCCGCGCCTGCCGCAGCGCCCGCAGCCGTGATCGCGGACGACGATTTTGACGCGCTGTTCGACTCGGTGTCGGCCAGCGCCGCCGTGCCGTCAGCCGCAGCGGAAGCGCCAGTCGCCGCCGCACCCGAAGCGCCCCCCGCGGCTGCTACAGGCGTGCCTGGCGAAGCGGCCGATCCGGTCGACCAGTCCGACAAGCCGATGTTCGAACGCCTGGGTGGCATCGTGCGCCTGCTGCACGATTCGCTGCGCGAACTGGGCTACGACAAGGCATTGACGGAAGCGTCGTCGCAGATTGTCGACGCCCAGGACCGCCTGGAATATGTCGCCACGCTGACGGAACAGGCCGCCAACAAGGTCCTGAATACGCTCGATGAAGGGATGCCGGCGCAAGATGTGCTGTCGAAGAAAGCCAAGGACATGGACAGTCGCTGGACGGCGTTGTTCGACGGCAAGCTGAGCCTGGAAGAATTCAAGGCCCTGGCCGGCGATTCGCGCCAGTTCGCGCAAGCCGTTGCCGAGGCCACGGAAGCAGAAAAAGCGCGCTTGCTGGAAATCATGATGGCGCAGGACTTCCAGGACATCACGGGCCAGCTGATCAAAAAAGTGGTCAACATCACCAAGACGGTGGAGCACGAGCTTGCCCAGCTGCTGCGCGACAACGCACCGGCCGAAGTGCGCGAAAAACTGGCGCAGAAGCCGGTGCCTCTGATGCAGGGCCCGTCCGTGCCGTCGGTGGCGCTGGACCAGGATAATGTAGACGACCTTCTTGCGGATTTGGGATTCTAATGGACGATATGCTCAAGGATTTCGTCGTTGAGGCGATGGATCTTGCGGTTAATGTTGAAGAGCACTTATTGCGCCTCGAGCGTGATCCTGACAACAAGGAAACACTGAATGCCGTGTTTCGTTCCTTCCACACCATCAAGGGTGGGGCTGGCTTCATGGGTCTGCCCGCACTGGTGGCGGCCTGCCATCTGACGGAAAACCTGTTCGACGCCTTGCGCACGGGCGCCGCGCCGGTGACCCCGATCGCCATCGAAGCGGCGCTGCAGGCGTCCGGTTTCGTGGCCGACCAGCTGACGGAACTGGCCAACGGTGCCGCGCCGGAAAGCTTGCCGGCCATGCCGGAAGAGCTGGAACACATCCTCACGAACGCCATCGAAGGCAAGGGCATGGACGCACCCGCGCCGGCCGCCGCAGTGGTGGCGGAAGCCGCCGCGCCCGTTGCCGAAGTGGTCGTGGTGGCGCCAGCCGCCGCTGTTTCCACCGCCAGTGCCGATGGCCTGGACTGGGAAGGCATGTATAACGCCGTCGTGCCGGCGGGCAGCCAGGTCGCTGCCGCGCCGGTGTCCGCCGTGGCCGCTGCCCCTGCCGTCGTGGCCGCCGCGCCTGCTGCTGCCGCTGCCGCCAAGCCGGCCGCCAAAGCCTGGGATGGCGCGGAACGCCGCGAAGAGCGCCCGGAAGTGCGCCATGCCGCGCCCGTCAAGGAAGACAGCATCCGCGTCGACGCCGTCAAGCTCGACGCTCTGCTGGAAGTGGCTGGCGAATCGGTACAGGCTGCCAATCAGGCTGCCGTGCTGCTCGAGCGCTTGCTGCAATTCAAATTCGAAGGCCAGGCCGCCACCTTGATGGCGACCCTGGCGGAAACCCTGGAACGCGCTTCGCGCTACTCGACCGAACTGCAGCGTGCCACCCTGGCCACGCGCATGCAGCCCGTGGGCCGATTGTTCCAGAAATTCCCGCGCCTGGTGCGCGAACTGGCGAAAGACCTGGGCAAGGATGTCGAGCTGACCATCGAGGGCGCGGAGACGGAAGTCGACCGCGTGGTAGTTGACAGCCTCTACGATCCGCTCGTGCACATGCTGCGCAATTCGCTCGACCATGGCGTCGAATCGCCGGAAGCGCGCCTGGCTGCCGGCAAGCCCGCCAAATCGTATATTTCGCTGAAGGCCTGGCAGGAAGCCAACAGTGTCATGATCGTGCTGCAGGATGATGGCAAGGGCATGGATCCGGCCTTCCTGCGCAGCAAGGCCCAGCAAAAGGGCTTGATCAGCGAAAACGCGCAGTTGAGCAACGACGAATGCTTCCAGCTGGTGTTCCTGCCGGGCTTCTCGACCAAGGAAGTGGCCTCCAGCGTCTCCGGACGCGGCGTGGGCATGGACGTGGTCAAGACGGCCGTGGAGAAAAACCGCGGCGCCATCCACATCGAGTCCTCGCTGGGCAAGGGCACCAAGTTTGCCATCCGCCTGCCAATCGAGCTGTCCATCGTGCCGACCATGCTGGTGTCGACGTCGGGCGCCGCGCTGGCGCTGCCGATGGCGGTGGTGCAGCGCGTCGTCGAATTGCCGGAAACCTTCATGGAAGTGGGCGGCGCGCCCGTGCTGAAAGACCAGGGCCGTCCATTGCCCGTGCGTTCGCTGGCCGGCGCCCTGGGCTACGAATCGTGCAGCGAGCGCGTGGGCATTGTTGTCGCTGCGCCACAGCCGTACATTCTCGCCGTGGAAGCCGTCGATGGCACGGCTGACCTGGTGATCAAGCCGATGACGGCCATCACCGTGGAAGGCATTACCGGTACCGCTCGCTCGGCCGAAGGCGAGCTGGTGCTAGTCGTGGGCCTATCTTTCCTGATGGATGGTTGCAGGGGAAGTGTGCGCATGGCTGCCTAGAAACATTGGCCAGTTCACATCCAGCCCGCTGCAGACCTCTGCAGCGGGCTTTTTTTTCGGCTTTTTTCGATTTTTATTCGCCCCGCCGGCATTTTGGCGGATTTTCGTATCAGCAATTTTTTAACCATATCCGCAAGGCATGCCGAATTTTGTATCGCCCATCCCACGCTGGGGCGGCTTTTGGTTCTGCATTGCACAATATATGGCATAATCATTGCCGATCCCTTCGATCAGTACGACAGATCACTTACTACAGGCTGTGGCAACGCTGCATAAATCATGATGAAGACGCTTTACGACAAACTCTGGGAATCCCACGTTGTTCGGGCCGAAGATGATGGCACGACAATTTTGTACATCGACCGGCACCTGCTGCACGAAGTCACCAGCCCGCAAGCCTTCGATGGCCTCAGCGTGGCGGGCCGCCAGCCGTGGCGCATTTCCGCCAACCTGGCCGTGGCCGACCATAACGTGCCCACCACCAGCCGCATCGACGGCATTGCCGATCCGGTCTCGCGCCTGCAGGTGGAAACGCTGGACAAGAACGCCAGGCACTACGGCTTGACTTACTTCAACATGAACGACAAGCGCCAGGGTATCGTGCACGTGATCGGCCCTGAACAGGGCGCGACCCTGCCCGGCATGACGGTCGTGTGCGGCGACTCGCACACGTCGACGCACGGCGCCTTCGGCGCGCTGGCGCATGGCATCGGCACGTCCGAAGTGGAACATGTGCTGGCCACGCAAACTTTGCTGCAAAAGAAATCCAAATCCATGCTGGTGCAAGTCGACGGCGCCCTGCCGGCTGGCGTGACGGCAAAAGATATCGTACTGGCCATCATCGGCAAGATCGGCACGGCCGGCGGCACGGGCTACTGTATCGAGTTCGGCGGTTCGGCCATCCGCGCCCTGTCGATGGAAGGTCGCATGACGGTGTGCAACATGGCCATCGAGGCTGGCGCGCGCGCCGGCATCATCGGCGTGGATGACACCACCATCAATTACGTCAAGGGCCGTCCGTTTTCGCCGGCCGGACCGCACTGGGAACGCGCCGTGGCCTACTGGCGCACCCTGCATTCGGACCCGGGCGCCCGCTTTGACCTGGTCGTTACCCTCAACGCCGCTGACATCGTGCCGCAAGTGACCTGGGGCACGTCGCCCGAGATGGTGATCGGCATCGATGGCCGCGTGCCCGACCCTGACCATGAAAAAGACAGCGTCAAGCGCGATGCGATGGAAAAGGCGCTGGTCTACATGGCCCTCAAACCCAACACCGCCATCGAGGACATCCGCATCGACAAGGTCTTCATCGGTTCCTGCACCAATTCGCGCATCGAGGATTTGCGCGCGGCCGCCGCCGTGGTGCGCGGCAAGTACCGCGCCTCGAACGTCACCCTGGCGCTGGTGGTGCCCGGTTCCGGCCTCGTCAAGGACCAGGCCGAGCGCGAAGGGCTGGACCGTATCTTCAAGGATGCCGGTTTCGAATGGCGCGAGCCGGGCTGTTCCATGTGCCTGGCCATGAATGCGGACCGCCTGGAGCCGGGCGAGCGCTGCGCTTCGACCTCGAACCGCAACTTCGAGGGCCGGCAAGGGCAGGGCGGCCGCACCCACCTGGTGTCGCCCGCGATGGCGGCGGCGGCAGGCATCGCCGGCCACTTTGTCGACGTGCGGGGCTTGCGATGACGGCAGGGACGGGCGGCGCTGGCGTACACTAGCGTTCCCTGTCCCTTATTTACTATCAAGAAATCATCATGAAAAAACTCTTCGCCCTCCTCATCGCCACCGTGATCCTGTCTGGCTGCAACACCGTCTCCGGCATCGGCCGCGATGTGCAGAAAGTCGGCCAGGTCGTCACTGGCGCCGGCGGAAAATAAACCGTGACGTGCCGGCGCACAGCGCCGCGCGTCCTACCGAGTAGACATAGCATGGATAAATTTACGATTTACGAAGGCCTGGTAGCGCCGTTGGACCGCGCCAACGTCGACACCGACGCGATTATCCCGAAGCAATTCCTGAAATCGATCCACCGCAGCGGTTTCGGCCCCAACCTGTTCGACGAATGGCGCTACCTCGACCATGGCGAACCGGGCCAGGACAACAGCCGCCGTCCGCTGAACCCTGATTTCGTGCTCAACGAGCCGCGTTACCAGGGGGCTTCTATCTTGCTCACACGTAAGAATTTCGGCTGCGGCTCTTCGCGCGAACACGCGCCGTGGGCGCTGGACCAGTATGGCTTCCGCGCCATCATCGCGCCCTCGTTTGCCGACATTTTCTTCAATAACTGCTACAAGAACGGCTTGCTGCCCATCGTGCTGTCGGAAAGCCAGGTCGAGCACCTGTTCAATGAAGTCAAGGCTTTCCCCGGCTACAAGCTGGTGGTGGACCTGGAACAGCAGTGCGTGAGAACCAGCAATGGTAGCGTCTCGTATCCGTTCGAAATCGATGCCTTCCGCAAATATTGCCTGATGAATGGCCTTGACGATATCGGCCTGACCCTGCGCCATGCGGACGATATCCGCGCCTTCGAAGAGCGTCATTTGACCAATCAGCCTTGGCTCGCCAACGTTATCTAAAGATCATTCCATGAAAATTGCAATCTTACCCGGCGACGGCATCGGTCCTGAAATCGTCGCGCAAGCCGTCAAGGTCTTGAATGTGCTGGGCGAATCATTCGAGCTGGAAACGGCACCTGTGGGCGGCGCCGGCTATGCGGCCCATGGCCACCCCTTGCCGGAAGGCACCCTGGCCCTGGCAAAAGCGGCCGACGCCGTGCTGTTCGGCGCCGTTGGCGATTATCAGTACGATAAGCTGGAGCGCCAGTTCCGTCCCGAGCAGGCGATTCTGGGCTTGCGCAAGAACCTGGGCCTGTTCGCCAACCTGCGTCCGGCCATTTTGTACCCGGAGCTGGCGGGCGCCTCGACCCTGAAGCCGGAAGTGGTGTCCGGCCTGGATATCCTGATCATCCGCGAGTTGACGGGTGACATTTATTTCGGCCAGCCCCGCGGCGTGCGCGAGTGCCCGGACGGTCCGTTCAAGGGCCAGCGCGAAGGCTACGACACCATGCGCTATGCGGAAGGTGAAATCCGCCGCATCGCCCATGTGGCCTTCCAGGCGGCGCAAAAGCGCGACAAGCGTCTGACCAGTGTGGACAAGGCGAACGTGCTGGAAACCTTCCAGTTCTGGAAAGACATCGTCATCGACGTGCACAAGGAATACCCGGATGTCGCGCTCGACCATATGTATGTCGATAACGCGGCCATGCAACTGGTGCGGGCGCCGAAGAAATTCGACGTCATGGTGACGGGTAACATGTTCGGCGATATCTTGTCGGACGCGGCCGCCATGCTGACGGGCTCGATCGGCATGCTGCCGTCCGCTTCGCTCGACGCCAACAACAAGGGCCTGTACGAGCCCTCGCACGGTTCGGCGCCCGATATCGCGGGCAAGGGCATCGCCAATCCGCTGGCGACGATCTTGTCGGCGGCCATGATGCTGCGCTATTCGCTGAACCGCGAAGAGCAGGCGGACCGGGTCGAAGCGGCCGTGAAGAAAGTGCTGGCGCAGGGTCTGCGCACGGCCGATATCCACGAAGCGGGCACGACCTTGGTCGGTACCGAGGCGATGGGTGATGCAGTTGTAAAAGCACTGGGATAAAATAGTCTAATGACGGCAGTCGCCGTCTCATCTTGAGGAATGGTAATGAAATTAGTTGGCTTGGTAGGTTGGCGCGGTATGGTCGGTTCGGTCCTGATGCAGCGCATGCAGGAAGAGGGCGACTTCGCCCACATCGAACCGGTGTTTTTTACCACCTCGAACACGGGCGGCGCGGCGCCGGCCATGGCGAAAAATGAAACCATCCTCAAGGATGCCAACAGCATCGCCGAACTGTCCAAGTGCGACATCATCATTTCCTGCCAGGGCGGCGACTACACGAGCGCTGTCTTCCCGCAGCTGCGCGCAGCGGGCTGGAATGGTTACTGGATCGATGCGGCATCGACCTTGCGCATGGAAAAAGACGCTGTCATCGTGCTCGATCCCGTCAACCTGCACGTCATCAAGGATGCGCTGGGCAAAGGCGTCAAGAATTACATCGGCGGCAATTGCACCGTATCGTGCATGATGATGGGCCTGGGCGGCCTGTTCCAGCACGACCTGATCGACTGGATGACGTCGATGACGTACCAGGCGGCATCGGGCGGCGGCGCGCAGCACATGCGCGAGCTGCTGACGCAATTTGGCACCATCAACAGCTCCGTCAAGGCGCTGCTGGAAAACCCCGCTTCCGCCATCCTGGAAATCGACCGCCAGGTGCTGGCCACCCAGCACGGCTATTCCCCGGATGAAATCAAGCAATTCGGCGCGCCGCTGGCCGGCAACCTGATCCCGTGGATCGACAAGGACCTGGGCAATGGCCAGTCGAAGGAAGAGTGGAAGGCGGGCGCTGAAACGAACAAGATCCTGGGCCGCGGCATCGATTTTGGCACCAGGGAAATTCCTGTCGATGGCCTGTGCGTGCGTATCGGCGCCATGCGCTGCCATTCGCAAGCCCTGACCATCAAGCTCAAAAAAGACGTGCCTCTCGATGAAATCAACGACATCATCGCCAGCAACAATCAATGGGTGAAGCTGGTGCCGAACACGCGCGAAGCGTCCGTGCGCGACCTGTCGCCGGCAGCCGTCACGGGTAGCCTGACGATTCCTGTCGGCCGCGTGCGCAAGATGAGCATGGGCGGCGAATACCTGTCCGCCTTTACGGTGGGCGATCAATTGCTGTGGGGCGCGGCCGAGCCGCTGCGCCGCATGTTGCGTATCCTGCTGGACGCATAACGGCAATAAATTGCTGATCAAGATCAAGCCGGGGCTGTTTTCCCGGCTTTTTTTCCATCCTGAGCCCGTCAAGGCGCAACCATGCGGAGCTTGCATAGCTCTGGGCATGATGATATGTTGATACCTCTGGAAAAGTAACTGTTTTCCCACGTCAACTAAGATGCCGCCAATTATGCCTGTACACACTCGTCCCCGGGTCGCCTCCCTTGCCATCAAGACACTCAGCAGCGCTGTTGCCTGCGCGGTGTTATTGTCACCGGCGGTATCCGCGGCCGAGCTGGGCAAGATCACGGTGCTGTCCGCCGCCGGCCAGCCGCTGCGCGCCGAGGTCGAATTATCGGCCGTCAAGCCAGGCGAGGCATCTAGCCTGCTGGCCAAGCTGGCGCCGCCGGACGCCTACCGCCAGGCGAACGTGGAATTCAATCCCGCCCTGAACGCGCTGACGTTTGCCGTGGAAATGCGCAACGGCAAGTCTTTCATCCGCATCAGCTCGGCGCAGCCGGTGGCCGAACCCATGGTCGACCTGCTGCTGGAGTTGAGCAGCAAGAGCGGGCGCCAGGTACGCGAATATGCATTCGTGCTCGACACACCCGAAGCGCGGCAGACGCGCGGCGCGCAAGTGACGGCGCCAGTGCAGCCAGGCAAGAGCAAGCCGGCTGCAGCTACTGCTGATACTGCGCTGGCGAAAAAGGCGGCAGGCGAGTACAAGGTCAAGGCGGGCGACACCCTGAGCCGCATCGCCAGCGAACTGAAGCCATCGGGCGTCTCGCTCGACATGATGCTTGTCGCCCTGTACCGCGCCAATCCCGATGCTTTCAGGGGCGAAAACATGAACCGCATGCAGGCCGGGCGCATCCTGGCCGTGCCAGGCGCGGATGCCGTGCGCGCCACCGACGCGGCCGAAGCGAAGGGCGTCGTGACGGCGCACGCCATCGATTTCGAAGCCTACCGCAACAAGCTGGCGGGCCAGGTGTCGCAAAGCAAGCCGGCCAAGGCCGCGCAGGCGACGCAAAGCACGGCTGGCAAGATCGGCGCGACCAAGGTGCAGGAAAAACCGACGGCCGTGAGCGAGTCGCAAGACAAGCTGAAACTGTCGAAGGCGGAGCCGGCAGCCAAGTCGGCGGGCAAGAGTGCCGTCGCCAGCGAGGAAGACAAGATCGCCAAGGCCAAGCAGGTCGATGAAGCGGCCGCGCGCGTCAAGGAGCTGGAAAAGAACGTCAGCGACCTGGAAAAATTGATGGCGGTGAAGAGCAAGGCCATGGCCGACAAGAGCGCTCCCGCCCCCGCCAAGCCGGCCGAGGCCGCTGCCAGCGCATTGGCCAGTGCCTCGGCCAGCGCCATTGCCAGCGCGCCGGCTGAAGCGCAAGCTCCCGTGCCCAAAGCGAAACCGGTGCCGCTGATCAAGAAACCGTCGCCGCTGGAGCCTACCCTCGCCGATAAGATCAGTGATCACCTGGGCGCCATCGGCATCAGCCTGGCCGCTTTGCTGGCGGCCGTGGCAGCGCTGGTAATCGCGCGCCGGCGCAAGGAAACGCCGCCGCCCGCAGAAGATGCCGCCCCCGTATTCGAGCCGGAAGCGCCCGTGGCGCCGCCGGCCGGCCTGGCGCCGGAAGACCAGCAATCCGAGGCGAGCAACCAGCTGTTCGGTACGGGTGCCGCCGCCGCTGCCGGCGTAGCTGCGGTAGCGGGTGCCAGCATGCTTGAAGGCAATGAAACGGACCCCGTCGCCGAAGCGGATGTGTATATCGCTTACGGCCGCGATGGCCAGGCGGAAGATATCCTCAAGGAAGCCTTGCGCATCCACCCCGAGCGCCATGCGGCCCGCCTGAAATTGCTGGAAATCTATTCGGCGCGCAACGATGTACGCGCGTTTGAAGACCAGGCTAGTGAGCTCTACAGCCTGACGCGGGGACAGGGCGAAGAGTGGCCGCAAGCGGCTGCACTGGGCCTGGCGCTCGATCCTTCCAACCCCCTGTATGGCGATACGGAAGACGACGCCGTTGTCAGCCTGAGCAAGGGTGCCGGCGACGACTTGCACGGCCAGAGCATGGACTTGCCCGACGATCTGGCTGCGCCCGTAGCGCTTGCCGACCTGGCGCCGGCCGAGCCGGTTACTTCGGTGAGCGCCCGCGATGCGCGCGCCCCCCTCGATTTTGACCTCGACAGCCTCGATTTCGAGCCCGTCTCCACCAGCGACCCGATCGCCATGCCGGGACCGGAAAGCAAGCCGCTGTCCGCCACGCAGGGCGCGCACGATGTGCACTATGACGCCAGCATGGATTTCGGCCTCGACCTGGAGCCGCCAGCCGGCCCCGTGAATGGCGTAGGCGCCGGTGTGACGCCATTGCCTGACCCTCTGAAGGATGTCGACCTGGCCCATTTCGACCTCGACGAGCCCGTGGCGCCAGCCGCCGCGACGGTGGCGGCGGCCGACGCTGCCAGCGACAGCCGGTTTGACGATGCGCAAACGCCAGCGAGCTTGCCGGACGCCATACCGGCCGCGCAAGAGTTTGACCTGTCCGGCATCGACCTGGATCTCAACGATGGCAAGACGGCCAGCGTGGGCGTGGATGACCCATTGTCGGCCATCCACATGGAAATGGATACCAAGCTGGACCTGGCGATCGCTTACCAGGAAATCGGCGACAAGGAAGGTGCGCGCGAGCTGATCGATGAGGTCATCAAGGGTGGCAGCGAAGAGCAGATCGCCAAGGCTAATACCATGCGCGCGCTGCTCGGCTAACCTAAGCGTCGATACGACGTCCATGGCTGCGTTGCACGGCCTCGCCGTACATTCGTACTGTCTTCGACCGTGCGCCTTGCCCTGAACGCCGTCTCAGGCGCTTGTGTGGTCGGAGGGCAGGGCCGCCTGCGCGCCGGTATAATGCTTCGATGCAAAATATTACGACAGCAACGCCATTGAAGCGTATCGTCCTCGGCCTACAGTATGACGGCACGGCCTGGCATGGATACCAGAAACAGGAAGACGGGCAGACGGTGCAGGACCAGCTGGAAAACGCGCTGGAGCAGTTTGCCCGCGTGCGCCTGGCCACCACCTGCGCCGGCCGCACGGATACGGGCGTGCATGCGCTTGAGCAAGTGGTGCATTTCGATACGGAATTGAACCGCGACGTGCATTCCTGGGTGCGCGGTGTCAACGCCTTCCTGCCGAAATCCATCGCCGTGCGCTGGGCCAAAGAACTCGAAGGCGATCCCACCGTCAACGATTTCTTCCACGCCCGCTTCAGCGCCCGCGCGCGCACCTATCATTATGTGTTGTACAACAACGCCACCCGTTCGCCGCTGGTGGAAGGGCGTGCCGGCTTCTTTTTCCGTCCGCTGGACGTGGAACTGATGCGCCAGGCCGTGCAGCCGTTGCTGGGCTGGCACGATTTTACGGCCTTCCGCGCCGCGCAATGCCAGGCCAAGTCGCCCGTCAAGCTGATGCATGACATCCGCATCGAGCGGCGCGGCGATTGCGTCATCTTCACCATCACGGCCAATGCCTTCCTGCACCACATGGTGCGCAACCTGGTCGGTTCGCTCGTCTATATAGGCACGGGACGGGAAAAGCCGGAATGGCTGGGGCATTTGCTGGAAAGTAAGGATCGCCACGCGGCCGCGCCCACCTTCATGCCGGACGGCCTGTACCTGGCGCAGATCGATTACGACCCGAAATGGGCGTTACCGCAAGACAGCAGCAGCGCCTTGCCCTGGTTCTGACGTTTCGCATCAAGCAATAACATCAAGGAGTAACATGCCACGCACACGCATCAAGATCTGCGGCCTGACCCGCGCCGAAGACATCCAGGCTGTCGTGGCGGCGGGCGCCGACGCCATCGGCTTCGTGTTCTATCCGAAAAGCCCCCGCTACGTCACGCCGCAGCAAGCGGCGGCCCTGATCGCCGCCATGCCGCCGTACGTGACGACGGTGGGTTTGTTCGTCAATGCCACCGTGGAAGAAGTGCGGGCGGCCAAGGCCGTTGCGCCCTTGTCCCTGCTGCAATTTCATGGCGACGAGACGCCGGAGCACAGCGCCGCCCTCGCTGGCGCCGTGCAGACACCGTTTACGCAAGTGTTCCGCGTCAAACCCGACGCCCGCGGCGAAGATTTGCTAGAATACGAACAGCGCTATCGCGCCGCCAGTCCCTTGTTCTCGAGCCTCTTGCTCGATACCTATGTGGATGCCTACGGCGGTGCAGGAAAGGTATTTGATTGGTCCCTCATTCCAGAAGAACTCGCGCCTCGGGTCGTTTTAAGTGGTGGCTTGAGCGTACAAAACGCGACTGACGCAGTGGTGCGCGTACGCCCTTACGCCGTCGACATCAGCAGTGGTGTCGAAGCGTCCAAGGGTATCAAGGACGCATCCCGAGTCCGCGCGTTCATCGCCGCGGTACAGGATGCCGATGCCATCATTGCCAGAGGAAACCACCATGAATGACCATGCCACCGCGCCCGGCGCAGCCGCCGCATTGTTCCACGCCACCGATTACCCTTTTCCCGACCTGCGCGGCCATTTCGGCCCTTATGGCGGCGCATTTGTTGCCGAAACGCTCACCCATGCGCTGGCCGAGCTGAAAGACGCCTACGCCCGCTATAGCGCCGACCCGGAATTCCTCGAAGAATTTCGCTATGAGCTGAAACATTTCGTCGGCCGTCCATCGCCCATTTATCACGCCAAGCGCTGGTCCGAAATGGCCGGCGGCGCGCAAATCTATTTCAAGCGCGAAGACTTGAACCACACGGGCGCGCACAAGATCAACAACGTGATCGGCCAGGCCCTGCTGGCCAAGCGCATGGGCAAGCCGCGCATCATCGCCGAGACGGGCGCCGGACAGCACGGCGTGGCCACGGCCACCATCTGTGCCCGCTTCGGCCTCGAATGCGTGGTCTACATGGGCAGCGAAGACGTCAAGCGCCAGGCGCAGAATGTGTACCGCATGAAATTGCTGGGCGCCACTGTCGTGCCCGTCGAATCCGGCTCGAAGACCCTCAAGGATGCGCTGAACGAAGCCATGCGCGACTGGGTCACCAACATCGAAAACACCTTTTATATCATCGGCACCGTCGCCGGCCCCCATCCTTACCCGATGATGGTGCGCGATTTCCAGTCCGTGATCGGCGAGGAATGCCTGGTGCAGATGCCGGAAATGACGGGTCGCCAACCTGATTACGTGGTGGCCTGCATCGGCGGCGGCTCGAATGCCATGGGCATCTTTTATCCGTATATCGACCAGAAGGATGTCAAACTGATCGGTGTGGAAGCGGCCGGTGAGGGATTGAATACGGGCAAGCACTCGGCCTCGTTGGCGGCCGGTTTCCCGGGCGTGCTGCATGGCAACCGCACCTATCTGCTGCAGGATGAAAACGGCCAGATCATCGAGACGCATTCCGTCTCGGCCGGCCTCGATTATCCCGGCGTGGGCCCGGAACACGCGTGGTTGAAGGATTTGGGCCGCGCGCAATACGTGTCGATCACCGATGACGAGGCCTTGCAGGCCTTCCACGACTGCTGCCATATCGAAGGCATCATCCCGGCGCTGGAATCGTCGCACGCGCTGGCCTACGCGGCCAAGCTGGCGGCCACCTTGCCGAAAGACCAGATCGTGCTGGCCAACCTGTCGGGCCGTGGCGACAAGGACATGCATACCGTGGCGGAGCGCATGGGATTGAATTTCAGTTAATCAACTGATAATCCCGGTATTGCGTAGGTCGGATTAGCGCGTCAGCGCGTAATCCGACATCCTCCACTGATAAAGAAAGCTCCCCATGTCCCGTATCGCCACCACCTTTGCCAACTTAAAATCGAACAACAAGACCGGCCTGGTCACCTTCATCACCGCCGGCGATCCCGGTCCTGACGCCACCGTGCCCCTGATGCATGCGCTTGTCGAGGGCGGCGCCGACATACTGGAACTGGGCGTGCCGTTTTCCGACCCCATGGCCGAAGGTCCCGTCATTCAGCGCGCCTGCGAGCGGGCCTTGAAATTCAATGTCGGCATCCACGATGTGTTCGCTTATGTGCGCCAGTTCCGTGAAACGAACCAGGCGACGCCCGTGGTACTGATGGGCTACGCCAACCCCATCGAACGCATCGGCAGCGCCGCGTTTATTGATGCAGCGCAAGCGGCCGGCGCCGATGGCGCCATCGTCGTCGACTATCCCCCTGAGGAGTGCGAGCAATTCGCGGCCGCCATGCGTGCAGCGGGCCTCGACCTGATTTTCCTGCTGGCGCCCACCTCGACCGAAGAGCGCATCGCGCAAGTGGCCAAGGTTGGCGGCGGCTTCAGCTATTATGTGTCGCTCAAGGGCGTCACGGGAGCTGGCAACATTGATACGGAACAGGTGGCGGAACGCCTTGCGGCCATCCGCCAGCATGTAAAATTACCCATCGGCGTGGGCTTCGGCATCCGCGATGGTGCCACGGCCAAGGCCGTTGCCAAGGTGGCCGATGCCGTCGTGATCGGCAGCCGCATCATCCAGGAGATTGAAAACGCCCCGCCAGGTGGCGCCGTCGATGCCGTGCGCAGCTTTACGGCAGGCATCCGCGCCGCACTGGACGCCTGAGCAAGCTTGCCGTTTACGCAAGATACGTTGACGGCAAAGTTCGACAGCCCGGCGATAAACGGCTACACTTCGGCCACTGATTTTCCTGTTATTGTGCAATAGATAAAATTTTTGGTGGCGCCCTACGGGGGTGTCGCCGTTTACCGTCTGCCGGGGGCGTCCACCGACGCTACCCCTACAAGGGCCCAAGGAGAAAATATGAGTTGGTTGGAAAAACTGCTGCCACCGCGCATACAGCGTTCTGATGCTGCCGCGCGCAAGACCATGCCGGAAGGCCTGTGGGTCAAGTGCCCATCGTGCGAAGCCGTGCTGTACCGCACGGACCTGGAATCGAATTTGCACGTGTGCCCGAAATGCGATCATCACATGCGCATCCGCGCGCGTGAACGCCTCGACAGCCTGCTCGACGCGGGCGGCCGCTATGAAATCGGCCAGGAAATCCTGCCTGTCGATACACTGAAGTTCAAGGACAGCAAGAAATACCCGGACCGCCTGAAATCCGCCATGGAAGCGACGGGCGAGACGGATGCGATGGTCGTCATGGGCGGCGCCATCATGAGCCTGCCAGTGGTCGTGGCGTGCTTCGAATTCGAATTCATGGGCGGCTCCATGGGTTCCGTCGTGGGCGAGCGCTTCGTGCGCGGCGCACAAATCGCGCTGGAACAGAAGGTGCCGTTCATTTGCATCACCGCCACCGGTGGCGCGCGCATGCAGGAAGGTTTGCTGTCGCTCATGCAGATGGCGAAAACCACGGCCATGCTGACCAAGTTGTCGGAAAAGAAATTGCCATTCATCAGCGTGCTGACCGACCCGACCATGGGCGGCGTGTCCGCCTCGTTCGCCTTCATGGGCGACGTGGTGATTGCTGAACCGAAAGCGCTGATCGGCTTTGCCGGCCCGCGCGTGATTGAAAACACCGTGCGCGAAAAATTGCCGGAAGGCTTCCAGCGCGCCGAGTTCCTCGTCACCAAGGGCGCCGTCGACATGATCGTCGACCGCCGCAAGATGCGCGAAGAAATCGCCCGCTTGCTGGCCTTGCTGCAAAACCAGGCCGTCGAAGTCTTGGCGTAATCCGCCAGAGTAACAGGCCGGGCGGTGTCCTGCGGACCCGCCTGGTTGCCATGTCACACCATCTCCGCGCCTCGCGCACTGTCTCCTCATCAAGAAGTCTCCCATGCTCAAGCTCCTCACCACATTGCCGGACTGGCTCGCCATGCTGGAAACCCGCCATTCGGAAACCCAGATCAACATGGGCCTGGACCGCGTACAAGCCGTCAAGGCGCGCATGCAACTGGCTTTTACTTGCCCCGTGATCATGGTGGCGGGCACGAATGGCAAGGGTTCCACCTGCGCTATGCTGGAATCCGTACTGTTGCGTGCTGGCTACAAAGTGGGGCTGTACATCAAGCCGCATTTCCTCGACTTCAATGAGCGCGCGCGCGTGCTGGGCGAGATGGCCAGCGACGAACAGATCGTCGCCAGCTTCAATGCCGTCGAGGCCGTGCGCGGCGATACGCCGCTGACGTATTTCGAATTCACCACCCTGGCCATCCTGCATTTGCTGTCGCAGGCCAAGCTGGACGTGGCCATCCTGGAAGTGGGCCTGGGCGGGCGCCTCGATGCCGTCAACGTGATCGACGCCGATGTGGCCATCGTCACCAGCGTCGACATCGACCACACGGATTACCTGGGCGATACGCGCGAAGCGATCGGCTTTGAAAAGGCCGGTATTTTCCGTCCGGGCAAGGCGGCCATCTGCAGCGACCCCGTGCCGCCGCAATCCCTGATCGACCATGCCGAGGCCATCGGCGCGGACCTGTGGCTGATGGGCCGCGATTTCAACTATTCGGGCGACAAGCAGCAGTGGAACTACGGCGGGCGCGAGCAGCGCCGCAATTCGCTCGCGTATCCAAGCTTGCGTGGCGCCAACCAGATCCTGAACGCGACGGCCGTGCTGGCCGCGCTGGAAGTGCTGAAGCTGAAACTGCCCGTTGGCGCGCAGGAAGTACGTACGGGCCTGGTGACGGTGGAACTGCCGGGCCGCTTCCAGGTCTTGCCTGGCCGCCCCAGCGTCATCCTTGATGTCGCGCATAACCCGCACGCAGCTTCGGCGCTGAACCAGAACCTGGGCAATATGGGTTTCCACCCGTACACCTATGCCGTGTTCGGCTCCATGCAGGACAAGGATATCGATGGCGTGCTGGCCGCGATGAGCGAACACGTCGACCACTGGTGCCTGACGAGCCTGCCGTCGCCGCGCGCGGCGACGGCATCCGAGCTGGCCGCCAAGGTGCAGATCATGCTGGAAGATAAGCCCGACAGCAACGACCATACTGTGTCTATTTTCGATGATCCGGCACAAGCTTTTGCAAATGCGATGAGCCGGGCCGGTGAGAATGATAGAATTGTGGTCTTTGGTTCTTTCCTCACCGTCGCCGGCGTGATGAAGGCCAGAAAATCCTCACTTCACTGAAACGCACTCGACTGAAAATCACGCATGGGCTTGTTCTCGAAACTGTTTAAAAACAAGCAAGAATCCTCTGGCGAAGACAGCGGCTTTTATGTCCCTGGCGAAGCACAGTCGCCGACCCGCAAGCGCGCCGCCAACACCTCTGGTGGCGGTGGATCGCGCCGTGGCGGCAAAGAAGCGCCGGACCCGGTCTTGCCTGAAAAAAAGCGCGCACGCCGCCGCCTGGTCGGGGCCATTGCCCTGGCCCTGGGCGTGGCTGTGGGCTTGCCGATGCTGCTCGATTCCGAGCCGAAGGCGCCTTTCAACGATATCGCCATCGACATTCCCTCGAAAGAAAAGGCCGCTGCGCCTGCACCTGCGCCCGTGCCGGCTGTGCCCGCTCAGGCGGCTGCGCACAATGGCCTGGACCAGTCCGAGGAAATCATCGACTCTCCTCTGCCGCCTGCGGCCAGGCCTGCGCCGGCACCGGCACCGGCAGCAGTACCGGCGCCCGTGCTGGCTGCCGTCCAGCCTGCGCCTGCCAAGCCGGCCTATGTGGAACCGAAACCCGAGCCCAAGCCTGAGCCCAAGCCGGTCAAGGTGGAGCCGAAACCAGAGCCGAAACACGAAGCCAAGCTGGAGCCGAAGCATGAGCCCAAGCCTGAACCCAAGCATGAGATAAAAGCGGAAGCCAAGCCTGAGGCTAAGCCTGCCAAGCCGGCGCAATCTGCCGACGATGCGGCGCGCGCTATGGCGATTCTGGAGGGCAAGCCACTGGACAAGCCGCAAGAGAAAGCACAAGACAAGGCACACGACGCCGGCAGCGGCAAGTTCGTGGTGCAGGTGGCGGCGCTGGCGACGCAGGACAAGGTCGATGAATTGCAGGACAAGCTGCGCGAAGCGGGTATCAAGTCTTATACGCAGAAAGTCTCCAGCCCCGCGGGCGAGCGTATCCGCGTGCGCGTGGGGCCGTTCGGCAGCCGCGATGACGCCGAAAAGACCCGCGCCAAGCTGCAAAAGCTGGGCCTGGGCGGCAGCCTGGTGCCGGCGTGATGTTGCAAGGCTGAACGGTCGTGACGATCTTCGATTACCTGGTGCTGTTCGTGCTGGTGACGTCCGTGCTGATCAGCATGATGCGCGGCCTGGTCAAGGAAATACTGTCATTGGTCAGCTGGATCGTGGCTTTCGTCATCGCCAACGCCTATGGCGCCACCTTGGCGAAATTCCTGCCGGAAGCCGTGCCGGGTGAAGCCGTCCGCCTGTTGCTGGCCTTCGTGGTGCTGTTCATCGGCGTGCGCATTTTGATGGGCTTGCTGTCCATGACGGTCGACGCACTGGTGAAGGTGACGGGCCTGAGCCTGGCCGACCGTACCCTGGGCAGCCTGTTCGGCGTGGCGCGGGGCCTGGTGATCGTGCTGACCACCGTCATCTTGTGTGGCATGACTTCCATACCACAGCAGTCATTCTGGAAAAATGCGCTGCTCAGCCCGCTCGCGGAACAGGGCGCGCGTGCCATCAAGCCTTATCTGCCTGCCGCATACGCGCAGCATGTGAAATTTTGAATTTTTTTTAAAATCAGTAGCACAGTTTAGGAGCACACCATGTGTGGCATCGTCGGCGTCGTTTCCCATCAACCTATCAATCAATTGCTCTATGATGCATTGTTGCTCTTGCAACATCGCGGTCAGGACGCGGCAGGGATTGCGACCAATCACAGCAGTATGTTTTCCATGCACAAAGCCAATGGCCTCGTGCGTGACGTCTTCCGTACGCGCAACATGCGTTCGCTGCAAGGCACGACGGGCATCGGCCATTGCCGTTACCCGACGGCCGGTTCGTCGAGCGAAGAGGAAGCACAACCGTTTTATGTGAATGCGCCGTTCGGCATCACCCTGGCGCACAATGGCAACCTGACCAACTGGGAACAGTTGAAACAGGAAATGTTCAAGAACGACCGCCGCCATATCAATACCGATTCCGATTCGGAAGTGCTGCTCAATGTGCTGGCGCATGAAATCCAGGAAGCCACAACGGGCCTGAACCTGGACCCGGAAGCCATCTTCAAGGCTATCACCGTGCTGAACCGCCGCGTCAAGGGCGGCTATGCTGCAGTGGCGCAAATTGCTGGCGTGGGCTTGCTGGCCTTCCGCGACCCGCACGGCATCCGTCCTTTGTGCCTGGGCATTAATGAAACGGAGCAAGGCCCCGAATACCTGATCGCCTCCGAATCCGTGGCCCTGGAAGGCATGGGCTTCCGCTTCGTGCGCGACATCGGTCCCGGCGAAGCCGTCTTCATCGATGCCGACAAGAAATTGCACAGCGCCCAGTGCGCCGACAACGCCAGCCTGAATCCGTGCGTGTTCGAATTCGTCTACCTGGCCCGTCCCGACTCCGTCATCGACGGCGCCTCGGTGTACGCCACGCGCCTGAAAATGGGTGAATACCTGGCTGAAAAGATCCGTGCCGAATTGCCTGACGTGCATATCGACGTGGTCATGCCGATTCCCGATTCCTCGCGTCCGGCCGCCATCCAGCTGGCCTTGGCGCTGAACCTGGAATACCGCGAAGGCTTCATCAAGAACCGCTACATCGGCCGCACCTTCATCATGCCGGGCCAGGCGGCGCGCAAGAAATCCGTGCGCCAGAAGCTCAACGCGATTCCTTCCGAATTCAAGGATAAAGTGGTGTTGCTGGTCGACGACTCCATCGTGCGTGGCACCACCAGCCGGGAAATCGTGCAGATGGCGCGCGAAGCGGGCGCGACGAAGGTCATCTTCGCCTCGGCCGCGCCACCGGTGATCTACCCGAACGTGTATGGCATCGACATGCCGACGCGCGACGAGTTGATCGCCTATGGCCGCACGACGGAAGAAGTGTGCCGCGAAATCACGGCCGACTACCTGGTGTACCAGGATATCGGCGCGTTGAAGCAGGCGATTGCCGACGTCAACCCGGCACTGACGAACTTCGAGGCGTCGTGCTTCGATGGCGTGTATGTGACGGGCGACGTGTCGCAGGAATACCTGGACCGCCTGGAATATGCGCGCCACCATCCGAAGGCGGCAGCGCCGGAAGATACGCCACGTTCCCAGTTGAACCTGAACCTCGCCACCACCGAAGGGTGATGTGGAGCCCGGCTATGGCCGGGCTTTTTTTTATCTGATATTTCTCGCAGCCTTGCGCGCCACTTGATCATGAGCAACAACAAAAACTACGGCTTTACCACCACCATCCTGCATAACGACCGCCGCAAGGGTATCGAGCACGGCTCGCTGCACAAGCCTGTGCATACCTCCGTCGCGTTTGGCTATGGCGATGCACGCCAGCTGGCGTCCGTGTTCCAGGGCAAGGAGCCGGGCTTTCGCTACGGCCGCCAGGGGAACCCGACGGTGTCCGCGCTGGAAGACAAGGTCAACAAGATGGAAGATGGCGTGGCGACGCTGTGCTTCGCCACCGGCATGGGCGCCATTGGCGCCGTGGTGCAATCCTTGCTGCGCGCGGGCGACCATGTGGTGTCGTCGGCTTTTCTGTTTGGTAATACCAACAGCCTGTGGCAAACGGTGACGGGGCAGGGCATCGCCGTGTCCTTCGTCGATGCCACGGACGTGGCCAATGTGGCCGCCGCCATCACGCCGCAAACGCGGATTGTTTTCGTGGAAACCATCGCCAATCCGCGCACGCAGATCGCCGACCTGGCGAAGATCGGCGCGCTGTGCAAGGAGCGTGGCATCTTGTACATCGTCGATAATACGATGACCACGCCCTACCTGTTCCGCCCGAAAGCGGTGGGCGCGGGCCTGGTGGTCAATGCGCTGACGAAATCCATTGGCGGCCACGGCAATGCCCTGGGCGGCAGCTTGACGGACACGGGCGTATTCGACTGGACGCAGTACCCGAACATTTTCGACAATTATAAAAAGGCGGCGCCGGCGCAGTGGGGCATCGCGCAAATCCGCGCCAAGGCCTTGCGCGATTTCGGTGCCTCGCTGGGTCCGGAGGCGGCGCACCATATCGCCGTCGGCGCGGAAACCATGGCCTTGCGCATGGACCGTACCTGCTCGAACGCCCTGGCGCTGGCCACCATGTTGCAAGCGGACCCGAGAGTGGCGGCAGTGCATTACCCAGGCTTGTCCTCGCACCCGCAGCACGCGCTGGCGACGGACTTGTTCCGCAGCTATGGTTCGCTGTTCAGCTTTGAATTAAAAGATGGCATCGATTGCTTCGATTTCCTGAATCGCCTGAATCTGGCGATTCCGGCTAGCAACCTGGGTGACACGCGCACCCTGGTCATTCCCGTCGCCCACACGATCTTCTATGAGATGGGAGCCGAGCGCCGCGCCAGCATGGGCATCGCCGAATCGCTGATCCGCGTATCCGTCGGGATCGAGGATGAGGCCGATCTGCTGGAAGACTTCCGTGGTGCGCTGGAGGGCTGAGAGCGGTGTCGGTGATTAGGCCATGTGCCAGTGTTGAGGCAAACTAAAAACTGGGGTCAGACCCGGCAGGTCTGACCCCGGCACGCAACTTAATGCCAGCTGCGCATCAGACCTACGGCCAGGCCTTCCAGGGCGAACTCATCTTCCGGCGATACGGTAATCACCTTGAAATCGGGGTTTTCCGGCAGCAGTTCGATGACGGAGCCCGTTTTCTTGTAGCGCTTGACGGTGACTTCGTCGCCGATACGGGCCACGACGATCTGGCCGTTCTTGGCACTGTCGACCTTTTTGACGGCCAGTAAATCGCCATCCATGATGCCGGCGTCGCGCATGGACCAGCCGCGCACCTTCAGCAGGAAATCAGGCTTGGCCGAGAACAGGGCGGGGTCGACGTTGTAGCTCGCTTCCAGGTTTTCCTGCGCCAGGATGGGCGAACCGGCGGCTACTCGGCCGATCAGGGGCAGCGACATCAGCAGGGCTGCCGGCACTTTCGATGCCAGCGCATCGGCGGCCGCGCTCGCCGCCGCACCGATCAGGCGGATGCCGCGCGAGGTGCCGGGCGAAATCTCGATCGCGCCCTTGCGGGCCAGGGCCTGCAAATGTTCTTCGGCCGCATTGGCCGATTTGAAACCCAGTTCATTGGCGATTTCGGCACGGGTTGGGGGAAAGCCCGTGTTTTCAATCGCGTCCTTGATCAGGTTCAGGATTTGTTCTTGTCGTGCTGTCAGCTTGATCATGAGCGGTGGGTGCATACTAAAATGCTGTCTATATGAACAGTCTGTATTTTTGTACAGTATCGTCCACTATGCAAGGGGATTTCCGTCTTTTCGGCGAATTTGGCAAGAAATACTTGTCCGCAGGCGGAAAGCACGGTGGCGCACGGGCTTTTCGGGCGCTTGTGGAAGGAATGATTGAAACGTTTGCAAAAGGCGGTTATAATCTTCGGCTGACCTTCCCACACCCGTCTTGACGCCGGGGTGGGCGATTATCAATCCGACCTGAAGGAGTTTGCATGCGTCATTATGAAATAGTCTTTATCGTCCATCCGGACCAAAGCGAGCAAGTGCCCGCGATGATCGAACGCTACAAAGCCAGCGTAACCACCCGCGGCGGTTCGGTTCACCGCGTGGAAGATTGGGGCCGCCGTCAAATGGCTTACTCGATCCAAAAGCTGCCTAAAGCACACTACATCTGCCTGAACATCGAATGCGACAACGAGACCCTGGTCGAGTTGGAAACAGCATTCAAATTCAATGATGCCGTGTTGCGTCACCTGACCGTTAAAATGAAGAAAGCTGAAACAGCTCCTTCGCCGATGATGAAATCGGTACAACGCGAAGACGCGGCCAAAAGCCACCGCACCGAAGCACCAGCAGCCGCTCCAGCCGCAGCAGCAGCTTAATTCTTGACCAGGATCGTGCGCTGAACCAGCTACAAGTAACCGCCATCATTGCCGAGCGCGAAATATTGCGCTACACCCCGGCAGGGTTGCCGATTGTGAATGCAGTATTGCAGCACAGTTCGCAGCAGATGGAAGCAGGAATTGCCCGTTTGACCGAGTTTGATGTTGCCGCGCTAGCCGCTGGCGAAATATCAGGCCGGTTCAGCCAGGCAAGCTTGGGCGGGGTCTATCAGTTCACGGGTTTCCTGGCCAGGAAGAGCCGCAACAGCAAGAGTTTGGTGTTTCACATCATTGATTTTAGTGCAGTCACCCCGACTAGCGCATTTTAGATACAGGAGCCTGACATGGCATTCGGTAAAAAGTTCGACAAAAATAAGCTCAAGCTTAAAGAAAAACGCAAACAGCAAAACCCGTTGTTCAAACGCAAGAAGTTCTGCCGCTTCACCGCAGCTCACGTTGAGCAAGTCGACTACAAAGACGTCGACACGCTGAAAGACTTCGTCCAAGAAAACGGCAAGATCATGCCAGCACGCCTGACCGGTACCAAAGCGCACTACCAGCGCCAAGTTGACACCGCAATCAAGCGCGCTCGCTTCCTCGCGCTGCTGCCATACACCGATCTGCACCACGCTTAATCGGTCAGATATTCCTGGAGAAGAACTATGCAAATCATTCTGTTAGAAAAAGTTGTTAACGTCGGTAACCTCGGCGAAGTCGTCAAAGTCAAAGACGGTTACGCACGTAACTTCCTGATCCCGCAACGCCTGGCACGTCGTGCCACGGCAACCGCTGTGGCTGAATTCGAAGTCAAGCGCGCCGAACTGGAAAAAGCTGCTGCCGCCAAACTGGCCGCATCGCAAGCCCAGGGCGAAAAACTGAGCGGCCTGACCGTTCAAGTTGCTCAAAAAGCTGGTGTTGATGGCCGTCTGTTCGGTTCCGTCACCAACTTCGACATCGCTGAAGCGCTGACCAAGCAAGGTTTTGCTGTTGAAAAAGCACAAATCCGCATGCCTACCGGCCCGCTGAAGATCGTTGGCGAGCACAACGTTTCGGTTGCTCTGCACACCGACGTGGTCGTGGAAGTTGTTATCGCTGTCGTTCCAGACGCGAACGCGTAATCGTCTGCGGGCCTGGCCCGCAAGCGTTGCCGCACGATGAAAAGCCGGGTTCGCCCGGCTTTTTTGTGGCCTTTTTTTCGCTCAATTTCAGCCCTTTATTTTTGCCAGCACGCCGAAGCGGGTATAATTCGCGCCATGAACGCCCCCTCTGATCCGCAACTGGATTCCCTCCGTATTCCGCCGCATTCGATCGAAGCAGAACAATCCGTTATCGGTGGTCTGCTGCGCGACAATGCAGCATATGACCGCATCGCCGACTTCATGCATGCGGAGGATTTCTATCGCTATGACCATCGCATCATCTTCGAGCAAATCGTCAAGATGGTTAACGCTTCCAAGCCAGCCGATGTCATTACTGTTTTTGAAACCCTGACCCAGCTCGGCAAGGCCGATGACGTGGGCGGACTTGCTTACCTGAACGCCATGGCGCAAAACACGCCATCGGCCGCGAACATCCGGCGCTATGCCGAGATCGTGCGCGACCGCGGCGTGCTGCGCAAACTCATCACCGTCGCCGACGATATCTCCGGCACGGCCTTCAGCCCGCAAGGCAAGGAAGTCAAGCAGATGCTTGACGAGGCCGAGTCGAAGATTTTCGCCATCGCCGAAGAAGGCGCGCGCGGCGCCCAGGGCTGGACCGCGATCCAGCCCCTGCTGACGCAAGTAGTCGAGCGCATCGACGAACTGTACAGCCGCGACAACCAGAGTGAAATCACGGGCGTGCCCACTGGTTTCATCGACCTCGACCGCATGACCTCCGGTCTGCAGCCGGGCGACCTGGTGATCGTGGCGGGTCGTCCTTCGATGGGCAAGACGGCGTTTTCCGTCAACATCGGCGAAAATGTGGCCATCGACAGCGGCTTGCCCGTGGCCGTGTTCTCGATGGAGATGGGCGGCGCCCAGCTGGCCATGCGTATGCTCGGCTCCGTCGGGCAGCTCGACCAGCACCGTCTGCGCACGGGCCGCTTGAACGACGAAGACTGGCCGCGCCTGACGAATGCGATTCAAAAGATGAACGACGCGCAGTTGTACATCGATGAAACGCCGGCCTTGAATTCCATCGAATTGCGCGCCCGCTCGCGCCGTTTGTCGCGTCAATGCGGCAAGCTGGGCCTGATCATCGTCGATTACTTGCAGCTGATGTCGGCCAATACGCCGGGCGACAACCGCGCCACGGAGATTTCCGAGATTTCACGGGGCTTGAAAGGCCTGGCGAAAGAACTCGGTTGCCCCGTGATCGCGCTGTCCCAGCTGAACCGCTCGCTGGAACAACGCCCGAACAAGCGTCCCGTCATGTCGGACTTGCGCGAATCGGGCGCTATTGAGCAGGATGCCGACGTGATCCTGTTCATTTATCGTGACGAAGTGTATAACCCCGACTCGCCAGACAAGGGAACGGCCGAAATCATCATCGGTAAACAACGTAACGGTCCAATCGGCAGCATCCGCCTCACCTTCATGGGGCAGTACACCAAATTTGGCAATTACAGTGGTGGCCTGGCGCTTTACCAAGGCGACTAAGACTCAGCAGCACTGGCAATTCCATTGGCCGCCCCCGACAACGGGGCGGCTTTCTGTAGTAAATAACACGACTCAATGCTTAACGGAGAATGACATGTTTGGACGCTTGATGCCCACTGAGGGCAAGTTTTTTGAATTGTTTAACCAGCACGCGGAACTGTGCGTCAAGGGCGCCAAAGAAATGCTCGGCCTGATGACCAATTTCGATGACCTGGAAAACCGCGTGCATGCGATCGAAAGCATCGAGAAACAGGCGGACAAAGTCACTTACGCCACCGTCGAAATGCTGCACAAGACCTTCATCACGCCGATCGACCGTGACGACATCCATCAGCTGATCACGCGCCAGGACGACATCCTCGACCTGCTGGAAGACGCGGCGCAGACCGTCTCGCTGTACGACCTGAAAGCCGTCACACCGGAAGCCAAGCGCCTGGCCGAACTGGTGCTGGCCTGTACCGAGAAGGTGCGCGACGCCGTCGCCATGCTGCATAACATGGACAACTCGCGCAAGATCGTCGCCATCTGCGAAGAGATCGACCGCCTGGAATCGGATGCCGATCACGTGATGCGCGCCGCCATGTCCAAGCTGTTCCGCGATGAACCGGACGTGCGCAACCTGATCAAGCTGAAAGCGATCTACGAAATTCTGGAAACCGTGACCGACCGTTGCGAAGATGTGTCCAATATTATCGAAGGCATCATCGTCGAAAACGCGTAAGCGTTGGGCATGTCCTGAACCAGAATCAGAAAAGAAACTACAATGACCATACAAATCAGCATCTACGTGCTAGGCCTGTTGATCGTCCTCGCGCTGCTGTTTGACTTCATGAACGGCTTCCACGATGCCGCCAACGCGATCGCCACGGTGGTCTCGACGGGCGTGTTGAAGCCGCAGACCGCGGTTGCCATGGCCGCCACGTTCAACTTCGTCGCCATTTTCGTGTTCCACCAGCTGACCGTGGCTGCCACGGTGGGCAAGGGCACGATTGACCCGTCAGTGATCGACCAGTACGTGATCTTCGGCGCGCTGATGGGCGCCATCTTCTGGAATTTGTTTACCTGGTATTACGGCATTCCATCGTCGTCTTCGCACGCGCTGATCGGCGGCCTGGTAGGCGCCGCCGTCGCCAAGTCGGGCACGGGCGCGCTGGTCGCGGCCGGCCTGTGGAAAACGGTGGCCTTCATCGTGATCGCACCCGTGCTGGGCTTTGTGTTCGGCTCCATCATGATGCTGCTCGTGTCCTGGATTTTCGTGCGTTCCACGCCGCGCAAGGTCGACAAGTGGTTCCGCCGTCTGCAACTGGCATCGGCGGCAGCCTACAGCCTGGGCCATGGCGGCAATGATGCACAAAAGACCATCGGTATCATCTGGATGCTGTTGATCGCCGCCGGCTACTCGAATGCGGCCGACGCCATGCCGCCGCTGTGGGTCATCATCTCGTGCTACACGGCCATCAGCTTCGGCACGCTGTTCGGCGGCTGGCGTATCGTCAAGACCATGGGCCAGAAGATCACCAAGCTCAAACCCGTAGGCGGCTTCTGCGCCGAAACGGGTGGTGCGATCACGCTGTTCGTCTCGACGGCGCTGGGCATTCCCGTGTCGACCACGCACACCATTACGGGCGCCATCGTCGGCGTCGGCTCGGCGCAGAAGATGTCGGCCGTGCGCTGGGGTGTCGCAGGCAACATCGTCTGGGCATGGATCTTCACGATTCCTGCCTCCGCTTTCGTGGCGGCGGTTGCATGGTGGATTGGCCACCATATTATGTAATGGATAGCCAACGCCAGTAAAAAGGGAGCCTTGCGGCTCCCTTTTTTTATGCGCCGGCCAGTTCCACCGTCAGCCCCTCGTAGGCGAGGAACACCTGCAGGCCGTTGAGGCGGCTCGCATAACGGCCCATCACGTCGGCAAAGACGGCTTCCAGCTGCTCGTCGCTGCGGGTCGGTTCGTGGTGGGTGCAGTACAGGCGCCGCACGCCGCAGCGCAGGGCCAGGTCGAGGGCGGCGTCGAAGGTGCCATGGCCCCAGCCCTGCTTGCCCGGATACTCCTCGCGCGTGTAGGAGCAATCCATGATCAGCGCGTCAACGCCGGCGACCACGGCGTCGATGCCGGCCTGGCGCTGCGCATTGCGTGCCGCGCAGGGCGCATGCTCGGCATGGCCGGGCGGATGCAGGTTGTAGAACGGTTCATGGTCGCCGCTGAAAAACAGCGCGGCGCCGCCGCAGTCGATACGGTAGCCGAGGTTGACGACAGGGTGGTTCATTTCCGCGCCGCGCACGTGCGCGCCGCCCACCTCGACGGCTTCGCCGGGCGCCAGCGTGCGGTACTCGATGCAAGCCGCCATGGCCGCTTCGCTGACGGGGAAATAGCTGTTTTGCAGCTGTACCGCCATCACGTGCTCGATGCCCCGTCCGGCGACGGCATCGTGCGCGCCATGCAGGCGCATGCGGTTGCCGGCCACGAACAGGGGGCTAAACATGGGCAAGCCGTGGATGTGGTCCCAGTGGCTGTGCGTGATGAAGACGTGCGCGTCGACCGGCACGCCGGGCGGCAGTTGCTGCGCCAGCGAGAAGATGCCGCTGCCCGCATCGAGAATGATCAGGCTATCGTTGTCGGTGCGTACTTCGATGCATGTGGTGTTGCCGCCATAGCGCGCCGTGCGCGGGCCGGGGGAGGGGATGGAGCCGCGCACGCCCCTGAACGTGAATTTCATTCAGTACCTTGTTACGGTGTAATTATTGTTGATTCTATTCTAATTAATGAGATTGGCGGCAACATTTATGCGTGTTGCGATACGGCAAGTTATTTCATTTTGTTGTAACTAAGTAATGTACAGTGTGCAGGGTGGCCGTTACACTGGCGCTTGCAGACTTCCCTTTCCTTACCTGATTGCCATCAACATGCCTCAGTTGCACCCTGAGAAAATCGCCCACAGACTGGAGCAATTGACTGAACTCAGTGTCGCGCTCGGCCATAGCCTGGGCGGCGAGGGACACGATATCGGCGCGTTGTTGCAGCGCATCGTGCTGCTGGCAAAAAGCATGAGCGGCGCCGATGGCGCCACCCTGTACCGGCCCATGGCCGATCGCCGCCAACTGGCATTCGACATCTCCGTCAACGACAGCCTGGGCATCGCGCAGGGGGGCGACATGGGCTTGCCGGGCGTGCCCCTGTTCGATGGCGCCGGCCAGCCTAACCTGGCATCGGTGGCTGCGTACGCTGCGAACATGCGCCGCAGCGTGAATATCACCGACGTGTACCGTGATGAGGGCTTCAATTTTTCCGGCATGCGCGAGTTTGACCGTCACCACGGCTACCACACGCAATCGATCCTGACGGTGCCCATGAGCGATCACGAGGGCGATTTGATCGGCGTGCTGCAACTGGTCAATGCCAAGGATGGGGAGACGGGGCAGGTGCGTGCCTTTTCCTCCACCGACCAGCGCTTCATCGAGGCGCTGGCCGCGCAGGCGGGTGTGGCGCTGACCAATCAGCTGCTCATTTTGCAACTGGAAGAGCTGCTGGAATCGCTCGTTACCCTGATCAATATCGGCATCGACGAAAAGTCGCCCTACACGGGCCGTCATTGCCAGTTCGTGCCCGAGCTGACGATGCTGCTGGCCGACGCCGCGCACGCCACGCAAACGGGGCCGCTGGCCGATTTCCGGCTCAGCGACAATGAGCGCAAGCAATTGTGGCTGGCCGGCCTGCTGCACGACTGCGGCAAGATCACCACGCCCGTGCACGTGGTCGACAAGGCCACCAAGCTGGAAACAATCTTCGATCGCATCGCCCTGATCGACACGCGCTACGAAGTGCTGCTGCGCGACGCCGAGATCGCGGCCCTGCGCCAGCAGGCGGCGCAGCCGCAGCAAAAGGACGCCATCGGTCGCGCGCTGGAACTGGAGCTGGCGGCGCTGCGCGAAGAGCGCGACTTCATCCGCACAGTGAACATCGGCGGTGAAAGCATGGCGCAGGCCGACCAGGAAAGAGTGCGGCAGATCGCCAGGCGCCGCTGGCGCGCGGCCGATGGCGAACTGCGCGATTTTCTCGATGCCGACGAGACGGAAAACCTGACCATCCGCGCCGGCACCCTGACGGCAGCCGAGCGGGCCATCGTCAACAACCATATCAGCGTGTCGATCCGCATGCTCGAAGCGCTGCCGTGGCCCAAGCACCTGCAGAAGGTGCCCGAATACGCGGGCGGCCACCACGAGCGCATGGATGGCAAGGGCTATCCGCGCGGGCTGACGAAAGAGCAGATGTCGGTGCCGGCACGGCTGATGGCCATCGCCGACATTTTCGAGGCCCTGACGGCACGCGACCGGCCCTATAAAAAGGGCAAGTCGCTGTCCGAATCCTTGCGCATCCTCGGCAATTTCAGTCTGAACGGGCATATCGACCCGGAACTGTTCGACGTTTTCATCCGCAGCAAAGTCTATATCACCTTCGCTGAAAAGCACTTGCATCCGAACCAGATCGATGCCGTCGACGAGGCGGCCATTCCGGGCTACACGCCGTGAAACGGGCCTGGCGCGGCGCGCTGGCGCCAGCATGGCGCAAGCATGGCGCGCGTTTTTTCATGGGTGTGTTCTTGAGCGTGGCGGCCGCCATCCTGTGCCTGGCCGGCAACGACAATATTGCGCGGCTTGACGCCATGCTGGGCGACTGGCGCATGCGCGCCGAAACGGCGCAGCTGGACCGCCGCATCGTCATCGTCGACATCGATGAGCAAAGCCTGGCCCGCGTGGGCCGCTTTCCCTGGAGCCGCGATATCCAGGCGCGCCTGGTGCACCAGCTCAGCGGCCACTACGGAGTAGCTGTGCTGGGCTTCGATATCTCGTTTCCCGAAGCGGACACCAGTTCCGGCTACGCCGTGCTGCAAGGGCTGTCGCGCGGCGAATTGGCGGGCGTGGCAGGCTTGCCGGCTCAGCTGGAAAAATTGCGCCCGGCCATGGACTACGACGGCCTGTTTGCCGAGGCCATGCGTGGCAAACCCGTGGTGCTCGGTTACAGCGTCTCGGACCAGCAAAGGAAGGGGGTGCTGCCCAAGCCCGCTTTTACCGTCGCCGATTTGAACGGGCGCACCGTCACGGCCTACGTGGCGCGCGGCTACGAAGCCAATATCGCGCCCCTGCAGGCCGCCGCCCAAGGGGCCGGCATCTTTACGGCGCTGACCGATGCCGATGGCGTCGTGCGTTCCTCGACCCTGTTGCAGCGCATCGGCGACGGTTATTATCCCTCGCTGTCGCTGGCCACTGTGGCCGTCTACCTGCAGGCGCGCGCCATCGCCCCCCGTTTTACGGGCACGGCCGATACCCTGTCGGCACGCGAGCTGGCCAACGGCGGACTCGACCACCTCATGCTGTTCACGCCGCGCGGCGCAATGGCGATCCCCGTGGGCGAAGCCTTGACCACCACGGTGCAGTACCGCGGCACGGGCGGCCCCGATGGCGGCGCCTTCCGCTATGTGTCGGCGTCCGACGTACTGGCCGGCACGGTGCCGCCCGCGCTGCTGAAGGGCGCCATCGTGCTGGTGGGCACCACGGCACCCGGCTTGAACGATATCCGCGCCACGCCCGTGAATGCCGAGTATCCGGGGGTGGAGGTGCACGCCAACCTGATCAAGTCCATGCTCGACGGGCGCTTCAAGGCGCGGCCCGACTATGCGCTGGCGTTCGAGCTGGTGCAGATCATGCTGTTTGGCCTGCTGCTGGCGGGCGCCCTGGCCGTGCTGCCGCCGGCCGGCGTGATGCTGGCTACTCTGGGGGCGCTGGCGGCCGCCATCGCCATCAACCTGTTCCTGTATGCCGTGCACGACCTGGTGCTGGGCGGCGCCGTGCTGCTGTTGCTGATCGTCGCGCTATTCATCGCCAACCTGGCGTGGGGATATTTTTTCGAGGTGCGCAAGGGACGCGCGCTGGTAGCGCGCTTCGGCGAGTATGTGGCGCCCGAACTGGTGGCGGAGATGGCCGACGATCCGCGCCGCTACACCATGGAGGGCGAGAACCGCGAACTGACGGTGCTGTTTGCCGACGTGCGCGGTTTCACGGCCATTTCCGAGCAGATGGCGCCGGCCGCGCTGCGCGAATACATCAACGCATACCTGACAGCCATGTCGGAGGATATCCGCGACAGCCATGGCGGCACCCTGGACAAATACATCGGCGATGCCGTGATGGCGTTCTGGGGAGCGCCTGTCGCCTTTGCCGATCACGCCAGCCGCGCCGTGGCAAGCGCCTTGCTGATGCAGCAAAGCGCGGCGCGGCTGAACCGGCAGTTTTGCGCACGCGGCTGGCCGGCGCTGCGCATCGGCATCGGTCTCAATACGGGGCCCATGCATGTGGGCGACATGGGCTCGCGCATCCGCCGCGCCTATACCGTGATGGGCGACAGCGTCAATCTGGCCGCGCGCCTGGAAGGCGCCAGCAAGCTGTATTGCGTGGGCATCGTGGTGGGCGAGGCCACGCGCGCCGCCGCCCCGGATTTCCTGTATCGCGAACTCGACCGGATCAGGGTATTGGGCAAGCAGGAAGCGGTGGCCATTTTCGAACCGCGCTGCGTGCTGGCCGGCGCCTCTGCCGTCGAGCTGGCCCAGCTGGAGCGCTGGCATGCGGTGCTGACCCGGCTGCGCGCGCGCGACTGGGCGGCGGCTGGCGCGCAGCTTGCCTGCCTGCAGGCTGACTTTCCCGATGATGGCCTGTATCGGCTGTACGCGGCACGCCTGGAGCGCTATCGTCACCTGCCGCCGCCTGCGGACTGGGATGGCGTGACCGAATTGCACAGCAAATAGGCTTGCCATCGCGCCCTGAAATACCAGCCATTGCGGCGTTTTTCATCATCGTGGGCACACTCTTTGCTGCGTTGCGATAAAAATCTGGGAGAAATGTTAGAAATTTCTGACTGGAAACTAAAAGCCGACTAAAATTTGCCTTCAATCCATTGCGGGACACGCTGGCGCCTGCGGGCCGCGCGCTTGTCCGGTTACACAAGAAATCCTTCACATGACATATCGCTTGGTGCACCTGCTTGCGGGTTCCGCGCTGCTGTTCGCCGTCGGCGCCGCTGGCGCCTCCGTTTCCATGGAAGAAGCTACTCCTGCGACGCAAGAGGACGGCGTGCCGCGCTTCGAGATCCGCCGCTTCGACGTCCAGGGCAATACCCTGCTCACGTCCGCGCAGGTGCAAGCCTTGCTGGCGCCCTATACGGGAGCTCAGCGCGATTTTTCCCACATTGCCCGTGCCGTCGAGGCGCTCGAGGGGGCTTACCGCGAACGTGGTTACAGCGCCGTGCAGGTGCAATTGCCCGAGCAGGAACTGGAGCGTGGCGTAGTGCGCCTGAGCGTGCAGCAAACGCCGCTGGGCAAGCTTGCCATCAGCGGCAATGCCCATGTCGACGAGGCCAACGTACGGCGCGCCTTGCCGTCCCTGCGCGAAGGCGAGACGCCGAACCTGCCGGCCCTGTCGCAAAGCCTGAAGCTGGCCAATGAAAACCCGGCGCGCAAGATCGAAGTACGCCTGCAGGCCGACGAGCCGGCGGGCGCCATCGACGCCTTTGTCACGGTAGCCGATGAAAAGCCCTGGAAAGCCATGCTCAATGTGGACAATACGGGCAGTGTGCAGACGGGCAAGACGCATGTGGGCGTGGTGCTGCAGCATGCCAACCTGTTCGGACGCGATCATGTGGCCAGCCTGCAATACACGAGCAGCCTGGAAAAGCCGGACAAGGTGGGCGTGTATGGCGCCGGCTATCACTTGCCGCTGTATGCGCTGGGCGACTCGATGGATTTTTTCGCCAGCTATTCGAACGTCGATTCGGGCAGCATTTCGGCCGGTATTGTCGACCTTGCCGTCAGCGGCCAGGGCAGCATGGCCGGCATCCGTTACAACCAGAACTTTGCCCGCCGTGGCGATTTCGAACCCAAGCTTGTTTACGGCGTCGATTACAAGGCATACCGCAACAGTGTGCAATTGTTCGGCATGCAGCTGGGCGCCGACGTCACGGTGCATCCGCTCAGCATCAGCTACATCGGTGCCTGGTCGCTGCCCACGGGCGAGACCAGCGTGGCGCTCACCTTCGCGCACAACATTCCCGGTGGCAAGCATGGCGCGCAAGCCGATTTCGACCGGGTGCGCGCGCATGCCAAGGCGGCCTACAGCACCGTGCGCCTGAGCGCAAGCACAGGACGCGTCCTGGCCGACGACTGGCAGTGGCGCGCGCTCGTCAACGCGCAAGTTACGCCGGACGCGCTGGTGCCGGGCGAGCAGTTCGGCGCCGGCGGCGCCGCCTCCGTGCGGGGTTTTGCGGAGCGCGAGGTATCGAATGATATGGGCGTCAACCTGAACCTGGAACTGTACACGCCGAACTGGTGCGGCCAGGCGCTCGGTTTCCAGTGCCGCGCACTGGCCTTTTATGACACGGCCGGCCTGCGCCGCAACCATGCGCTGCCTGGCGAAAGCGCTTCGCAAGGCATAGCCAGCGCCGGACTCGGCCTGCGTTTGCTGTTGAGCCGCTACGCCAATCTGCAACTCGATTACGCCCATGTCGTCAATGGCGGCGACACGGGACAGCGGGGCGCCAACCGCCTGCATTTCCGCCTCGCCTTGGCCTACTAGTATCAGGATGAACACCATGCACAACCATGTCCAGCACGCCTCCGTTTTCGTCCTGATGCCACCTCTGCGCCGCACGGCGCTGGCACTGTTGCTGGCCGGCTGCTTCGGCGCGGCGCAAGCCAACACCGCATTGCCGCAGGTGGTCCATGGACAGGCGACGTTCAATCAACAGGGAAACATTTTCTCGATCACGAACACGCCCAACACCATCATCAACTGGCAGAGCTTTTCCATCCATGCGGGCGAAATCACGCGCTTCATCCAGCAAAATGGCAATAGCGCCGTGCTCAACCGCATCACGGGACAAGACCCCAGCAAGATCCTGGGCGCGCTCGAATCGAACGGCAAGGTCTTCCTGATCAACCCGAACGGCATCGTCTTCGGCCAGGGAGCAAAAGTGGACGTGAGCGGGCTGGTAGCGTCCAGCCTGGGCATGTCGAACGAGGATTTCCTGGCCGGCAGGCGCCAGTTTACGGCGGGCGGCGTGGCCGGCGGCGTCAGCAATGCGGGCACCATCCAAGCTGGCAAGGGCGGGCAAGTGCTGCTGATCGCGCCGAACGTGGAAAACACGGGCATCATCACGGCGCCGAATGGCGAAGTGATCCTGGCGGCCGGGCGCAGCGTGCAGCTGGCCGACCCCGGCAATCCGCAGTTGCGCGTGCTGTTCTCGGCGCCAAACGACCAGGCCCTGAACCTGGGGCAGATCATTGCCCAGGGCGGCAGCATAGGCATGGCCGGTGCGCTGGTCAGCCAGCGCGGCGTGCTCAATGCGAACAGCGCCGTCGTCGGTGAGCATGGCAAGATCGTGCTCAAGGCCAGCGGCAAGACGCTGCTCGAAGCGGGCAGCATCACCAGCGCCACGGGCGCTGCCGGCAAGGGCGGCGACATCGAGGTGCTGGGCGAGCAGGTGGGCTTGCTGGGCAATGCGACAATCGATGCCAGCGGCGCCACGGGCGGCGGTACGGTCTTGCTGGGCGGCGATTATCAGGGCAAGAACGCGGCCGTGCAGAATGCGCGGCAGGTGCTCGTTGGCAAGGACGCCAGCGTGCATGCCGATGCCATCGACAGCGGCAACGGCGGCAAGGTCATCGCCTGGGGCAATGCATCGGCGCAGGTGCACGGCAGCCTTTCCGCGCGCGGCGGCGCGCTGGGCGGCGACGGCGGCTTCGTGGAAACCTCGGGCTATCACTTGGCGGTGGATGGCATCCGCGTCGATACGCGCGCGCGCGCGGGTAGCGGCAAGACGGGCGTATGGATGCTCGATCCCTACGACATCGAAGTCGTACAGGGAACAGGGGGCAGCCTGAGTGATGTTGACGATTTTAACCAAGGCGCCTCAACGGGTAGTACGGTCATCGGAGCCAGCGTCATTGCCGGGTCGACCAGCAATGTGACGTTGCAGGCCAAGCACCGCATCAACTTCAGCGGCATTGTGAGCATGGTCAATTCTGGTGTCGGACTAACTGCAACGGCGGGCGAGTCGATCAACGTGTATGCCCCCATCACGACCCAAGGCGGCGATGTGACCTTGTCGGCCAACGCTGTCAGCAGCGGCGGCGCCTACGGCCCGGGATCGAATGTCAATCTGGCCGCCACCATCAACAGTAACGGCGGCAACGTGTCGCTGTCGGGCGCCAGCGTGGCCGGCAGCGGCATAGTCAATGTAGGCAGTGGCAATTTGAGCCTGCTCGCGAATGCCGCGTCGGGCGGCATCACGCTGTCGGGCAGTGGCAATCAGTTGATCGGCAGCGGCGCCGCTGGTCAAAGCCTGGTCCTGCAGGCGGACAATATGAGTCTCGCAGGCGGCATCAATTTCGGTGGCGCGGGCGGCGGCGCGAAGGTGATCATCCAGCCCCTGAGCAGTTCGCGCATCATCGACCTGGGCACCAAATCGGATACGGCCCTGAGTTTGAACGCGCTTGAGGTGGCCGGCATTTCGGCATCGTCGCTGACCATCGGCGATGGCAGCAATACGGACGGCATCCGCATCTCGGGTGCGCTCAGCACCGCAGGCGACCTGCACATCAACTCCGGTTCCACCATCATGGCCACGGGCGCCGTGACGGTGGGTGGCAGCTTTGTGCTGGACGGCGGCAGCTGGGTGCAAAACGCGGCGGCCCTGCCAGGATTTAGCGCCAGAAATTTTTCCATCGGCAGCGGCGCCAGTTTCCTGCGCGTGGCAGGCGGCGACGGCGTTTCTTCGCCGTATCTGCTTGCCGATATCTATGGTTTGCAAGGTGTCGCCAGCCTTGCCCTTGGCAACAGCTATCGTATGGCCGGCAATATCGATGCCAGCGGCACCGCAAACTGGAACAATGGCCTGGGTTTTGTGCCGATTGGCAGCAGCGGCAGCGGCTTTTCCGGCATATTCGATGGTGCCGGATTTACGCTGCGCAATTTGAAAATAGACCGCAACCTGGCGCCCGGTTCTGCGGCAGGCCTGTTTGGCACCGTGCAGGGCGCTGCCTTGCGCAATCTGACCCTGAGCGGCGGCAGCGTCGCCGGCACGGCGAACGTGGGCGCGCTGGCGGGCAATGTTGTGAGCGGTACTATCGATAGCGTCAACAGCAGCATGGCCGTCAGCGGCCAGCGCAATGTCGGCGGCCTGGTGGGCAGCAACGGCGGCACCATCACACTGTCCGCCAGCAGCGGCATGGTCACCGGCGTGAATGCCGATGGCGGCGGCGCCATCGGCGGCCTGGTGGGGGGGAATGCGTCCGGCGCCAGCATTGCGACCTCGTACGCCACCGGTGTGGTGACGGGCGCGCGTGAAATGATCGGCGGTCTGGTGGGCAACAACCAGGGCGCGCTGAGCCAATCGTATGCCACCGGCAATGTCAGTGGCGCGCGCAGCATCGGTGGCCTGGTGGGCCTGAACGGCGGCAGTATCAATGATGCTTATGCCAGCGGCGCCGTGGGCCGGGCCGGCACTGCCGATTCCATCCTGGCCTGGGAAAACATGGGCGGGCTGGTCGGTGAAAGTACGGGCAGCGTCAGCCATGTCTTCAGCAGTGGCGCCGTGAATGGCGGCGGTTACGCGGCAGTCGGTGCTGTAGCCGGCCGCGTGGCTACCGGTTCCCCGTTCGGCTATGGTTTTTTCAATGCCGACACCTCATTGGTGCAAATCGATGGCGGTGGTTCCAGCGGCCGCAGCACGGCGCAGATGAAGCAGCAAGGCAGTTTCAACGACTACAATTTCAGCAGCGTGTGGCGCATCTACGAAGGCTATACGACGCCGATGCTGAAGGCTTTACTCAAGCAGCTGCAGGTGAATATCTCGGGCAACGCCGCTGGCAAGGTCTACGATGGGCAGCTGGCCGCCTTCCTCGGTTCGATCAGCTATGTGGGACTGCTCGACGGTGATACGGGTGTCAATGGCAGCCTCGGCTACGGCAGCGACGCGCGCAATGTGGGCAACTATGCAGCGACGGGACTGTGGTCGACCAAGTATGACATCACGATGGGCGGCATGACCACCTTGGCCATCACGCCGCGCGCGCTGACGGTAAGCTTGGGCGGCAATGGCAAGGTGTATGACGGCACGCTGGCTTACGACGGCGCCAGTTTTGTACTGGGTAACGTTGTGGCGGGCGATAACCTCAGCGTCAGCGGCAGCGCCGCCTTCCTCGACAAGAACGCGGGCAGCGGCAAGGCCGTGCATGCCAGCGGCCTGGTCCTGGACGGCAATGACCTGGGTAACTACAAGCTGGCCTCGAGCACGGTCGACGGCATAGCGGACATCAGGGCGCGCCAGCTGCACTATAGCGTCACGGGAGCGCAAAGCCGCGTCTACGATGGCAGCTTGCAGGCTGCCCTGACTGGGTATTTTGAAGGCATGGTGACGGGCGACCGGGTCAGCATGGCCGGTTTGCAGGGCCGCTTCCGTGACAAGAACGTGGGCAGCGGCAAGAGCGTCGACTACCAGCTGACGACGGGTCTCCTGACGGGCGCCGATGCGGGCAACTATGTGCTTGATGGAACGGTGGGCAGTACCACGGCCGATATCACGGCGCGCACCCTGAACGTGCGTTTCAATGGCATCAACAAGACGTATGACGGTACGACAGATGCGCAAGTCGGCTTTGGCGACGACCGCATTCATGGCGACGTCTTGACGGTGGCGGGCAATGCCGCGTTCGGCAACAAGAACGCGGGGTCTGGAAAAACCATCACGGTGACGAACGTGGCTGTGAGCGGTGGTGATGCGGGCAACTATGTGCTGGGCAATACTGCGGGCAGTACTACGGCCGATATCGGCGCGCGCGCGCTGAACCTGTCCGGCGTTGGGGGCAACAAGGTCTACGATGGCACGTCGCTTGCGCAGCTGAGCCTGGGCGATGACCGTCTCGCTGGCGATAGCTTGACAGTCTCGGCCGTGGGCAGCTTTGCGGACAAGAACGTGGGCGCGGCCAAGGCCGTGCAGCTGAGCGGCGCGATACTGTCAGGCGCCGATGCGGGTAATTACTTCATCGTCTTGCCGACAGGCTTGCTGGCCAGCATTACGCCCGCCACCCTGAGCCTGGCAAGCCTGAACGCTGCCAACAAGGTGTATGACGGTACGACTTCCACGACGGTCAGCGCTTCGGTGAACGGCGTGCTGGGCCGGGATGAGGTCAGCCTGGTGGGCGGCAGCGGCAGCTTTGCCGACAAGAATGCGGGCACCGGCAAACTGGTGACGGCCAGCGGTTTCCGTCTGGCAGGCGCTGATGCGGGCAACTACACCTTGGAGACGACGGGTGCCACGACGCAGGCAACAATTGCGCAAAAACAATTGTCCACCTGGGTCGGCAGTGGCAACGGCTTGTGGAGCGATGCGGCCAACTGGGACGGCGGCGTGGTGCCGGAAGGCGCGAACGTGCTGGCTGTCGACTTTACCAACAGCAAGGGCATCGTCACCTATAGCGCGGCGGCCGGCAGCACCACCCTGAAAAACCTGACTTCCGCGACGGGCTTGCTGCTGACGGGCGGTAAGCTGACCCTCGGTGAAAGCGCGCTCGATCGCTCCGTGCTGAGCGGTCTGGCCGGCCTGGAAATCAACGGTGGTAGCTTGCTGCTGAACGGCAGCCTGTCGGCGGAGCGTTATGCGCAAGGCGGCGGCGTGCTGAGCGGTAATGGCAACTTGCTTGTCGCCAACAGCTTCAGCCAGGCGGCCGGCGCTATCGCACTGGCGGGCCAGCTGGCGATCACGCAAGCGGCTGGCGACTTGCGCTTCGCCAGCCTGGCGGCCAGCGATGTGCGTCTGAACGCCTTGAACGGCGCTATCGGCCAGGATGGTGCGCTGCTCGCCAGCAGCGTGACAGCGCAGGCGCAGAATGGCATCGTGCTGGGCAATGCGGGCAACCGGGTGGGCAGCTTTACGGCAAATAATAGTGCCGTTGGCGGGATCATGCTGAACAATACTTCGGCGCCCGGTAGCCTGGCGCTGGGCAAACTTGCCACGGGCGCCGGCAATATCGCCATCGACAACACGGGCGGCATCGCGGCCGGCGATATCAATGCGAATGGCGGCAACGTCACCTTGACGGCGCACAGCCCCGTCACCGTCAACGGCAAGATCCAGGGCAATGACATTGCGCTCAACGCCAGCACGGACGTGGTGCTGGGCGATGGCGCGCAACTGGCAGCGCTGCGCGACATCAGCCTGGTGGCGGGCCGCGACATCAGTGTTGGCGGCAAGGCCAGTGTTCTCGGCGGCGGCAATTTCAGCGCCAGCGCGGAAGGCTCTGTGCGCTTTGCGGACGCGGCCACCTTCACCTTGCCGGCAGCGGCCAGCATGAGCGTGCTGGCGAAAACGGGCAGCATCACGGGTACGCAGGGCGTGCGCATCAATCGCCAGCGCGCCAACGTCAGCTTGCAGGCGCCGAAGGGCGCGGTGGCCATGCCGGACGTCATCTTCCTGCCCGGCACGACCATCGACCCGCCCGTTACCCCGCCCGTCACCCCTCCCGTCGCCCCCCCCGTCATCAGCGCTGTCATCAGCGCTGCCATCAGCGACGCCTTGCGCATCATCAATCAGACCGACCGTAGCAACGACCCGCTCCCCGCCAGGCAGTCAGCCAAGCCTGATGACAAGGTGCCGGACGACAAGAGTGTTGCCGGCGGCACAGGCAAATCAACAGGATACAAAGACAATGACTCTATTAAAAAAACCTATTGCAACTAAGGCCCTGTTGTGGCTGGCGCTGATGTGCCTGGGCGCGCACGCCTGGGCCGGACAGGTGGCGGGCACGGTGATGCAGTTGAGTGGTCCGTTGATGGCCAAGAAGGCGGATGGCAAGGTAAAAATCCTGGCCGTCAAGTCCGAGGTCGAGCAGGGCGACACCTTGCTGACGGAAAAAGAGACCTATGCATTGATCAAGTTGATCGACAATAGCGAAATCACCTTGAAGCCGAATACCAGTTTCGTGATCGAGCAATTCAGCTACGCAGCCGAGCAGCCTGATGACGACCACGCCATCTTCAGTTTGCTCAAGGGCGGTTTGCGTTCCGTCACGGGGCTGCTTGGCAAGCGCAACAAAGAGCGCTTCGAGATGAAGACGCCGGCCGCTACCATCGGCATCCGCGGCACGACGTTTGTTGCCAACTATGTTGCTCCCTCGGTACCGCCGCTGACATCGGCGCCGCCATCGGCAGGGCAAGGGTTGGCTCCCGGCCTGTATGTGCACGTGATCGATGGCCTGATTCAGGTGAGCAATCCTGCTGGCGCGCAAAGCTTTGCCCCCGGCCAGTTTGGCTTTACGCCCAACTTCAGGCAGCCGCCCGTGTTGCTGCCCGTCAATCCCGGCATGCCGTTCACGCTGCCACCGGCGTTCGTGGCGACATCGTCCGGCGCAAGTGCTGCCGCTGGCCCCGGCACACCTGCCACCATCGACTGCGTAGTACGCTAAGGTTTTCTTCAGGCAAAAATAGAGCTTGACCTTCCCATCATGGGATAGCAGATCCTGTCCTTATTCGTTAATTTTTCGTACAGGATCTGCCATGAATCAGACCGCACTCGCTCCCGCCAGTTCCAGTCCTTCCCCTCCCGCCGCCGCGCATGCACAGGCGCTGGCCATCGAAGGCATGAGTTGCGCCTCGTGCGTGGGCCGCGTGGAAAAGGCCCTGGTCGCCGTGCCCGGCGTGACCGAAGCCAGCGTCAATCTGGCCACCGAAGTGGCAAGGGTCACGTCCAGCACGCCGATTCCCCTGGCGACCTTGCAAGCGGCCGTGGAAAAAGCGGGCTATACGGTAGCGCAGCGCGAGATCGACCTGGGCATCGCCGGCATGACCTGCGCCTCATGCGTGGGCAGGGTGGAAAAAGCTTTGCTGAAAGTGCCGGGCGTGCTGGCCGCCAGTGTCAACCTGGCTACGGAAAGCGCGCGCATCAAGGTGACGGGCGGCTTGGAGGCAGGCATCCTGATCGCCGCCATCGACAAGGCCGGCTATGCCGCCACGGTTCCCGCCGCCAACCAGGCCAGCGCGCCTGCCGCCGTGCCCAAGCGCGATGGCATGAAAGTCGCGTTTGCGGCCGTGCTGGCTTTCCCCCTGATGCTGCCCATGCTGCTGGAATGGGCCGGCATCCATCTGATGCTGCCAGGCTGGCTGCAATTCGCCCTGGCCACGCCCGTACAATTCTATTTCGGTGCCCGCTTCTACCAGGCGGGCTGGAAGGCGGCCCGCGCCGGCAGCGGCAATATGGATTTGCTGGTGGCGCTGGGCACGAGCGCCGCGTATGGCTTGTCCGTCTACCAGTGGCTGACGGCGGGCGAGATCATGCCGCACCTGTACTTTGAAGCATCTGCCGTCGTCATCACCCTGGTGTTGCTGGGCAAATGGCTGGAAAGCCGCGCCAAGCGCCAGACGGCCTCGGCCATCCGCGCCTTGCAAGTCTTGCGTCCGGAATCGGCCCGCGTGCGTCGCGACGGTGTCGAAATCGACTTGCCCGTGGAGCAGGTGAAAGTGGGCGACCTGGTCGTCATCCGCCCTGGGGAACGGGTGGCCGTCGATGGCGTGGTGGTGGAAGGCGCCAGCCAGATCAACGAGTCGCTGATCACGGGAGAAAGCTTGCCGGTCGACAAGCACGTGGGCGACAAGGTCACGGGCGGCGCCATCAATGCCGATGGTTTGTTGCTGGTACGCACACAAGCCGTGGGTGGCGAGACGACCTTGTCGCGCATCATCCGCCTGGTGGAGGACGCGCAGGCGGCCAAGGCGCCCATCCAGCATCTGGTCGACAAGGTCAGCGCGATTTTTGTGCCCGTGGTGCTGCTGCTGGCGCTGCTGACCATGCTGGGCTGGTGGTTTGCGACCGGCGAGCTGGAAAATGCCATCATCAATGCCGTCGCCGTGCTGGTCATCGCCTGCCCATGCGCGCTGGGCCTGGCCACGCCGACGGCCATCATGGCCGGCACGGGCGTGGCTGCCCGTTACGGCATCCTCATCAAGGATGCGGAAGCGCTGGAAGTGGCGCACGCCGTCAATACCGTCGTGTTCGACAAGACGGGCACCTTGACCATCGGCAAACCAGCCCTGGCGGCCCTGCATGCGCATGGCATCGAGGACGCACGGCTGCTGCAACTGGCGGCCAGCATCCAGCGCGGCAGTGAACACAGCCTGGCTGCGGCCGTGCTCGATGCCGCGGCCGCCCGCCACATCGATCCCTTGACTGCCACGGCCCTGTCGGCCTTGCCGGGCCGCGGCCTGGCGGCCCATGTCGATGGCTTGGAACTGAAATTGGGCAGCACCCGGCTGATGCAGGAATTGCACGTGGACATGGCGCCTTTGGCGGCACAGGCCGTGTCTTTGGAAAATACGGGCAACACGATTTCCTGGCTGGCCTCGGGCACACAATTGCTGGGCCTGTTCGCCTTCAGCGACCAGGTCAAGCCGAATGCGCAGTCGGCCATTGCCCATCTGCACAGCCTGGGTATCCGCACGGTGATGTTGACCGGGGACAACCAGGGCAGCGCGGACGCCGTCGGCAAGCTGCTGGGCATCGACACGGTGGCGGCGAAAATGCTGCCGGCCGATAAAACCGCTAAAATCATGGCACTGAAAGGCGAGGGTGCCAAGGTGGCCATGGTAGGCGACGGCATCAATGATGCGCCCGCGCTGGCGGCCGCCGACGTGGGCATCGCCATGTCGACGGGCACGGATGTGGCCATGCATGCGGCCGGCATTACCCTGATGCGCGGCGATCCGGCCCTGGTGGCGGACGCCATCGATATCTCGCGCCGCACTTACAGCAAGATACGGCAGAATCTGTTCTGGGCATTCATTTATAACCTGATCGGCATTCCGCTGGCCGCCTTTGGCTTGCTCAACCCCATGGTGGCGGGCGCGGCGATGGCCTTCAGTTCGGTCAGCGTGATCAGCAATGCCCTGTTGCTGCGCCGCTGGAAAGCCCGCAGTCATTCAGCTAGCGCGCATACCAAGGAGCAATAAGGATGAATATCGGCCAGGCGGCAAGCGAAACGGGTGTATCGGCAAAAATGATACGCTACTACGAAAGCATTGCTTTATTGAAACCCAGTGCGCGCAGCGACGCTGGCTACCGTATCTACACGCCGAATGACTTGCACGCCCTGCGGTTTATTAAACGCGGGCGGGGCTTGGGTTTTTCGCTGGAACAGATCCGCGAACTGCTGTCGCTGTGGCAAAACGACCAGCGTGCCAGCGCGGATGTGAAAGGCATCGCCCTGGCCCATGTCGCCGAGCTCAATAAGCGCATCGCCGAACTGACGGAAATGCGCGATACCCTGGCCCACCTGGCGCAATCGTGCCACGGCGATGACAAGCCCGATTGCCCCATCCTGCAAAGCCTGGGGCTGGTCGGTGAAACGGAAGCAAAAGCATGTTGCCATTGATGCAAGTCAACGGAGGTGCGTATGGCGTATGAACTGTGTTACTGGCCGACGATCCAGGGGCGCGGCGAATTTATCCGATTGGCCCTGGAAGAGGCGGGTGCCGACTACCGCGACATCGCCCGCTTGCCCGAGCGCAAGGGGCAGGGCATGCCGGCCATGCTGGCCTGCCTCGATGGCGACAGTACGCCACATGCCGCCTACGCGCCGCCCGTGCTGCGCGATGGCGACTTGCTGATCGGCCAGACCACGAATATTCTGCTGTACTTGGGCCGGCGCCTGGGCCTGGCGCCGCGCGCGGAAAGTGGTCGCCTGTGGCTGAACCAGCTGCAACTGACAATGGCCGACTGGCTGACAGAAGTGCACGACACGCACCATCCGCTATCGATGAATCAGTATTATGACGAGCAGAAACAGGCTGCCCTGCAGCGCAGTACCGATTTCCGCGCCACGCGTTTGCCCAAATTCCTCGATTATTTCACACAGGTCTTGCTGAACAATCGCAGCCGTGGCCATTATCTGGTGGGCGCAAGGCTCAGCTATGGCGACCTGTCGCTGTTCCAGATGCTGGCTGGCCTGCGCTATGCGTTTCCGCAAGCCATGGAGCGCCTGGCACCCCGGTACGCCGCACTCTTCGCGCTGCACGACGCCGTGGCGGCGCGGCCGAACATTGCCCGCTACCTGAAGTCGAAGCGCAGAATTGCATTCAATGAGGAAGGCATCTTCCGTCACTACCCGGAACTGGACGGGTAAACAAGACAGCCGGCGCGAAGGCCGGCTGTCTTGTTGCTGACACTGCTGTTACTGCGCGCTGGTGACGGGGTAGCCCGCCTCCACGATGGCGGCGCTGATGGCGCCCAGTTCGGCAGGCGATTCCACTGTCACGCGCTTGCTGGCCAGGTCGATCTGCACCTGTGCGGCGGGATCGATGCCTTGCACCGCTTTCGTGACCGAGCCGACGCAATGGCCGCAGCTCATGTTTTCAACTTGTAACTGATACATGGCAAGCACTCCTTGAATGATTAAGTGCACCCACTGTAAGCCTTCCCCCGATGGTAAGGTCAAGGGGAAAGCTGGCGTGTGGATCAATTCAGCATGAAGTCGACAGCTTGCATGGGCGGCGGCACATTCTCATCCTGCACGGATTCGCGCAAGCTGATTTCGATGGCGCGGCACATGGCCGACAGGGGGAGGTCGTTGGCATCTTCGCCGAATGGTTCCTCGATCTCGTCGCCCAGGGCATCGAGGCCAAAGAAGGTATAGGCGACGATGGCGACGACGAAGGGCGTCATGAAGCCCAGCGAGTCGACCAGGCCGAACGGCAGCAGGAAACAGTACAGATAAGCCGTGCGGTGCAGCAGCAGCGAATACGAGAAGGGAATCGGCGTGCTGCGGATGCGTTCGCACGAGGCGCCCGCCGCTACCATGGCCGAGACCGTGTTATCGATCTGCGTGGCGAGGATGGTGTCGATACGCCCCTGCCGGATGCAGTCGGCAAGGTCGTGGCCCATCTGCAACATCAGGTAGTCGGACGGGTTCGCCGCCTTGCAGGCCGCCTCCCATTCTGCTGGACGCAGCAGCGGCTGCAAGTCGGCCGGTCCACGCGTGTCGCGCAGCTGGTGGCGCAGGGCGTGGCAAAAGGCGATGGTGCGGTAAATCATGCGCACGCGCACATCTTGGAGACCCAGCCTGGCGTGGGCTGGCGTATCGCTGCGTATCATGGTCTGGCACTGGCGCGAGAAATTACGGCTGCGCAATACCAGTTCGCCCCATAGCTTGCGCGCTTCCCAGTAACGGTCGTAGGCGGCCGTATTGCGAAAGCCAAGGAAGATGGCCAGCGGCAAGCCGATCAGGGTAAACGGGATGGTGGTGAGGATGACCTTGTGATCGAACAGGGTACCGTGGCACCAGGTGACAATGGTGGCAATCAGGGTGTTGACGATGAGGGTAGTGCGGATGCGGGGCAGGACAGAGCCGCGCACCACCAGAAACAAGCGCAGCGCCGATGGACGCTCGCGCACGATCATGCCGTGCTCCCTGTCCGTGGCTGGGCCGGCGTGGAAAGGCGCGCCCGGTGATCGGTAAGGGAGGAAAGACAGCGTGGCAAATGCCGGGAACAAAAAGCCCGCGATGTATGCGGGCTGAGCAGGGTGAGCATGGGAAACAATGTAGGGGAGACGGCTTGAGTATAGGCCGCTGTTGCGCTCCCGGCCAATTCATAATGATAATGGCCATTATTCATTTCATGAATGAATATTTCATCTGTAAGTATATGTGTGAATTTCAGCGCATCGGCTTATGTCATTGCCTGCTGCTGTTTCAATGTCGCGCTGTTTATATCGCTGTTACGCAACCAGCGCGTATGCTGCTTGTGGCCCGGCCAACTGCAGTTCGGCACAGTGTCCACTTCGGCGCCGCCGCAGTGGCAGCAGTCCCGGGCGCACGTGGCAGGCACGGCGAACACATTTCTGGGCTATGCGTGACGCTGGCAGCGACGGATCGCCCACAGGGCCAGGTGCTTGCCGCGGGTGTCGAATGAAAAAATGCAAGCTCCTTGGCCGCTTGCCTTTCTGCATTGCTTCGAGCTTACGACAGGTGTGCAGAAAGTCATGGTGTCTAGCAGCCATGAAATTCCCATTGTGACAAAAGGAGAGATTCTCTCCTGACGTGTCTGCTAGGCTAAGTGAGCTAATTGGAAATATTTTCTAAGGCAAACGCGTCCGCCCGATAGCCGCCGCCAGGGGCCTGGCCATGCTTGTTCCTCCTTCTTTTGAAAGCGGTCTCCATGTTTAAAGTTTCCAGCATCTGCCTCGCCACCCTGATCCTGTTGCAAGCACCGAACACCTGGGCCGACCAGCCTGCTCCACTGAGCCAGCGGCAGCAAGCATTGGCCGCGCATATCGATGCCAGCATCGCACCGTATTACAAGTCCGGCGAACCGGGCGCCGTCGTCATCGTCGTCAAGGATGGCCAACCCTTGCTGCGCAAGGCGTATGGCCTGGCCAGCGTGCAGGATGGCCAGCCGCTGACGCCCGACATGTCGCTGCGCCTGGGTTCCATTTCCAAGCAGTTTACGGCCGTCGCCATTCTGCTGCTGGCCGACCAGGGCAAGCTGGCTATCACCGATGACATCACGAAATTCCTCCCCGATTACCCGACGCATGGCAAGAAAATCACGATCGAGCAGCTGCTCGCGCACACGTCCGGCATCCATGACTACACGAGGAAGCCAGAATTTGTGCCCAACAGCACGAAAGACTTGAGCGTGGCGCAGATGATCGATTTTTTCAAGAACGATCCACTCGACTTTGAACCGGGCACGCGGTGGAGTTACAGCAGCTCCGGCTATTTCCTGCTGGGCGCCATCATCGAAAAGGCATCGGGCCAGCCCTATGCCACGTTTGTGGAACAGCAGATCTTCGTGCCGCTGGGCATGAAGGACACGGCTTATGAAGGCCACGAGCGCCAGCCCGTCAAGCGCGCAGCCGGGCATATCCGTTCGGGCGAGACGTTTGTGCCGAACTTGCCGCTGAGCATGACGCAGCCGTATTCGGCCGGCGCGCTCGTCTCCACCGTGGACGACCTGGCCCGCTGGGATGCGGCCATTTCGGACGGCAAGCTGCTCAAGGCTGCCACCTGGCAGCAGGCATTCACGCCGGCCAAGCTGAACGACGGCAAGGCGACCCGCTCCGGCCTGGGATGGAAGGTGGGCACATGGCAAAATACCGCCGTCATCCACCATAGCGGCGGCATCAATGGTTTTTCCACGTATGCGATGCGCTTGCCGCAGGAAAAAGTGTATGTTGCCGTGCTGGAAAACTCGGACACGGGCCTGGTCGATCCCGATGTGGTAGCGCGCAAGGCGGCCGCCATCGCCGTGGGCCGGCCGTATCCGGAGATCAAGGTCATCACGCTCAAGCCCGCCATCCTCGATGCGTATGCGGGCGTGTATGCCATTAATGACAAGGCTGGCTACACGATCCGCAACTTCGAGGGCAATCTTCTGCTGCAGCGTACTGGACGCCCGGCGCAGCGCCTGCTGGCCTATTCGCCCAATGGTTTTTTGATTGAGAACACCCTCACCACTGCCGAGTTCGAGCGGGGTCCGAAAGGAGAAGCACAGCTGATCCTCAACGATGGCGGCGAGTCGAAGTCCGTGCATGAACGGGCTAGCGCCGTCAAGCCGGCCCGCGCCGTGGTCGCCATGTCGCACGCGCAATTCGATGGCTACGTTGGCCGTTACGCGCTGGCGCCCGAGGTGTATCTGGAAGTGACGCGTGAAGGCGACAAGTTCTTTGCCCAGGTGACAGGTTTCCGCAAGCTGGCCATGCTGCCCATGAGCGAGACGGCTTTCTTTTCGAATGAAGTCGATGCGGAAGTGCGTTTCAGCAAGGATACCAATGGCAAGACCGAGCAACTGGTGCTGCGCCAGGAAGGGCAGGACATGCCGGCCAAGCGGGTGAACTAAGCGTATTTTTCTGTCCAGCCTGCCGGCCAGCGTATGCTGACGGCAGGCATGGGTTTAGCGGCGGCAGTTATGCCCCCATTGCTTTCCAGCCATACCAGCCGAACGCCACTACCCACGCCAGCAAGATCGCCAGCCCCGGCAACAGCATCCACTTTGTCAGCGCTTCTTCCCATGCGACAAAAGGTCGTCCGCCGCGTGCGATGGCCAGCAGCGCCTGTCCCCCGTTCAAGCCGGCGAACGGCAGCAGGTTGAAGGCGCACAGTTTCAATGAGAACAGAGCGAATACCAGCGCAAAGCTGTGCGTACGGGCAAACGTTTCCCCTTCACCCAGCAATTCCTGCGCCGTCGACAACGGCGCCAGCGCACCGTGGAAGATTTGCCCGAAGGCCGCGACAAAATGCTCCCAGCCCGGTGCGCCCAGTATCCCGAACGCCACGGCCAGCAGCACACCCACGCCGCTCAATGGCAGCACCACCTGCTTCCACAGCGGCTGGAAGTTGTAGGCGTCGAGACAAGGGTCGTCGTCATACAAGGTTTCCTCGCGCGTATCCTTCAAGGCCACATTGCCGGCCAGCGGCAGCAGCTTGATGTGGACTTTCCGCCAGCTCAGCAAGGTGGGCCCCACGCCGTAGCTGATGCTGCGCACGGTGATGCCACATGCGCGAGCGCACACGGCCATGACGGAAATGTGGATGAGCATGAAAAGGATAAGGCAAAGCAGCAGTTGGAAGGCGGGATGCATCGGGTTGGGTGTCCAGGAAGAAAGAGAGCGGTATTAGAACATGTCGCAGGGAAAAGTCGCGCACATGAAAAAAGCCCCGCCTGCATCGCTGCAGCCGGGGCTTTGAATGACTGGGGCAGCTTGCGCCGCCCGCTATAACTTACAGCACTTCGCTGGCGTGGTCCGCCAGGCGCGAACGCTCGCCGCGGGCCAGGGTGACGTGGCCGCTGTGGGTCCAGCCCTTGAAGCGGTCGACCACGTAGGTCAGGCCGCTGGAGCCTTCCGTCAGGTACGGCGTGTCGATCTGGGCGATGTTGCCCAGGCACAGGATCTTCGTGCCGGGACCGGCGCGCGTGACCAGGGTCTTGACCTGTTTCGGCGTCAAGTTCTGTGCTTCATCGATGATCAGGAATTTGTTGACGAAAGTGCGGCCGCGCATGAAGTTGAGCGACTTGATCTTGATGCGCGAGCGGATCAGGTCTTGCGTTGCCGCACGGCCCCATTCGCCGCCATCCGAGTCGGACTTGTTCAGCACTTCCAGGTTGTCGTCGAAGGCGCCCATCCATGGCGACATCTTTTCTTCTTCCGTGCCTGGCAGGAAACCGATGTCTTCGCCGACGGGCACCGTCACGCGGGTGACGATGATTTCGTTGTAGAGTTTGGTTTCCAGTACTTGCGCCAGGCCGGCGGCCAGGGCCAGCAGGGTCTTGCCGGTACCGGCCTGGCCCAGCAGGGTGACGAAGTCGCATTCCGGATTCATCAGCAAGTTCAGGGCAAAGTTCTGCTCGCGGTTGCGTGCCGTCACGCCCCACACATTGTTCTTCGTGTGGCTGAAGTCGCGCAGGGTTTGCAGCACGGCCGTCTTGCCGTTGATCTGTTTCACCTGGCCGTAGAACGGCGTTTCGCCGTTTTTCGGTTCCAGGTAGATGAACTGGTTGACCAGCAGCGATGGAATGAACGGACCCGTCACGCGGTAGAACGTCGAGCTGTAGCCGTTCTTGCTTTCCTGCCACGATTCCATGTCCTTGCCATGCTTGTTCCAGAAGTCATCCGGCAGCTGTACGATGCCCGAGTACAGCAAGTCCGTGTCTTCCAGCACATGGTCGTTGAAGTAATCTTCGGCTGGCAAGCCCAGGGCGCGCGCCTTGATGCGCATGTTAATGTCTTTCGACACCAGTACCACGGGGCGGCCTTCCTGTTCCGATTCCAGCGAACGCACGACGGCGAGGATCTGGTTGTCGGCCTTGCCCACTGGCAAGCCAGCTGGCAAGTCCGCGCTTTGCAAACGCGTCTGGAAGAACAAGCGGCCCTTGGCATCCTTGTTGCCCAGCTTGGACAGCAGGATACCGTGTTCGATGGCGTCGTCATCCGTGTTGCTGATCAGGGCATCGAGGGTACGCGAGACCTGGCGGGCATTGCGCGCCACTTCCGTCATGCCCTTTTTGTGGTTGTCCAGCTCTTCCAGGGTCATCATCGGCAGGTACACATCGTGTTCTTCGAAGCGGAACAGCGACGATGGGTCGTGCATCAGCACGTTGGTATCGAGCACGAACAGCTTGCTGATGCCGCGCTGGTCGGCGGCGCGGCTGGCGGACGACTTGAGCTGTACTTCGACAGGCTTGTGCTTGGCCGGATGCGGCTGCTCGGCCTGCTTGACGGACTTGATCGGCATGACCTTGCCTTTCGCCGCCGGCGCGGCTTTTGCCGCAGGCGCGGCAACGATTGCAGGTGCGGCCGCAACCGGCGCAGGTGCTGGCGCCGGCTTGGCGACCATCAGGGCCGCCACTTGCTTGATCTTCGTGGCCGCATTGCGGACCGGCTTGGCAACTTCGGCGATCGCCGCTTCAATAACAGGTGCAGCCACTTTCTTGGCTGCCGGGGTTTTGGTGGCCGGGCGCGCTGCGCCTGCGGTTGGGTAATCTTGTGTGGCCAGGATGGTGGCTGGCTTGCTCGGTAATTTTGGCAGTGGCATCAGGATCTCAATCAAAAAATTTCTGGAATGAATCGCCCATGGGCAGCCAGCTTCTGGCGGCACTTCTCATGGGGTGGATGCGGGGAGGACAACAATACTACAGGACGAGAGACTGCTGGAAGGCCGGCAACATGGCCGGTCATGGACGCCATCGGCGGGCTACAGGCCCGCCTGGCGGAGTGGGTGGAGGCGCTTCGTTGACTCAAAATGGCGATAGGTACCGTGAACTGAACTGCGGTTGAGCTAATTTCGAACTAAGCTGGCTGGAAGCCGACAACGCGCATTCGATCAGAACAGATGATCACTTCAGACGCGCCACGAATTCCAGCACTTCTTCCACGTGAGTTGCGACCTTCACGCCTCTCCATTCTTTCACCAATCGGCCCTCAGCGTCAATCACAAACGTGCTGCGTTCGACGCCACGGACCGTCTTGCCATACATCTGTTTCATCTTCATGACGTTAAACAGCAGGCAAACGGCTTCGTCCGGGTCGGAAATGAGCTCGAATGGCAGTTCCAGCTTGGCTTTGAAGCTTTCGTGCGAGCGCAGCGAATCGCGGCTGATGCCGTAGATTTCCACGCCGGCGGCGACAAATTGCGGGTAGGCGTCACGGAAGGCGATGTTTTCAGTGGTGCAGCCGGGGGTATTGTCCTTCGGATAGAAAAACAGCACCGTGGCCTTGGCTGGACGGCCCAGCAACTGAAAGGTCTTGCCGCTGGTCATGGCGGCGCTAAAGTCGGGTATGCTAACGAGGGATTGGCTATCAGCCACAGGTTCTCTCCTGAACGGTGATCATCAGCGCTGTTTTTTAATCTGGCAACGCATCCAGGTGCAACAATACAGCATTCAGGCCGCTTTGCCCTGCACAATCAGGCGTCCCGAACGCCCGGGCAACTCATCCCAGGTGATGGGGCAAACGGGCAAGTCGCTATCTTGTATCTTTTCATAATAATCGCCCATCGCTGCAAACTGGTAGCCCTGGGCTTTCCAGCCCGTCAGCAGTTGTTCGAAAATGGGGGCGAGTTTCTGTCCTTCAAGTTCCGCATGCAAGGTATACACGTGGTCGCGGGGATTGTCCTGCGTCAGCGACAATATATGCGCGGCAACATTGCCGGTCGTGATCAGCTTGCCGTCGATTTCGCAGCCCAGCAACTCGTCCAGGGTGGGCAGGGTGGTGGGCAATTGCACGCATTGCAGGATGGTGTTGCCATTGCGCACGCGATGCGGGCCGTTCGTCGGATGCACCATGGCGCCGCGCGCGTCGAGCATGGCGCGGCCATCGGAGGCAAAGCGGTAGCCGGCCGTGTCGTGCTCGACAAAGGCGCTGACATTCATTTGCCAGCCGGCCGCGCCGTGTGTGTGCGGCGCCACGCCAAATACCTGTTCGTAGCGGTTGGCGGCCTTGCGCATCATGTTGATGGTCCAGGCGGCATTGCGCTTGGCCACGTTGTCTTGCCACAGGGTGTGATCCCAGGTGTGAATGCCGCACTCGAAGCCGGCATCGCGCACGGCGCGCAATTGCGCCGCGCATAGCTTGCCGATATCGGGTCCCGGCAGCAAGGTGCCGTACATCAATGTTTTCAAGCCGTAGTGCTCGACCACCGAAGTGCGCGACACCTTGCTGAAAAAGCCAGGCCGCAAGGCGCGCCGCAGGGCCCAGCCCGTATGGTCAGGGCCCAGCGAAAACAGAAAGGTGGCCTTGGCCTGGTGCGCGGCCAGCATGCGCACCAGATTGCCCATGCCTTCACGGGTGCCGCGATAGGTATCGACGTCGATTTTCAGGGTCAGGAACGGCTTGCTCAACATTAATCCATCAAGGCTTTGGCTTGGGCTACCTGGCTGCGGTAGGCGTCGAAAATATTGCGCAGGGAATCGGCCATGGTGGTGGTCGGCGCCCAGCCCAGCTCTTCGCAGGTGTTCGTGATTTTCGGCACGCGGTTTTGCACGTCCTGGTAACCGGCACCGTAGTAGGCGCCCGAGGTCGTTTCCACGATTTTCACGTGTTTCGCGCCTTCGGCGTATTCCGGGTACTCGGCGGCCAGGGTCAGCATCATGCCGGCCAGGTCGCGGATCGAATAGTTATTGGTCGGATTGCCAATGTTGTAAATCTTGCCGCTGGCGATGCCATTCTTGTTGGCAATGATACGGATCAGTGCATCGATGCCGTCGTCGATGTAGGTGAACGCGCGTTTTTGCGCGCCGCCGTCGACCAGCGAGATGTTCTCGCCGCGCACGATGTGGCCGAAGAATTGCGTCACCACGCGCGAGGAACCTTCTTTTGGCGTGTGGATCGAATCGAGGCCGGCGCCGATCCAGTTGAATGGACGGAACAGGGTGAAGTTCAAGCCTTCCATGCCGTAGCCCCAGATCACGCGATCCATCAGCTGCTTGGCATTCGAGTAGATCCAGCGCGGCTTGTTGATCGGGCCGCAGATCAGTTCCGAGTTTTCAGGGTCGAATTCCTCGTCGTGGCACATGCCATACACTTCCGAGGTCGACGGGAACACCAGGTGCTTGCCGTACTTGGCGGCCGAGCGCACGATAGGCAGGTTGGCTTCGAAGTCCAGTTCGAAGACGCGCAGCGGCTGCTTGACATAGGTCGACGGCGTGGCGATGGCCACCAGCGGCAGAATCACATCGCATTTCTTGACGTGGTACTCGACCCATTCCTTGTTGATCGTGATATCACCTTCAAAGAAGTGCATGCGCGACTTGTAGTTGTCATCTTCCAGCAAGTCCGTGATGCGGTCCGTGTTCATGTCCATGCCGTAGACATGCCAGTCGGTGGTTTCGAGGATGCGCTTGGACAGATGGTGGCCGATGAAGCCGTTGACGCCTAAGATGAGGACTTTTTTCATGTGAGATTCTCTTGAGTGATATCAGTGTGTGCTGACGCGGGCGGTCAGACTTGCTTGCAATTGCTGAGCCGAAATTGGCTCCCCGGCAGCCCTCAGCGCGGAAATGGCCAGCATGCGACCGTCTCCGCAGACGCCAAAGATGCAATTATCCACTACCGCCAAGCCCGGTGGCAAACTTCCTGCCGATTGCTTGCTCAAACGGGCTTGTTCAATGGTGTAAATGATATTGTTGACTTCGGTAAATGCACCGGGATAGGGCGGCGCGACGGCCCGGTGCAGGTTGTATACCTGTTGCGCGGGTAAGTTCCAGTCGATGCGGCCGTCTTCCGGCTTGCGCCCGCCAAAATAAGCGCCCTGGCGCAAATCGTTGAGCTGGCGTGGCGCCGTGCCGTCCAGCAAGGCCGGCAGCACGCCCCATAGGGTTTGTTCCGCCGCCACGGTGACCTTGCCAAACACTTCAAACGCCGTATCGTCGGGCAGGATGGGCACGGCCGTTTGCGCCACGATGGCGCCGGCGTCCGGCTTGACCGTCATTTCATGCAGGGTGGCGCCCGTTTCCGTGGCGCCATGCAGCACGGCCCAGTTGACGGGGGCGCGGCCGCGGAACTGCGGCAGCAGCGAGCCGTGCATATTGTAGGCGGGAGCGACTTCCAAGATGCTGGCGGGCAACATATGACGGTAGTAAAAGCTGAACAGCATGTCCGGTTTTGCGGCCTGCACCTGCGCCAGCAGTTCCGGCGCGCATGCATCGCCTGGTGTGATGCAGGGGATGCCTTCGGCTTGGCACAGGCTGGCGACCGATTCGAACCACAGGTTTTCCGTGGGGCTGTCTTCATGTGTGACGACCAGGGCGATATCGACGCCACCGGCCAGCAGCACCTTGATGCAGCGCACGCCCACATTGTGGTAGCCGAAGACGACGGCGCGTGGGGCGCCCATCAGCGGCCCACCTGGCGCTTTTCCAGGCGCACATACGATGGCGCCTCGGCTTCCGCCTGGGTCATGCCGTCCTGCAAGATGGTTTGCACCACATAGCGGGGACGGGCACGCACTTGCTGGAAGATGCGCCCCACGTATTCGCCCACCAGGCCGATGCCGAACAGGATCACGCCCATGAAGAAGAAGGCGATGGCGAACAGGGTAAACACGCCTTCGGCCTCTGCGCCCAGCAGGAAGCGGCGGACCAGCAGGAAGATCACCAGCAATGCCGAGCCCAGCGACATCGCCATGCCCAGCATGGAAAAGATTTGCAGGGGTATCAGCGAAAAGCCCGTGACCAGGTCGAAATTGAGGCGGATCAGGCTGTACAGCGAGTATTTCGATTCGCCGGCAGCACGTTCTTCATGCTCGACGGTAATTTCCGTAGGCTTGCGGGCAAACGTGTAGGCCAGGGCGGGCACGAAGGTGTTGACTTCGGCACATTGGTTGACCAGGTCGATCACATTGCGGCCATACGCGCGCAGCATGTTGCCCTGATCGGTAATTTTGATATTCGTGATCTTTTCACGCAGGCGGTTCATCATTTTCGACGCCAGTGTGCGCCAGGCGGAATCTTGCCGCTTGCGCCGGATCGAGCCCACGTAATCGTAGCCTTCTCGCATCTTGGCCACCAGGTTGCCGATTTCTTCAGGCGGGTTCTGCAGGTCGGCGTCGAGCGTGATCATGATCTGCCCGCGCGACGCTTCAAAACCGGCCAGGATGGCCATGTGCTGGCCATAATTGCCATTGAACAAGATCACGCGCGTAACGTCGGGGCGCTGGCGGAACTGTTCCGCCAGGATGGCCACCGAATTGTCGCGGCTGCCATCGTTGACGAAAATGATTTCGTAGCTCGTCTGCAAGGCATCAAGGGCCGGATACAGGCGGGCGAACAGGCTGGCCAGGCCATCCTGCTCGTTGTAGATTGGAATGATAATGGACAGTTCAGGTTTCATCGGCGCGCTGCTCACTTGATGAGGATGGATTTGACGGTGGCGACGGCCCGCTCCACGTCCTGTGTCGTCATGGCGTAGAACATTGGCAAGGTCACGGTCAGGCGGCCGATCTTTTCCGAGACGGGGAACATGCCCTCGGTAAAGCCGCGTTCGCGATACATGGTAAACAAGTGGATCGGTGCGTAATGATAGCCCGTTCCCACGTTTTGCTGCGCCATTTGCTGCATGAACGCGGCGCGCGTACCGGGGCCGTTGTCGGGCAGGATGATCTGGAACAAATGCCAGTTGCTGTTGTCGAAATCCTGCACGGGCAGCTGGGCGCCGCTCGCCGCTTCGAAGTCGCTGCCGAATTGCGCGAAGTAGTGGCGTGCCAGTGCGCGGCGGTGGGCCGTGATGGCCTCGATGTTGGCAAACTGGCCCAGCCCGATGGCAGCCATGATGTCGCTCATATTGTATTTGCCGCCCAGAACATCGACATCGATGCCGTCGACGCCGCTGCGCGTGACGCCTTGCAGCCGGTATTTCTCGGCCAGCCTGGCTTCTTCCAGGTTGTTGAGGACGAGGCAGCCGCCTTCGCCCGTGGTGATGTTCTTGTTCGCCTGGAAGCTGAACGAGACGAAGTCGCCAAACGCGCCGATGCGCTTGCCCTTCCAGGTGGAACCGAACGCTTGCGCCGCATCTTCCACGACCCTTAAATTGTACTTTTCAGCAATCGCGTACAGGCGGTCCATGTCGACAGGCAGGCCCGAAAGGTAGACGGGGATGATGGCTTTCGTACGCGGGGTGATGGCCGCTTCCAGCTTGTCGAGGTCGATATTCCGGGTGACGGGGTCGATATCGGCAAACACGGGCGTGGCGCCCACTTCGATGATGACGTTGGCCGTCGCTACCCACGACACGGGCGTCGTGATGACTTCGTCGCCAGGCTTGACACCGGCGATGCGCAGCGCGATTTCCATGGTACAGGTACCCGAATTGAAGGTGCGCACGGGGCGCCCGCCGAAATACTCGGACAGCTGGGCTTCGAAGGCTTGCACTTTCGGGCCGCTGGTAATCCAGCCCGAGCGCAGCACCTCGCCGACGGCGGCGATGGTTGCTTCATCGATGGTGGGTTTGGAAAAAGGCAAAAAGGGCAGGGTAGAGGTCATGGGGTGCGGTTCTTGGTTCTGTATTTTGTCAGGGGCGTCGTCGCCGAGGCTGCCAATGCGGTCAACGTCCGCCGGCAGGCATAGCTATTTTATATCGTCAGTATGGCGGCGCAGTCGGTTCAGCGGTGAAAAATCATGCTGGTATGGGGTGCGGCAAGCTGGCCGGGAGTGCGAGCCGCACTGGCTCGCACTCCTTTAAACATTTATTTGTTGGCAATCACCATGCGGCGCGCGTCCTCGGCAATAACACGCATGGGCACGCCACGTTGTTGCAAGCTCTTGTAACGGTCCAGGCTGATAATGGCCATGTCGTGCACGCCGGCGTTGGCATCGTTCGTCCACTGCGTGATGAACGGTTCGATGGTCGGGATGGACAGTTCGGGCTGCTGTTTCAGGCCAAACGTGAATTCATCCCAGTAATCGACGAGGATCACGGGCCGCTGCAGGTAATACGTGAGCGACTGTTCATAAATGCCGACAGAATAGAGCTTGGTATCGGCCGTCAGTTCGGCCTGGATCTGCGGCAGCATGTCGGTGCCTGCGCGGTTCTGGCCATACAGTTCGGAACCGGCCAGGATGCAGTGCGTGGCCAGGAAGCCGGCGCCGGCGATCGTCAGCACGGTCATGTCGCGGCGCAACTGGCGCGCATGCAGCAAGGCCAGGGCGCCGCCGGCCAGGGCGAAGAAGCCGGCCGCCATCAGCCATGGCTGGTAGCCCTTGAGCGCGATCAAGGCTTCCGCGTCGCGCGCGCTGGCCTTGCCGAAGGCGATCGGTCCGCCGACAAGGATGGCCGCGCCCAGCACGCACAGCAGGCCTGCGGCGAACAGGCGCTGGCGGCGCGACGCCGATTCCAGGTACAGCGCCACCAGCAGGGCCAGCGCCGGGAAGATGGGCACGATGTAGCCAGGCAGCTTCGAGGTCGAATAGCTGAAGAAGAAGAAAATGAAAACGGCCCAGACCAGCAGCATCAAGCGGGGCTGGAAGGCACCCTCCTGGCGCTTGAAGGCGGCGGCCAGGCTTTGCGGCAGCACGCCTATCCATGGCAGGATGCCGGGAATGAGCAGCACCAGGAAGTAGTACCAGGCGCCTTCGCGCTTGTGCCCCTTCATCAGGAAGCGCTGGAAATGCTCGTGGATGAAGAAGAAATGCGGCTGCTCCGGATTGCGCAGGGCGACCAGCACGAACCACGGTGTGGCGATGGCAAAGAACACCAGCAAGCCCTTGACCAGATGCAGACGCGTCCAGATGCGCCAGTCGCGCGCGCACAGCGAATACAGCACCAGCACGGCGCCCGGCAAGACGATGCCGATCAAGCCCTTGGCCAGCACGGCCAGCGCCATGCCAGCCCAGCATACCAGCATCCAGTTGCGGCGCTCACCCGCGGTGGCGTCGTCGCGCTGGGCCACCAGCAGGCTGGCCAGGGTCAGGGTCATCATGCCGGACAGGCCCATGTCGAGCGAATTGATCTGGCCGGAAGCCAGCCAGAACAGGCTCGACGCCAGTACCAGACCAGCATACAGGCCCACGCGCGGACCGAACACTTTCTTGCCCGCAAATGCTGTCATGCACACGCCGATGATGCCGCACAGGCCAGTCCACAGGCGTGCCTGCCATTCGCCCAGGCCGAAGGCGGCGAAGGTCAGCGCATTCATCCACGTTTGCAGTGGCGGCTTTTCAAAGTATTTGATGCCGTTCAGGCGCGTGGTAATCCAGTCGCCCGTGACGAACATTTCGCGCGCCATCTCGGCATAGCGGCCCTCGTCGGGCGGCACCAGGGTACGCACGCCCAACGCATACAGGGTGACGACGATGAAGATGCCCAGCAGGGACCACATCAGCAGCCTCGAGCTGTGCAGTTCGTTGACATTGATTTTCATGCAGCGCTGCCTGCGCCGGGAGCCAGAATCAGGGCCAGGGTGACTTTGCGGCCTTCGCCCATCAGGATATTGTAGGTGCGGCAGGCTGCCTGGCTATCCATGCACTCGACGCCGATGCGGCGCATGGTCAGCGCGGCCGTCAGCTTCGGATGCACGAAACGCTGGCGCTCGCCCGTACCGAGGATGACCACGTCGGGCGCATCGGCCAGGATTTGCGCGAAATGTGCCTCGCTCAGCTGCTCGAAACTGCCGACATCCCACGCCCGTGGTGGCATTTCCGGCATGACGATCAGGCTGTAGTTGTATGGCTGGGCATTGATCTCCACGCCATTTTCATCGTAGCCTGTGACGGTTTGGTATTGTTGGGTGCTGCTGGCATGCAGTTTCATGGCGATGTCGGGGCTGTTCGTGTCGGTTGATCGGTGTGCGCGCGGTGCGGATGCGCGCTGCGCGCCAAGGGCGCAAGCATGCCATAAGTGACAGAAAAGAGCGACTGAAAAGCAACATCCTTTCCAATTTGCAATCTATGGGTAATTCTTTGGAGTAACTATGGCAGGCGGCGCTTGCCATAGTAGTAGGCAAAGATTAAGAGAAGATGAAGAGCTTCCGGTGGAAAAAGCACGCGCGTGCCGGATGGCGTGGCATAAACGGCGCGAAATGCTGCAATTTGCCATGTTTAATTTGATAAAATGGCCTGCTTTCGGCGAGAATGGTTGTTTTCGCATTGCAGTCTCACGAGTTCACAGTTCTGGCGCGGCTTTCATGCTGCAAGCGTAGGCCGGCCGCGCCGCATCACGACAGGGATTTATTTTGCGACCGATTCAGAAATCGAATAAATTGGCGGACGTCTGCTATGACATCCGCGGCCCGGTCCTGGAAAAATCCAGGCAAATGGAAGAAGAAGGCCACAAGATCACCAAGCTCAATATCGGCAATCTGGCCGTATTCGGCTTCGATCCGCCCGATGAAATCGTGCGCGACATGATGCTCAATCTGCAGAATGCGGCCGGCTACACGGATTCGAAAGGCATGTTCGCGCCACGCAAGGCCGTCATGCATTACACGCAAGGCAAGAATATCGCCGGCGTGACCATCGATGACATCTACCTGGGCAACGGCGCCTCGGAACTGATCGTCATGTCGATGAACGCCCTGCTCAACAGTGGTGACGAAGTGCTGGTGCCGGCGCCTGACTATCCGCTGTGGACGGCCGCCGTCAGCCTGTCGGGCGGCAATCCCGTGCATTATGTGTGCGACGAGCAGAACGAGTGGTATCCCGATATCGAGGACATGCGCCGCAAGATCACGCCGCAAACCAAAGCCATCGTCGTCATCAACCCGAACAATCCCACTGGCGCCTTGTACCCGGTTTCCGTGCTGCAGCAGATCGTCGACCTGGCGCGCCAGCACCAATTGATCATTTTCGCCGACGAGATCTACGACAAGGTGCTGTACGACGAAGCCGAGCACGTGTCGATCGCCTCGCTGGCCGACGACGTGTTGTTCATCACCATGAACGGCCTGTCGAAGAATTACCGCTCCTGCGGCTACCGCTCCGGCTGGATGGTGGTCTCGGGCGAAAAGCGCCACGCAAAAGATTACATCGAAGGCCTCAACATGCTGGCCTCGATGCGGCTATGCGCCAACGCGCCGGGGCAGTTTGCCATCCAGACGGCGCTTGGCGGTTACCAGAGCATACAAGACCTGGTGGGGCCCGGCGGGCGCCTGTTGAAACAGCGCGATCTGGCGCACAAGCTGCTGACCGATATCCCGGGCGTTACCTGTGTCAAGCCGAAGGCCGCGCTGTACATGTTCCCGCGCCTGGACCCGGAGATCTATCCGATCGCCGACGACCAGCAGTTTGCCTATGAATTACTGGCCGAAGCCAAGGTCCTGATCGTACAGGGCACGGGCTTCAACTGGATCGCGCCCGACCATTTCCGCGTCGTCTTCCTGCCCAACTCCGATGACCTGACCGAGGCCATGGGGCGCATTGCGCGCTTCCTCGAAGGTTACCGCAAACGTCACGGCCGGGGCTGAACCGGCCAGCAGCAATCTCGATCAACCATACCGATCAACCTGGCGCCGCCAAAGGGGGGCGCCACTTATGAGCAGTCAAGCACAACTATGAAATCCATCAAGATCGGCCTGCTGGGCCTGGGCAATGTCGGTTACGGCACGTTCAGCGTCCTGAAACGCAACCAGGAAGAAATCAAGCGCCGCGCGGGCCGCGGCATTGAAGTCGTCGCCGTCGCCGTGCGCGACGTGGCGCGCGCCGAAGCGCTGGTCGCCGGCGGCTGCAAGGTCGTTAGTGACCCCTACCTGATCGTCAACGATCCCGAGATCGATATCGTCGTCGAACTGATCGGCGGCTACGACCTGTCGAAAACCCTGGTGATGCAGGCGATTGCCAACGGCAAGCACGTGGTCACGGCCAACAAGGCCCTGCTGGCCGTGCACGGCAACGAAATCTTCGCCGCCGCCCAGGACAAGGGCGTCATGGTGGCCTTCGAAGCGGCGGTCGCCGGCGGCATCCCCATCATCAAGGCGCTGCGCGAAGGCTTGACGGCCAACCGCATCGAATGGATCGCCGGCATCATCAACGGCACCACCAATTTCATTTTGTCCGAGATGCGCGACAAGGGCCTCGATTTCGCCACCGTGCTGAAACAGGCGCAGGAACTCGGCTACGCGGAAGCCGACCCCACCTTCGACATCGAGGGCGTCGATGCCGCGCACAAGGCCACCATCATGTCGGCCATCGCCTTCGGTATCCCGGTGCAGTTCGACAAGGCCTACGTGGAAGGCATCAGCAACCTCAATGCCGTCGACATCCGCTATGCCGAGCAGCTGGGCTACCGCATCAAGCTGCTGGGCATTACCAAGCGCGCCACCGTCAACGGCGTGGAAGGCATCGAGCTGCGCGTGCATCCGACCCTGATCCCGGCCAAGCGCCTGATCGCCAACGTGGAAGGCGCCATGAACGCGGTGCTGGTGCATGGCGACGCCGTCGGCGCCAGCCTGTACTCGGGCCGTGGCGCGGGCGCCGAGCCGACTGCCTCGTCGGTGATCGCCGACCTGGTCGACATCACGCGCCTGGCCACGGCCGACCCGGAACACCGCGTGCCGCACCTGGCCTTCCAGCCGAACGCGATGACCGATATCGCGATTTTGCCGATGTCGGAAATCACCACCAGCTACTACCTGCGCATGCACGTGGCCGACCAGCCGGGCGTGCTGGCCGACCTGACGCGCATCCTGGCCGAACGCAGCATCTCGATCGACGCCATGCTGCAAAAAGAGCCGGCCGAGGGCGAGACGCATACGGACATCATCATGCTGACGCACCAGACGCAGGAGAAGAACGTCACGGCCGCCATCGAAAAGATGGAAGCATTGAACAGCGTGGTGGGCACGGTGACCAAGATCCGCCTGGAAAACCTGAGCTGAGCGTTTTCAGCGATCCACGCAAAAACGGCGCCGAGGGCGCCGTTTTTTATGCGTGATGTTGGCGTGGCCGATGGTGCTGTCGGATTACGGTCCTGCGGACCTAATCCGACCTACGCTGCGGTACCGACGGGACCCACATCCATGCCGTCATAGCTGGCCAGCTGGTTTTCCTGGGCAAACGCCATCAGTTCGCCATTGCGCGCGTGCAGACTATCGACGCCATGCACTTCGGCTTTTTCCACGTGCAGCACCCACACTGGGGCGGCGGCCGCGTCGTCCAGTTCGGGCTGGTACAGTTCCACGGGGCGGTAGCCCTGCAGCGCCAGCAGGGTGGCGGCCTGTTCCAGTGGTTCGGACGTGGGGTTGGTGAAGTAATAGCCCCACAGCAGCGGCTGGGACAAATCCCACGGCGCGTTTTCTGCGATATTGGCAAACAGTTCGGTTACGTCTTCTTTGGTCATCATGGCAGTGGGCCTTCATTAAAATCTCAGGGCGCGATCTTAGCATCGACTGGCGTTGCGGCGAAATACACGCCGACTTTCAGTCCATGTCCATTCGCCGCCGTGGCCAGTTCCAGGCGCGCGCCATGCAGGGCAGCGATGTCGCGCACGATGGCCAGTCCCAGGCCGGCGCCGCCAGGGTTGCTCTCGAGTGCCGCGCCAACCCGGTAGAACGGCGTAAATACCCGTTCACGTTCCGCAGGCGGGATGCCGGCACCGCTGTCCTCCACCTCCAGCACGGCGCCGTGTCCGTTCCTTGCCTGCGCCGCGCGCACGCGCAGGATCACGCTGCCGCCCTGCGGCGTGTAGCGCAGGGCATTGTCGACCAGGTTGGCCAGCAGTTCGTGCAGCAGCAAGGCCTGGCCATGCACGGGCGCGTCGTCGGGCGCTTCCAGCGATAAATCGATATTCTTGCCGACGGCAGCCATGGCCATTTCCAGCCCCACCTGCTGCGCCATGTCGCGCAGCGAGACGGTATCCATGGCCAGGCTGTCGCCGCCATGCTCGATGCGGGCCAGGGTCAGCAGGCGGTTGGCCAGCAGCACGGTCGAATCCGTGGTGGCGGCGATCGAGCGCACAATGTCGCGCAGGGCGGCCATGTCCGGCGGCGTGCCGGCCTGGCGGTCACATTCGCGCATGGCCAGTTCGGCCTGGGTCTTCAGCACCGTCAACGGCGTGCGCAGCTGGTGCGAGGCGTCGGCGATGAAGCGGCGCTGGCTGGCGATCAGCTGCTGCAGGCGCGACATGGAACCGTTCATGGCGCTCACCAGCGGGCGCATTTCCTTGTGCACCAGCTTGGGATCGACGTCGGACAGGTCAGACAAGGTGCGTGTCTCGACTTCCGTTTTCAAACGCATCAGCGGCCGCAGCACCAGGCGCACGGCAAACCAGACGAGGGCGCCCATCACCAGTATCATCGCCGCCTGCCAGCTCAGGGTATCGAACAGGATCTGGTTCGACAGGCCGCGCCGCGCGTCCAGCGTTTCAGCCACCTGTATCAGGGCGATGCCGCGCATCGAGTCGTCATACACGGGTTGCAGCAGGGCGGCGATGCGGATCGGCTTGCCGTGGTAATCGGCGTGGTAGAAGCGCACCAGGGCGGGGTAGTTCTGCGAGCGAGGCACGTTTTTCGGCACGGGCGGCAAGTCGCCATAGCCCGAGACCAGTTCGCCGTTGATGCCCGTGACCTTGTAGTAGATGCGGCCCAGGGTATCGGTCTCGAAGCTGTCGAGCGCCACGTAAGGCACTTCGGCCACCACCTTGCCGCCAACGATGGAGACGCGCTCGGCCAGCGCCCGCGTCGATGCCAGCAGGGAGCGGTCGTAGGCCATGTCGGCCGCGTCGAGCGCGTTGCGGTAGACAAAGACGGCGTCCAGCAGCACCAGCATCACCAGCGGGATGAGCAGCCAGCGCAGCAGCTGGCTGCGCAGGCTGCCCAGCGGGCGGCCCTGCCCCCAGCGCCGACGCAGGCGCTCGAATACGGGCAGGTGTGGGGCGCGCACGCTCATCGTGGCGTGGCCGGCGCCATGGCGCTGCGCGGTTGCAGCAGGTAGCCGATGCCGCGCAGGGTGGTGATGACGGCGCCGTCGGGCGAGCCGCTTTCCACGCCGCTTTCGAGTTTCTTGCGCACGCGGTGGATATACAGTTCGATGGCGTCCAGGTTGACGTCGTCGGCCAGCGCGAACACTTCATCGAACAGCTTTTCCTTCGATACGGCGCGCCCGGAGCGCGTGATCAGCGCTTCGAGCACCGCGTGTTCGCGCGGCGTCAGGGGAAAGGCGGCGCCGGCATAGCTGAACATGCGCGTGACGGTGTCGAAACTGAGCGCGCCGCAGGTGTGCACGAGCGCTTCGTTGCCCTGGCTGCGGCGCAGCAGGGCTTTCACGCGCGCTTCCAGTTCGGCCAGCTCGAACGGCTTGGCCATGTAGTCGTCTGCGCCCAGGTTCAGGCCCTGCACTTTCTCATCCAGGCCGCCACGCGCCGTAAGTATCATGACGGGCGTCTTTCCGCGCGTGCCGCCGCGCGCGCGCAGGCGGCGCAGCACGTCCAGCCCATCCATCTTCGGCAGGGTCAGGTCGAGCAGCACCAGCGAGTATTCCTGCGTATGCAGCAGGGCGTCGGCATCTGCGCCGTTGTGGGCGGTCTCCACCGTCAGGTGCGCGTCGCGCAGGGCCTTTGCCAGCCAGTGCGACAGCTCCAGATGGTCTTCCACTAATAATATGCGCATGGTCTCCGCCATTCGTTGAAATGATGCAGTGTAAGCCTGGCGGCAGGGTAGGCGATGAATATGTTGATGTCCATTGTGGCTGGCCGGCGACACCTGTCATGCTGAAAGCCAATTGAAAGGATGGCGCTCATATAGTGTGATCCTGATTCATGAAATTGATCAGGCATATCACCAATAACTATATCTAAGGGAGACACTTTACATGAAGAAAACTGCATTCTCGCTGGCCGCCATGGCCGTTCTTGTCGCCGCAGCCGGCGCTGTCCACGCACAGTCGAACGTCACGGTCTACGGCCTGCTCGACGTGGGCGTCGACAACACCAGCAACGCCTCGCCATCGAAAGGTTCGGTCAGCCACGTCAGCTCCGGCGGCATGAACACCTCACGCTGGGGCATCCGCGGCAGCGAAGACCTGGGCGGTGGCTTGAAAGCTGTTTTCAACCTCGAAGGCGGCATCCTGATGGATACGGGCGCTGCGGATGGCGCGTTGTTCAAGCGCCAGGCATATGTCGGCCTGGAGGGCAGCTATGGCCGTCTGGTGCTGGGCCGTTCGTTTACCACCGTGTACGACTTCGTGCTGCCCTTCGATCCGATGGGCTATGCGCCTTACTATTCGTGGGCTACCTCGGCCAACGCCAGCGGCCCAAGCAAGTACGGCATGACGACCGCGTTCGACAACCTGGTCAAGTACTCCGGCAAGGCTGGCGACTTCAAGTTCGGCGCCTCTTACGGCTTCGGCGAGAAATCCACGGGCGCCCAGGACAGCGCCAAGTTTTCCTCTGGCGTGACCTACACGGCCGGTCCTGTCAGCCTGTTGGCTACCTATGAACGCGTCAATGGCGACAGCATCGCTGGCGGTGCGCGCGACAAGACCACTTCCTATCACCTGGGTGCGATGTACAACGAAGGCCCATGGAAGGTGCAGGCCGTTGCACGCGACTACAAGCTCGATCCGGCCGCAGCCGGCAAGCCAGATGTGCGCGGGACCCTGTACTGGGGCGGCGTCAGTTACCTGACCACGCCGCAAGTCACGCTGACGGGGGTCATCTACTACCAGGACGTCAAGAACGTGGCCGCCAACACGGATGCCGATCCCATCATGTACGTGGCGCGCGTGCGCTATGCCCTGTCCAAACGCACCGACCTGTATGTAGCCGGCGCCTACGCCAAGGCCAAGCACAACCAGCTGGTCAGCCTGTCGCGTGACGATGCCGGTTTCGACAATACGCAGCGCGGCGTGATCGCCGGCATCCAGCACCGCTTCTAAGCCATGACGATGCTGCGCTCCCTGTTGCTGTCTTTACTGTGTCTGCTGCCCGCCGTGGCAGGCGCGCAAGCGTCCGCACCGGCCGAGTGCGTGGTGCCGTCCAAACCGGGCGGCGCCATGGACCTGACCTGCAAGCTGGCGAAAAAAGGCCTGGCGCAGGAGGGCGCGGCAGGCGTGGCGGGCCCAATGCGCATCAGTTATCTGCCCGGTGGCATTGGCGCCGTGGCCTGGCACTCGATGGCATCGCAACGACGCCGCGCGGAAGCGAACACGCTGGTGGCGTTTTCGGGCGGTTCGCTGCTCAACCTGGCGCAGGGCAAGTTTGGCAATGCGAAGGCGGGCGACGTGCGCTGGGTGGCGGCGCTGGGCGCCGACTACGGCATGATCGCCGTGCGCAGCGATTCGCCCTACAAGAGCCTGGCCGACCTGATCGCCGCGCTGCGCCAGCATCCGGACAAGGTGCTGATCGGCGTCTCCGGCACCATCGGCAGCCAGGACTGGCTGAAGATGGCACTGCTGGCGCGTCATGCCGGCATCGATCCGAAAGTGCTGCGTTTTGTTGCGCTCGAAGGCGGCGGCGAAGTATTTACGGCGATGCAGGCCGATTATGTGCAGGTGGTCTCGGGCGACACGTCGGAGGCCACACTGAACGCCAGCGCCAACCATGCGCGTGTGCTGGCGGTGCTGTCGGAAAAACGCCTGCCCGGCGTGCTGGCCGGCGTGCCGACGGCGCGCGAGCAGGGCTTCGACGTGGTCTGGCCCATCATCCGTGGCGTGTGGATGGGCCCCCAAGTGCCCGAGGCGGACTACCAGCGCTGGGTGGCCACGTTTGACCGTGTCATGGCCACGCCGCAGTTCGCCGAGTGGCGTGCGCAGGCCGGCTTGTACCCATTCGCCCTGACGGGGCCGAAGCTGACAGCATATGTCAAGAAGGCGGTCGATGCGTATGCCAGGCAAGCGAATGAGCTTGGCCTGATGCGCTGAACGACATCCTATTAAAAAAAACCTATTCATAGACGGAGACAACCCATGCAAACCAAGACCCTGCTCCAAGCCGCCTTTGCCACCGCGTTTGCCAGTCTGGCCGGCGCCGCTTTCGCGCAAGTGCCGGCCGGCTATCCGGCTGACTACCAGAAGATCATCGACGCGGCCAAGAAGGAAGGCAAGGTGGTGATTTACAGCGCCACCGACAGCAAGGCTGCCGCTCCGCTGATCAAGGATTTCAGCGCCCTGTATCCGGGCATTTCGGTCGAATACAACGACATGAATTCCACCGAAGTGTATAACCGCTTCATTTCCGAAGTGGCCGCCGGCGGCAACACGGCCGACGTGATGTGGTCGTCGGCGATGGACTTGCAGATGCGCCTGGCCTCCGATGGCTATGCGCTCAAGTACAAATCGGTCGAAGCGGCGAAGATCCCTGGCTGGGCCATGTGGGATGATCAGGCTTACGGCACCACGTTCGAGCCAGCCGCCATTGTCTACAACAAGCGCCTGCTCGATCCCAAGGAAGTGCCGAAGAATCACGACGACTTCGTCAAGCTGATCGCCACGCCGAAATTCAAGGACAAGGTCACCACCTACGACATCGAAAAATCGGGCGTGGGCTTCATGTTCATGGCGCAGGATGCGAAAGAATATCCGCAATTCCTGGCGCTGCAAAACGCCTTTGGCACGGCCAAGGTGCGCGTGCAGTCGTCGACGGGCACCATGATGGAGCGCATCTCGTCGGGTGAAAACCTGATCGGCTACAACGTGCTGGGCTCGTATGCCCTGGTGCGCGCCAAGACCGATCCGTCGATCGGCGTGGTGCTGCCCAAGGATTACACCCTGATCCTGTCGCGCGTGCAGTTCATCAACAAGAACGCGAAGAACGTCAATGCCAGCAAACTGTGGCTCGATTACATCTTGTCGCATCGCGGCCAGACCATCATCGCCAACGGCGCCAAGCTGTTCGCCATCCGCGCTGACGTCACGGGCGAAACCACGTCGGCTGACCTGATCAAGCAAATCGGTGCGGCCAACGTCAAGCCGATTCCCGTGCACCCGATCATCCTGCAATTTCTGGGACCGGCCAAGCGCATGGCCTTCCTGAAACAGTGGAAAGAAACAGCCGGCAAGAAGTAGGAATCGTTCCTAGGCCGTCTTAGCCGTCCGCAGGCGCATACCTGCGGACGGATGCCGCACCCTTCATTCATTGGATTCATCATGCAAACTGCCATCTTGCCGCTGCCTGCACGGTCGCGCTCTCCCTTGTCGCGCCTGAACTGGTCGCGCGGCGTGGTCGTGACGATCACGCTGATCGCCATCTTCTTGCCGCTGTTCCTGATTTTTTATCAGAGCTTTTTGAACGCGCCGTTTTTCATGCCCGTGCGCGAATTCGGCTTTGACTCCTACCGTTTCATCTTCGATGATCCCGATTTCGCCATGGCCTTCAAGAATGGCCTGATGCTGGCCTTCGGCCTGACCGTCATCGCCGTGCCGCTGGGCGGCATGCTGGCCTTCTTGATGGTGCGCACCGACTTGCCCGGCCGCGGCTGGGTGGCGCCCATGCTGCTGGTGCCCATCTTTGTCTCGCCGATGGTGATGGGCTTTGGCTACGTCGTCTCGATGGGGCCCGTGGGCTTTTACTCGATCTGGGCCAAGGAGCTGCTCGGCTTCGTGCCCTGGAATATTTATTCCTTCACCAGCATCGTCATCATTGCCGGCCTGACGCACGTGCCGCACGTCTACCTGTATGCCTCTTCGGCGCTGAAAAGCCTGGGTTCGGACGTGGAGGAAGCGGCCCGCGTGGCGGGCGCCTCGCCGATCCAGGTGATGCTCAATGTGTCGCTGCCGATGATCATGCCTGCGCTGGCGTATGCTGGCGTGCTGGTGTTCTTCCTCGGCTTCGAAGTGTTCGGCCTGGTGCTGGTGCTCGGTGATCCGGAAGGCCATTTGGTGCTGCCAACCTATCTGTACAAGCTGACGAATAAACTGGGTACGCCGTCTTACCACTTGATGGCCGCCGTCGCCGTCTGCCTGGTGATGGTGACCATGCCGCTGGTGATGATACAGCGCTGGCTGCTCAAGTCCGCCAACAAGTATGTGTCGATCAAGGGCAAGGGCGCGCGCAGCAAGGCCATGCCGCTGGGCCGCTGGAAATGGCTGGCGTTTGCCTTGCTGGCCGGCTGGCTGATCTTCACCATCATCCTGCCATTGACGGGCATCGTGCTGCGCTCATTCGTGCAGTACTGGGGCGAAGGCGTGCATCTGGCCGACGTGCTGACACTGCAGCATTTCCGCGATATTTTCGACCAGCCATCGCTCGTGCGCGGTATCGTCAACACCATACTGATCGGCGTCGTCGGCGGCGCCCTCGCCGTGGGCTGCTACAGCTTCATCGCGCTGGCCATGCACCGCAAGCAGGACGGCATCACGCGCCTGCTCGACTACAGCGTGCTGGTGCCGCGCGCCGTGCCGGGCCTGCTGGCCGGCCTGTCGTTCCTGTGGGTGTTCCTGTTCGTGCCGGCCTGGCTTGACGGCATGCTCAAGGGCATGGACAACGGCGTGGCCCTGTGGCTGAGCGGTCATGTCATTCCCGTGCTGCGCGAAGTGCGCTCGACGATTTTCGCCCTGTGGCTGGCGTATTCGGTGGTGTGGATGGCTTACGGCATGCGCCTCATTTCCACCGCGCTGTTGCAGGTGGGCCCGGAACTGGAAGAGGCGGCGCGTGCCGTCGGCGCCAGCCGCGGCCAGGTGACGCGCGACGTGACCCTGCCGCTGATCAAATACGGCTTGCTGGGCGCTTGGCTGATGGTCTTCCTGATCTTCGAGCGCGAATATTCGACGGGCGTGTACCTGCTCTCGCCGGGCACGGAAGTGATCGGCGCCATGCTGGTATCGCTGTGGGCGGGCGGTTCGACCGACCTGGTGGCGGCGCTGTCCTTCATCAACATCACCCTGGTGGCCATCGGCCTGGGCATCGCGCTGCGCTTCGGCGTCAAGCTGCATAACTAAATACAAAGACTGAGACCACATCATGAATGAATTGACCGTCAATGAGCTGTACCTGGACTACGGCACCGGCGCTGCCGCCAACCAGATCCTGAAGGGTGTCTCGATGCACCTGAAAAAAGGCGAAGTGGTCGCCCTGCTGGGGCCTTCGGGCAGCGGCAAGACCACCTTGCTGCGCGCCGTCGCCGGGCTGGAAAGCCCGAAGGCGGGCACCATCGAGATCGGCGAGCGCAATGTCTTCGACGGCGCGAAGCACTTCGAGATGCCGGCCGAGCATCGCAACCTGGGCCTGGTATTCCAGTCGTACGCGCTGTGGCCGCACAAGACCGTGTTCGACAACGTCGCCTACGGCCTCAAATTGCGCAAGATGGGCAGCACGGAGATCGCCGCGCGCATCAAGGAAGTGCTGACGCAGCTGGGTCTGGGGCACCTGGGCGAACGTTATCCGCATCAGCTGTCCGGCGGCCAGCAGCAGCGCGTGGCGATCGCCAGGGCGCTGGTGTACAACCCGCCCGTGATCCTGCTCGATGAACCGCTGTCGAACCTGGACGCCAAGCTGCGCGAGGAAGCGCGCGCCTTCCTGCGCGAACTGATCGTGCGCCTGGGCCTGTCGGCACTGATGGTGACGCATGACCAGGGCGAGGCGATGGCCATTTCCGACCGCATTTTGCTGCTCAATAACGGCAAGATCGAGCAGCAGGGCACACCGCAAAGCATGTATGAAACGCCAGACACCCTGTTTACGGCCGAATTCATGGGCAGTAACAACCGCCTGCCCGGCAAGGTGGTGCAGCGCGATGGCAGCGCCGTCCGGCTGCTGGTCGATGGCGCCTCCATGCAGGGCGTGGCGCGCGGCGCCAACGTGGGCACGGAAGTTACCACCATGATCCGCGTCGAGGAAGTGAAGATCAGCGCCACGCAGGTGGACAACGCCATCGAGCTGCCACTGCTGACCTGCATGTACCTGGGGGATCGCTGGGAGTGCCTGTTCGAGCGCGGTGGCGCCGAGAATATCAGCCTGCGCGCCTATTCGCGCCACAAGCTTGAAGCGGGCAAGTACTGGCTGCATATGCCGGCCGATAAACTCTGGGTGTTTTAACGGTGCCGTGGTGGCCACGCTGGCGCGCCGTCGGTGCTGCCCTGGCCGCCGGGCTGGCGGGCGCCGCCATCTGCCTGTGGCTGCACACGCCGCTGCCGTGGATGATAGGCCCGCTGTTCGCCACGGCCGGGCTGCGCCTGGCGGGGCGCGAACTGGCCTGCCCCGTGCGTGTGCGCGAAGCGGGGCAGTGGGCCATCGGCACGGCCTTGGGCCTGTATTTTACGGCGCCCGTGCTGGCCGTGCTCACTGTCTACACGCCGTGGATCGCCGGCACCGTGTTGTTCGCGCTGGCGCTGGGGGCTTCTGGCGCCATGCTGCTGCGGCGCCTCTCCGGTGTCGACCATGCCACCGCCTTCTTTGCCATGGCGGTGGGCGGCGCGTCCGAGATGGCGGTACAGAGTGAGCGCCATGGCGCCGATGTGGGCAAGGTCGCCGCGGCGCACAGCCTGCGCATGATGCTGGTAGTGGCGACGATCCCGTTCGGCGTGCGCTACTGGGGCAGCCATGGCCTGGAGGCGGGGCATGAAAGCTTCGTGCCCGGCGCCGCGCTGGTCGACTATGGCGGGTTGGCACTGCTGGTCGGCATCACGGTGCTGGCGGCCCTCGCATTCAAACGGGGCAGGCTGCCCAACGCCTGGGTCATCGGCCCGCTGCTGGCCGCGCTGCAGCTGACGGCGTGCGGCATCCATCTGTCGCGCCTGCCCGAATGGATAATACGCGCGGGCCAGCTGTTCATCGGTATCGCCCTGGGCACGCGCTTCAGCCCCGCCTTCCTGCATGCGGCGCCCCGCTACCTGGCGGGCGTGGCCGTGTGCACCATGCTCATGCTGTTGCTGGCGGCGGCCTTCGGTCTGGGCTTGTCGCACTGGATGGGCATCCACCCCGGCACGGCCATCCTGGCCGCCTCGCCCGGCGGTATCGCCGAGATGTCGCTGACGGCCAAGACCTTGCATCTGGGCGTGCCCATCGTCACGGCCTTTCACGTGGCGCGCATGGTGGTGCTGGTCTTGCTGATCGGTCCGCTATTTCGCCTGCTGCAACGTCCTTAATTTCCCCGCACCACGATTTCCTGTACCTTTGGCTCGCGCTGGCGCATGAAGCGCACGATGGAGTCGACGGTGACGACGTCGATCTGGCGCGTCATGCGGCGCTCGAAAGGGTGATCGTCAAAAGCGATATTGGCACGGAACATGCGCGCGCCCAGGCGCGTGGCGGCCGGTATGCTGAGCGTTTGCGGCGCGTAGCTGGCGCTGCGCAACCAGCCTTGCGCTTCGGCGCGCGTTTCGATTTTGCCAGGCTCGTTGCTGGCAGCGGCCAGGGTTTCCAGCACCCACTGGTTCGAGTTCTGGTACTTGGTGGAAAACGGGTAGGCCAGCATATTGTAGTTCGCTTCATGCAGGCGCTTGGGGGTGTTCGATGTCAGCAGGCGCACCAGTTGCTGCTGCGTATCCTGGCCGGGAATCAGGATCAGGGTTTCATACATGAATACATCATCCATGAAGAAATTGCCCAAGCCTTCGTTGTACAGCGACGATTGCGCCGTGCCGCACTCATTGAGTTCATGTACCACCAGCCAGCGGCCCTTGGGGTGGTCGCGCCAGGCCAGCGCCATGTGCGAATAGCGCAAATTGTACTTCGACAGGTCCTGGCCGGCGCGCGCCACCAGTGCCACTTGCGCGCCCGAGCCATCGAGCGCTTTCAGGGTCTTTTGCGCCAGGTCCATCGATTTGACGAGCGTGGTGGCATCCGTTTGCTTTTCCTCGCACGAGCGCCCCGCATGGGCGGCGCCGGTCAGGGCCAGGCTGATGATAATGGCGGTCAGGCGTTTCATGGGGTCACGCTTTCGAATGGTGGAGGATGGCATTGCCGGCCGCGTTCGGCACATAGGCGATGGCCTTGCCCGACAGGACCAGCATGTGGCCCGTCGAGACGGCCACCACTTTGACGACCGTGCCGGCCGCCAGCGACAGGCCTTGCATGGCCTTCTGGCTCAGCTTGACGGAGGCCGTGGCGGCGGCGGACGCGCTCGTGGCTGCGCTTTTGAGCACGAGGACGCTGCCGTCAGCCACGTCTTCCACCTTGTCGATGACGATTTCACCGGCGACGGCCAGCACCGACATGGAGCCGACCAGCACGATGGCCGACGCCATGCTGGCGTTGTCGGAGGCGTTGGTGGTGTCGGAGTTGGCAGCCTGGGCCGTCAGGCTGGCGGCGCACAGCAGGGTAATGGCGAGTACGTGTTTCATGGAGATCCTGTTCTTCTTGATGAGGGCATTACACTTTGGAGTGGTGCAGCAGTGCCTTGCCCAGTTCGTTCGGGATGAAGGCGATGGCCTTGCCGGAAAGAACCAGCATATGGCCGGTGGACAGTGCCACCACATTGACCACTGTGCCTGCCGCCAGCGACAGGCCCTTGGCTGCTTGCGTGCTCATCTGGATGGAAGCGCCGCCCGCTTCTGACGCGCCTTTCAGTACGATGACGATGCCTTCGCCCACCGTTTCCACGCTGGCAACGACTACCTGGCCGGAAGCGACCAGCATCGACATGGAGCCGGCGACGACCACGGCGGAACCTTCGCTGAGGTTTTGCGAGCCTTTCGACAGGTTCTCTGAGGCCGCGGCGTGGACCAGGCCGGGAGCGGCCACGGAGAGCGTCAACAGCGACAGGGACAGGCAGAGGGGCAGCAAGCGTTTCATGTGTTTCTCCTTCAAGTGTGCCAAGTGGCAACGCCATCATTGTAGACTGTGGGCAATTGGTCAATGGAAACGCTACTCGTAGCGGGCAGGCATACCGCAGGTAGCGTATTGCGCTACTTTTTTGCCGCCAGAACCGATGCTATTTTTATAAAGGAAATGCATGCCGCAAACCCACGCCTTGATCGAAGCCTTGAAACGCCTGTTGAAAGCGCGCGCCGTCACGTATGCCGAGCTGGCCCAGCGCATCGGCGTGTCCGAAGCCAGCGTCAAGCGGATGTTTTCGCAGAAGCAATTTACGCTGCAGCGCTTGGACCAGATCCTGGTGGCCATCGGCAGTGATTTCCAGCAACTGGCGCTGGCCGTGCAGTCAGCCCAGGCTACGCCCACCCTGATCACCGGGCTGACGTATGCCCAGGAAAAGGAAATCATCGAGGACACCCGGCTGTTCGTGGTGGCCGTGTCCGCGCTGAACTTGCTGCCGCTGGAGCAGATTGTCGCCATCTATGACATCAGCGAGGCGCAAGCCGTCAAATATTTGCTGCGCCTCGACAAGATCGGTTTCCTGGAACTGCTGCCGAATAACCGGGTCAAACTGCTGGTGGCGCGCACGTTTGCGTGGATACCGAATGGCCCGATTCACACCTATTTCAAAAAGGAAGCTTATGGCGACTATTTGAACTCGCAGTTCGATGGCGAGACAGAGTTGCTGCGCCTGGTGAACGTGATGCTGTCGAAAAAATCCACGGCAGCCTTGCTGGAGCGCTTGAAGCAAGTGGCGGTGGAGTTTTCGCAGCAGCACCAGGAAGACGCGCGCCTGCCTGGTGAGGAGCGCCTGGCCATCAGCTTCATGCTGGCCGCGCGGCCGTGGATGCCGCAAACCTTCAAGGCCTTGCTGCGGCAGTAGTGGCTTACTGCGCGGGCGGCTGCTCGTCCTTGATCTGCGACAGCAAACGCCAGGCAAAAAAGCCCAGCACGCTCACGCCCAGCAGCAGGACCGCCCACAGTGCAGCCAGGCGCCATGGCGCACTGCTGTCAGCCGGTGCCGGTGCGGCGTCGCTTGCGCCAGCGCGCGCCGCCAACGTGCCCACTGTGGCAATCGGCAGCGCCTGCAATTCGCCGTCGCGATAGCCGGGCGCCACCTGAGACAGCGGCTGCGCCACCGGCTGCGCGTCGGCTTTTCCGAACGCCAGGTGATATGGCGCCTTGCCGCCGGCCAGGAACACCAGCGTTTCCGGCGTCCAGCCCAGGCGTAACAATGGCGCGCTGGCCGGCATCGCCGCACTTTGCGACTCGGGCCGCAGCACCCATTGCGTGGTCTGCACCACCGGCATGGCCAGGTCGCCGGAGACGCGTTCCTTGCCAGCCTCGCTGATGCGGTAAAAGCTGGTGGTCAGCAGCGGGTCAAAATACGCGCCATTGGCCGGTCGCGTTTGCCGGTGCAGGGACAGCCGGCGCTGCGGTACATAATGACTCTGGCGATACACGCCCAGTGTGACGGGCAACACCACGTTGCTCTCCTTGAATTGCAGCGTGATGCTGTCGGCGGGAATCGCGATCGGCGTGGCATACGCCCAATCGCCAGCAAGTTTGCCTGGAGCACCTCTCAGCACGATGCTCGCGCGTGGCGGCGGCGCCTCCGTTTCGCTGACGGCTTGCGCGGCAATCGATGCAAACACCAGCGGCTGGCCTTCCTGCCAGCTCAGGCGCGCGTAGCGGAAAGCGCGTGGCGCAAAGGCGATGCTGTCGTTGGCCAAGGTTTGCGTGTCGCTGTTGCTGAGCCAATTCAAGGTGGTGGTGCCAATGGCGTCCCATTGCTTCAGGTCATCGCTCACTTCCAGCAACACTTGAGCACTGTAATTGTCCGTGCTGGCCGGTGGCGTGAAGCGCAAGGCGGCGATGCGCTTGTCTTGCGTCTGCTTGCCCAGGTCGAGGATCAGCGCTTGCAGCGCCGCTGTGGCCGCTGTCGTGCCGGCGCGCGTGCTGACCGACAGCAAGCGGCCATCGTCGGCCGTGCGGATATCGATGCCTTGCAAGCCGTCGCCAGTTGCTGGCGCGCCCGTGACGGGGAAAATGCGGGCTGGAATGGCTGTCCTCTGCGTGGCTGATTGCGCTGGCGGAGCTCCGATGGCGTAGGGCAGGCGCTTGCCGTCGGCATCGAACAGGCGCAGGTCGGCCAGGCTGGCAGAGCGGGCGTGCAGGTAGACTTCCCTGGGCAACGATAGCTGGACGATGCCCGCGCCTGCCGGCGATTGGATCGGCATGCTCCAGCCGTAGTCCTGTGGCCGGTCCTGGCCAGGCGCAGCGAGCGCGGCGCCTGCCATCAACACGATGCCGAACATGAGTCTGGTTTTCATGTTGCTCCCGTTTGCGGTTCGGCTGGCGCTGGCGCGGCAGCCTTGGGGAAGGGCGCCAGGTAGCCGATCAAGACCATCAGCAAGCCCACGCCCACGAAGGATACGATGCGTTCGATGCCACCCACGTTCGACAGGTCGATCAGGAACAATTTCAGCACGACCAGCCCCAGCAGCATGGCGCCCATGCCCCACTGCTGGCGCCGCTGGTGGCGGGCCGCATGGCGCATCAGCAGCAGGGCCGTGATGCTCCACACCAGCGACAGCATGGCTTGCACGAATTGCGAGGCCAGCATGGCGTCAAAGGTGTACGGCACGCCCAGGTAGTGCGACACCGTGCGCAGCAGCATCAGGTTGAACCAGACATACACGCAGCAGGCGGCCACGGCGGGCAAACGCGCTTGCCACAGGGCGGGCAACGGAACTTGTTTCGCCGGCAGCAAACGGTAGCTGGCAATGGCCAGCAAGATGGCGAAGCCCGTGCTCAAGTCCAGCGGATTGAGCAGTGGCAAATAGGGCAGGGGCGCCATGGCGCCATCGTCGACAATATTCCATGCGGCGATCAGCAGCAGCGACCACAGCGCGCCCAGCGGTATCAGGGTGCGCTGGTACCACGCTGCAATCGGCGCCACCGGCCAGGCGCCTGTTCTGCAGCGGCGGATCAGCCAGGCCAGGGCCAGCATCATGGCCCAGGCCGGCAAATAGCGGGCCCAGGCAGGGCTGACGCCGCCTTCGTGGCGCGCCAGCCAGGCGTTGACATGCATGGCACCCGCGGGCCACAGCATCAGCCACGGCGCGGCCGTGCGCAGCGTGTGCAGCAGACGCTGCGCCCGCACGTCGAGTTGCCAGCCCGCTTGCGGCCAGGCCAGCAGCAGGTACTCGCCGGCCACCAGCGCGCTGGCCAGGGCCAGCCAGCTCAAGCCGGTCGGCAGGTAGTCGCGCAGATACAGCGCCAGCAGCAGGTTGGCGCTCCACAGGCCCAAACCGAGCCAGGTAGCCACGTTGAACCAGCGCAGCTGCGGCCAGTCGAGGCGCCGCGCCAGGATGGCGAACACGGGCGTCGTGACGCACACGGCGATCAGGTACAGCGCCAGCCAGTGTTCGCCCGCATGCGGCTGCATCGTCAGGTCGCCGTCGATCAGGCGCAGCAGCCAGCTGACGAGTGGCATGAGGATGGCGGCAAACCACAGCAAGCCGCTCCAGACCAGCAGGGGCCGCGCGACCAGGGCCAGCAGCGCGTCGCCGCCGCGCGCGCGCAGCGCCAGGAAACGGGCGCTGGCAAAGGCGGCGGCGCCCAGCAGCAGAGCGCTGAGGAAGGAACCTTCGAACAGGTTGGCCGGGTGCTGGTCCCAGGCCCAGCTGGCGCGGCTGAGCATGACCATGCCGGCCAGCGCCTGCACGGCCAGCAGCAGGGCGCGCGGCGCATGCCATTGTTCGCGCCGCGCCAGCACCGCCAGCAAGGCGGCCACGCCCAGGGCGCTGACGGTCAGCAGGTTCAGTTGCGTGGCGGCATACGTGCGCAGCAGGATTTCGCTCCACAGGCCGCCCAGCAGCCAGGCCGTGGCGGCGGTCAGGAACAGCACGGACAGGCTGCTCATGAATTCCGGATACAGGTGGCTGGCGTGACTGCGGAAATTGTAGGCCATCACCAGGGCGGCGGCGGCCAGCAGCGTGCAGCCGAGCCAGATGTTGGCGTGCAGGGCAGTTGCTGTATCGAGTTCCTGCATGGCAAGGAGGAAGGAAATCCAGGCGGCCGCCTGCACCAGCAGGCCGAAGGCCCAGGCCAGGGTCTGGCGCTGGCGCAAGCCGACCCAGACGATGCCCGCGCCTTCCAGCGCCCAGGCGGCAGACGTCCAGCGGCCGTCAAGGGCGAACGGGATGGCCAGCGTGCCGAACACGATGCCCAGCGCCAGGAAGGCTTCGGCCAGTAGTTTGAAGCCAACGCGGCGCCAGAGCACCACGGCCAGTCCCGTGTAGCACAGGCCGGCAAGCAGCGCGGAAAACGCCAGGCCAAAGTGAAAGTGCTGGACCAGGCCGTATTGCAGGCCCATGGCCGCCAGTGGCGTGCCGAAGACGAGCGTGCCATCCACGTAATGCTTGAGGCGCGGCGCCTGGCGCGCGCAATAGGCAATGGCGATGCCGATATAGAACAGCACGAACAGGATCAAGAACAGCTGGGTCGACAGGTAGTGCTCGGGCGTGTAGCGCAGCAGGCCCCAGGTGGTGGCGACGACAAAGGTAAAGCCAAAGCTCAGCACATTCAGGACGCGCCAGGCGCGTTTCAGGGCGATGGCGAAGACGCCCGCGTTGAGCAGCGCGTAATAACTGAACAGGCCGATATGGTTGCCGCTGCCTGTCGACACGAGCAGTGGCACGGCAAAGCCGCCGACGATGCCGAAGACAGCCAGCCAGACGGCGTTTTGCAGCACGGCCAGCAAACACGTGAACGCCGTCAGCACGAACAGCACGGCAAACGCCAGGCCCGCCGGGATCAGTTCATACAGGCGGAAGGCGCCGAACGTCACCAGCATCAATATCGCCAGCGCCGTGCCCTGCAGCGGCAAACTGATGCCGGGACGTTTGAGCCGGATGCGCCAGGCCCAGGCCAGCAGGGCAATATCGGCCAGTGCGATGCCGGCCAGGCGCAGCTCGATGGGCACCGTGACCTGGGCCGACACATAGCTGAGCAGGAAGCTGACGCCGAGGAAGAGGATCAGCAAGCCCAGCTTGGCAACCAGGTTGCCGGTAAATAACCAGTTCTTCGCCTTGGCAACGAGGCCGTCCGGGCGCGCGATCCAGGAGGGAGTATTGGGGGCGGCAGGGGCGGGCCTGGAGGGAGCCTGCGCAGCTGGTTTCGGCGGCAAGGGCGCGGCTGTTGCGGGGGCTGCTGCCGGCGCCACCGTTGCCACCTCGGCCACCTTGATCGCGGCCGCTTGCGGCACGGGGGTGGGCGGCGGCAAGGGTGTCGGCACTGCCATAGGCGCCACGCTATCGGGCACGATGGGCACGACGGGCGTGGCCGCTGGCGATTCGGCTAGTCCTTCCAGTGCGCGCAGGCGCTGCTGGATGCCGTCGACTTCCTTGCGGAGGCGCGCTGTCAGCAACTCCAGATCCGCCACCTTTCGGCGGTGCTGCAGCACCAGCACGAAGGCGGTGACCAGCAAGGCCAGGATGGTCAATGATGTCATTCCAAACATGGTGGCAGCTTTCCGGGAGGGGCGGGCAGGGGCGCCAGCGCTATGCGCACATTACCTTATTATCAAGAAACAAGCGATTTCTGTTGTATCACGGCAAGTGCCGCGCCTTGTACTGCTGCAAGACAAGTTTGGACCTGCGGCAGGCTTTTCTTATTGATGCCGAGCAAGATGACGACATTCAGATTGTCGTGCGCAGGATAGTGCTGTATTTTAGCAATTCCTTAATTGCCAGTACCCCATGCCATGAGTCAAAGCAGCCAGTTTTCCCTATTGTCGCAGCGCCGTTTCGGGCCCTTCTTCTGGACCCAGTTCTTCGGCGCCTTCAACGACAATCTGTTCAAGACGGCCCTGATGGTGATTCTCGCCTATGACGCGCTGAGCTGGACCACGCTAGACCCGTCCACCATCACCAACCTGATTCCCGGCCTGTTCATCTTGCCCTACGTCGTGTTCTCGGCCACGGCGGGCCAGCTGGCCGACAAATTTGAAAAGGCGGGCCTGGCGCGTTTCGTGAAGTGGATGGAATTGGCCATCATGGCCGTGGCCGCCGCTGGCTGGATGACGCATACCCTCTGGCTGCTGGTGGCCGCCGTGGTGGGCATGGGCGTGCATTCGACCCTGTTTGGCCCCGTCAAGTATGCGTATCTGCCGCAGCAGCTCAAGCCCGAGGAATTGGTCGGCGGCAATGGCCTGATCGAGATGGGCACCTTCGTCGGCATTTTATTGGGTGAAATCCTCGGCGCCGTGCTGATCGTGCACAAGCCGCTGGGCGTGGAACTGGTGGCCGGCGCAACGATTGCCGTGGCCATTTTCGGGCTGATCGCCAGCTACCGCGTGCCGCGCACGCCCGCGCCCGAGCCGGACTTGAAGGTGAGCCTGAACTTTGTCGCCGAATCGTTCCGCAACCTGAATTTCTCGCGCAAGAACCGTCCCGTCTTCCTGGCCATGCTGGGAAATTCCTGGTTCTGGTTTTACGGCGCCCTGATCCTGGCGCAGTTCCCCGTGTATTCGAAGGATTTCCTGCATGGCGACCACAGCGTCTTCGTGCTGCTGCTGACGGTGTTTTCCGTTGGCATCGGCACCGGTTCTCTGCTGTGCGAACGCCTGTCCGGCCACAAGATCGAGATCGGCCTGGTGCCGTTCGGCTCCATCGGCTTGTCGCTGTTCGGCATCGACCTGTATTTCGCCAGCAATGCGTATATGAATACACAAGTTGTCGACGCGCTGGCGTTTGTCAGCCAGGCGGGCGTGCCGCGCATCTTGCTCGACATCGTCATGATCGGCGTGTTTGGCGGCTTTTTCATCGTGCCCCTGTTCGCCCTGATCCAGACGCGCTGCGACCCGAAACACATTTCGCGCACGATCGCCGGCATGAATATCTTGAACGCCCTGTTCATGGTGGCGGCCGCTGGCGTGGCCATCGTGCTGCTGGGACGAGGCTTTACCATACCCCAGCTGTTCCTCGTCACGGCCATTCTGAATGCGCTGGTGGCCGCCTACATCTTCTCGCTGGTGCCGGAATTCCTCATGCGTTTCCTGGCGTGGATACTCATCCAGACCGTGCACCGTGTGAAAGTCGTTGATGGCGAGCGCATCCCGACGGAAGGCGCGGCCGTGCTGGTGTGCAACCACGTCAGCTATGTGGACGCCATCGTCATCATGGCGGCCAGCCCCCGCCCCATCCGTTTCGTCATGGACCACCGCATCTTCAAGATGCCGCTGATGGGCTGGATTTTCCGCACGGCCAAGGCCATCCCCATCGCGCCAGCCAAGGAAAACCCCTTCCTCATGGAAAAGGCCTTCATCGACATTGCGCAAGCGCTGCACGAGGGGGAACTGGTGTGCATTTTCCCTGAAGGCAAGCTGACGCGCACGGGCCAGATCAGCGAATTCAAGGGCGGCATCGCCAAGATCGTCGAGCGCAGCAAGGTGCCCGTGATTCCGCTGGCGCTGCGTGGCTTGTGGGGTCATCTGTTGAGCCACCACAATGGCCATTTGTTCGAGCGCGCCTTCAAGGCAGGCTTGCGTTCGCGTTTGTCGCTGGCCGTGGGCATGCCTGTGGCGCCCGAGGCCGCCACGCCGGAGTTGCTGCAGCAAAAGGTGCAGGAATTGCGCGGCAAGTGGAAATGAACGCTATTTACGTTCTTTTGCCCGCGTAGCGGCCCCCGCAAACTACGCCAACTGCGCCTGGTGCTGTTCCAGCAGGGCGGCGACGGCGTCGACATCCACCGGTTTCGTCAGGTGATGAGCGAAGCCAGCTTGTTCCTTGCGTGAGCGGGCCGTACCCAACCCGTCAGGGCGCCTTGCGCCACTGCGGCGCGCGCACCTGTAACTGGCGCTGCGCGCGCCCTCGGCCCGAGTTGCAACGCCAGCGTGTCCGGGCCGTTGGGACCATCGTGTTGCATCGTTTCTTGCGTCTGTGCTGTCACCGTTGCAGCCCGCTTTGCCACGCTGTGGCCAAGTTAGTAGCGCGTAGGCTGCGGCATGTCTTTTCGATACCATTGGTAAATATTCATGGTGGCCGGGCGAGGGCGGCCTGGACAGTGTTGCGTGCGCGATCACGGCTTCAGCAAAAAACGCATTACCCTGCTACAGTATTCATTCAATCCAACTTTCCCGCATTGCCGTTTTGCCGCCGCCCGCCAGCTTCCTGTTCGACCTGGCTGACGTCACGACGCTGTCGCTGTTTTCTCATTGTTGCTTCATTGATAATTTAATTCGCTTGTTAGTTGCTATGTTTCAATTGTAACGATGCTTGACGATTTTAGAATGATCGTTCATTCTTTGATCTGCGTTAATAAATTTAGTCATTTCTAACGACACTAGCCAGCTTCTTTTTCAGAAAGTCCAAGATGCAACCAACCTTTTCCTTGACGTCGCCGCGTACGAGCGGCGCTATTGCCGTTCTGTGCGCCACTGTAATCATGGCCGGCTGCAGTAAAAAACAGGAAGCACCTCACGCGCAGCAAGCGCCACAGGTGGTCGTGTTTACTGTTAATCCGGCCGCGTTGCCGATGAGCGCCGAATTGCCCGGCCGCACGAATGCCTACCAGGTCGCCGATGTGCGTCCGCAAGTCGGTGGCTTGATCCAGAAGCGCCTGTTTGTCGAGGGTAGCGATGTGAAAGCGGGCACGGCCCTGTATCAGATCGATCCGGCCACCTACCAGGCGGCATACAACTCGGCCAAGGCCGCGCTGTCGAAAGCCAAGGCCAACCTGCTGACGGCTGGTCCGAAAGCGTCCCGCTACAAGGAACTGGTCGCCATCGAAGGCGTGAGCCGCCAGGAATACGATGATGCCGTCGCCGCGTTCGAGCAAGCCAAGGCTGACGTTGAGTCGGCCACCGCAGCGCTGGAAACGGCGAACATCAACTTGAAATACAGCACCGTGACGGCGCCGATCAACGGCCGCACCAGCCGCTCGACCGTGACGGCCGGCGCGCTGGTCACGGCGGGCCAGGCCGAAGCGCTGACGACCGTGCAGCAACTTGACCCGATGTATGTCGACGTGACCCAGTCGAGCACCGACCTGTTGCGCCTGAAACGCCAGATGGCCGACGGCTCGCTGAAGAAAGTGGGCGAAGGCCAGGCCAAGGTCGACCTGATCCTGCCGGACGGCAGCAAGTACAGCGAAGCGGGCAAGCTGCAGTTCTCCGGCGTGACGGTCGATCCGACCACCGGCAACGTGATCTTGCGCGCACTGTTCCCGAACCCGAAAGGCGAATTGCTGCCAGGCATGTACGTACGTGCGCAGCTGGAAACGGGCGTGGATGAAAAAGCCATTACCGTGCCGCAAGTGGGCGTGACGCGTAACCAGAAGGGCCAGGCCACCGCCTTGATCCTGAACAAGGAAAACAAGGTCGAGCAGCGCGTGCTGACCACCAGCGGCACGGTCGGCAACGACTGGCTGGTGACGTCCGGTCTGGCCGCTGGCGACCGCGTGATCGTGGAAGGCTTGCAAAAAGTCAAGCCAGGTGCCCCAGCTGTCGCCGTACCGGCCAAGGCCGCTGCCGCACCTGCCGCTGCCGCTTCTGCCGCCGCACCGGCTGCCAGCGCCCACTAATTCAGGAGAATATCAATGGCCCGTTTTTTCATTGATCGCCCGATTTTTGCGTGGGTGATCGCGATCGTCATCATGCTTGCCGGCGTGATTTCGATCCTCAGCCTGCCGATCGCGCAGTACCCGAGCATCGCTCCGCCGTCGATTTCGATCAGCGGCTCCTACCCTGGCGCTTCCGCCAAGACCGTGGAAGATGCTGTCACCCAGGTCATCGAACAAAAGATGAAGGGTATCGACGGCTTGCGCTATATGGCCTCGTCGAGCGATGCGACTGGCGGCATCAGCATCACGCTGACGTTTACCAGCGGCACCAATCCCGACATCGCCCAGGTGCAAGTACAGAACAAGCTGCAGCTGGCGACGCCACTGCTGCCGACGGCTGTCACGCAGCAAGGCCTGGTCGTGTCGAAAGCCACGAAGAACTTCCTGATGGTGTTCGGCTTCATTTCCGAAAACGGCAAGATGGACCAGACCGACTTGAGCGACTATGTGGCCGCCAACGTCGTCGATCCGCTGAGCCGTGTTGCCGGCGTGGGCGATGTGACACTGTTCGGTTCGCAGTACGCCATGCGTATCTGGCTCGATCCGGCCAAGCTGCAAAGCTTCAACCTGACCCCTGCGGACGTGATCACGGCCGTGCAGGCGCAGAATGCGGAAGTGTCGGCCGGTGAACTGGGCGGCACGCCGTCCGTCAAGGGCCAGCAGCTGAACGCCACCGTGTCGGCGCAGAGCCGATTGCAAACGGCGGAGCAGTTCGGCGCCATCTTGCTGAAAACGACCACCAACGGTGCCATGGTGTACCTGAAGGACGTGGCCAGCATGGAACTGGGCCGCGAGAACTACAACACCGTGGCCCGCTACAACGGCCATGCGGCCACCGGCGTGGCAATCAAGCTGGCGACCGGCGCGAATGCACTCGATACGGCCAATGCGGCGAAAGCCATGCTGGGCAACCTGAGCAAGCAATTCCCTGAAGGCATGAGCTACCAGGTAGCGTTCGACACCACCCCGTTCGTGAAACTGTCGATCGAAGAAGTGGTCAAGACGCTGGTGGAAGCGGTCATCCTGGTGTTCCTGGTGATGTATCTGTTCCTGCAAAACTTCCGCGCTACCCTGATTCCGACCATGGCCGTGCCGGTCGTGCTGCTGGGTACGTTCGGCATCCTGAACGCGTTTGGCTATTCGATCAACACGCTGACCATGTTCGCCATGGTGCTGGCCATTGGTCTGCTGGTCGATGATGCCATCGTGGTGGTGGAAAACGTCGAACGCGTGATGAGCGAAGAGGGCTTGTCGCCGCTGGAAGCGACGCGCAAGTCTATGACGCAGATCACGGGCGCGCTGGTCGGTATCGCCATGGTGCTGTCGGCCGTGTTCGTGCCGATGGCCTTCTTCGGCGGTTCGACGGGCGTGATTTACCGCCAGTTCTCGATCACGATCGTGTCGTCGATGGTGCTCTCCGTGGTCGTCGCGCTGGTATTCACGCCAGCCTTGTGCGCCACCCTGCTCAAGCCGGTAGAGAAGGGCCATCACGCCACCAACAAGGGTTTCTTTGGCTGGTTCAACCGCAGCTTCGACAGCAGCAGCAACAAGTACCAGGGCCTGGTCGGCAGCATGATCCGTCACCGCGGCCGTTCGATGCTGTTGTATGTCATCTTGCTGGCCGGCCTGGTATTCGTCTTCATGCGCCTGCCGACCTCCTTCCTGCCGGAAGAAGACCAGGGCATCCTGTTTACGCAGATTCAATTGCCGACGGGCGCCACGCAAGAGCGCACGCTGAAAGTGATCGAGCAGGTCGAAGACCACTTCATGAACAGCGAGAAAGACAACGTCGCTTCCGTGTTTGCCGTCGCCGGTTTCAGCTTCGGCGGTAACGGCCAGAATACGGGTATCGCCTTCGTGCGCCTGAAAGACTGGTCTCTGCGCAAGGACGTGGCGCAGAAAGCGCCGGCCGTGGCCGGCCGCGCCATGGGCAAGTTGTTGCAGATCAAGGATGCGATGGTGTTTACGTTCGCACCGCCTGCCGTGCTGGAACTGGGTAACGCCACGGGTTTCGACATGCAACTGCAGGATATCGGCGGTGTCGGCCATGACGCCCTGATGGCAGCGCGTAACCAGTTGCTGGGCATGGCGTCGCAAAACCCGGCCATGGTGGGCGTGCGCCCGAACGGCCAGGAAGATACGCCGCAGTACAAGATCGACATCGACCAGCAGAAAGCTACCGCGCTGGGCTTGCAGATCTCGGAAATCAACCGCGTGCTGAGCGTGGGCTGGGGTAGTTCGTATGTGAACGACTTCCTTGATCGTGGCCGCGTGAAGAAAGTGTTCATGCAAGGCAATGCCGAATCGCGCATGCTGCCGGAAGACTTGAACAAGTGGTTCGTGCGCAATACCGCTGGCCAGATGGTGCCGTTCTCCGCCTTTGCCACCGGCAAGTGGATTTACGCATCGCCACGCCTGGAACGCTACAACGGCTTGCCGTCAGTAGAGATCCTGGGTACGCCGGCACCGGGCCAGAGCACGGGCGCCGCCATGAACGCCATGGAAGCGATGGTGGCGCAGTTGCCGCCTGGCATAGGCTTCAGCTGGACCGGCGTGTCGCTGGAAGAGCGTGAATCCGGTTCGCAGACGCCGCAGCTATATGCGCTGTCGCTGCTGATCGTCTTCCTGTGCCTGGCTGCGCTGTATGAGAGCTGGTCGATTCCGTTCTCCGTGCTGCTGGTCGTGCCGCTGGGCGTGATCGGTGCCGTGCTCGGTACGTGGATGTTCGGCCTGTCGAACGACGTATACTTCCAGGTGGGCTTGCTCACGGTGGTGGGCCTGTCGGCGAAGAACGCGATTCTGATCGTGGAATTTGCCAAGGAAATGCAGGAATCGGGCATGTCGCTGCTCGACGCGACTTTGCATGCGGTGCGTCTGCGTCTGCGTCCTATTCTGATGACCTCGATTGCCTTCGGCCTCGGTGTGTTGCCACTGGCCATCTCCAGCGGCGCCGGTTCCGGTAGCCAGAACGCCATCGGTATCGGCGTGCTGGGCGGTATGTTGACGGCCACGTTCCTCGGTATCTTCTTCGTGCCGGTGTTCTTCGTGCTGGTGCGCGGCTTCTTCTCGAAGCCGGACGCGCCAACCACGCCGGCGACGCCTGGCTCGCCAGCCGTCACGCTTTCTAAGGATGCGCATTAATATGAAAAAAACGCTACTCTCCATGGCGGCACTGGCCTTGCTGGCCGGTTGCAGCCTGGCTCCCACGTATGAGCGTCCGGCAGCGCCGGCGCCCACGGCGTGGCCGACGGGCCCTTCTTACAAGGCCGACACGGCCGCCGCCGACGCCAAGCCGGTGGCGGACGTCGCCTGGCGCGAGTTCTTTGCCGATGCGCGCCTGCGCCAGGTACTGGAACTGGCGCTGGCCAACAACCGCGACCTGCGCGTCTCGATCCTGAACATCGAGAAGGCGCGTGCCACCTACGGCATCGAACGCGCCGCCCTGATCCCGACCCTGTCGGCTTCCGGCGGCCAGTCGGCCACACGCGTGCCAAAGAACGCCAGTGCCAACGGCGAAGCGTCCATCAATCGCCAATACACGGCGAACCTGGGCGTATCGGCGTACGAGCTGGACTTCTTTGGCCGCGTGCGCAGCCTGTCCGACAGCGCGCTGGAGCAATACCTGGGCACGGAAGAAGCACGCCGTGCGCAGCAGATCAGCCTGGTGGCCGAAGTGGCCAGCACCTATCTGAACCTGGTGGCCGACCAGCAGCGCCTGCGTGTGGCGCAGGACACGTTGACAAGCCAGCAGTCGTCGTATGACCTGGCCGTGCGCCGCTTCAGTGCCGGCGCCACCTCGGGCCTGGACAAGTACGATGCCCAGACCAGTGTCGAGTCGGCCCGTTCCGACGTGGCTGTGTTCACGAGCCAGGTGGCGCTGGATCAGAACGCGCTGGTCTTGCTGGTGGGCGGCCCCGTGCCGGCCGACCTGCTGCCGCAAGGCGAGTTCGGCGACGTGACGGCGCTGGCGGACATTCCGTCCGGCTTGCCGTCGGACGTGCTGCAACGCCGCCCCGACGTGCTGGCGGCCGAGCGCACCTTGCGCGCTGCCAACGCCAACATCGGCGCGGCGCGCGCGGCCTTCTTCCCGCGCATTTCGCTGACGGCCACGGCCGGTTCGCTGAGCGACAACCTGTCGGGCCTGTTCAAGGCGGGCAGCGGCACGTGGAGTTTCATTCCGCAGATCAGCTTGCCGATCTTCGATGGCGGCGTGAACCGCGCCAACCTCGATATCGCCAAGGTGCAGCGTGAAATTTCTGTGGCGCAATACGAAAAGGCGATCCAGGTCGCCTTCCGTGAGGTGTCCGATGCGCTGGCCCAGCGCGGCACCATCGACGAGCGCCTGCAGTCGCAGGTCTCGCTGGTCGAGGCGTCGACGAAGAGCTACACTATCCATGACGCGCGCTACAAGCAGGGCGCCGAGTCCTACCTGAGCGCCCTGGTGGCGCAGCGCGCGCTGTACACGGCGCAGCAAAGCCTGATCACGGCGCGCCTGGCCAAATCGACCAACCTGGTGACCTTGTACAAGGTACTGGGCGGCGGTTGGCAGCCTGAGCAGACAGCCGTTGCGGCGGCTGGCAGCGTCCAATAATCACGGGGACGCCGACGCCGGCCTTGCCCGCAAGGGCAGGGCCGGCGCGCTACTGGAAAATCATGAATCAAGTTGAAAAGAAGCATCCAGACCCCGAGCGCGCCAACACGCGGCGCAAGCAGGTGCTCGATGCGGCCGAAAGCTGTTTCAGCCGCCGCGGCTTCCACGGCGCCAGCATGGCCGAGATATCCAAGGCGGCCGGCATGAGCGCGGGCCACATCTATAATTATTTTGACAGCAAGGATGCGATCATCGCCGCCTTCGTCATGAAGAACATGGAGCGGGTCACCAACCTGATGCAGGACCTGGCGCAGCGCGAGGACCCGCTGCAGGCCGTGGTCGACAATGCTGGCGAGCATGTGCTGGAAAGCCTGGACCCGAAAACTTGGGTGATGCCGCTGGAAATTTTTGCCGAGGCTTCGCGCAATCCCGCCATCGCGGAAATGTTGCACTGTGCGGATATCCGTTCGCGCAAGCTGTTTCTTTCGATCATCCGCGATGCGCGCATCAAGCGCAGCTTGCCGGCCGACGAAGAGATGCTGGAAGGGCGCCTGAATGCCATGATCGCCATGTACCAGGGCTTGCCCGTGCGGGCGGTGCACAATCCGGACATGAAGGTCGAACCCTTGATCGCCGGTTTTCGCATCGTCCTGACGGCATTGCTGCTGGGCGAGTAGAACGCTTTGCCGCCAGGCTGAAAAAACTTTGCGCAGTTCGATATGAATCATGCGCAAAGCATGGCAAAAACCTAAAAGCCTCTGCTATAATTCCCACCTCGTCGGGGCGTAGCGCAGCCTGGTAGCGTACATGCATGGGGTGCATGGGGTCGGAAGTTCGAATCTTCTCGCCCCGACCATTAGATTCAAGGAGATACAGCGCAAGCTGTATATAAACCCAGTACCGTATATTATACGTTTGTATAATATCGGTGCTGGGTTTTTCCGTTTACATGACGTATGATTTTCGTTACAGCATGCCGATGTCCGCTATCGGCCAAAAAGCAGCCGCTGAGCGGGAGGTAGATGGCTCACGTCCACGCCACTTCTGCGCTGGCTTTGCCGTTTTAACATATATCGGGTGAGTTCATTAGGTGGGTGTGTCCGCTCAAACATTTCGTCCAGCGGCCAGGAGCGGTCGTTGATGAGCCATTGGAGTGGATTAACTGCAATGAGCTGTAAGAGATTCAGCTGAGTCCAGTGTAGTTGTGGCTATTTATTCTTGTGAATATCGGTAGCCGACACCCTTAGACCATCGGTTTTGCCAGTGGAGCATGAACGATTTCGCTAATTCTGGACTGTTCCATACTACAACCACATTTTCACTATTTGATGTGGCGGCATCTTTACTGTAGTTGAAGCTTCCATTCTGCACAGTTAAATCATCAGCAACTATGTATTTGTCATGATGCATAGCATAAACTGAAATAGTCTTGGTTTGGATACCATCGTTAACTAACAGATTGAGTGCCTTAATGCTGTTCTTTCGTTGGTTTCGTCGGTTATCAACTATGACTTTAACATCGACACCTCGTTTCTTCGCGTTAAGCAAAGCTTCTACTATCTTCAGTGAATTGAAGGAGTACGCTGCAAGCCTGATTGTCGAAACGGATGTATTGATGACCTTAAGAACTAAAGCCTCAGCCCCATCATCTGGGGAAAAAGCATTCTCAAATGTTACAGTGGTCGCTCTAGTTTGATCCGACGGCGTCCCAACCACCACTGCGTCGATGGTGAGAGAGGAGCCTTCAGCGATGGGGGCTAACATAGTGGCAATAATTGCCATAATCGCGATTTTCTTCATTAGTTGCAATCAATGTTAAATAACCAGGTGGAAAAACGGGTTGCTTCCGAGCATTAATGATACCTCTAATGACTTCGGATCGCGGCTATCACCCTTCTCAGTATGATCCTGAAGTAAGCATTATCTGCTGGTTACGACCGGCCGTTTTGGGGCGAATCCAGCCTGACGATACAGCCGCTAGATTTCCACCCTGACAACCTGCCATGCTGCCCGAACGGCCGGGTTCGGCCAATAGCGGACAGAGAAAAACAAAGAAGATTAGGATATTCAGAGGAGGGTAAGTGACGTCCAGGAACCAGGCATATTTTGACGCTGTTTTGAAAGCCGCAATTGCAGAAGTGAAATCGAAAAAAATCTCGGTGTTCACGTTCGCGTTTTACCATGACCACGAGTCGGGTGCCGTTTCGGTTTGCGTTGACACGGAAGAAAATTCTGCAAGAATTGTTCACTCAATGAACAAGTACAACTTGCGCCACTTTCAGAAGGCTGTCGCCGCCGGCAATCTTCAACAAGCAAGCTTTTGGCAGGCTAACGTAGGTCGAAGTCTGTCATTAGGGGATTTTGTTATGGTCAACGTGGCCCGCGCTGACATTGAAGAGTTGATGATTGATAAGCAGTTCCATCTTTCGATGGTACAGGCGCTAGTTCATGTCCAAGATGAAATCGCAACGCTGTCGTCAAATCCAGAGCTGCTTCTGCTTGCCTGTTCTAGTGAGAATAGTGAGGTTGGGTATGTCTGGTCTCTTCCCGAATAGGGGCACCCAGGAGGCGCAATTCGGCCACAACCGGATGATTAAGCGTACCCAGTATGCCGGGGCGGCAGCTATGCATTGCTCAATCGGTCTTAAATATTTTGTTTAAACTTACATCCGCCACCATGACGATTTCCGAATTTCTCACCGCCGTTCGCACGCCATACATCGCCACCTTCGCACGGGTCGCGACTCACGTTGTATCGCATGTGGAGCCGGCATACCGGCAAAGTGATGGATCGTTGGCAGTCGAAGGTGCACTCGGCCTTCCTTGCAGAGTCGATGTTATCCCAATGGAAGGGATCACTGCGGGCCAAACGATTCGAGTCGACTCTGAGACCCGCTTGAAGTTTGAGGCAGTCACTTTTGCATCAGGTGCAGGTGAAGTGGTGCTTTCACCGTTCGTTTGGGATTGGACGCCACTCGAAGTGCTTGGTCTGAGCCAAGAGGCAGTTTCAAACGTTATTCAGCCGTGGTTCCTAAAGTGGTTTGACACCGACGACGAAAATGTACCTACCGAAGACGGCCTTTTCGGCGTCGTACACTTCATGTCTGAGCTGGAACGCACAAAGGAGGGTTGGAGAGTTACGGTTGATCTTGGCTCGTCCCCGGTGAACGCAGTGGAAGATTTCTTGTTCCGCATGCTTGATGCCGGTGCATATCAAGTTCGTGTCGGCTGACTTCGCCGTCAATCAAACGTCTTGGCAATCTGGCAACAACGGCAACCGGCCACAAGCGGTCGCTCACATAGAATTAGGGGGCGCTTCGTGCGCAAAGTCATAGCGGGCATCATTGCATTACTGAGTTTGAAAGGAGCCATGGCTGGCCAAGAGTCTCCATCAAATTTAAAGCAGATCATTTTATTTGCTTACCAAGGAGTCAAGCATGCAAACTTTGATGGTGGTCTCTCGACTTTTCCCAGATTTGCTAAATGGAAACAAGAGGTCGACGATCCGCTTCGGCGAATTGCACATTGAACCGGGCTATCTGCGTTATGAGTGCGAAGGAAAACCTAGTCAAACGGCTGTCGTATGGGTCACCCGTTGCACGTACATGCCTTTAAATAAGGCCGCCGCGTTCTGCGGCATGGAGGCCATGTGGCCGCCAATGGTAATGCTCAAGGGGATGCGGGAACACTACCCTCTTATTCAATTATCCGACACGGTTCAAGTCGTTGAGCATTACACACCTGAGCAGACGAAGAACCTTAGCCACCGCTTCAAACCCCACTTCCCAGCGATTCCCAACGGCTGCAATGGGGTGCGGATTCAATCGGTGGTCGCAACACTCTAACCTAAACGCCTAGGTTACAGGAGTGTTGAAGATGAAACAGAAACCACGCATTTATTACACTGAGAGCCAGAAGGCCTTGATCTGGGAACGCTGGAAGCAAGGCGACTCCCTGCAGATGTTAGCCCAACTATTTGATCGGAATCATTCGTCGATACAGCGGATTCTGGCCGAATCTGGTGGCATACGGCCAGTGCCGCGATGCCGTTCCAGACTGGCGCTGACGCTGGCCGAGCGCGAGGAGGTATCGCGTGCAATCGTTACCGGCGTATCCATCCGCGCACTTGCCAGGCGCCTTGGCCGAGCATCATCGACCATCAGCAGGGAACTCAAGCGCAATGGTGGCCGCGAAGCATATCGTGCGACTCAGGCGGATCAGCATGCTTGGGATCAGGCGCGCCGCCCCAAACCTTGTAAGCTGACGGAGAGCCACATGCTGGCCAACATGGTTGCCAGCATGCTCCAATTGCAGTGGTCGCCAGAACAGATTGCTGGCTGGTTCAAGCAGCTGTTCACGCGCCACGAGGAGTATCACGTGTCGCACGAAACCATTTACCGCAGCCTCTATATCCAGGCACGAGGCGCCTTAAGAAAGAGCTGCTGGAGCACTTACGCCGGACGCGCGCCATGCGCCGTTCACGTCATCACACCCAAAAGACGGACAACCACGGCAGAATTGTCGACGCCGTGTCGATCAGCGAGCGTCCAGCGACGGCAGCGGATCGAGCGGTGCCCGGGCATTGGGAGGGCGACCTGCTATGCGGCAGCCACAACAGCCAGATCGTGACCTTGGTTGAGCGCCAGACGCGCTATGTCATGCTGATAAAGGTCGCCGCGAAGAATACCGAAACGGTGGTCAACGCATTGATCGACAATGCCCGCAGGCTACCCCAAGAACTATATAAGTCACTGACTTGGGATCGCGGCAGCGAGCTCGCTGGGCATAAACGCTTTACGTTGGCCACCGACATCCAGGTCTACTTCTGCGATCCACAGAATCCATGGCAGCGCGGTTCAAATGAAAATACCAATGGCCTGTTGCGCCAGTATTTCCCCAAGGGATTGGATATTTCCACGTATTCGCAAGAGCAACTCGATGCGGTAGCCAGAAGACTAAACGAGCGCCCCAGGAAGACGCTACACTACCAAACACCGGCTCAACGATTTGAACAGTGTGTTGCGTTGACCGATTGAATCCGCAGGCGAAAGCAGCCATTCAGCGCTGACAGAGGATGGCGGCTATTTGCAAAAGTCGGGCTTTATTCTAGCCAGGGTAACGCCATCGGAATCTCGGAAACATCCGCAATCACGTGCTTGTCCTTGCCGTAGTTACTGAGCTTATTTTCTTTGAACTCCACGCAGGCATGTGGCATCGAGCCTTCCACAAGGTGCGAACTGCCCAGCAGCGCGGCTACGCTGTGCTGCCGGTGAATTACCGGGGGGCGACGGGCTTCGGAAAGCAATTCATCTCGGCCGGCGACCTGCAGTGGGGCCGCACGATGCATGACGACCTGCTTGACGCGGTGCAATGGGCCGTGACGAGTGGCGTGACCTCGGCCGACAAGGCGGCCATCATGGGTGGCTCGCATGGCGGCTACGCCACCCTGGCCGGCATGGCATTCACGCCGACGACCTTTGCCTGTGGCGTCGACATCGTCGGCCCGTCGAACCTGTTTACCCTGCTGAAACCATCCCGCCTTACTGGGAAGCGGGCAAGCAGCAGTTTTACAAGCGCATGGGCGACCCGGCCACGGAAGAAGGCAAGGCGCTGCTGATGGAACGCTCGCCGTTGAACTTTGCGCAGAATATCCAGCGGCCGCTGCTGATCGGCCAGTGGGCGAACGCCCCCCGCGTCAACGTGGCCGAATCGGACCAGATCGTGGCAGCCATGGCGGCGAAGAATATCCCCGTCACGTACGTGCTATTTCCCGACGAAGGCCACGGCTTTGCCCGGCCCGTGAACAACATCGCTTTCAATGCGGTGACGGAAAACTTCCAGGGCCTATGCCTGGCTTGCCGCGCGGAACCGATCGGCGCCACGCTGAAGGCATCCACCGCGCAGGTCAGGCACGGCGCCGAATTTGCGCCGGGTTTGCTGGAAACGATGCGCTAGGTGGCCTAAGCTACATGGTAGTTGCGGTGCCGGCGGCCGGGCTTGATGGCCCGAGCGGCCGCATTGCTGCCGAGCGCAGATGGGGATAATTGCATGTTAAAAGTTGTGCCAAAGAGGCAATGCTTCCAGTAGAATAAATCGTTGCTTCAATCACAGCGTTCATGGAATGGAACACATGCAATGATGAATGTATTGACTCTGGAACACTTCGCCACGCGCGTCAACGATACCTTTATCTCTGCCAACGACGGGAATGCCGCTTTCATCTTGAAGGAGGTGTGTCCCTTGCAGTCCGCCACGATCGAGGGCATGCTGCGCGCGCCGTTCAGCTTGTTGTTCCATCATAGTTCCCCCATCCTCTTCAACCAAAAGATCTTTCTGCTGCAGCATGATGCGTTGGGCGAGGTTGGCATCTTCCTGGTGCCGGTGGCGCGTGATGGTCAAGGTTTCCTGTATCAGGCGGTGTTCAACTAAAGAAGGGGCAGGCCAGGCATTGCCGCGATGGCATTGCCTGTCCCTGTATAGATGTAATTAGCCAAATGCAGGAAATTCACCTTGCAAGGCGATACAGAAGTTCAATGCCAGCAGCGGCTGACGATTTTCGTGTGCCTGGTTGCCTCCCGCGGGAGAGATCGCCTCGGCAGCAAACGTGGTGGAAGGGGCTGCCGCCGGCAAGAAAGTATTCACGCTACCGATGGTAATCAAACCGTCATTAGTCAATGGAACATTGTGTTGCAAGCTCGTATTCGGTTGACGCGCAACAGTGAGCTGATGGGTGTGGCCGGGAATTTGCGTCACATCGAGTTGCACGCTTTCGCTGCCGAATGTGTCGCCTATGGTGCGTGCTGTCAGGGCTGGCCCCTGACCCTGGCCGCAGGGCGCGCGTCCCGTGAAGTTGGGCAATTGGAAGGTTGTTACTCCATCTCCACCATATTGCGTGCCGATCAATGAGAACAGGGCGGTGTATTGACGTATCTGCAGGGTGGCGCCATTACAGCTGGCCCAGCCAGCCGGGGCATAATTGAAGCCAAAGACTTGTATCTCGCCGAGGAATGGTGATGTCACGATAGGTTCTCCTGGTCAGTTTGGTTGGCAATGCGCACCTGTGGTGGTGCTTTGTCTGCACGGAAGCTGTTACTGCTGGGATGGATAAATGCCGAACGCAGCGATACAAAATGATGCGGTCAGGGTTGGCATCGTATTGTCGTGCGGCTGATTGCCGCCCGTATAAGTGATTGCGGCCTGCGATAGTGGATACGAGGTGAGGCCAGCCAGGCTGCTGGTGTACATCTTGTCGTTATTGGCCGGAGCTGCCAGCAGCAGGCTACTTGCCGGTGTAGAGGCAGTGGCCAGTGCACTACTCACATTGAATTCATGCGTATGCTGCGGCAATTGGGTCGCCAGCAGAGTCACTTGCTCGGTACCGCCATTCTGGCCCAGTACCCGTGTCGTCAATTGTGGTCCCGTGCCCTGGTGCACAGGAACCTGGCCGCGCAGGTCAGGCACGCCGAAAGTGCTGACGCCATCGCCGCCAAAGGTGGTCCCCAGCAAGGTGAACAAGGTTTCATTGTCGGCAATCGATACCGAGCTGCCATCGCAGGCCAGCCAGCCATTGGGAATACGGGGAAAGGCAAACAGGCGGATCTCGCCTATATAAGGTGTGCTCATGGCTATCTCCGGGAATGGTGGCTGGATTAATTGCGGCTAGGGTAGATGCCGTTCAAGGCGATGGAGAAATTGATGACACGGAATGGCTGCATGTTCGGATGCGGCAGGTTGCCGCCCGTCGTGCCCAGAGTCTGGCTGGCCAGCGTCACCCTGGCGCCCGATGCACTGCCATAAATGGCTGCCGTGCCACTATCGCCAAATAGCGCGTTGCTGGGATTCTTCAAGGTCGCTGCCGTGCTCAAGGCAGTGGCGGTATGTAAATGCGCGGGAATCTGAGTCACTGTCAAGTTGACAGTTTCTACGCCGGCGCGGGTACCTAACGGATAGTTGCTGGGTTGCCATGTTGCATCGACCGATGGACCCGCATGGATGGGCACAGTTCCTTGTAAATTAGGCAATCCAAATGTCGTTGTGCCATTGCCGCCGTAGGTAGTCCCCAGCAGTGAAAACAGGGCTTGATTTTGCTGAATAGGCAGAATTTGCCCGTTACAGAGCGCAAAACCGCGCGGTGCAAATGCGAATCCGCTCATCATTATTTGTCCAACATAAACATCAGCCATTCTTGTTCTCCAGGTGTCAAGTGGGGGGTTCCGGTGTGATTGCTTATATTTCAAATTTGGCACTATTGTTGTTTTTTAGTATGCTCCTTTTTCCAGTTGCTTTATTAGCTACGCAAGGTAGCATACGTTGACATAAGACAAGTGTAAATATTTGTTGTCCCGGTGGAATGTGTTTTTTAGCATCATTTGTGATTCAGATTCCTATCCAATTCTGGTTCAAAAAAATTCTGCGCGGGAGAAATAATGTTATTTCTTTGCAACGGCATATTTCATCGTTTGCTTCGCCTCTTTTCTCATTTTCTTCCCGCACATCATCGACAGCAAATAATTGGCACTGGGGCAGGCGGCGCCAGCTTGATGTCCAGATTAGAGTCCAGTTCGATAAAACTGTTAGCCTGGCTATGCCTGCTGATGTTGGCCTTGAGCAACAGCCCAGCGCAGGCGGCAGGGCCCAGTATAGAGTGCCCTCCCAACCAAAGCTTCACGGTGGCTTCAGGCGCAGTCCACACGATAGACCTGTCAGGATGTACGCCGTTCGGCTTTACGGGTATGCCCGTGCCGCCTTCGCATGGCAGTATCCCTAACGTCGCGGGTAATGGCGACGGCATCGTGTATTACACCAATAATGGTGACGGAGCTACTTCCGATACCTTTACTCTGAGGGATGACATTGCTGGTGATATCATTTTTGTAGTGACTATTTTGCCACCATCTAGCCCCATCACGGTGACGCCTGCAAGCTTGGCCGCTCCTGTGATTAGTGTGAGCTATAACCAAAATATTAGTTCAACCGGTGGCATCGCTCCTTATTCCTACACTCTCTCCTCCGCCTTGCCGGCAGGGATGAGTTTGTCGTCCACCGGCATTATTTCCGGCACACCGAGGGAGAGCGGGGTGTTTGTATTTGGGGTGCAGATCGCGGATTCGACCATGCCTACAGCGCTCACTACCACCAAGAATTATTCATTTACGGTGGCCGCACCTGTGCTGGCGATTACGCCAGCAAGTCCGCCCGCAGGAGCCGTGTCACAGACTTATAGCCAGCAGTTCAGTACCAGCGGCGGTACCTCTGGCTACACTTATGTGGTGGAGTCCGGCGCCTTGCCGACAGGCTTGAGTTTGTCAGGCAGCGGCCTGTTGTCGGGGACGCCTACTGCCACAGGCACTTCTAATTTTGTCTTGAAATCTACGGACAGTACGGCTGGCGGTGGTCCTTATTCCAAGACAATCAGCATCAGCCTGACGATCAATGCCGCACCTATCCCTACGGTGGGCAGTATTTCGCCCTCCACTGGCTCCACTACGGGTGGCACCAGCGTGGTCATCACCGGTACCAACCTGACGGGTGCAGGGGCTGTGAAGTTTGGCGCCAGCAATGCCAGCAGCTTTACAGTCAATAGCCCCACACAAATTACAGCCACTTCGCCTGCTGGCACTGGTACGGTGGATATCACCGTCACTACCGGCGGTGGCACCAGCGCTACCAGCGGTGCAGACCAGTTCACCTATGTGGCGGCACCGGTGGTCACCAGCATTTCACCCACCTCCGGTCCGTCGACGGGCGG